>NZ_JBHKFI010000001.1:0-594873 GCF_042263505.1 Cytobacillus sp. Hz8 | reverse complement strand
CGACACTATAACCATACTAGATACCAATGGAACCTAAAAAAGATGACTCCTGTACAGTACAGGAATCATCTTTTACAGATAGCCTAGGCCTTTTTTTTAAATGTCCTTTACAAAGGGTACACTTTAACACAGGCGGTCTCTCTTTTTTCCTAAACAGGCATTTCTTCGAAAATAATTTCCGGATGCTGAAGCGTTTGGCAAACCGTTTGCAAAAATCTCGCAGCTGGGGCACCGTCGATGGCACGATGGTCAAACGTCAAGCTTAGTGGAAGTCGCTTTCTTTCAAATACTTGTTCGTCTTTCATGATAATATCACTTTCAATTTGCCCTACACCCAAAATAGCTCCCTCTGGTTTATTAATGATTGGCGTAAAAAACTGAATCCCTAAGCTGCCTAGATTGGTAACCGTAAAGGTAGACCCTGATTGTTCTTCGGTTGAAAGCTGATGATTTTTTGTTTTTTCAATGAGCTGATGAGCCATTTCCCTTAACTGTGTCAAGCTTAATCGATCTGCATGATGAATGACAGGAACAAATAATCCCTCCTCTGTATCGACTGCCACACCTAAATGAATGGATGGATACCGTCTGATTTCTTCGCCAATTACATGTATATTGACGTTGGAATGTTGTTTTAAGGACTTGATAACAGCATAAAGCACTATATCATTCCAGCTAAAATTCTTTTCTGAAGCCGTTCTTTTTCGATCTAATTCCGTAACATCCGCCCATGCAGTTTCAGTTAATTGTGCTGAGGTCATTAAGCTATCGCTCATTCTTTTGGCGATTGTCTTTCTTATTTCATTAAAAGGAGTAATGAAAGCTTCAGAGTCCTGTTTTTGATGAACCGCATTCCGAACATCATTTTCTGTTATTTGCCCATTTATTCCGGTACCTGAAACCGAAGAAAGGTTGACCCCTAAATCTCGAGCCAAACGTCTAATTCGCGGCAGCACCCGGACAAATTGACTTTTATTCTGAACCCCATTCATATTTGGCTTTCTTTGGCCAAATGACGGATTTAATGCTTGATTTCCTTCTTTCTTTTCTGAAACAGATTCGATAGTGGCTAGTGTTTCACCACCCCTTGCCACCTCTCCTCTAGGGATAAGAATTTCTTTCAAAATTCCATCTTCTTCAGCAGCAATTTCCGATACCGCTTTTTCAGTTTGAACTTCGACTAATATCTCCCCTTTTTTTATGGTATCTCCTACAGATTTATGCCAGAATACAATCATACTTTCTATAGAGTCATCAGAGGTTTGTGGTAATTTTACCTCATACATAATCCTTGTCCCCCCTCACTGTCCTTCATTCATAAGTTTTAAAGCGGAAAGATAGATTTCTTCAGGATTTGGGAGAACAAATTTTTCTAATGGTCGGCTATATGGAATTGGGACATTTGGTATAGCAATTCGTTTAACAGGAGCGTCTAAATCATATAATGCCTCTTCCGCAATGATGGCAGAAATTTCAGCTGTCACACCATAAGATAAGTAATCTTCATCAACAACAATTAAGCGATGTGTTTTTCTGACAGATGCTAAAATCGTATCCTTATCAATTGGAGAAAGCGAACGTAAATCAATGACTTCAGCACTTACCCCATCCTTTTCCAAATTATTTGCTGCTTGCAATGCATAATGCATGGTCATTTGTAATCCAACGATAGTGACATCAGTTCCTTCCCGAACAACCTTTGCCTTATTTAAAGGAATCGTATATGCTTCTTCAGGAACATGAGATATCGCTGCATCCAGTTGGTCCATCCAACCTAGACCTTGTAAGGACTTATGAAACATGAACAACACAGGATTATCATCTTTTATTGCTGAAATCATCATACCTTTTAAATCATATGGTGTAGATGGTGCAACAACTTTCAGTCCCGGAATATGGGCAAAGGTTGCATACAGAGTTTGTGAATGCTGTGAAGCATCACTATAACCTCCACCAACAGCTGTCATCAACACCATTGGAAGTTTAACACTTCCACCAGACATGTATTGTATTTTCGCCATTTGATTATAAATTTGATCCATGCATACTCCAAAAAAGTCCACAAACATAAGCTCTGCGATTGGGCGCATTCCTTGAGAAGCAGCACCAATGGCAGCACCGATAAATCCAGTTTCTGAAATAGGGGTATCCATGATTCGATCAGCACCATATTTTTCATATAATCCTTGAGTTGCCCCAAAAATTCCTCCGTACTTTCCAACATCCTCCCCAAGAACAAAGACATTTGGATCTCTGTCCATTTCAAGTGCGATTGCTTCAGCTATTGCTTTATTCCCAGTTAACATTCGCTTTTGAATAGTTTCCATCAAAAATCGCCTTCCTTTTCCACTCATTAATTGTTGAAAACATCTTCCAGCGCTGACTCTGGTTGTGGATATTCGCTTCCTCTTGCAAAAGCATAAGCTTCATCAACTTCTTTTTTTACCTTATTTTCCATTTCCTCCATTTCTCCAATTGACATATATTTTTCCTTTATTAACAGCTCTTTTAATTTCATAATTGGATCCTTTTTAAGAAGACTTGGAACTTCCTCTTTGCTACGATAAGTTTCAGGATCACCCTGAAAATGCCCTAAGAAACGATAGGTTTCAATTTCAATTATCGATGGACCTTGACCACTTCTCGCATGAGCAATCGCTTCTTCGGACACAAGATACATTTCAATTGGATCATTATCATGAACCCGATAACCTTTTATGCCATAAGCGATTGCACGTGTTTCATTGCTATCAACTGATGTAGATGTTGACTTTGGAACAGAAATTCCATATGCATTATCTTCAATCACTAAAAGAAGTGGTAATTTCCATAAAGCAGCTAGATTCATGGACTCATGAAAGCTTCCTGCATTAGCAGCACCTTCCCCAATAAAGGCAACCGCAACAAAGTCTTCTCCTTTCTTCTTTGCAGCTAGTGCTGAGCCAACTGCATGCGGGAGCCCAGCTCCGACAATCCCACCGCAAGAAAAATTAACATTTGGATCAAACAAATGCATATGTCCGCCTTTTCCCTTTCCTAAACCAGTTACCTTCCCAAATATTTCTGCTGTCATTTTCTTTAAGTCAACACCCTTTGCAATCGCATGGTGATGAGGACGATGAGTTGAAGATACGGTATCTTCTTTTTTCAAATGAGCGCATATGCCTACTGCTGCTGGTTCTTCTCCATTACTTAGATGCATTTCCCCTGGAACTGGCCCTGCTCCAATATTAAAAATCGGCTTTTTTCCTTCGCTGTACGCTTCGACCATCATTTCTTCAAAATAGCGACTTTTTACCATTGTTTCGTACATCCATTTCAGCTTCTCAACAGGAATATTCACCTTTTCTTCTGTTACCAACACTTGAATTTCCTCCTTTTGCTTAAAAAATGGCTTTCTTATATTGTTCTTGCATTTTTTATGCCACTTTAACATACCCGTCCTTTCTACTCTCAATAAAAAAACTGTCCCAATTTTATACACCTCAGTCTGTTTGAGACGGGACAGTGTATAAAATTGGGACAGTCTATTGGATATGATATCTTTTCATTTTTCGATAAAGTGTACTTCTGGAAATCCCTAAATATTTTGCCGCCCTACTAAAATTCCCATCATACTTGTCGATAGAATCCTCTATAGCCTGCTTTTGTATGATATCCTTTCTAGGTATCGGAGGAAAATCCATCTGTTCCTCATTCCTTTGGATATTCATATAAGCAGGAAATAACTCTGCGCTTATTACACGAGCATTTGCTTTCACCATGGCGTACTCTAATACATTTTGAAGCTCTCGCACATTTCCTTGCCAATCATATTTACACAAAAAATCCATGACATCATCTGGAATGTTTGGTATGTCTTTTTGTAATTTTTCTCCAAGCTTTGCAACAAAATAATGAACCAAAATAGGAATATCATCTTTACGGTAACGCAAGCTTGGAATTTGAATCGGCATCACATTAAGACGGAAAAATAGATCTTCACGAAAACGTCCATTCGAAACTTCCTGCTGCAAATTTTTATTCGTGGCTGCTATAATTCTAACATTCACAGGTATTTCCTTCGCACCACCAATGCGGGTTACCGTTTTATTCTGCAATACGCGAAGAAGTAGGACCTGCATCGCTAAGGACATTTCAGCTATTTCATCTAAAAAAACGGTACCTTCATGCGCCAGCTCGAATTTTCCTGCACATCCTCCTCTTCGGGCACCAGTAAACGCCCCATCCACATAACCAAAAAGTTCACTTGCCAATAATTCTTTTGGGATTGCTCCACAATTAATTGCAATAAACGGGAAATCTCGGCGTGCACTTTCATTATGAATAGCTTGGGCAAATAAATCCTTTCCTGTCCCACTTTCCCCCATGATGAGAACGGTTGAGTCCGTTTTTGCAACTAATTTTGCATCTGTGATTGATTGTAAGAAAAATGGATTTTCCCCAATAATGTCGTCAAAAATCAAATCCACTTGTTCTGTTATTGTTTTTGTAGCAATCTTGTGGCTTTTCCATTGAAGGGTCATTTCTTCAACCATTAATTGATTTTCAATTGCCTTTGCATTCGATACAACCATTCCTAATGTATGAGGATGCATATTTTCACTTAACCCAGATACATTCAATACTCCAAACATTTTGCCAGCACGATTAAATATGGGTGAAGCAGAGCATGACCACGATTGGTTGATTACTGAAAAATGCTGATAACTCATAATTTGAGTAGGGAGCTTATCCTTTATGGCTGTACCAATTGCGTTTGTCCCCATCACTTCTTCGCTCCAATTTGCCCCAACAACGAAATTGATTTTTTCGGCTGCCATTCGCTCATCCTCATCACCAATGACTATTAATAGGTAACCCTCTTCATCACTTAGCGTTACAAGAAACCCGGTGCCTTTAATATAGTGATAAAGCGTTTTCATCAATGGTTGAGCGGTATCAATCAATCCCTTCTTCTTTCGCAGTTTTTGTTGTATTTCTTTTTCAGAAAGTTTTTCTTTTCCAATTGTCTGAAAAGGATCTACATGATTCTCCTTTGAACGCATCCATGAGCTTTGAATCATCGATTCCATATCTGGATGAAGCTTCCCTTCAAACACAAACATTTTCCACATATCGTGTAGTTGTTCTTGTTCTTTCACAGGACCCTCCCCTTTATATGATTTTTACATGAATCAATTTTTACCAAAGGAATGCGCTAGATTTGCCCATACTTAAAGTATAATTGATAGAAAATTATAAATAAATATGATAACTATATAAGATTTGTGACATAACAATCCCTTAATCAAATTCAACCCTTGGAACTATTATCCGTTTTTACTTGCTGTCTTACACTGTCTGAAATTGATCATGATCCATATAAAAAACACACTTAAAGTGTGTTTTTTTGCGTAACTTAAGCCTCAGTAGCTATTAAAAAGGCGTCATATCTAATTCCATTATTTTGATTCACGTCTTAATGCATCCATGACTTGTTTATCTAATTTTTCAGCGGCTTCCTTATCATAAGTTTTATCATACATAGGTTCCACAGAGATTCTTGAACCATAGAACATGACATCTCTCACTTCATTAATTTTCATTTCGACAAGAGCTAGTTTTATCGGGACATTTTTTAATTCAGGAACCTTTACTTCAGCAAAACCGCTGATGGAATAAGTGGATTCATTTGCAATTAAATGAAAGACAATCTTTCCATTATGTTGAATGTTTAAAATTATTCTAGAACGACTATCAACAGCAAAGAGAAGAGTCCGAGCGTCCTTAGCATAAATCCATGAGATTGAATTAACATTTGGACCGTTCGTTTCATAATCTACTGTTGCTATTGTACAAAAATGCTCTTTTTTTAAAATATCATACAAAGGTGTAATTAATTTCGGTTCCACTCGATTCGGCATAAATAACCCTCCTCAATTTTACCATTATATTACTACAAAAAAATGGAATCATCAATTTTGCTTAACCCATAATAAAGAATCTTCATCTTTTTCATGATATACTAGTGATAAGGATAATTGATAATTAATATTATTGAGGTGTATCAATGAGAGTAAAATGTGTTCTCTGCGACAAAATAGAAAACATTGATGATTATTCATTCCAAGCAAAAAGATTACGAAATCGTCCCATTCACACATATATGTGCATGTCTTGTGAAGAACGGATCACCAAAAGAACCAATGAACGAAAAGCAACTGGAAATTTCCATTTATATCGACAAAGAGTACAGGAAGAAGAATGGTAAGAATTTCTATGCACATAATAAGATGAAAAAACCGCTCCTGAGCGGTTTTTTATTTTGTACTATAATTCTCCTGAATAGTTTCTGTATTTCTCAGGCTCCTGTTTAATTTGATTCAGCATAACTTCAATGAGCTCACGTGGAAATCGTTTTTTACCGGAATCACCTTGAATCTGATACAGTACATAGTACATTTCCTCATCCTTTTGAATTTCAATATTGGAAAGCTCAAATTCATCAGTCAATATCTCATAAAATAGTTTTTCAGTTTGATATGCAGCAGTATCTCCCGGCCTTTCGTCAACGACTACCTTAATCGTTAGCCAATTATAGATAGCATCTTGTACGGATCTCATTTATATCTCCCCTAATTGATTAGTTCGCATGTTTTTGATGAAGGCGAAGACGAATTTTATAAATGATGAGAATGATCGCAGCAAGAACTAATCCTTCCGCAATCGGTAAAAATATCCCCAGAAAGCACAAAATCGTGCTTCCTATTGCAAGAAAAATATAAATCAGCACCGATTTAATAAGTGGTAGCTTTTGTGCAAATCCAAGCTTATATACTAAAATTGACAATGCCAAAATCGTTAAATATAAGAGCCACATACCTAATTTTGAATTTTCTTCCACATTAAATAATGCAGCAAAAAATGACAATCTTGATCCTATATCTACCATATCTCCCTGCTCCCTTGTACTTACTATTTTAGTTCAATCACAACACTACATAACACACCATTTTGTTTTTTATAAAAAAGCTCGTGATTCTAAGATATTATACCAAAAAGAGAACAACGAATCTATTTCAATCTCCCTACCTTGACAAATAAAGAAAACCCGCCGATTGGCGAGCCCCTAAGGACGAAGACAGAGGTGTCATTCACTGAAAAAAGAAAAGCGCTTTTTTCGGCTGCGAAGTGTCTCTCGGAAGCTTCCCTTGTGCTCTTATACTAAATTCCTAAAATTGGCCACTACGTTGAGTTTCTTCTTTGTTGCCAATTTATACTTTACGTACAAAAAAAAGAAAGATTGACAAAAAGTCAACCCTTCTTTATAACTAATTAAATTAGTTCATTTCCGCATATTTTTTCTTTCTTGCAAGTCTTTCCCGTTCATTCTTATCAAGAATTTTTTTGCGGAGACGAATGGATTCCGGTGTAACTTCACAGTACTCGTCATCATTTAAATACTCTAAAGATTCCTCAAGAGACATGATACGAGGTTTTTTCATGGTTGCTGTTTGATCTTTTGTTGCAGAACGAACATTTGTTTGTTGCTTCACTTTTGTAATATTCACCGTAATGTCATTTTCACGAGTATGTTCGCCGACAATCATTCCCTCATAAATTTCTGTTCCCGCATCAACAAAAATCGTTCCTCTATCTTCAACTTGCATAATACCGTAAATAGATGCTTTTCCTGTTTCCATTGAAACAAGCACCCCTTGTCTTCTTCCACCAACTTGACCTTGAGCCATTGGCTGATAGCTATCAAATGTATGGTTGATAATCCCATAACCCCGAGTTAAGGTTAAAAATTCAGTTGTATATCCAATTAAGCCACGAGCAGGAACCATGAAGATTAATCTTACTTGACCAGATCCATTATTAATCATATCAAGCATTTCACCTTTACGAGCTCCGATTGATTCCATTACAGCTCCAGTATGCTCTTCAGGAATGTCAATTTGAACACGTTCTACAGGTTCACAGCGTACTCCATCAATTTCCTTCACAATAACCTCTGGTTTTGATACCTGAAGCTCATAGCCTTCACGACGCATATTCTCAATTAAAATGGAAAGATGCAATTCACCACGGCCAGAGACAACCCAAGCATCTGGAGAATCCGTGTTTTCAACACGAAGGCTGACATCAGTTTGTAATTGAGAACGTAATCTTTCTTCAATTTTGCGTGATGTAAGATACTTTCCTTCTCTACCTGCAAATGGGCTGTTATTCACTAAAAAAGTCATTTGTAGCGTAGGTTCGTCAATTCTTAATAATGGTAGTGCTTCTTGATGTTCAATTGGACATACCGTTTCCCCAACGTTAATGTCCTCCATTCCGGATACGGCAATTAAATCACCGGCAACGGCCTCTTGAATTTCTTCCCGTTTTAAGCCAAAGAAACCAAAGATTTTTGTAACACGGAACTGTTTAACCGTTCCATCTAATTTCATTAAGGCTACTTGCTGACCAACATGCATGGTTCCACGGAACACACGACCAATCCCGATTCTTCCGACATAATCATTATAATCAAGTAAAGCCACCTGAAATTGTAATGGTTCCTCGCGATTATCTACTGGTGCTGGGATATTTTCAATAATGGCTTCATATAAAGATTTCATGTTTTCATCCTGTTTATTTGGATCTGTGCTAGCTGTTCCATTGATAGCTGAGGCATAGATGACAGGAAACTCAAGTTGCTCTTCTGTAGCGTCAAGTTCAATAAATAAATCGATAACCTCATCAATGACTTCCTCTGGTCGTGCAAAGTCTCTATCAATTTTATTGACAACAACAATCGGGGTTAAATTTTGTTCCAGCGCTTTTTTCAAGACAAAGCGTGTTTGAGGCATACAGCCTTCATAAGCATCTACAACTAATAGAACACCATCCACCATTTTCATGATTCGTTCCACTTCACCACCAAAGTCAGCATGGCCTGGAGTGTCTAAGATATTAATTCTTTTGTCTTTATAATGGATTGCCGTATTTTTCGCTAAGATGGTAATCCCGCGCTCTCTTTCCAAATCATTTGAGTCCATGGCGCGTTCTTCCACATGTTCATTTGTACGAAATGTTCCCGCTTGCTTCAATAATTGATCCACCAATGTTGTTTTACCGTGATCAACGTGAGCAATAATCGCGATATTTCGAATATCTTCTCTTAATTTCAAATATGTTCACTCCTATAATAAATTCATAAATAACATGAATATCTAATATACATTTCTTTTCACAACTAAAATATTATATCACTTTCCTATAGAAAACTAAAAGCTTTTTGTGTAAAATGATAAGAAAAGCATTGAGATGGGTTGTTTAACTTCACCAGAATAAGCTTAGAATCGACTATATTTACATGCTCACTTATACTTACAAGGGAGATTTTAGGATGGATAAAATTAAATTACTCTTTTTATTATTTGCATTTGCTGGCGTTACATGTATGACGGGGATCGGTATTGCCGTTGCTGAAGAAAGTGTGATCGGTGTTATATTGGCACTTCTTTGCTTAGTATTCATTATGGGCATGGGCTTTTCCATGAAGAAAAAAATGAGAGAAAGCGGAAGACTGTGAAAAAGATCGGAAATTATTAATGGGTTCCGTAACTATCGCAAAACGACAATTTACACAGGAAAATGCAAACCCAAATGTAATCCTTTTTGCACTCGAAAATGTAGGACAAATGGTAAGGCTTGAGAAATTAAATAATATTAGAAATAGCAAGGGTTTATACCCTTGCTATTTCTGCTTTTAATGGCTAATTCTTCGGATTGCGAATGACGAATGATGCTCATTAAGAAGTTTACAAACCATTTTCGCCTTCTTCTTATCGATTTCGTGTAGGTATGAGAATTCATAGGCGGAGAATTTCCTGCTAATGTATATAAAGGAAGCTAAAGAAGCAGATATAAGCGGAGATATTCCGCTTAACTGCTCTAAATAAGACAAAATACAAAGATTTGGATAATATAAACGGAAAAACTCCCCTTATTTTTAAGGAAATATAGGTATTTCCCAATATAGACGGAATTTTTCCGTTTATTTTTCATACACAGTAAAATCAATATTCAGTTATAACAGAGGCTAACTTTAAATTTAAAAAAGCAATATTTTTCTGTATATCAAATTGCAAGTAAAAATGTAGTATATTCTGCTGCGGTACACTAGATATTGTACCCCTACATTTTCATATCCAAATTGCCTTACAAATTCTCCAAAAATAATGATCGAAATCCCCTTATATCAACAAATATAGACCTACAAATTACCATACAATTTGAAGGTCATTTTGCATTACATTTTTGATGTTTCGATAGTTAACGGAACCCGTTAGGAAATTATCCGATCTTTTTTTTTACCATTTTCCATTATGTAAATAATCGTGCATCACTCTTTGGTGTAATCCTGGTTTAGCAACCAAAACCGAATTTTGCGTTAAGAGGTTAAGTGGTTCTCCGTGTAGATTTGTGACAATTCCTCCAACTTCTTCAAGAAGAACAATGCCAGCAGCAAAATCCCATGGAGACAGACGTAATGTGATATAAGCATCCATTCTTCCTGCCGCAATGCTAGCTAATTCTAACGCAGCGGATCCATAAGATCGGGTACCACGAACATCATGAGCAAGTCGAGATAAGATGGAGGGATCAATTTTGTTATTTTGAATCACCCATGTAACATTTAAGGAGATAACGGCTTCATTCACGTTGACTTCCTTTAGGGGAGATAGTTCCCGATGATTTAAATATGCCCCTTTGCCTTTCATCGCATGGTAAAGTTCATCATGAATCACATCATAAATTAATCCAATCTTCCCGATACCGTTCTCATAAATCCCAATGGATATAGCAAAGTTCCTTTGTTGATGAATAAAATTCATTGTTCCATCTATCGGATCAATGATCCACGTAATCCCCTCTAGGCTTTCAATATTATCTCCAAATCCTTCTTCCCCTAGAATATTATGGTCTGGAAAAGCTGCTTTGATCTTTTTAATAAAAAATTGTTCCGTTTGCTTGTCAATATTGGTAACAAGATCATTACGATTGGACTTTGTTTCAATGTTTAATGTTTGATTAAACGATTTCTTAATTTCCTCTCCCGCTTCTTTCACCCAACTCTTAGCATAAGCGTCTATTTCATTCCAGTTCACCATAAAATCATCTTCCTTTACAAAAATAAATCGAATGGATGGTAATTTGTACAAGTATTAACATAAGCTTATAGTTTTTTTTTAAACCCATCAAGTTATTAACATGATATTTTTTCCAAAACAAAAAACGAACTCAATTCCATTAATTCGAGTTCGTTTATTATTCCAAAAGTAATTGAATTAAAATGCTCAAAGTTATCATTGTCCCTACCCTTAAATTTTTCTATAATGCTTTTAATTTTAATAATTCTTGCCGAATTTTCATTAACTTTTGCTTACTTAGATGTTGTTGATCCTCATTATCCTCTTGTATCGCGTCAAATAAAGTGGCAAGTTCATAATCTAATTCAAGGCGTAAAACCGCTGTTCTTTCTTTTTCCTTTTTTTCTAATTTTAATGAATTTACAACTTGTTTCATTACTATTTCGCACTCCTTCTAAAATAATTTTCAGACTATTTAAACTACTTATATCATATCTTATGAGTTTCCACTTGTTGTTGCAACAAATTTGTGCGATAACCTAGCAGAGTTTATGACAGGAAAGCTAGACAAATCTTTTTAATTTTCATGATGATTGTGCTAAAATGTTTGTCAAAGTGAGAGGTGGATGATGATGACATTTACAGGTTTTACTGAAGAAGATTTTAACGTATTTCAAATAGATGGTTTAGATGCAAGAATGGATGCCTTAATTCAACATATTCGTCCAAAGCTAACCGACTTAGCTGAATACTTTACGCCGACATTAACCGTTTTAACAGGGGATGAGATGTTTGCCCATGTTGCAAAACATGCAAGAAGAACCATTAATCCTCCAAACGATACATGGGTAGCCTTTGCCAATAATCGAAGAGGATATAAAATGCTCCCGCATTTTCAAATTGGATTATGGGAAACACATGTCTTTATTTGGTTTGCTATTATTTATGAAGCACCAGATAAGGTAAGGTTTGGAAAATCTTTAGAAGCTCATTTAGAGAAGATACATAAAGAGATACCCGCTGACTATGTTTGGTCCTTTGATCATACAAAACCGGAAGCTATATTGCATCGAGATCTTTCAAAAGAAGATTTACTGTTGAAAGTCAAACGATTACAAACTGTAAAAAAAGCGGAAATATTATGTGGATATCACTTAACAAAAGAAGAGGCAATCGCCTTATCAGGACAAGAATTTCTAATAAAGGTGGATTCGGTTTTAAGACATCTAGTCCCTCTTTACACATTTTTAGGGTAACTTCAAGGAGGTTGACCCCTATTATGAATAGTATTTTCATTATATGTCAACCTCTTGCAAAACATTATTTTTTCATTTTTATTTTTTGACCAGGGGCTGTTTCTTTTACCTTCTTTACTGTTTGATAACAAGAATAGCCGCTGATTTCTTCAAATTCACCACATATTCTTTTCTCTTCTGCTTTACTTGGTACGATTTCTTTAAATCTCCGATAAACAGTGAGCAATATGTCACGGTCTACTCCGCTCTCATATGCTTTTTCAACATATTCGAAGAATTTAATGACATCAATAATTTCTTCTGTTGACCAATCCGGCTCGATTGGATATTGATATTCCATGTTTGTCACCTTCTTTTATTTCTCCTGCTGCATAAAGTGAAACATCCATCAGTGGGGGTTTTCGACGCACAGGACGTGCGAGTGCAGACTTATGTGTTGACGTCGCGCTTTTAGTCTGCCATTCATCCCCCACTGATGGTTAGTCACGCAGAGCCTGATTGATTTTTCTAAGGGCTGAAGCCCAAAGAAAAATCAATCAGGCTCATAACGCCACATCCTGTGGCTTCGCCTGACTAGGACCTTAATCCCTCGTCGGACCTTTCCGGACAGTTGATCTCCCACTTATCTTCTTCGTATTCTCAGAATCTTGAAGTGGGAGTCAAAATGTCCGTTAAGAGTGGGATAAAACCATTTTCTATATTACACTATCCATGAGAGCTTAGTCTCCCCATTTTTTGCGAATTTCTTCCCCTTCTTCAATCATCCGTTTAATTAATTCTTTCACACTAGGAATATCTTTTATTAATCCCATCACTTGCCCTGCCCAGGCAAAGCCTTGATCCATTTTTCCTTCATAAATATATCTTTTATTCGCCTCCCCGCTAATATAATCCTTTAATTTTTCATACCCTCCATCTTCTTTTTCAATATTGATAATCTTTTCAGTCCAGTTATTTGCAATCGCCCTGGCTGGTGCCCCGAGTGAGCGTTTGATGACAATCGTGTCATTCTCCGTTCCTTCCACCAACTTATTCTTATATAATTCTGACGCATGAACGCATTCCTTTGTTGCGATAAAACGGGTTCCCATTTCGATTCCCTCTGCACCAAGACTTAAAGCTGCCATTAATCCACGGCCATCTCCAATTCCACCAGAAGCAATCACGGGAATGTTGACAGCATCCACTACTTGCGGAATAAGAACCATAGTCCCGATATCATTTCTTCCTAAATGGCCTCCGCCTTCCTGACCAACCACCATCACAGCATCGGCACCTAATTCCTCTGCCTTTTCTGCTTGCCTTCTTGCAGCAACTAATACTAGTTTTTTAATATTGGTTCCCTTAAGCTGCTCAAAGATTGGCGAAGGGTTCCCACCCGTCATTGAAATTACTGGTACTGCTTCTTCAATAGCCACATCCAAAAAATGAGAAAATGGTCTTCCATGTTGGCCAATGGCAAAATTAACACCAAATGGTTTATTTGTTAATTTCTTAACCTTTTGAATTTCCTTTTTTAAATCCTCCGGTGTATCTAAGCTCATGGCAGTGATTTGTCCTAATCCCCCTGCATTTGAAACAGCCGCCGAAAGCTCCGAGTAGGCTAAATAAGCTAACCCTCCTTGAATTATTGGATATTTAATATGTAATAATTCCGTTATCCCCGTTTTCCAATTCATTTTTTCTCCCCTCCTAAAAAGTTATTTTTATTAAGTTCTACTTCCATGTTTTATTTTCCTTTTGAATTTCAAAAACTATCTATGGAGAGGCAGAAAATCTCTATGCAAAGGAAATGAATAATGCTATAATTCATTTGTTTTATTTTTTTCAAGATATTAATCCGAAGAGGTGTGGATCAACATTGTTACAAAATGAAACACCGTTATTTAGCGGTTTACTCAACCACGTTAAGAAAAATCCTGTTCAATTTCACATTCCTGGACATAAAAAAGGGGCAGGTCTTGATCCAGAATTCCGTCAATTTATTGGTGATAATGCTTTATCGATAGATCTTATTAATATTGGACCTCTTGATGATCTTCACCAGCCAAAAGGAATGATTAAACAAGCACAAGATTTAGCAGCAGAAGCCTTTGGAGCAGATCATACGTTTTTCTCCGTACAAGGGACGAGCGGGGCGATTATGGCTATGGTTATGGCAGTTTGTGGCCCTGGGGACAAAATCATTGTTCCGCGAAATGTGCATAAATCCGTTATGTCAGCTATCGTTTTTTCGGGAGCTGTACCAATTTTTATCCATCCGGAAGTAGATGAAAACTTGGGAATTTCCCATGGTATTACCCTGCATGCAGTTGAAACAGCCCTGGAGCAGCATCCAGATGCTAAAGCTTTATTAGTTATTAATCCAACATATTTTGGCATTTCTGCAGATTTAAAGACAATCGTTGAGATTGCCCATTCCTTTCATGTACCAGTTTTAGTGGATGAAGCACATGGAGTACATATCCATTTCCATGATGAACTCCCATTATCTGCGATGCAAGCTGGAGCCGATATGGCTGCCACAAGTGTTCATAAGCTTGGCGGATCCATGACCCAAAGCTCTATCCTTAATGTAAAAAAAGGACTTATATCCGTCAAAAGAGTTCAATCAATTTTAAGTATGTTAACGACAACTTCAACTTCTTATCTTTTACTTGCTTCTTTAGATGTTGCAAGAAAAAGACTGGTGACAGAAGGAAAAGAACTGATTGAAAAGACCATCCAATTGGCTCAATACATTCGCAAAGAGGTCAACGAGATTGAAGGACTGTACTGCGTTGGTGAAGAAATATTAAAATCCGAATCTGCCTTTGATTATGATCCAACAAAACTCATCATATCCGTCAAAGATTTAGGTTTAAATGGATTTGATGTTGAGAAATGGTTACGAGACCACTATAATATCGAAGTAGAAATGTCTGACTTGTATAATATACTTTGCATTATCACATCAGGAGACACCCAAAATGAGGCTGATATCTTAATCAAAGCTTTACGCCACCTTGCTGAGGAAAGAAAAGGGGTTGCAGAAAAGATTCAGACATCCGTCCTCTTACCTGAGATCCCGGTGTTAGCTTTATCACCTCGTGATGCTTTTTATGCGGAGACAGAGCTTGTGACCTTTGACAAATCAGAAGGAAGAATTATTGCTGAATTTATCATGGTCTATCCACCAGGCATTCCTATCTTTATTCCTGGTGAAATTATCACGGAAGATAACCTAATTTATATCAAAAAGAATATGGAAGCAGGACTTCCTGTTCAAGGACCAGAAGATTATGACTTAAGCATGCTAAGAGTTATCAAAGAACACCGTGCCATTAAATAATGTCCCTAAAATAAAATGAAAAGTGATAAGGCAGATATCATAACTTGATACCTGCCTTTTTTATGTGTTTACTTTTTAAAGAAAGACTTTGCAGCGATTGATCCGAAAATAGCCAATATTTATTGAATAAATTCTCCAACCAATAGAAAGATCTATTCGAATGAATAGATCTAACAAAGCTTTAGTGTAGTTATTTTTTATTTAATCGCTTTCAAAATCTTTGAAAACAAGTTTCCCTTTAATCCCGCTGATTTCTGCTTATTTTTCGTGATGATGCTTTTCCTTGCAGCAAGGGCAATCACATTTTGAATAAAGTACGGTTACCTTTTCATCTTCAAAATAAGCAATAGTTGATTCACAATCTTGACAAACGATTGTTCCCATTATATATCCCCTTTTCTTATTTGTTTCCCTCTTTAGGAAAGCGTTTTAATTAACTTAATTCCATAATAATATAACATATTTAAAAATTCAAGCCTATTTTGTATGACACATTTAGAAAGTTCATTCTCATTTTCTACATATTCTTACATTAGTTTATCGTATGCAAAAGATTAGTATGACATTTTTAACATAGAAAAACCAGAAAGATTTGAAATCCTTCTGGTTTATTAAAGATTATTCATATTGTGTGAGAAAAGGGATACTTGGTAAAGCAGAGGTAAAGAATTCAATTAATTCTTTCGCCTGCTGTTCATCATGAATAGGAAATGCTCTTTGAATATATTCGATATCATCGAGGTCTTTAGGGTCGAGGAGTGTAGAGCGGCCAGTTTGCATACAAACAACAAGAGGCTTGCCAAAAAACATATTTGTAAAGATAATTCCAAAATCATACCTTGTACTTTCAGTCGTAAAACCTACAAAACGAACATTCACATTTTCAAATTCATCATATAATTTGTTGAACAATTCCATATGATCCCTCCAATTTTTAAATATTTAGAATCTTATTATAATTGATTTTTGACCATTTGACAACAAAATTTAATCTTATATAACAAACAAGTCTCTACTCCTATTTTTTCATAAGTAAAATCACTTTCTAAAAAATGATGTGCTATATTTCTCTTCCTTTGAAAAACCCTTTTTATTGTCATGACTTTTTAAACAGTGCTAGAATAAATTGAATCATTAATACAGATTTTTATTTATGTTATAAGGGGGATGGATGATGGTCAGAAATGCTTACTTAAAACTTGTACCTGCATCAGCTAGAGAAAACGTTACCATTGGGGAGATTAGAGAATTATTACAATATTATAAACAAATTACCACTAAAACTGGAAATCAAGTGGATTGGAATTATCAAGAGGCTGCATTTCCATATGTTATCCATGAAGTAGAGGTAGAAAATGGTACATGGTTACATCTTTCCTCTAATCATGATCGATACCATGCGATATACATTGGTGTTATAGAGGAGAATATTACAGATGGAGAAGGGGCTGAACATAAGCAACCAGTGATTCAAGTGACTTTACCTCATACTGCCACATATGGCGATAAGGGAAAAGCAAATGAATTCTGTAAATTCCTTGGAAAAAAGCTGAAAGCAGAGTTACATTTATTTAATGGCAGAATTATGTATTACTATCCACGTAAATAAAGTGAACCAAAAGACTTCCTAAAGGAGCAACCTTACTCAGGAAGTCTTTTATTTTAATGAATATAGTATAAAGTGATATGAAATGTACAATAAATGATTAGACTTAACAAAGTTAAATAAAATGTTTTTTTAGCAGACTTTAAAATCGAATTACTAATCATGATAGCAAGATAGAAGAAAATGAGAAACATTAATATATTATTAAGTGGATGATCACGCTTTGATAACCATTCGATTAAATGATAACCACTCCAAATTATCAACTGTAATAGAAATACGGTATATGCCTTCATTTCACACCACCAATTACGAGTAATACATTTCTTTACTAGGATCAAAAAAAGTGAGTTATTGTATGTATGCCATGTGAAATTAATTTGTATTATTCATCTGCTCCCTTCTTATAAATCCAGTCAAGCTTTTTGCATCAATATAACAATATTTATCATTTATGTAACATTTTTATTAAATGAAATATTTATATTTATTCCTATGATAAAATATGGAGAAAAATGAAGACTTGTTTAATTAACTTAGCTTATCCAAAGAGTGGGGATATTCATGATGAAAGGGTTGTTGGCTGCATTCCTTGTTTTATGTATTCTAGTTCTTTTCTTTTATTTATCAGAGAAGAAACATGATGAACCTAAACTAGTCATCAATCATAATACCAAGCAAATTTTATTCTTCTCACAAGAATCCAACTTTGATGATGAAGCTTCCTATTATGATGCCATTATCGAACTAAAAAAGAAATTTCCAAAAGAAATCCATAATATGCTCATTATTTCTTCTAAAGATGCTGCCAAATATTATGATCGATATCATATCGAGCAAAGCCCTGCAATGGTAGTCGTTTACCAAAACAAAGTATTATTCAGCGTTGACGGACTTATTCCAAAAGAAAGGATTATTGAACCTGTTGAACAAGCTCTTACACAAAAATAGCCCTTCTTCAAAATTATTGCGTACTTTTAATGAGCAAGTGAATATATTGATTCTATAAAAAAGGAACCAAATTCAAATTACGAATCGGTTCCTTTTTAATATTATTTAACAATATGAATTGGTGTTCCTAAAGCAACCTCAGCTGCTTCCATTGTAATTTCTCCTAAAGTTGGATGTGCGTGAATGGTCATTGCTAGATCTTCAGCCGTCATTCCTGCTTCAATCGCAAGGCCAAGCTCTGCAATCATATCAGAAGCACTTGGTCCGGCAATTTGTGCACCAATCACTAAACTATCTTCCTTACGAGTAACAATCTTCACAAATCCATCTGTACTATCTAAGGCTAATGCACGTCCATTTGCAGCGAATGGGAATTTAGCTGCAGTTACTTCAATTCCCTCTTCTTTCGCTTGCTGTTCAGTATAGCCTACTGATGCAAGTTCCGGATCTGAGAAAACAACTGCTGGAATGCCTAGATAATCAATTTCTGAAGGATGTCCAGAAATCGCTTCTGCTGCAATTTTCGCTTCATAAGATGCTTTATGAGCAAGTTGAGGTCCTGCGACAATATCACCAATTGCATAAACATTCGATACATTCGTCCGACATTGCTTATCAATTTTGATTAGTCCGCGATCAGACATTTCAAGCCCAAGTTGCTCAAGTCCAATCTCATCCGTATTTGGACGGCGGCCAACCGTTACTAAAACATAGTCAGCATCAATTGTTTTTTCTTCCCCTTTTGCTTCATAAGTTACCGAAACACCGTCTTCTTTTTCTACAACGCCTTTAGCCATTGCATTTGTCACAATTTCTGCGCCTTTTTTCTTTAAATTACGCGCTACAAGAGATGACATTTGCTTTTCAAATGCTCCAGCAAATAATTCAGCGCTTCCTTCAAGAATCGTAACTTCTGTACCGAAATTAGCATAGGCAGTACCAAGTTCAACCCCGATAACTCCACCACCGATAATCACAAGTTTCTTTGGAATTTCAGGTAAGTTCAATGCACCAGTTGAATTTAATACTCTTTTTGAGTATTTGAAGGTTGGAAGTTCAATAGGTCGAGAACCTGTTGCGATAATAACATTCTTGAATGTATAAGTTTGAGCTGAATTCTCAGTCATAACACGAATGTTATTAGCATCAACAAAATATCCTTCACCACGAGCAATATCAACTTTATTTCCTTTTAGTAATCCTTCAACTCCACCAGTAAGCTTCTTAACTACACTTGTTTTCCATTCTTGTACCTTCGTAAAATCCACTTTTACATTTTCAGCAGTTATACCCATAGTTTCAGAATGTAAAGCATGTTCATAACGGTGACCAGCTGAAATCAATGCTTTCGAAGGAATACAACCAACATTTAAACAAACTCCTCCAAGGTTTTCTTTTTCTACAATTGTTACTTTTTGTCCAAGTTGAGCAGCGCGAATAGCTGCTACATAACCACCAGGGCCTGCACCTAGAACAAGAGTATCCGTTTCGATTGGGAAATCTCCAACTACCATTTATTACGCCTCCATTAACAAAGTTTCCGGATCATTCAACAAGCGCTTAATGTGGTTAAGTGCATGCTGAGCAGTTGCACCATCAATGATACGATGGTCAAAGCTTAAAGATAAAGCGAGTACCGGAGCTGCAACTATTTCCCCGTCTCTAACAATTGGTTTCTCAGCTATACGGCCAATTCCAAGAATGGCTACCTCAGGATGGTTAATAACTGGTGTAAACCACTGTCCACCTGCAGAACCTATGTTGGTAATCGTGCATGATGCACCTTTCATTTCATTTGGTGCTAGTTTTCCATCACGTGCTTTAGTAGCAAGTTCATTAATTTCATTGGAAATATTAAAGACAGATTTACGATCTGCATCTTTTACAACAGGAACTAATAAACCTTTATCAGTATCTGCAGCAATCCCAATATTGAAGTAATGCTTATGGATAATCTCACTAGTTGCATCATCAATTGAAGTATTTAATGCTGGATATTCACGTAATGCACTTGTCAAAGCTTTTACAACATAAGGCAAGAAAGTAAGTTTAATCCCTTTATTCGCAGCCACTTCTTTGAATTTTTTACGGTGAGCTACTAGTTTTGTTACATCAACTTCATCCATTAACGTGACATGTGGAGCCGTATGCTTAGAGTTTACCATTGCTTTAGCAATAGCTTTTCGAATTCCACTCATCTTTTCACGAGTTTCTGGATATTCACCAATTGGGATTGGTTGAGCTACTACTTTTTCTTCTGCTGCTACACTTTCTGCTGCCTGATTAGTAGCCTCTGCAGTCACTTGTGCACCACCATTTAAAAATGCGTCAATATCAGTTTTTAATACACGACCATTTTTTCCTGTTCCAGCAACATTACGGATTTCAATACCATTTTCACGTGCATATTTACGTACTGAAGGCATGGCAATCACGCGGCGATTTGGGTCAACAGGCTCTGCCGGTTGAGCTGAAGCTTCAGCTGTACTTGCTTTTCCAGCTTCACTTTCAGGTTCATTCTTCGCCTCTTCTTTTGGTGCCTCTTCGTGTTCGTCACCTTTAAATTTTAAATCTTCATATCCTGGTGCGTCAAATGTGATAAGCACTTGACCAACAGTAGCAACCGTACCTTCATCTACTAAAACTTCTTCAACTGTTCCTTCTACAGGTGATGGTATTTCTACCACTGCCTTGTCATTTTGAACTTCACAAAGAACATCATCTTCCTGAACCTTATCACCAGGCTTCACAAACCACTTTACAATTTCACCCTCGTGGATTCCTTCTCCGATATCCGGCAATTTAAATTGAAATGCCAATGGAATTCAACCTCCTATTTATGCAATTAGTATTAGGTAGTCATTTATTATGAAAATAGAAAAGGAGGAAAAAATATTTTTATATTTCTCCATATACTCTCCTTTTTAGAAAGTAAGTACTTTCTTAGCTGTTTCAATAATATCTTTAAAGTTTGGTAACCAAACTCCTTCAGCTTGTGGGAAAGGAAATACTGTATCAGGGGCAGCCACTCGTAAAACTGGAGCTTCTAAATGTAAAATCGCACGATCATTAATTTCCGCTACAACATTGGCTGCGATCCCTGCTTGCTTTTGTGCTTCTTGAACGACGATGGCGCGTCCAGTTTTTTCAACAGATGCAATAATCGTTTCAATATCAATTGGACTTACTGTACGAAGATCAATTACTTCTACTGAATGCCCTTCTTTTTCCAATTCCTCAGCAGCTTTTAATGATTCTTGAACCATTGCTCCATAGGTAACAATCGTTAAGTCCTTACCTTCACGTTTCACATCTGCTTTTCCTAATGGAATGGTATATTCTTCTTCAGGTACCTCTTGGCGGAATGAACGATACAACTTCATATGTTCTAAGAAAATAACTGGGTCATTATCTCGAATAGCGGAAATTAATAAACCTTTTGCATCATATGGTGTAGATGGAATGACAACCTTTAGTCCAGGTTGTTGTGCCATAAGACCTTCTAAACTATCTGCATGCATTTCCGGAGTGTGAACACCGCCACCAAAAGGAGAACGAATGGTTACTGGTGCATTGTAACGGCCACCAGAACGATATCGCATACGTGCAAGCTGACCAGAAATAGAGTCCATTACTTCAAATACAAATCCAAAAAATTGAATTTCTGGAACTGGTCGATATCCTTGTAAACTTAGGCCGACAGCTAATCCACCAATACCAGATTCAGCAAGTGGTGTATCAAATACACGATCTTCACCAAATTCTTGTTGAAGTCCTTCCGTTACACGGAAAACCCCGCCGTTCACACCTACGTCTTCCCCAAAAATCAACACATTCGGATCATTTTTCAGTTCATTACGTAGCGCGCTTGTAATTGCTTGAACCATTGTCATTTGCGCCATGGCTTACTTCGACTCCTTCTCTGTATATAATTCATATTGTTCTTTCAGGTTTTGTGGCATTTCTTCGTACATGATTGACATTAAATCTGTTACTTTTTGTTTTGGAGCATTATCCGCTTCTTTAATAGCTACTTTAATATCTTCTTTTGCCTTTTCAATCGTTTCAGTTTCCATTTCTTCATTCCAAAGTCCTTTGTTTTCTAAGAATTTACGGAAACGAACAAGCGGATCTTTTTTCTCCCATTCATTATCAAGATCAGCTGTACGATATCGAGTTGGATCATCACCAGCCATTGTATGTGGTCCATATCGGTAGGTTAAAGTTTCAATTAATGTTGGACCTTCCCCATTAATTGCCCGTTCACGAGCCTCTTTAACTGCTGTATATACAGCTAAAGGATCCATCCCATCTACTTGAATACCTGGGATTCCAGCAGCCACTGCTTTTTGTGCAAGAGTTTTAGCAGCTGTTTGCTTTTCACGTGGAGTAGAAATGGCAAACTGATTGTTTTGAACAATAAAAATAGCAGGCGCCTTATATGCTCCAGCAAAGTTGATTCCTTCGTAGAAATCCCCTTGAGAAGTACCGCCATCACCCGTATAAGTAATTGCTACAGACTTCACTCCGCGTTTTTTCATCCCTAAAGCGACACCCGTCGTTTGCACGTACTGTGCTCCAATAATAATTTGTGGAGAAATAACATTTACACCCTCAGGAATATTTCCTCCTTGAAAATGACCTCTTGACCATAAGAACGCTTGAGAAAGAGGTAGTCCGTGCCATACCATTTGAGGAACATCACGATATCCAGATAAAATAAAGTCTTCTTTTTCTAAAGCATATTGTGAAGCTAATTGTGACGCCTCTTGACCCGCAGTCGGTGCATAGAAACCTAAGCGACCTTGTCTATTCAATGAAATTGAACGCTGATCTAATATTCTCGTGTAAACCATTCGACGCATTAATTCTTGTAATTGCTCATCACTTAAATCAGGCATTGCATCTGCATTTACGACATTACCTTCTTCATCTAAGATCTGTAATGTTTGAAATTGCTCTTCTATTGTTCCAAATTGCTTCTCAGCATCTAAATAGGCCTTTTTTGTTTTAGAAGCCATGTATACACCTTTCCTTTCTTATAAAAAAATGAATTCGTTAATAAATGTAAATACAAAAATAGGGTACCCAATCTAACCAATCGTTAGTATAGAACATGATTCGGAATATCTTTAAATAAGCACCCTCATTTTCATCTACTATGTATTACTGCACCCAAACTGAGAATACGATTTCGATTTTTTCACAAATCATGTCATTTAATCCTAAAATGTTTGTATCCAACATCCCCAAATAAACTGTACCACTGTCTTTCTACTATGATAATGTAACACATCTATTGTTTACATTTTTAAGTTTACATCAACAATTTTATCCCGTCAAATACATTACTTTAAGTTTTTTATGTTTTTCACCATGAGGATAGTTTTTTAATATTTTTATTTCTGTATCATTCTAATTTTTCAAAACTGTTATATAAAAATAAGTACAAAAACGCTTCTGTTATAATAAAGATATTTAAATTGGAATTATGTTAAAAAAGTATTTTATATCATAATTTCATTCTTTTAAAAACTCAGCTTATACCTATTCAAGAGCTAACATTATTAAATTAAAAAAAGGAATCGACCTCATTAAGTCGATTCCTTTTTTATTTTTCCACGTTGATTTTTGCCTCTTTATAAAATGCTATTTTTTCTTCATTATATTTTTTTGTCAGTTTATTAAAATTTTCATTGTTGCTAATGACTATTTCGTATGTTTGATTAATCTTCACGATTTGTTCTTCTAGTTGATTAATGGTTGTGTTTTTATTTTTGAATAATATATATAGTTCCTTATCATATTCCAACCCCTTATTATAGTTGGCATACAATTCATCATGCATTTTATACCTGTCTTTCATCGTTTGACGCAGTGTTTCCGCCTTTTTCTTTTCTTTCTCATCTTTTATATCCTCTAATAATTGATCTAGCTTCTTAAACTCTTTTTCTGAAGCTTCCATACTATCCTGTTCCTTTTGCATATGCTCTTTTCGTTTTTTGATATTTTGCAAAGCTTGATCTGATAATTGATTAATTTTGCCCTGTTCCTTTTTGCCTAATGCAATAATTTTGTCATACAATGTTTTCTCGTTTTTCTCAAGATCCACTAATGGATTTTGCTGCTCCTCAAACATTTGTTCCGTTGAGGCGACAGATTCTAATAAGTTATATATTTGTTCTTCTTTTGTTTGTTTTTGAAAGCAACCAGATAACAACAAGACACCACATATTAATAACATCACAAGATGCTTATATAATTTAATCGACACGCCTTTTCCTCCTAACCTAATACGATTTAAACTATAACGATTAACAAGATATTTGACAACATTAAAAACGTGATTTTAGAGGCGTAATTCGGTAAGCTTGTCCCCCATATTTGCATTGTATGATGAATGGACAAGGTTTATGATGAAATTATATGAAACATCATTTAGCTGGCAATTTGCATATAATAAAGAAAATCCTGAACGTATATCGAACAAAATCTTTTGGAGTTTTTATTGATGGCAAGATGGTCATTAACAAATTTACATAAGTCTGATAAACTATTTTTTAACAATTGAACGAATAAGGTCCAGATAATTGAACAAAAAGAACAAAAGTAAAATACAGAGTCCTACTAAGTTCATTCGTCTTATTCATAAAATGACTTTTATTGGAGGGAATTATCAACATGATAACGATGGAAGATATTGTACGAGATGGTCATCCCGTACTTAGAAAAACAGCAAAGGAGGTTCCTCTCCCTGCTTCAGAAGAAGATCAAAAGATTTTAAGCAGTCTTCACGAATATGTGAAAAACAGTCAAGACCCGACCATATCGGAACAATATGAGTTACGTCCAGGTATTGGATTAGCTGCCCCACAAATTAATGTTTCGAAAAGAATGATTGCAGTCCATCTTCAGGATGAAAAAAATCAATTAATAAGTTACGCACTTTTCAATCCTAAAATCGTGAGTCATTCAGTCGAGCAATCATACCTAACATCCGGAGAGGGTTGCTTATCGGTGGATGAAGCGATTCCTGGATTTGTTCCTAGACATGCAAGAGTAACAGTAAAGGGTTTTGATATCGATGGCAAAGAAATAAAGCTACGTCTAAAAGGCATTGCAGCTGTTTGCTTTCAACATGAAATTGACCATTTAAATGGAATTATGTTTTATGACTATATAAACAAAGAGGATCCATTTAGGCCATTAGAAAATGCCATTCCGATTGAACGATAAAGTGAAACTTCCATCAGTGGGGGTTTCATTCATCCCCCACTGATGGTTAGTCACGCAGAGCCTGATTGATTTTTCTAAGGGCTGAAGCCCAAAGAAAAATCTTATTTCACTTATCACGCTCAAGGGACGCCACATCCTGTGGCTTCGCCTGACTAGGACCTTAATCCCTCGTCGGACCTTTCCGGACAGTTGATCTCCCACTTATCTTCTTCGTATTCTCAGAATCTTGAAGTGGGAGTCAAAATGTCCGTTAAGAGTGGGATAAAGACAAAAGCTGGCAGGAATTAATATTCCATCCAGCTTTTTTGCTAATTATCACATTATATGTCCTGTAAGTAAGCTGTTTTTCGTAAAGATTATTGTTTTTTCGAACAAATTACATATTAAACTCTCACCAAAGGCTTCTGATTCGGACTCTGTTTTCTTTAGTTCATTAAACATGCCGAATATGCCCTTGTTGATGAACTTTTTTTTAAACTTCTCAATAATATTCAATTCCATCATTAACCATGAGAAAAATATCTATTTTATCATATAATAGTAGTAAAATAAAAGAAGAAGACTTATTTAAAAACATACTTTCACTTTGGACAACTATCGTATAAAATTAACGGTAAGGAGATGTTCCACTATGTTAAAGAACCTCAGAAAGAAGCTCTTAAAACAGTGGAGAGATTTACTTAGAAAAAAAACAATTGCATAATATTAAAAGCCCTTCTTCTTCGAAGGGCTTCTTCCTTCCTTTCATCCCTATACATATATTAATCCAAACTTTTCCAAAAGAGGAGAATTTTCATTAATAAATGCAAATACATGAAATAAATGTTATTTTTATATATAATAGAAAAAGTTATACGGAATAAGGAGCGATTTAATCATGATTTTTAAAGTATATTTTCAAGAAACGAAAACAGAAATACCTGTAAGAGAGAATACAAAATCTCTTTATATTGAAGCAGAATCAGAACGAGATGTTCGTCGAAAATTAAAAGACAAGCCATATAATGTTGAGTTTATTACAGAACTCAAAGGAGCATTTTTAGAATATGAAAAACAAAACGAAGAATTTAAAGTATTGGAGATTGGATAAAGTATGAAATTTGTGAAAAATGATCAGACTGCTGTATTTGCTCTAGGTGGTCTAGGAGAAATTGGTAAAAATACCTACGGAGTGCAGTTTCAAGATGAAATCATCTTAATTGATGCTGGGATTAAGTTTCCAGAGGATGAACTGCTTGGAATTGATTATGTCATTCCTGATTATTCCTACCTAATCAAAAATGAAGAAAAAATAAGAGGATTATTTGTCACTCATGGTCATGAGGATCATATTGGAGGTATTCCTTATCTTCTACGGCAAATCAATGTTCCCATTTACGGAGGAAAATTAGCTCTCGGTTTAATACGCAATAAATTAGAAGAACACGGATTATTAAGACAGGCAAAGCTTTACGAAATCAAAGAAGATGACATCATCAAATTCCGCAAAACCTCTGTCACTTTTTTTAGAACAACTCATAGCATTCCTGACTCTTATGGGATCGTTGTCAAAACTCCTCCCGGACAAATCGTTCATACCGGTGATTTTAAATTTGATTTCACTCCAGTCGGTGAACCAGCTAACTTAACAAAAATGGCTGAAATAGGTAAAGAGGGTGTCCTTTGCTTATTATCAGACAGTACTAATAGTGAAGTACCAGATTTCACTATGTCAGAACGCCGTGTTGGCGAAAGCATTCATGATATTTTCCGGAAAGTGGAAGGTCGTGTTATTTTTGCGACCTTTGCATCTAACATTCATCGCCTTCAACAAGTGACTGAAGCGGCTGTTATGAATGGAAGGAAAGTTGCTGTATTCGGTCGTAGCATGGAAGCAGCGATTGATATCGGCTTAGAGCTTGGCTATATTTCAGCTCCTAAAGATACTTTTATCGATGCACAGCAAATAAATCGTTTACCAGCAAACCAAGTAACGATCCTTTGTACGGGTAGTCAAGGAGAACCAATGGCGGCTCTTTCAAGAATTGCTAACGGGACTCATAGACAAATTCAAATTAATCCTGGTGATACGGTTGTGTTCTCTTCTTCACCGATACCTGGAAACACGATTAGCGTTTCACGCACAATTAATATGTTATTCAGAGCAGGCGCGGATGTTATTCATGGAAAACTAAGCAATATCCATACCTCTGGTCATGGTGGACAAGAGGAACAAAAACTAATGCTTCGATTAATCAAGCCAAAATTTTTCATGCCGATTCATGGAGAATATCGCATGCAGTTAATGCACTCTAAACTTGCTATCGATTGTGGCGTAAAAGAAGAAAACTGTTTCATGATGGATAATGGTGAAGTACTAGCATTATCAGAGGATAGTGCTCAGGTTTCTGGAAAAATTCCTTCTGGCTCTGTTTATATAGATGGTAACGGAGTTGGAGATATTGGTAACATTGTCTTAAGGGATCGTCGAATTCTTTCAGAAGAAGGGCTTGTGGTTGTAGTGGTCAGTATTAACATGAAGGAATTCAAGATTGCAGCAGGTCCTGACCTAATCTCAAGAGGTTTTGTCTATATGAGAGAATCTGGAGATTTAATTAATGATGCTCAAAGTTTAATTACAAAGCATCTCAATAAGGTTATGGAACGAAGAACAACGCAATGGTCTGAGATCAAGAATGAAATTACAGATACATTAGCTCCATTTCTTTACGAAAAAACTAAACGACGTCCAATGATTTTACCAATCATTATGGAAGTTTAACGATATAAAAAAGGAAGGATCCGCAAAAGATATGGATCCTTCCTTTTTTAATTTCCATTACAACATCACTTTCTTTTCAAAACGATTAATATCATTATCTGCTCCGATAACAATAAGAATATCGTCCTCTTCTATGATTTCGTTTGCCTGCGGAGAAACGTTAATATCATTGTTTCTCTTAATCGCCACGATGTTAATCCCATATTTCGCCCGAATATCCAAATCAATAATGGAATGCCCCGCAAGCTTCTCTCTTGCAACAATTTCAACAATACTGTGCTCATCAGAAAGCTCTAAATAATCTAGAACATTGTTTGAAATAATATTATTGGCAATTCTTTGACCCATATCTCTTTCAGGATGAACAACATGGTCTGCCCCTATCTTCCTTAAGACCTTTTCATGGTAATCATTTTGCGCTTTAACTGTTATGTTTTTAACCCCAAGCTCTTTTAGTATTAAAGTAGTCAATATACTTGCTTGAATATCATCACCGATAGCGACAATTACATGGTCAAAATTTCTAATGCCTAAGCTTTTTAATACCGTTTCATCCGTTGAATCCCCTACAACTGCTTGTGATGCTATTAAGGAATACTCATTCACTCGATCTTCATTCGTATCTATGACTAATACTTCCATACCTTGCTCAGATAATGTCCGACAAATGCTCCCGCCAAACCTGCCTAACCCAATAACTGCAAATTCCTTTTTCACAATAATTCCTCCGAAGAAAAATAAAATATTATTACTAACATTTTAGCATATAAGAAAAATAAATTAAAAAATGAAAGTTGAATATTAAATGGTCTTCTCTAACCATCATTCCTTCAAAATAGAACCTCTTAATAATGTAGGGACAAGATAACTTGTCCCTACATTATTCGTTTTATTATTTTTCCATTTCATCTATAACTCGATTAATCCTCTTTTCAAGCATTTTCATTCCACCACTACCTGCTTGAAAATGGCGGAGTCTACCTTCTTTATCAAAAACATAATAAGCAGGTACATACTTGTTTTCCATTGCATCACTAAGCTTGTGTTCACCATCCACAAATATAGGCTGAATCATACCATTTTCATGCGCTAATGAAAGAATCAAAGCCTCATCCATATCTTCTTCTTTGCGAGGCATATGAATCGAAACCACATTCAATTTGTCCTTATAATGGTCTCTGAATTCATTAATGTTTGTCATCCCTAATTTACATAAATGACAGCTAACAGCCCAGAAATGAAGGAGTGTTGGCTTTTCTCCAACTAATTGTTCTCGTGTAACCTCACCATTGATCCATGAAGTTGCACCAGTTAGTTCTGGCATCGATTCTCTTAGTCTCATCCTATCCCCCTACTTTCCTCTTAGAAGAAGTGCTGTCTATATACGTTTTTCTTCTAAGCCACATTTTCTTAATTTTGTTAATCATTTCCCTTATAGGTCAGATATTTAGTAATTGTGGAGATTGCCATATCGATTGCATCCTCACGAGGAGTCAGCTTTGCATGATGCAACCCATACTGAGAGTCCACTCCTAACCAAAACATAAAACCAGGAATTTCAGCAAGCATATAACCAAAATCTTCTCCAGTCATTGCTTCCTTACATTCATGCAAGTGAATATCTGGCTGGGTTTTCAGAAAATTCATAAACTCTCTTGTTAATTGTTTCTCATTAAATACTTGGTGATACTTACAGCCATAGTCAATTTCCGCTTGGCATTGATACCCTATTTCTATTCCTTTTACAAGAGCTTCAATCCGTGTCTTAACCTTCTTCATAGAATCAACAGACAGCGTCCTAATTGTTCCTTCTAGTCTGGACCTTTCTGCAATGGTATTCTGCACCATCCCACCTGTTATTTTCCCTATGGTAATGACCGCACTGTCAAGTGGATCAATATTTCTTGCGACAATTGATTGAAGCTGTGAAACAAGGGCACAAGCAGCCACAACCATGTCATTGGATAAATGGGGGTAAGCCGCATGTCCACCAAGTCCGGTTAAGTCAATATATAGCTCAGAAGTATTTGCAAATAATAATCCTTCCTTTATCGCAATAGTCCCAACAGGATACTCCGGAGCAATATGGAGAGCAAAGATCATATCTGGCTTCCATTCCTTCATAATGTCTGTTTTCAGCATTGCTTCTGCCCCACCAGGCCCCTCTTCAGCAGGTTGAAAAATAAATAAAAGATTATCATTTATTGGATGCTGAACAAAATAAGTTAAAACACCTAAAGCGATGCTCATATGAAAATCATGTCCACAAGCATGCATTTGGTTGACATGAGTCGAAGTAAAGGGTAACCCGGTTTCCTCCAAAATCGGTAACCCATCTATATCCGTTCGGTAACCTATCATTTTTGTCGGTTTTAATCCTCTTACTTTGACAAATATCCCTGTCTTCCATGTCTTGATTTCTAAACGCTCTTGGGACAAATCTTGAATATATTTTAATAAATAGGCTTGGGTCTTAAATTCTTGATACCCTAACTCTGGGATTAAATGCAGTTCCCTTCGAATATTAACAAATAGACTCATAAGTTCACCCTTCTCGTATCTAAAAAAGCGCGGAAAGAACTTCCACGCTTTTATGACTCTTATAATTGACGTAATTCTTGTTTAATTTCCGTTTTTGATTTTGTTTTTTCATCAATTTGCTTGATGACACGAGCAGGAGTTCCAGCAACAACGGTATACGGAGGTACATCATCAATTACAACAGCTCCAGCTGCAACCACAGCTCCCTTTCCAACTGAAACACCTTCGAGAACAACCGCATTCGCTCCAATCACGACATCATCCTCAACGATAACAGGTTTCGCAGATGGTGGTTCAACAACTCCAGCTAATACCGTGCCAGCTCCGATGTGACAGTTCTTCCCTACCGTTGCCCGGCCGCCTAAAACGACGTTCATGTCAATCATCGTTCCTTCACCAATAACCGCTCCAATATTGATCGAAGCCCCCATCATAATCACCGCATTATCACCTATTTCAACATGATCACGAATAATGGCCCCTGGCTCGATTCGCGCTTTAATATTTTTCATATCCAATAATGGAATAGCAGAGTTACGACGATCATTTTCGACAACGTAGTCATCGATTTTCTCTTTATTTTCATCTAATGCAGTCTTTATTTCGGTCCAATCACCAAATACAACTCCTGTATTCCCTGTAATAAAGGTTTTTGCTTCGTTACCAAAATTAATTCCTTCGAGATCACCTTTTATATAAACCTTCACAGGTGTTGCTTTTTTACTATTCTGAATAAAAGAGATTATTTCATTTGCATCCATCATTTTCATTAAGACAGACCCCCTATGTATTTTGCTAAAATTACTTTAACAAACAAAAGCAATGAAAACAAGAAAAATCTATTTTCCTTCTTCTTTAATATGCTCTTTAATTAATTCGACAAAAGCTTGAACTTGTTTTAATTGAAAGGCTGATTCATATCCTAAAAGCCAAGTATCCCGTTTAAGTGGACTTCCATCTCCATCAAGCAAAGGAATCTTAAAAATATTTTTTTCTGCGCCATTAAGCGTAATCGCAGGAAGAATCGCATAACCTATTCCATTAAAGGCCATTTGTTTACATGTTTCAATTTGGTCTACAATAATGGTCCGTTTAGGGGAGGTTTGAAAATGCCGGTGCCACCATTCCTGTATCTCTTGATAATAATTTGAATCACTTTTAAATTGGATAAACGGGCGATTGGTTTCCAAGACCTGTTCTGGTTTTGTAATTTCCTGATCCACTAAATAAAGACTATCCTCAAACAAGTGAATTTTAATTCCCTTCCAATCTGGTGTACCTCTAATAATTCCCACATGAACTTGGTCATCATATAAATGTCGTAGAATCTCACTACTCCAGCCAGTTATTAATGAGATCTTGGCTTGCGGATAGCGATTAACAAATTTTTTCAGCACTTGCGGAAGCCAATTTTGTCCCACAATCGAAGCGACAGCAATCTTTAAAGTCCCGTGAACCTCTGAATTAAGTGCAGAGATGGACTCTCTTACCCTTTCCTCCTTCGCAAGTACATCATTAACAAAATCAATCACCATTTCACCTGCTGGAGTCAATGATAAGCCTTTCTGTGAACGAACGAACAGCTTAGTTCCCCATTCTTTTTCAATGGTTTGTAAACGTTGGGAAAGAGCAGGCTGGGATACAAATAGCCTTTCAGCCGCTTTTCTCATATTCATCTCTGATGCTAATATGGCCAATAATTGAAATTCAGATAGTGTCGACAAAAGAATTCCCTCATTATCATTTTTTTAATAAAACCAATACACTGCTAAATCTTATGATAGAAAAATAAGCCCCCAAATGGAGGGCCTATTGATTTTCATGATGTAAGTATTTATTTAATTCATCTAAAATCGTTCTTCTCGTTAAGATTCCTTCGAAGTAACCTTCATCTGATTCAATGCATAAAAAAGGATGATCAATCAATAGGACTAGACTATCTTCAACGGTAACAGAAATATTCATTCGTGGAATTTTACAGTTCATGACTTCTTCCACTTTTCGTTCTTCTAATTTCTCAAATTCAATGCGCTCGAGACCCAAAATAGAGTCCATAATAATAGGTGTACTAATTAAACCATGGAGCTTATAAAAGGGATCCAACACAGGAATTGCACTATATCCACTTTTTGTTAATACTAATAATGCATGCTCCAGGTTATTTCCAATCTGCACATGAGCAACACGTTCAGATGGAATCATAAACCCTCTAATATTCTGTTTTAAAAATTCCCCACTGTGAAGACTATTCATAGCCGAAAACTCCTCTAATTTGTTTACGATCTATTTTATTTTATCACAGTTTCGTTATCCTTGCTCTTTATTTGCCATCTTAACCCTTACTTGTTTGAATATTTCTTAATTCATATTGACAATTAGGACAGGTAAAAATCACATTTTGATTAGATTGGGCTGTCAGGACATGATTCATTTCGTATTCTGTAAAGCATTTTGGACATTTTACAGTTGGCATCATCATTGGCTTCACCTCATGAATAGTATGCGCAAGGATGAGAATCTAACCATATAGAAAAAGGAACCTTTTTACGGTTCCCTTTTTTAGCCCCTATTGAATTAAATCAAAAATTTCAATTGTAATCATATCAATGTTATCAAATTGATATCTTTTTGGTTTTTCCTTATTCTGATAAACCTCTAATTCAAATGTTTCTGTTTTGGGATGAAAAGTTACTTGGCATTTTCTTTCACCATTAACCTCAAAAAAACGTTGTGCTGCTTCTCCACCAACAGATTGTTCTTGTAAACTTTTTAATCGAGATATAATACCTTGAAGCTGTGACATAGTTCCTCTCCTTTCAAAAACAAACCAAACTCTAATTAGAAATTAGGTTTCTCTTTTGACATGTTTCTATCCGCATAGGATAAAATTCAGAATTTTTCATTATTTTGCTTTACATGCCAATATTAACAGAATAAAATAATCTCATGTATTTGTACAAGCAAAAGCTGAAAAAAAGGGGAGATTTTTTTGAAAAAACCAATTCAAATGGCTGAAAAACTATTTTTAATTGATGACTTTGATCTTAGTATGGAAAATCGAACTGGCACCTATGTATTAAAAGAAAAAGAATTAACCATTATTGAAACCTCCGCAAGTCCCAGTATCCCATATATTCTCGAGGGACTAAATTCCCTAACAATAAACCCAGAAGAAATTAAGTATATCATTGTCACACATATTCATCTCGATCATGCAGGTGGAGTAGGACTATTTTTGCAGCATTGCCCTAATGCAACGGTTATCGTGCATCCAAAGGGGTACCGGCATCTAATTGACCCATCTCGCCTAATTGCCGGTGCCAGAGTGGTATACGGCGATGATTTCGACCGTCTATTCAATCCTGTCCTTCCCGTTCCTGAAGATCGTTTAATCCAAAAACATGATCGTGAAATTCTCCATATTGGAGAAAATTGTACACTCACCTTCTATGACACTCCAGGGCATGCTAATCACCATTTCAGTATTCACCACTCAGGCTTAAATGGAATGTTTACTGGAGACACCGTCGGAATCTCCTATCCACAATTACAGAAAGATGAAGTTGAGCTCTATTTACCTACTACCTCACCAAATCAATTCGACCCGAATAAAATGCTGCATTCAATGGAATTATTTAGAAGCAAAAAACTTCAATATATATATTTTGGACATTTTGGTTCATCCGCAAACCCGAATGAGGTATATCGGCAAGTTCAATATTGGCTTAAGATCTTTATAGATGAAGGGCATCATGCCATCCAAGAGGGACGGACACAAGAAGAAAAATATGCACTTGCTTTTGAAAAAATATTTACGTCCATTAAAGACCATCTTCATAATAAGGGAATATCTGATGATCATGAGGTGTATGAAATCATTGCACTTGATATAAAAGTATCGAGCATGGGACTTATTGAATATCTTCAAAAACAAATCGATTGATTTAATGGCGAGAATCACCTAAGATTAATTCATCAAATATTTCGGGGGATATCAATGTCAAAAGTAGTATTATATAGTCAATCGGATTGTCCACCATGTGAATTTGCCAAACACTATTTGTCCGATAAAGGAATATCTTACACCATTAAGGATATTAAAAAAGATAAAAACGCGAGAAATGAGCTGATTCATAAATACCAATCTTTTTCCACTCCAACCTTTGTCATCAATGATGATCTTGTGATTACCGGTTTTGATCTTGAAAAAATCAACGAAGCCTTATCGATAGAATCATGATTATAATTGAAAAAGAGCATCACTAATAGATGCTCTTTTTCTATATGCTCATAAAGTGAAACTTCCATCAGTGGGTGTTTTCGACGCACAGGATGTGAAGTGGGCAGACGCAGCGATTGACGTCGCGCTTTTAGTCTGCCATTCATCCCCCACTGATGGTTAGTCACGCAGAGCCTGATTGATTTTTCTAAGGGCTGAAGCCCAAAGAAAAATCTTATTTCACTTATCACGCTCATAGCGCCACATCCTGTGGCTTCGCCTGACTAGGACCTTAATCCCTCGTCGGACCTTTACGGACAGTTGATCTCCCACTTATCTTCTTCGTATTCTCAGAATCTTAAAGTGGGAGTCAAAATGTCCGTTAAGAGTGGGATAAACTTGTTACATTCGCTTTTGTTATGATTCTTTCAGGAATACGATCAGGCAAATAAGCAGCAACTCGCCATTTCCCATCAACCTTTTTCAACTTTATTCCTTCATAATGACTTTGATACGTAATCGGACCTATCCGACTTCCAGAAAAATATTCAATCACATAAATCTCATTTACTTCTATGACAACCTTTGTTTCGCCAGTAAAGGCAAAAAAGGGGATGGCAAATGGAGCAAAATCCGATCCAAGGGTCATATATTTTCCCTCTGTTGAAATAAGATTCCCCTTTAAATAAAGCTTCCTATATTCTTTTGTAAAAGGGGGATAAAATATCTCTAATTTCACTCATCGTTCTCGGCTTTTCACTTAAGGAGCTCTGTGCATTTGCCGCATCTTTTAGAAGATTTATTACCATTTCTCTTGATTCGATATCTCCCTCTGCTTTTTCAGAATATGGAAAAATAAACAAAGCAATAGCGATAACCATTAATTTAAGAATGATCTTCACCTTTTGTCTCCCTTTTAATTATTTTCTTCCTTACGATCATTATTGTACCAAGTAGTATGCCTAAATTTATGGACAATCGTTCGCAAAATATAGGCATAAACTGACTTAAATTCTCTCAATATTGCAGATTATGACAAATTTTGTAAAAAAAAGATCCCTCCAAGAGAGACCTAATAATGAAAGGTTAGCGATACAAAAACAATCGTTAAAATCAGGAGAGCAAAAAAGATGGCATATGCCACAAAAATTGGATTTCTTATATAAGGATGATCTTGCACTTGTTCTGATATTTGCCCATCCATATTTCCTTTAATGCTTTTCTGCTCCTTCATAAGAAGGAGTGTGTAAATAAAGGAAATAAACAATATTCCTAGGCAAATTAGTAACAAAATCATTGTGTACGTACTCATGGGATTCTTCTCCTTTATAGGAATTTCTATTTAAAGAATTCCACAAGAATTATTCATTTATTCCTCCCTCTTTATATCTCCTAACCATCAATATAGTAATTCTTCATGCTCATAAAGGAATTCATACGTAATATCAATAAATAAATATTCCTTTGTATTTAAAGGATACGAAAATGTTCTTATCGTTTCCCCGCTTTCAATATCGCAATATAAGTCAGATAGGATTCCCTTTTTTTCACTCTTCATTTTGAAGATATTTTCTAAAAAATAAGGGCGCCAGCTCCAATTTTTTTGTGTATATTCCTTTTGAATCATCCACATGTCATCTTTTTTTAAGATGTTTGGTGAAAGCTGAAATCCATCTTCATCGCATATATACATGCGAAAAGCAATATGATTCATTTCTTTCGCCAAATTGAACAATAACTCCTCATAATGTTCAACATTTTTATTTTTCATCAAAAGCTCCTGAATTCTTTTTTGAAAGCGATCAGTAATGGAAAACAAGGCTTCAAGCTTTTTCTTTTCATACATAATAAACTGATGAAATTCGCTCTTTAATTTACTTTTTAAAATATCACGATTGATAAAATCAATATCAGGTCTATGTAAATAATAGCCCTGGTAATAACGCCCCCCATGCTTCCAAGCAAATTGGAGCTGATAGCCCGTTTCGATATTTTCAAACAATAGCATGGCTCCAATTTTTCTGGCAAGGATGGAGATGGAAAATAAAATATCTTGAAAAGCAGTAGTTGAATGCATGGAACGTAATGCCATCAAATTAATTTTTAAAATATTGGGGGAAATTTGCCCAATCTGATCTAATTGGCTACTATCCTCACCTAGTTTATCAATCGCAACTTTAATTCCGTATGTTCTATAATAATTAAACAAATGACATAAATGTTCATAATCACCAGTAAAGTTTCGCTCCGTAATTTCCAATACCAATCTATCTAAAGTAATACCAATACGTTCAAAGTCGCGTAAAATATCTAATAATTGCTCCCCATCATCCATCATTAATAATTCCGCATCTCTATTTATAAATAGCAAAACATCGTCTTCAAGTTCAGCAGCTCTTTCTAATGCTTTTTTCAAAACAACATTATCCACTTCAAGACGGTACTCTTCAGGAATGGTTTCATCAAGAAAAAAAGGGCCCAAACTTTCGTATCCCGATTCCGTTTGTATTCTTCCTAATATTTCATATCCAATAATTCGATGCTCATCAGCACTAAAAATCGGTTGAAAAAAAGGAACAATATATTCCAAATTGGTGAGTATATCTAATGCATCCAAAAATGTAATCCTCCTCTCCTGTTGTTTTTAGCATAACATGTCTTCTTTACACAAGTAATTATCTTATATTATATCACCATATTTCTGAAAATTCACACCATTACTGGCAACAGGTTCCTCTCATAAAAATAAGCAGTTGATTAAAAATATATTTAAGTAAAATAGAAAGAGGGCTCATCAATGAAAAGACTTTCCATTCTTTTTGCCCTTTTTCCTTTACTTGGATGCGACCATTTCAATAATTGGAATGAAGTGAATACCCATTCTTCAACCAAGAGCCATTTCGAGAATAAGACACAGTTTCAAACTAAATCACTACCAATCCAAAAACAAAATATCCAAATCATTGATGATAAAAATGGATTGGAAAAAACGATGGTTCAGCAAAAACCTGAAAAACCTCACAAAAAAAGCCAAATTTTATTAAATGTCCCATTAGTTAAGCAGAATCCTGAATTAAAATACGGTTGTGAAGTGACAAGCTTAAGTATGGTATTAAAATATGCCGGTGTAAAAACAAATAAAATGGAGCTTTATCGTAAGGTCAAAAAAGACCCTGATCCCTTAATTCGCGGAAAAAATGGCGATATTTTAAAATGGGGAAATCCTGCTGATGGATTTGTGGGTGATATGACTGGAAAATACGCTGGCTATGCTGTATTCGATCAACCAATCGAAAATTTAATCAATCAATATTTACCCGGCAGAGCCGTAAATTTGACCAATAAAGGTTTTGAAGAGATCCTTACACACGTTTCAAAGGGGTTTCCTGTTGTAGTCTGGACAACTGGAGATTATCGTCTGCCAGACCGTTGGGAAGGCTGGAAGCATGATCAGCAGTACATTAAAACACCACTTGATTTACATGCCGTCGCCTTAGTGGGATATGATTCAACCTCTGTATACTTGAACGATCCATTATCAGGAAGAAAACAAGTAAAAGTAAATAAAGAAACATTTATTTCATCTTGGAAGGCTTTAAAAAAGAGAGCAGTAAGCTATCAATGAGTGGAAATAATTTCGAGTCAAACTCAGAAAAGGAGTTATGACTCTTTTTTTATTCTTATGAATAAAATTAATTGGGCATACATATGGACTTACTATAGTGAAATTCTTTAGATTGACAAAAAAGATATGGGAAAATCCTTCAATTCTAATTTTTTGTTTGTTAGTATTAGAAAGTACATTGTTAGATAGGTTGGTAATTGCTATGCCCAAAAAAATCACAAGAAGATCATTCATGAAAAAAATCTTCACTTCCTTTCTTACAGTCACAGGTATCAGTGCTGGCGGATATTATTACGCACATGAAATTGAACCACGGTTTGTTGAAACGAAAAAAATGGTCATTCAACATTCCAAAATTCCAAGTGCTTTTGACGGCTTTAAAATGATTCAATTCAATGATACCCACTTAGGATTTCAATATAATCTCACTCAATTAAAGAAAATAACCAAACAAATTAATGCACTTGAACCTGACATTATCCTCTTCAATGGGGATTTAATGGATGCACCGAATCAATTTAAAAACCCAGCCAACATCATTCCGATTTTACAAGAATTAAAGGCTCCTTTTGGGAAATTCGCCATTTATGGAAATCATGATCATGGGGGTTACGGATCCAATCTTTATAAAGATATTATGACAAAATCCGGTTTTACCCTTCTCCGTAATCAGGCAAAAAAAATTGAACTATTAGGAAACAGCAGCATCTACATTGTCGGAATTGATGATGCCATGCTTGGTAAACCGGATTTGGACAAGGCATTTCAAAATGTCCCCAAAGAAGCTTATAAAATTCTTCTCTCCCATGCACCAGATTTAGCTGACCAATCCTATCCCTTCGGAGCAGAATTGCAATTAAGTGGACACAGTCATGGCGGTCAGATAAAAATTCCATTTTTGGGAGCATTGGTTACTTCTCCATATGGTGAAAAATATATTGAAGGATTATTTACAATTGGGAAAAAAAATCCGCTCACTCTGTATGTAAATCGTGGCTTAGGAACAACAAGGCTACCCTTTCGCTTTTTATCTCGACCAGAGCTTACCGTTATTACATTGGCAAAAAAATAAAAGGGTCAGATATCAACCTTGACCCTTTTATTAAACCCTCAATATTCAAACTCATTCACTGCTTTTCTTTTTTGAAAAAATCTTCTTTCAATTTCTTCCGAACAAGCAGGTTTGGAATAGTAAAATCCTTGCCCCTTGTGACATTTTGCCTGAATTAAAAAGTCTTCCTGTTCTTTCGTTTCCACCCCTTCAGCTATCACTTCAATTCCAAGACTTTGCCCTAAATGGATAATCGTGGATGTGATAGCGGCATCTTTTTCTTCTTTAATGACATCACGAACAAATGACTGATCGATTTTAAGGACATCGATTGGAAACTGTTTAATATAATTTAACGACGAATAACCGGTCCCAAAATCGTCAACCGAGATTTTTACTCCTAAACATTTTAATCGTTTTAAAATAGGTACTGTTTCCTTTGTATCCTCCATTGCCCCTTCCGTGATTTCAATCTCTAAAAGCGATGGATCGATATGATTTCTTGCAATTGAATTTTGAATGATTTCCACCAAGTTGGGTTGCATGAATTGTTTTGGTGAAATATTAATTGCAATCTTAATTCTTTTATTATATGCTTCTTCCCATTTTTTAATTTGTTGACAGGCTGTATCGATGACCCATTTTCCGATTGGTAATATCAATCCTGTATCCTCTGCAATGGGGATAAAATCACCTGGGGAAACAAATCCAAATTCACTATTCTTCCAACGTAGCAAGGCCTCATAGCTATTGATTTCTTTTGTCTGAAAATCCACTTGCGGTTGATAGTAAAGCATCAGCTCTTCCTGTTCAATGGCTCTTCGCAAATTGGTTTCCAGCTTGACAACATTTGTCACCAGAGAATTCATTTCTGAACGATAAAATTGAAAGTGTGCTTTTCCTTTTTCCTTCACTCGAAATAGGGCTTCATCCGCATTTTTAATGAGTGTTTCGACATCCTTTCCGTCACTCGGAAATACACTTATCCCGATGCTTGGTGTAATATAATATTCATTAAAATGCAAAAAGAATGGCTTGGAAAATTTTGTGAGAATATTTTTGGCCAGTCGACTTGTTTCCTGTCTCCCCATTTCTGAGAAGAGAATAATAAACTCATCTCCGCCTTGACGATAAATTTCACAAGAATCAGACCGAAATTCGATCAGCCTTTCCGCAACCTTTTGTAATATTTCATCGCCAGCTAAATGACCTAATGAATCGTTTATTTGTTTAAAACGATCTAAATCAATCGAAAGCAAGGAAAATTTTCCACCTGTTTCTTTAGCTTTCAGGATTAATTTTTCCGTATCTGTAAGAAGGGCTCTCCGGTTTAATAATCCGGTTAGTTGGTCATGAAATGCCATAAAGTTAATTTTCTCTGCATTTTTTACTTGATCGGATAAATCTCTAACAATGACATAAATACCTTCTACCTCAGAATGGATAACAATTGGAACAGTTTTAATATGTAAGGTCAAATGATGCCCCTTTCGATGCACAAAACGACAATCATAGGATTCTGAAGCCTCACCCATTTTCGTTCTACCCAGTAATTTTCGGAAACATTCAACATCAGTTTGCGCAACCATATCAAAAATGGAACGTTTCCGCATTTGCTGTTTGCTAAGCCCAAAAATATTTTGGATAGATGGATTTGTGTCTTCAACTTTGCCATTCGTGTCAACAATAAGAATTCCATCTAAATTGTGATCAACAATAGAGCGAAAGCGTTGTTCAATTAAAATCAGACGATTTTTCTCAACAACACTTTGGGTAATATCACGCGTTACCGCAACAATATAACAAATATCCCCATTTTCATCTTCGATAGGTGTCAAGACAGATTCTCCATTAAACTTTTTTCCATTTGATAACTGGGACTCGTCTATAAAAATATATTCTTTTTTTGTAGACAATACTTTTTCATAGGAAGTTTGCAAAACACCAGCAATCTCTTTTGGCATTACTTCCTCTATGGATTTTCCAATTGCATCAGAGGATAATCCAGCATGAATACTTCCTGTTTGATTAGTAAATAAATAACGGAAACATGGTCCATCATCCACTTCCATAACGAAAACCATATCTTTAATATGGCTATATATGATTTGGAAAATAAGATTTTCTGCAATGAATCCAATATTGCCAGATTGAATTTTTGCCGCTAATGCATTTTTTAAATGGTCCATTTTTCCGCCCTCATTTAGATAACAAGTTGTTAAGTAAGATTTCGATAAAAAATACTTTTGCTATATTTTTACAATTGTTTACATTTCTAATACCATTTCCACCTTATTTTATCATTAAAATTCTATATGTTATAGTAGAATTGTTTTTCAAATTTATCATGATATTTTCATAAACCATGAATCATAACCTTTTAACTTTAATAAAAAAGGAGTATAATAATAGCACTAATATGACGAATATCTGAAAGGAGTTTCAAAATTGAGTCAGGATAGTTCCAAGCCCTCTTTTTTAAAACCGACAACTGAAAACCTCTCTCAAGCAATCTTCATTGTGAACCGACATGCAAAGACTGCGCCAAATCCAAAATATCTATATAAGCTTAAGTATCAAGCCCTGCAAAAGCTTTTAATGGAAGGAAAAGCCAAAAAAGTTGGTTTACATTTCTCCGCTAACCCCAAATATAGTCAACAACAATCGGATGTATTAGTTGTATGTGGAGAGTATTCATTCCACCTCCCACCCTCTAAAACTGATTTTGATTCCTTACCCCACCTTGGTAAACTAAATCAATGCGTTCGAAATCCAAAATCAAAACTCTCACTTAGCCAAGCAAAAAAGCTTCTAATTTCTTATACCGGATACAAAGAAAACAGTTCCAATAATCCTGCTAATAAAAAATCTCACTATCAAAAACCTGTTTTTAAGAAACTAGGAGAAAGTTATTTTTAAGATCATGAAAAAAGAAGCTAGAGATAACTCAGCTTCTTTTTTCATAATCAAAATTTTAGTGCATTATAAAATATATTCGTCTATTAGTAATACTAGCTGCGCAATATCCGGTTTGCTGACCTGTGCTTCTGCACCAACCATTTGCCCCTTATGACGCAAATCATCTGTTATTAAGGATGAAAAAATAATAATCGGAATCTTCTCAAGCTTTGGATTATCCTTCACTCTCTTTGTTAAGTGATGACCATCCATTTGCGGCATTTCAATATCAGTAATAATCAATTGAACACTCTCTGTTATGTCTTTTCCGTTCACGACCAAATTTTCCAAATAATTCAAAGCATCCCGACCATTTTCAAAAAAATCAACATTATGATACCCGGCTTCCGCCAATGTATCATGCAATAATTTTCGCAATAAGGGAGAATCCTCTGCCACAACTAATTTTTTATTTGATCTCTCCCTTTGCCCTAGCTTTTGAACCTGTTGAATATTGATCCCTGATTCTGGATTGATATCGACAACTATTTTTTCAAAATCAAGTAATAGAACCATTTCACCATTTAATTTCACAACACCAATAATTTGGCTATCTGCTCCTTGATACATATCTGAAGGTTTTTCAATTTGATCCCAAGAGATTCGATGAATTTGGGTAACACTATGCACATGAAATACGATTTTTTGTTTATTAAATTCTGCTACAATAAATTTATCTTGAGCAGGATTGGTTGAAGGTGGAAACCCTAAAGCTGTCGCAACATTGATAACAGGTAATACCTCTCCTCTTAATTCGATAATACCTTCCACATTTGGATGAGCATGAGGTACTGGAATAACAGCGACAGGATTAATAATCTCTTTCACTTTGATGACATTGATGCCAAATTTATTGGTACCAATACCAAACTCCACTATTTCAAGCTCGTTTGTACCACTTTCTAGTAATATCCCTTTGTTTTTTTCCATTCCTGGCTTCGCCCTTCCTAAAAAATTATATATTCCTACTATATCATGAATGAAGATTTTTCCTTCAACCAAATATAGATGAAAAAAGCAAAAAATTGTGACCTTATGCCATTTAGCGCATTTTAATTTGGTGGTGCTTCCGTTTATTATATCTCTTTCCGATTCCAAACCAACCCTTTCGTTTAAAAATCCAAATCATGATAATCGAAATAAGCCCCATTATTCCTAAAATAAAAAAATAACCAAATTTCCATTCAAGTTCTGGCATATGTCTGAAATTCATCCCATAGATACCAGCGATAAAAGTCAATGGCATAAAAATCGTGGTTATAACGGTCAAAGTCATCATGATCGTGTTCATTGAATTAGAATTGATTGATAGATAATTATCTCGAATATCAGCTGAAAAATCACGATAGGATTCCAGCATTTCAACTAACTTAAGTAAGTGATCATGCACATCGTGAAAATATACCCGATGTTCACTAAGATTACTGAGCCGCTCTGAATGTATCATGCGATACATAAGATCTCTCATTGGAACAATAGTCCTTCTTAACCTTGATAATTCCGTACGAATTTCAAATAAATACTCCATTAACTCATTAATAGATTCATCCTTGGAGTTTTCTTCAATCGCATTTAATTGGTCTTCAATCTGATAAACTGGCGGATAGTAATCATCCACTAGTTTATCGATAATAGCATGAAGAATATAGAAAGGGGAATCATGTAATTTTTCATCTTTTTTTAATCGATTCCATAGATTATTTAACTCTCTAACAGATGTTTGATGAAAGGTAATGATAAATTGTTCGCTTATAAATACATCTATTTCTGTTGGATATAACGTTTCTTGATTAATGGCATGAACAATAAAAAACATATATTTTTCAAAAAAATCCAATTTGGGTCTTTGCATATATTCATCAATACAATCCTCGACAGACAAGGGGTGAAAATGAAAGATCTTTTCTAGCATCAACGCTTCCTCATCGTTTGGAACATCAAAATCAACCCAAAACCATTTCACATCGGATTGGTTTCTGTCCTCTATTGGTACATCAAAAAGGACTTCATGATTCTCTTTAATAACAATTGTTCTAATCATTATCCACACCCAAATTTCATGATTATTTTTCATATATGAAAATCTTTACTTACCTCAACTTACTATTTTTTGAGGAAAATGACAACTCTTTATGGCAGAAGAAGCTAGTCTTTAAACAATTTATTATATCTTCTGTGAAACATGTTAGAATAATATTATTAAATAGGAGGGCTAAACATGTTGGAACATTTAATTAACAAAAAAGTAAAAAATATAGATATATCTGGTATTCGAAAATTTTTTAATATGGTTGCGGGAACAAAAGATATGATTTCATTCACGATTGGTCAGCCGGATTTTCCAACCCCAGAACATGTTAAAGAGGCTGCCAAAAAAGCAATCGACCAAAATTTCACGACTTACACTCATAATGCCGGGGATATCCATTTGAGAAAGTCTGCAGCAAACTTTGTTCAGAAAAAATACGGACTGTCCTATGATCCGGAATCGGAAGTCATAGTAACAACTGGTGCAAGTGAAGCGATTGATATTGCCTTTAGAACTATATTGGAGGAAGGATCAGAGGTGATTTTGCCCGGTCCCGTTTATCCCGGCTATGAACCCATCATCCGATTATGTGGAGCAAAACCCGTTCTTGCTGACATTCGGGAAAATCAATTTCGCTTTACGGCAAATGTGATCAAAAAATACATAACTGAAAAAACGCGCTGCATTGTTCTACCTTATCCTTCAAATCCTACTGGGGTCAGCCTTACCAAAGAAGAATTGGAGGAAATTGCTTTATTATTAAAGGAATTGGATATATTTATCCTTGCCGATGAAATATATAGTGAACTCGTCTTTGATCAACCTCACGTTTCGATAGGTACCATGTTAAGAGAAAAAACAATAGTCATTAACGGATTATCTAAATCTCACTCCATGACTGGTTGGAGAATAGGTTTATTATTTGCACCTCAATATTTATCCCAGCAAATTTTAAAGGTGCATCAATATAATGTTACCTGTGCGACCTCGATCTCCCAAATGGCAGCAATTGAAGCATTAACCCTAGGGATGAATGATGCGATTGTCATGAAAAAGGAATATGTGAAACGCAGAGAATATGTCTATAACCGACTTGTTGAAATGGGGTTAGAGGTTGTTAAGCCTGATGGAGCATTTTATTTCTTTATTAAACAACCCATTTCTTCCATGAATTCGTTTGATTTCTGTTTAGATTTAGTAAATCGAGTTGGGGTTGCTGTCGTACCTGGGAGCTCCTTTTCTCCTTTAGGGGAAGGGTATTTCCGTCTATCCTTTGCATGCTCAATGGAAATGCTTGACGAAGGACTGAATCGCATCGAGAACTACTTAAAACAAAAGGAAAGAGGCTGAATTTTTCAGACCTCTTTTTTCACGGCTTTATTGTCCTTTATATTTTCCATTATTTTTTGCTATCTTTTCTTTTTTTGCCTTATCTTTATGGATTTTATTTGTCGCTGCACTTCCTACTTCATGGGCAAATTCTTCATTTAACACACTTGAGTCAAATCCTTTTTTATTTTTTTGCTGTGGATCATTTTTTTTATTCCTTTTAGCCAATTTAAGTCCTCCTCCAAATAGTCTTCTTTAATATTTTGGAGGAGTATGACCATTTCTATGCGCAAATGACCTGTATTTTCATTATCTATTTCCAATGCTTGTATAAGGCCTGTGTCCCGCTATTTTCTTCGCCTTGACTTGCTAGCTCCCCATATAACTTTCGTGAAAGTGCAAGCCCAGGTGCTTCCATGCCCATAGATTCTGCTTCCTCCAAAGCAATATTCATATCCTTTATCATGTGCTTTATATAAAAACCGGGTTCGAAATCACCTTTAATCATTCTTGGTGCTAGATTTGATAAGGACCAGCTTCCTGCCGCCCCAGAAGAAATACTTTGAAGGACCGTTTCTGGATTTAGCCCTGCTTTTTCTGCATAGACAATTGCCTCACAAACCCCAATCATGTTTGAAGCGATGGCTATTTGATTACACATTTTCGTATGCTGTCCAGAACCTGCCTTTCCTTGATAGATAATATTGGTCCCCAATACTTGAAAGATAGGCTGAAGTGCTTGAAAAACCTCCACATCCCCACCAACCATAATGGAAAGTCGTGCTTCTTTCGCTCCAACATCTCCACCAGACACAGGAGCGTCAACTGCATGGATACCTTTTTTCTTTGCTTCTTCATAAATTCTAACTGCCAAAGATGGGGTTGAAGTTGTCATGTCAATGATATATGTATTTTCCTTACCATTTGGGACTAGACCATTTTCTCCTAAATAAACTTCTTCAACATCAAATGGATACCCTACAATTGTGATTATAACATTTGCTTTAGTAGCCATTTCTTTTGGAGAATCAACCCATTCAGCGCCTTTTTCTAATAAATTCAATGCCTTTTCCTTCGTTCTCGAATAGACAAGTACAGGAAATCCCGCCTTTAAAAGATTTCCAGCCATACTCTTTCCCATTACTCCCGTGCCTATAAATCCAATTATTGTATTCTCTGTCGTTAACATTTCCAGATCTCCTCTATTCTGTAACTATCTATTTTTTTGATGATAAACTCTAGCAAACCATTACCAAAAAGCAATTTATAATCTAGAGAAAAAATTAGTCAACGGTGCTTTTGCTAAAATTTGATCATCATTGTAAATCTCAACTGTAATTGCATGATCATTCACGATTAATTTCTCTAATTCGAACGTATGTAAATCTTTTTTCAATGGAATGGGTTCCATTATGATTAAATTGCCTTTATTCTTATTGACTTCAAGGTACTCACCATTAAATACAGATCTTTCACCATAGATAACTTCATTTCTCCCTATTGCCGACGCTAATTTTTGATTATGTATCATAATCCTTAGCTTGTACATCAAATTCTTTTCAAATCCCTCTTCATTTAATAAAAACCGAAACTGCAATTCATTATTTTGGGTTAAGATGACCTCTGAATAGTGATTAATAAATGTCTCACTTTGCTGCTTTGAGCATCCAAAGAGTAAAAAGATCATAGCAACAGAAAAAGTAATCTTGAGAAAATTTTTCATTATTATTTCTCCTTTCACTGTTACCATATCCTTTTTTTATTTCCATTAAACTCCATTCTGGACTAAATAGATTTGACCATCCCTCCGTCTACTAAAAATGCACTTCCAGTCATATAAGAATTCGCTTGCGATGCTAAGAAAACCACAACCTTTGCAAATTCCTCAGGAGTTCCATACCTCTTTAAAGGAATAGACTGTTTGACTTGCTCCTCCACTGCTTCCCGCGTAGTCCCTATTGCTTTTGCATTTACTTCATCCAAATGCTTAACTCGGTCTGTTGCAATTCTTCCAGGTGCAACAGTATTGATTAAGATTCCATCAGAGGCTAATTCGACAGCTAGGGTTTTGCTTAATCCAATAATGCCTGTTCTAAATGTATTTGACAGAATTAAGCCAGGAATTGGCTCTTTAATCGAAGATGATGCTATATTAATAATTTTCCCTCCTTGTTTTCGCAAATAAGGAAGAGATTCTTTAATCAACCGGATATAGGAAAGTAGATTTAATTCAAATGCCTTTTGCCACTCATCCTCTGTGATCTCATCAAAAGAGCCTGCAGGTGGTCCACCAGCATTATTGACAAGTACATCAATCGTACCAAAAGCAGCTACCGTCTCAGATACTAAATGTGATAGATCTGTTTTCTTGGTTAAATCCGTTTTCGTATATAAAATTTGACCAGCATAAATCGATAATTCCTTCTTTACTCGCTGTAGCTTTTCCTCATCTCGACCGGAAATCATGACATTAGCTCCTTCTTTTAGGAGCTCCTCTGCAATTGCTTTCCCAAGTCCCTGGCTAGAAGCAGCGATTAACACAGTTTTCCCAGTTAACTGAAAATCCATTATTGATCCTCCTCTAAAATAAAAGATATGAATATTATACTAAAATTTGGCATAACACAAAAGCATTCAGAATTTACACACAAAAAAAGATGCCTCAATTTGAGACATCCCATAAGAATTTAGGCACTATGAAAAACCTTCTTCTCATAGCACTAATTCGGATTATTTATCTATTATTTGTTAACTGCAGCTTGGACAGCTTCTACTACCTCGCTCATTGTACTCATGGTGATTGCTTTTTCAGCTAATTGTTCCATATCAGCTTTTGAAAGTCCACGAATTATAGAACGGGCTTTTAAAATAGAAGTTGCACTCATGGAGAATTCATCTAATCCTAACCCTAAGAGTACAGGAATAGCGGTTTCATCCCCTGCCATTTCTCCACACATTCCGGCCCATTTTCCTTCTTTATGAGCGGCATCAATAACCATTTTCACAAGTCTTAAAATGGACGGATTATATGGTTGATATAAATACGAAACTCGTTCATTCATACGGTCAGCAGCCATTGTATATTGAATTAAATCATTCGTTCCAATACTAAAGAAATCAACCTCTTTAGCAAACAGGTCTGCGATAACGGCAGTGGAAGGAATCTCCACCATAATTCCCACTTGAATATCCTCTGACACTTGAGTACCCTCTTGAAGCAGCTTTGCTTTCTCTTCTTCAAGAATAGCCTTTGCAGAACGGAATTCATCAATTGTCGCAATCATAGGGAACATAATTCTTAAATTACCGTATGTGCTGGCTCTTAATAAAGCTCTTAATTGTGTTCTGAAAATATCTTGTTGCTCTAAGCATAAACGGATTGCACGGAAGCCTAAGAAAGGATTCATTTCCTTTGGAAGGTCTAAATATGGAAGTTCCTTGTCCCCGCCAATATCTAGTGTACGAACGACAACAGGTTTTCCCTTCATTCCTTCAAGAACAGCCTTATAGGATTCAAATTGCTCATCTTCCGTTGGAAGCTGATCTCTTCCCATATATAAGAACTCTGTTCTATATAAGCCTATCGCTTCACCGCCATTATTAATCACACCTGGTAGATCATTTGGTGTTCCAATATTTGCTGCCAGTTCTACATGATGTCCATCTGCAGAAACGGTTTTTTCATTAACAAGCTTCGCCCATTCCGCTTTTTGTGCTTCGAATGCAGCTTGTTCATTTTTATATTGTTCGATGACTTCAGGAGTTGGATTAATATGAACCTCACCCTTTAATCCATCCACAATGACTATGTCTCCATTATTAATCTCTTTTGTTGCCATCTTTGTACCAACAACAGCAGGAATTTCTAATGAACGGGCCATGATTGCTGAATGAGAAGTTCTTCCTCCGATATCAGTTGTAAACCCTTTTACAAATTGACGATTTAATTGAGCTGTATCTGAAGGAGTTAAATCACCAGCAACGATGATTGTTTCTTCAGAAATCATACTTGGATTCACAATCTCAATACCAAGTAAATGAGATAAAACGCGTTTTGTAACATCACGGATATCCGCTGCGCGCTCTTTCATATATTCATTATCCATAGACTCAAACATCGAAACAAACATATCTGCTGTTTCTTTCAGAGCAAATTCTGCATTCACTTGCTCAGATTTAATTTTGTCTTCTATCGGTGTAGTTAATTCGGGATCGCTTAAAACAAGTAAATGTGCTTCAAAAATGGCAGCCTTATCTGCTCCAAGGTCCACTAATGCTTTTTCTTTGATAACTTCTAATTCTGATTTTGATTGATTCAATGCAGCTTGGAAACGTTCAACTTCTTCAGAAATATTATCAATCGTTTTTTTCTCAAAAGAAAGATCTGGTTCAACTAAACGATAAGCTTTTGCAATTGCAATTCCACTAGAAGCAGCAATACCATTCAAAAAGCTCATTATTCTGCAAGACCTTCTTTTTTCAATGTATCTTCTAAACCTTTAAGTGCATTTGCTTCATCGCTTCCGTTAGCAGAAATAGTAATATCAGCATCTTTACCTACACCAAGAGACATAACACCCATAATAGATTTTAAATTAACTTTTTTACCTTTATATTCAAGATTAATATCTGAGTTAAATTTACTTGCAGCTTGTACAAGGATTGTGGCAGGACGTGCATGAATTCCTGTTTCAGCAATAACTTTAAATTGTTTTTCAACCATATTATTTTTTCTCCTTTCATTTTCCAAAAAAATTTAAAATGTATCAATGCCTGTCTAATAACTTATAATACGTTAATGAGCAGTAAATATTCTACAATAACTATTTCTAGCCTTACTTTGTTATTTTTCCCATCACTGATTGAATCATGTATGTAAAACTAGTCATTTTATTCAATCCATACTCAAGTCATCAGACAACTAACATCTCTAAAAAAGAATAGCATTCCAATGCCATTTGAGCAATGAAATTTTTATGGATTTTTTTATTAATCGCTTACATTTTACATACTTTGTACATATATACAATATGTAGAAATTTTTTCATAAATAGTCATAATTTTCGGACCGCTACAGTTATTATTTTTACAGAAATTAGCACCTGTTTCTAGTTTTTTTGTTAAATTGGATATTTTTTGTAATTTCCTACTTGATAAAGCTTCATGAAAAAGCTATGATTTTTTAAAAATACATATGAATATAAAGATGGATTTTCATTCATCAAAATAATAAGGTGATCCTAATGATTTATCGAAGAGATGAAGCTTTCCGATTCCAATTTAAAAAACCTGTCCCGGGGCAATTCAAGATTGTAAGTATGGATGGCAGCAGTATGGAAGATTCAAAAATAGCCACAGCTAACATTTTAGATCTCAGTCCAAATGGTCTTAAATTTTCTTCAAACCTCGACCTGCCTATAGATCAAAAAAAATTACTACTTGAAATTTCTTTTATTCTAAATGATAAGATCATTCATATTCTTGGTACTCCCATCTGGAAGAAAGGAATTGTGCATTCGTTTATCTATGGTATTAAAGGCATAGAGGACCAGGAGACAAAAAAAGAAATTGTAGAAGAACTAAAAGAGTTTTCCCGAAAAAGCATTCAAGATATAAAGTGAAACTTCCATCAGTGGGGGTTTTCGACGCACAGGACGTGAAGTGTGCAGACTTATGTGTTGACGTCGCGCTTTTAGTCTGCCATTCATCCCCCACTGATGGTTAGTCACGCAAAGCCTGATTGATTTTTCTAAGGGCTGACCAAAGAAAAATCTTATTTCACTTATCACGCTCAAGGGACGCCACATCCTGTGGCTTCGCCTGAGTAGGACCTTAATCCCTCGTCGGACCTTTACGGACAGTTGATCTCCCACTTATCTTCTTCGTATTCTCAGAATCTTGAAGTGGGAGTCAAAATGTCCGTTAAGAGTGGGATAAAACAATAGCTTAGAAATAAAAAGGACATCAATCATGTTGATTGATGTCCTTTTTATTTCTATTTTGCAAATCGATGATTTCCAATAGTTACTGTAACTTCACGGGATTGAATCCAACTACTTTTGGCTGTTTTAGGATTATAGAAATATAATGATCCATTGCCGTTTCCACTAAAGGCAATAGCCTCATTGACTGCTTTTTTAGAAGCAGCATCGGCTGGCTTGTTTATTGAACCATTTTGAACAGGAGTAAAGGCATAATGTCCTGAATCAACTTGATAAATAACACTACGTATCGTTGATGGAAAATCTTTATGCTTTACTCTATTCAAAATAACCGTTGCTACTGCTACTTTTCCTGCATATGGCTCACCCACTGCTTCTGCACGGACTAGTCGAGCCATCAAATCCTTGTCGGCTGCTGAAATCTTAGAATTAGGAATCACTATGTTTTTCCCTGCATATAGAGTCGTGGTTGTTGCGTTATTAATCTTCATTAAATCTATGATTGGAACAGCATACTGCGTTGCGATTTTCCAATAGGTATCGCCATTTTGAATTTTATGAGTAGTTGCTGCTTCTGTTTTATGATTAAATGAAATAACTGACATCGAAATAATTAATCCAGCTGCAATTACAAATTTTTTTAATTTATTCATGTAATCCCTCCTAGTAGTCTCTGTTTCTCTACTACTAGGCTAACAAGTGTAACACTTTTAAGCACCTACCAAAAAATGGATAACGCTATATAGAGTAGCTAATCGCCTATTGTGCAATGATTTGGAGGACTTTTTGAAATAATAACCATATAGGAAGAAACACACAGGTATTTCTAATACTGGTAAATATCGGCCCGATTGTGACAGAACATATCAAAACTGTTACATAATCCGGCTCTTGTCACATCCCTTAACTTCTCGGTTCCTGTAAATATTGATACACAATATTCCCTCCGTGTCCTGCAATTCCGCGAAAATGTTTGAAATCTGGACGTTTGACTAAAACTTCTCTGAATGAGAGGAAATCCTCTTTTTTAACATAATGCTCAGAAAGTTCTCCGTTTTTGAGCTTTTCTAACACCTCATTCACCAATTCTTGATTCATCTAAAAACCCATCCTTTCTAGCCTAAAAATGATATTGTGATTAATGGAGAAGCTATTTATTCCATACAAAAAGTCCTTTCCAACCCACAATATTTTGCCTCCCAAAATCATAATATAATGTAAGTTTTCGTATCTACTCTATCATCCTGTCTTATTTAGGGAATAGTCAAGAAATTTCATACACAAATTGCTTTACAAATGAAGGGAAAGTAGTCAAACTGAAATTATTAAAGTTTAAAATTGGAAGGAAAAGGAGAGAGAGACATTTGAAGAAAGCCGGAGTTGGAGATATTATCGAATTTAGAGATGGACTTAAAGGAGTCGTTGAAAAAGTAAATGAAAATTCTGTAATAGTTGACTTAACGTATATGGAAAATTATCGTGATTTAGAATTGGATCAAAGAACTGTTGTTAACCATAAAAACTATGTAGTTATAAGGGAAGCGGCCCAATCATGAATTTTGGGGGTCTTCTTACTGGAAACCTGAAGATTACTTCTATACTAGGCTTTAATCCTTACTAATGAATACGACTTACAGTAGAAGACCCCAATTCATCATTATTTATTTGGACTAGCTTCTGTTTCTTTGGTTAGTTCCTTTAAAGATTTTACCTCTCCGTGTGGGCGTTGATCCTGCTTTCTTACCGTCCATTCCCTTTCCTGTTCCCTTTGAGATTTTGTCATATTTTTAGCCCTCATCTTTCCTTTATAATTTTGAAAACACAACCAGTTCTTTTCATGACTCACGCAAAAAATCACTGGGCACCGAATAGGATTTGCTGAAATTTACTTTTTTATGACGGGATTTCCTCTTTTCATTTTCCGTTTGTCCGATGGTATGAAGTCGGAATATTGGTTACTCTACTTAATAATCCATTTCACTCCTTTTTTTAAGAACATTCATTGAACGATTTAAAAGTCTTATTTTGCATTTCCATACTTTTTGCTACAATAGATGTTGATTGTTTGAAAGGAGTTTTCCTAATGAAGAAATGTGCAACTGATTTGCGTTTACTACTTGGTTTATTGATTGCTCATCTATTAATTTTGTTGACATTTCATACAACCGTTGTTTTTTGGTACATTTTCACCGCTTCTATGCTTTTTTTAATCAGTTATTCGACTTTTAGAGATGAAATAGATAAAAAGGCACCTATGTATCAAGTCATCATAATTGGCGGCCTTTCCGGTATCATCCTATTTTTTGTTTTCTGGTTGGGTAATACACTTATCCATGCGATGGATATTCCGTTGCAATCACAAATAAAATCTCTTTATCATCATTTTTCGCCAACTATGGCTTGGCACTACATTGTGCTCATATTAGTCATTATTCCTGGAGAAGAAATCTTTTGGAGAGGATTTGTCCAAAAAAGACTATCAAAGTATTTTCATGATTGGACAGCCATCATTCTTTCCACGCTTTTATATACGTCTGTCCAATTTTATTCTGGAAGTATAATCCTGCCACTAGCTGCTCTTATTTCAGGATTTATATGGGCAATCCTTTATCGATGGAAAAAAAGCATTCCGCTCGTTATTGTTTCACATTTAGTATTTGACCTTTTCCTATTTGTCATTTTTCCATTTTATTAAGATGACTTCATTCCTTTAAAGGTTTCATCCATAGTAAAATGATAAATATGATACTAATATAGCCAAAGAGCGGATATAAATGTGCTAGCAATGTCCCGTATTTAATTAAACTTATGGAGTACGTAATCACATAAATCAGAAGAAATATCACCAAGCTTGGCAATGAAAAAATAGATTTTATCTGTCTTTCTAGTCCGAATATATTCCCAATAACGGAAGTAAAGACTTCACTATAAATCACAACAATATAGATCCAATATAACCCAGAGGCTAAATTTTTTATAATGACGGCCATTGGAATCTCATACAATTCAAGATTTGGTAGCATGATCAGCGTTATATGACCGGAAATTAAAATTAAGGTGAGAAGAATCCCTCCGATTCTTCCCCCCCATTTAACAGTTTGATCATCCTTTATTTCCGAAGCGACTGGTACTAACACAGCTTGTGCTAGTCCAAGATTGAAGGCTGTGTAGGAAAAAGGAGCAATTACTGATTTCCACCCATCCTCTACTGGTGGAATAAAAAGAAGTTGCTCCATAAATCCTGGTAGTTTTACAGAAAGAATCATTAATAGAAAACTAAACGATATCATCAAGGGTACCACTACGGTATTTACAGCAAATAGGCCTTTTATCCCAACAGACATTACAATCAATGATAGGCCTAAAGTAAAGAGTACTCCGATTGATTTATTAAAGCCAAGTTGTTCTTCAAAGATTGCACCTCCACCCGATAACATCACCGCTGTAACCCCAAGAAGCATAAAAAGCATTATCACATTAATGACTGGGCCAAGAAACCTCCCAAAAAGATAAAGATTAAATTCCTGATAAGATGTTGCCCCAATACGAGCAGAAATTCTCATCAGCTTCGATCCTAAAGAAATCAATATATATCCACTCATTAATATCCCAATTAATCCAATAAATCCAAAACGAGAAAAAAATTCAACAATTTCTTTACCGGTTGCAAACCCTGCTCCAACTACTGTACCAACATAGACTGCGGCAATTTGAAAAGCTGCACTCCAATTTGTCTTCACCTAATCTCCTCCCTCCTTTCAATATATGAAATCAAACACTATCTAAGACGAGCATTTTATAATGGAAAATGAAAAAATTTCAGCAAAATACTTGAAAGTCAAAAAAGGTCAACGTATAATATGAATCAAAGAAGGTCAAATATAGTCAAAGTCAAAGTCGAACAAAACCAATGGACTTGGTTTACTCGAAAAGGAGGAAAACAAATGCTTTGTCAAAAATGTCAACAAAATCAAGCAAATGTACAGCTAAAAATGAATTTGAATGGAAATGAAAAACAGCTGTTTCTTTGTCAAAGCTGTTATCTTTCCGAAAAAGAAAAAATTGGTTCTGCTTTTCAACCAAGCTTAAGCGGTTTCTCTGGTTTTTCCACACCACCATTTGAAGACTTATTCTTCAACCAATTAGGCTCTGAAATGAACCAAACTGAAACGATTCCTCCAAATCATGGAGGCAGACGAAAAGAAGGGTTAATTGACCAATTTGGGAGAAACTTAAATATCGCTGCTAAAGCCGGCTTAATTGATCCGGTAATCGAACGCGAGGATGAAATAGATCGTGTCATCGAAATTCTTAATCGCCGCAATAAAAATAATCCTGTGCTTATCGGTGAACCAGGTGTTGGAAAAACAGCCATTGCTGAGGGATTAGCAACTAAAATTGTCGAAGGAAAAGTTCCTAAAAAGCTTTTGAATAAAGAAGTCTATTTATTGGACGTTGCCTCATTAGTGGCCAATACAGGAATTCGTGGTCAATTTGAAGATAGAATGAAACGTATCATCCATGAGCTTAAAGAGCGAAAAAACATCATTGTTTTCATTGATGAAATTCACTTACTCGTCGGTGCTGGATCTGCAGAAGGCTCCATAGATGCCGGAAATATGTTAAAACCCGTGCTTGCACGAGGAGAGCTACAGGTTTTAGGAGCCACAACATTAAATGAATATCGGAAAATTGAAAAGGACCCAGCACTTGAACGTCGCTTCCAGCCTGTATACGTTCATGAGCCAACAGTGGAACAAACCATTCATATCTTAAATGGCCTAAAACAAAAATATGAAGCTTACCATGAGGTCAAATATAGTGATGAAGCTATTCAAGCTTGTGCGACACTGTCACATCGATATATCCAAGATCGTTTTCTCCCAGATAAAGCGATTGATTTAATGGATGAAGCGGGATCAAAGCTAAATTTAAACTCAAACTATACATCAACAGAAAATGTCGAACAAAGACTAAAGGAAATTGCTAAAGAAAAAGAGACAGCGCTTAAAGAGGAAAATTATGAACAGGCTGCAAAGCTGCGTGATGAAGAAGCAAAACTGGAAAAGACATTAAACCAAAGTCATCAAGACCAGCCAATTGTAGCTGTTCACCACATCCAAGAGCTAGTTGAAAAGAAAACAGGAATCCCTGTAGGAAAAATTCAAGAAAATGAACAAGCTAATTTAAAGAATCTTGAAAATCGTCTAAATGAAAAAGTAATTGGCCAAGAAGAGGCCGTCCAAAAAGTGGCAAAGGCAATAAAAAGAAGCCGTGCTGGTTTAAAATCCAAGAACCGCCCGGTTGGATCCTTCCTTTTCGTTGGACCAACCGGTGTTGGGAAAACAGAGTTAACAAAAACTCTTGCTGAGGAATTATTTGGTTCTAGGGATGCTCTTATTCGACTTGATATGAGTGAATATATGGAAAAACATAGCGTCTCAAAAATCATCGGTTCCCCTCCTGGATATGTTGGTCATGAGGAAGCTGGACAATTGACAGAAAAAGTAAGACGCAATCCATACAGCATTATTTTGCTTGATGAAATTGAAAAAGCTCATCCTGACGTACAGCATATGTTTCTACAAATCCTTGAAGATGGCCGCTTAACGGATAGTCAGGGTAGAACCGTCAACTTTAAAGAAACCGTTATTATTATGACAAGCAACGCTGGTTCAGGATTTAAACAAATTACAGTCGGCTTTGAAAAAAGACATGAATCAAATGAATCAGAAATCCTGCAAAAATTAGGTAGCTACTTTAAGCCAGAATTTCTAAATCGTTTTGATAATATTATTGAATTTAAATCTTTGGAAGAAGAGCATTTACTGCAAATTGTTGATTTAATGCTTGATGAGCTTAAAGAATCTTTAAAAGAACAATACATTGAGCTTACTGTTACAGATGAAGTGAAAAAGAAATTAGCTACACTTGGATACCATCCTGCTTTTGGTGCACGACCATTAAGAAGAGTGATCCAAGAAAAGCTTGAGGATAAAATCGCAGATACGATTATCGAAAACCCAGATTCCAAAAAGCTACAAGCCATCATTGAAAATGAGCAAATTGTTCTTCAATCCTAATAAAGTCAAAAAAAGGTTGGCCTCCTGAGGTCAACCTTCTTTTTCATTTATAATTCTTTATCATCAACCGAATTCAACCAAGCCTCAATTTCCCCTACAACCGATTGAATACAGCCATCATCAAAAGGAGAAATGAGGTTAGCCTCCTTTACAAGCTCAGTAAATGGAAGACTGCCTCCAAGCTTACACAGCTTTAAATAATCCTCCCAAGCTTCCGCTTGATTTTTTCGTGATTTTACCCAAAATTGAAAGGCACAAATTTGCGCTAGTGTATAGTCAATATAATAGAAGGGATCATTATATATATGACCCTGTTTTTGCCAAAATCCACCGTTTTCTAAATAAGTAAAACCATCATAATCTTTGTATGGTTCATATTTCTGTTCAATTTCTCTCCACGCATTTTTTCGTTCCTGTGGTGTTGCTTTTGGATGTTCATATACCCAATGTTGAAACTCATCCACAGATACCCCATATGGTAAGAATAGAAGGGCAGAACTTAAATGAGCAAATCGATATTTATCAGCTTCATCTTTGAAAAATAGCTCCATCCAAGGCCACGTAAAAAACTCCATACTCATGGAATGAATTTCACATGCCTCATATGTTGGCCAATAATACTCAGGAATATCAAAGAAACGGCTGGAATAAACTTGAAATGCATGCCCTGCCTCATGGGTTAAAACATCAATATCCCCTGAGGTTCCATTAAAATTGGAAAAGATATAAGGAGCTTTGTAATCCTCAATAAAAGTACAATAGCCTCCCCCGGCTTTCCCTTTCTTGGCAACGAGATCCATTAAGTGATTTTCACGCATAAAGCCAAAGAACTCGCCTGTTTCCTTCGAAAGCTCATTATACATTTCTTGACCATTTTCAATGATCCACTCATGTGTCCCCTTTGGAGTAGCATTACCTGATTTGAAATTGAAATCCTCATCATAATATTTTAATTTTTCTACCCCAATTCTTTCAGCCTGAAGTTTACGAAGCTTTGACGCGATAGGAACAATATATTCTTTCACCTGTTCTCGAAAATTTTTAACCATTTCGGCATTGTAGTCAGTCCGATACAAACGGTAATAGGCTAAAGGAATAAAATTTTCATTACCAAGCCTTTGTGCAATTTCTGTTCTGACTTTAACAAGATCATCATAGATTCGATCTAATTCCTCTTCATGCTTTGCAAAGAACCCGAAACGTGCTTCACTTGCTTTCTTCCGAATAGCTCTATCCTTATCTTGAATAAAGGGTCCAAGCTGTGCTAATGTTCGCTCCTCCCCTTCAAAAGGGATCTTAGCTGAAGCAATTAATTTCGTATACTCAGTAGATAATTTATTTTCCTTTTGCAATAAGGGTACAATCTCTGGAGCAAAAACTTTTAACTGTGCTTCTGCAAGAGAAAATAATTGTTTACCAAATTTATCTTCCAACTCAACGCGAAATTTTGATGAGACTAAAGCGTGATAAAATCTAGTTTCCAGCCCTTCTATTTCCGGCTGTATTTCATCCATATAATCTTGCTCTTCTTTATAAAAATCATCATTCGTATCAATGGAATGACGAATGCTTACTAAATTCATCATTGTACTTAATTCGTTTCTAATTTGATTAATTTGCTTCATTCCTTCAATTTGTGCATCAATTGTTGAAGCATTTTCAAATGTTTGCAAAGCTGCATTGAATCTTTTTTCCACTTCAGCTAAAACAGGTCTTTGGTATTGATATTCTTCAAATGTCATCTAGTAATCCCTCCATAACTTAAACTTGTGATAATCCGAGCTTTTTAAGAAGATCAATTAATACATCCTTTTCTTCCACTGACAAATTTGACATTATTTCATGAATTTTCGATTCATGGTCGGGAAAAACGCCTTCAATAAATTTCTTTCCTTCCTCACTAATTTGTGCATAGGTCACACGACGGTCATTAGGACAGGCTACCCGATTTAATAAACCCTTTTGCTCAAGTTTATCAACGACATAGGTAATACTTCCACTTGCTAATAAAATCTTTCCCCCAATCTGCTGCAGAGGTTGCTCCCCTTTATGATACAACAATTCGAGGACCGCAAATTCTGTGGGATTAACCCCATACGATTGAATAAGCTTATTGACATTTTCGTTTACCGCACGATATGCCCGAGATAGAACAATAAATAATTTTAATGATTGATTAATTTCATTAGAGCTCATAATATCAAATCCTTTTTCCCAATTGTTCGTTCAATGGTTATTCTATTCCTTCATTATAATGGATTGCCAAACAATGTCTAGATTGAAAGGGCAGATGTAGACTACCCGCTATTGTTAAATAAAATGAGGACCACCAAAAGAGATTTCCTTTGAAATTGTTCGTTACTCTTTGGTAGTGAAATATTTGTCATGATAGTGTTATAATGATTCAATATCGATTATGATGGAGCATAGCATATGAAAATAATAAATCGTACCTTTGTTTTTTATTTACTTTTGGTTATTTTACCCTCTACTATTTGTAGCCTTTTTTATATAAATTTTAAACAAGAAAAGGATTATGAAATTCGAAAAGACCATGCGAAGTGGATTGCTTCCATTCATGAAACTCATTGGGACCAATTGGTCAGCGAAACGGTAACAACGCTAAAAATGCTTTCCTTGGCTTCAGAATCAACCATTCAGAAACCGGAACAAATGAAGCCCCTTCTAGTTAGGACGCAACAATCAGATCCTAGATTTGGGTCCATCTTAATGCTTGATTCTAAAGGAAGAATTATTACGGGGTCTGACCCGACACTAATCACAAATAAACAAGCAACAAAATCTTACATCCGTGATTGTGTTCAATCAAAGGATATCATTATTTCCAATGAAGAAGAATCCTTACCCAATGGACAGAAGGTCATCGGAATTGCTAATCCAGTGACAGACAAAAAAAATCAGTTACAATATATTTTTATTGCTCAACTAAGAGTAGACTATGTCTTAAACGTGATGCGGGTGCTTACGCCTGATTCGAAATTAGTCATAACCAACCCAAATGATCGTATTATGATGAAATTTAATGTAAAGGATGGCATATTACACCATAATAAGAACTGGTTAACAGTTCCCATCGATCGTCTTCCATGGAATATTAATATTAAAATTGCAGAACAAAATAGCAAGAAATTCTTTTTGGGATCTATCATTGCCATAAGTACTATTCTCATTCTTTTTAATATACTCTTCCTACTTGGAAAATACTTCTTGCTGCGTAGACAAGCTGAAAAAGAAAAAAAACAAAATGAAATTCATAAATTAGAACTAGTTGGGACACTTGCTGCAAGTACAGCACATGAAATAAGAAATCCATTAACTGGGATTAAAGGTTTAGTCCAATTATTAAATGAGAAATACAATAGCCCTGATGACCAATTCTACTTCACCATCATCCAAAATGAAATTGACCGAATTAATCAGATTGTGAGTGAATTTCTAATTCTTGGTAAGCCTACTGTTCAGAAACTAGAAAATATTGATATCAGAGAAATTATTGGGGAATTAACCCCGCTTATTTCCTCAGAAGCGAACCTTTATCATATTAGCTGGACATGTCATATGCCTGAAACTCCGCTGCAAGTTAAATGTTCTAGAGATCAAATGAAGCAAGTTCTACTTAACATTACAAAAAATGCTTTTGAATCCATGAAAAATGGTGGCAAACTGACCATTCATCTCGCTGCCGCAAAAAATCTTTGCAAAATCTCGATTATTGATACCGGTGTTGGAATCCCAAAGGAAGAACTTGATAAGATATTCCTCCCTTTTTATACATCGAAAGAATCTGGAACCGGATTGGGACTTGTGGTTTGCAAGAGAATTCTTCATGAATTTGGCGGAGATATTTTCCTATATAGCAAAGTAAATGAAGGAACAAAGATTGAAATCATTTTACCTCTAGTGAATTGGATTGAGTTCAGTGAGAATATTCGTCTATAGACTTATCTGAGCTCTGCTCTCTATAGCAAAATTGCAGGATTGAAATTAAAAGCATCCTAACACGAATTCGTATTCTTTACAATTAAATCGTGAACAAGGGTGCTTTTTTTAAGCAATTGAACCTATTTCTCCCATTCTATAAAAAAATGATGATTTTTATAAAAATTGGATTTATTTAGAGTTATAATAATTCTTATCTTTTCCTTTTAATATTTCAGGTTACGAAATATTAACAACATTAATGATTAGGAGCGTATCGTTTATGAATCAAGTTGCAAAAATACAACAGCCACTTGCCAGCAAGACTGGTTCTACGGCATACCGGATTCTCCTGATAATGGGCTTTTGTCATTTACTAAATGACTCCCTCCAATCAGTAGTTCCAGCAATGTTTCCAATATTAGAAAAATCGATGCATCTTTCTTATACTCAATTAGGGATGATTGCCTTTTCCTTAAATATTGTTGCCTCCATATTGCAGCCTATTTTCGGAAGTATTACAGATCGAAAGCCTTTTCCATTTGCCTTGCCAATTGGATTGACCTTCACCCTTTTTGGAATATTTGGTCTTGCTTTCGCACCTAGATTTGAACTCATCCTTTTATCCGTAATTTTTATTGGTCTTGGATCAGCCGTGTTTCATCCGGAAGGCTCACGCGTTGCCTATTTAGGAGCGGGTAGCCGTCGCGGACTTGCTCAATCAATCTATCAAGTTGGAGGCAATACCGGTCAGGCATTAGCTCCTCTTATTACTGCTTTAATTCTCGTTCCACTAGGGCAAAAAGGAGCGGCATGGTTTACAATTGTTGCAGCAGCTGCTGTGGCACTTCTTTTTTATATTGCAAACTGGTATAGTAATAGACTTCAACTCTTGCCAGTAAAAAAGAAAGAAAATAAAGGTGCTAAACCTACTAAGGCATTATCCAAATCTATTTATTTTGCCTTAATCTTAATATTATTCCTTATTTTTGCTCGCTCCTGGTATATTTCAGGGATTACTAATTACTATGCGTTTTATGTCATTGACAAATATTCACTATCGATTAAGGCATCACAAATCCTGTTATTTGCCTTTTTAGTCTCAGGTGCAGTCGGGACTTTCTTCGGAGGTCCATTAGCAGACCGCTTTGGTCGCAAAAACATTATCTTTCTATCTTTAATTGGCGCAGCGCCATTTTCGATCTTAATCCCTTTTATGCCATTAAGTATTGCGATTATCATGCTCGTTGTCACTGGCTTTATTTTGATGCTTAGCTTCTCTGTTACCGTTGTATACGCCCAGGAGCTTGTACCGGGAAAAATTGGCACGATGGCAGGTCTTACAGTTGGACTTGCTTTTGGTATGGGTGCCATCGGATCTGTTGGTCTCGGTAGCTTAGCAGACACCATTGGTCTTACTAAAACGATTATTATGACTGGATTTTTACCATTACTTGGACTCACGACAATGTTTTTACCATCTGATCAAAAGCTAAAGGAATGGAATAGCTAATGAAAAAAAATGCTTAAACAATTTACATTTTGTAAAATTGTTTAAGCATTTTTTTCCACTTTTCGCAAATAATCCGCCTAAGGAATTACAGAAAGATATCTAAATGATTATCTCTCTTGTAAATCCATCCAAAATCCTTTTTCTCACAAACGATCATTTAAATGCACATCTTTGGACAAACAAACATCATTTGCCTCATAGAAATATTCACTTCATTATCATAAATTTCTCCTTGAAAATTCCGCTGATATTCTAAAATAAGTTGATCCAATTCTTGACTATATTTTAAAGTATCATCACTTGTAAACCCGCTTTTTTCTGCCGAAATGATCATTTTTTCTCTCTTTATTTTAATTTGCTTGAGTATTTCATTGCTTGTTTGATACACCTTTTCTTCCTCCCAAACTTGCCAATTCCTTATCCACAACAAGCATTATGACAAGAATTTCTAGCAATGTAAATAGATTCGCAAAATTAGACAAAATATTTCAAAAGTTTTTCCAATCGACACTAATCTATATACGAAAATACCTACAATTATGACATAGATTTCAGATATCATTCGACTCTCTTCGTAGATTTAATAGACACATGGTCGCAGAATTTGATGAGAAAGTAAAAACTATGGTCATTGTTCATTTGTTTATTTTCCAATCTTTTTCTCGGGCATTTTCATTTTTGCTCATTTGTCATTCGCAAAGATTTAATTCTATATAAATCAATTTTCAGAAATTTTTCAAAAGAAAAAACTGTCACTAAATAATGTCGATGACAACTTTTTAGCAACAGTTTCTTTTTCCATAATTCTATATATTAAGCATTCACTTGATTTTTTTCGTAAATAGGCACCCAGCCTTCTGTTGTGACAAAAATGCGTATTGCAACTACCTTTCGATCCTCCTGAAGAGTAAAATAATGACGTATGTTTTCAGGAACAGAGATTAAATCACCAGGGTTTAGGAACACCTCAAAAAATTCACCGCCTTGACCTTGGATAATGAAGACCCCATGACCGCTGACGATAAAACGAACTTCATCATCTGTATGATGATGCTCTTGTTGGAAACTTTCAAGTAGCTGCTCTATATTTGGAGTATGCTCCGATAGTGAGATAACATCTTGTGCCTTATAACCTCTTCGATCAGAAATTTCCTTAATTTCTTTGCTGAATAATTCTAGTATTTCTTCTTTTTCTACTTCCTTTAATAAATAATTCTCTTGTAAATGAGCAGGTAGTTTACTAATATCCCATTTTTCATAAATCACTTGTTGCTTTTCAAGGAAAGCAATAACATCTTCCTCATTTTTAATTTCTTTTTTTGAATCTTGCAAAACAATATAAGCCATATGATCATTCCCCTTTTCGTTTATTATGAAAGTAGGATGTGAAATTACCCTACTTGATTCTAAGAGTTTAACCCGGTTTTCAACCTGTTTGCCTTCAATTGAAGCAGATTTAAATGATAGCAAAATAGGAACTCAGAAGCTTCCAATATCTTTTTCGCTTCAAATGCATCCTTTCCCCAAACTGTGATTCCATGATTTCTAATAAGGATGGCACCTGCATTTTCGTGAATATGTTGCGAAAAAACTTTGGCTAGAGATGGAATATCAGCATGATTATGAATGATTGGAATTTCAAGCTCTGCATCCTCTTCCCATTTCCCAAATGCCTTGATTAACTCTTGCCCTTTAAAACCAACTACACCCATATCGCCATAGAGCTCTGAAATCACATTATTTTCTATCGTATGGACATGGAGGCAGCAGCCTGCATTTGTAAGCCGATATATTTCAACATGTAATAACGTTTCAGCAGATGGCTTTAAATGAGTTTCTTGAACGGGTTTTCCCCATTCATCCACTAATAAGAAATCATTTTTCGTTCGTTTCCGTTTATCTAATCCACTGGCCGTGACAAGAAATTGGATGGGGAAATCACTCGTCTTGATTGAAAGATTTCCACTTGTACCGAAAAACCAATCGCGAGCAGCTAGCTCTTCCTTGACATCTGCTAATTCACTCCATTTTTCTTCTATCACGCTCATCGGACCACCTCCAATTTAGTTCGAATTTCTTTCATACAATCATAAAAACTTGTAAATGGACGATGAGGAATATCGAATTCTTGACATTTTTCTAACAAAAAATCTCTAGCTAATACAAAATCAGCTTGAATTGCTGCTTGCAAATCGGTGATGGAGTCGCCAATCACTATTTTGTATAATTCATCCCCATCAAGCGCCCGAATGATCGAGGGCTTACAACATCCACAATCATGATCACAATTAGAATCACAGCTATGGGGCCATAGAATCTCAATCGATTCTTTACTAAAATCAGATCCATTGCAAAAGATATCCGCAATAGGTACAAAGGGTTCTAAAATAGGGTGTACAAAAAAATCAATTCCTCCACTTACAATATACAGTGGGATCCTTTCCTGTTTTAAAAAATCAATAAAGTCTGCAAACCCGGCGCGAATTTTAGCGTTATGAAGAGCAAACTGAATAATTTCTTCCTTCATAGATGATGGCAATAATGAAAACATCAAACCAACACCCTCCCTCACAGAAATCTTTTGCGTGAGTATTGCATCTTTTAATTGAATCCAACCAGGTGGGTTAAAATATTTCATGATGGCAATGATATTATCTGTTTCCGTTACGGTTCCATCAAAATCACAAAAAACAGCTATTGATCTCATTTAGCTCATCACCTCCACACATCCCCATAAATCAATTGCTTTTTTTAGCTCTGGAAATTGGTCTGCGTTCGCCTGCAAGGATTCTCCTTTCAAGGTGAGTTGAATTGCTTGACGGAAAGCAATGCCCCCTCCCCGAGCCCCATCAGGATGACCATGAACTCCACCTCCTGCATTGATGACACAATCAATTCCAAAATCGCGAATGAGCAGGGGAACAAGTCCAGGATGAATTCCGGCTGAAGGTACAGGGAAGGAAGAAAGAAATTGATCCTCCTTCGTTAATTCCTTTCCAACACTTAGCGCCGTTTCTCTTTCCAATGCCACCGAACCATACGGGGAAGGGAATAAGGACAAATCTGCTCCTGCATATCTCAATAACTTACCAAGCAATAAGGAATGTGAGATTCCATATTTAGGCGAAGAAGTGAGCGCCCCACTTACAGCTGGATGAGCCATTAATGGGAGATTGATTTCAGAATCCACTCTAAGCTCCTGCAAAACGTCAATGCCATAAGCAAAAACATTGAATAACAGTAAATCTGCTCCAGCCTCCCTTGCCCTTCTCGCCCTTTCCTTCAACTCAAATGTTTTTCCAGTTAAATTCACAGCATAAAGAGTCCGATGTCCAGTAGTTTCATATACGTGATTAAGAACCTTTTTCCCTTCAACAATTCTTTTATAAAAAGGCGTTAAATCATTTTCAAATAATATTTCATCATCTTTAACTAAATCAACTTGACCTAAAGCCTGCTCCCTAAGCTGAGAGAGTAAATAATTCAAATCTCGACCAAGAACACCTTTGAAAATACTCATTAATAATGGTTGGGTTTCAACGCCAATCTTCTCACGAATTCCCTTTATCCCATAGCGTGGTCCAGGAAAAAAGGTTTTTAATTCATCACTGAATTGAAGGTCAACTAACTTGACTATTCCATCCAATGATAATTTTCCGAAAACAGTGGTAAGTATAGCCGGGAGATCCGGTGTAAAATTTACAATTGGATAAGCTATTTTAATTTTTGCTACCAAATGATGATTTTCGTCTTCACCAAGTCCTTCAGCTGAAACCACTCGACCTTTATGTTTGCGAAGTTGATCTTGATCAAGCTTCGGCAGATTTGTCCATGATCCTACGGTAAGACCTAAAGCAATTTCTTCTGCCTTTTTCTCTGGTTGATGCTTGGAATCATGAACAATATATGTAGCAATGATTTCACTCATTTTACTTCTTCCTTCCCCATGCAAAATCCAATTCCATCTTTTCACATATAAACAATGCAAATTAAACGAAAAAAACCTCTTCACATATGAAGAGGTTAGCACGATTCAAACTAACATCTCCTTATCTTCCAGCGATTGCTGCAAGAATTAGCACCGTGCTTAAAAGTTTTAAGTCGGTTGCCGGGCTTCATCGGGCTCGTCCCTCCACCTGCTCTTGATAAGAAAACGAAATTATCTTAAAAATGTTGATTATCAAAAAATAATTGAAATTAATTTGGATTATGTCAGTTTATTATGAAATTGTCAATCACTTTTTTTCAAAAATATTCAATGCTTTGATTCGGGAAACGGCCTCCCTTAAATGGCCTTCAGAGGTCAATAACCCAACACGTACATAACCTTCTCCATATTGACCAAATCCTATTCCAGGTGCTACAGCAACATAAGCCTTTTCTAATAATAAATCGGCAAATTGCTCAGAGGTATACCCAGATGGGATCTTTAACCAGGCAAAAAATGAACCCTTAGGTGCCAAAACATGCCATCCTATCGATTGAAGACCATCAATCAAAACATTTCTGCGCCGCTCATACATTACATTTAACTTTCGCACACATTCCTGATCCTCTGTTAAGGCCGCAATTGCAGCCTCTTGAATACCACCAAATAAACTGACATATATATGATCCTGAAGCAAATTAATCGCAGCAATCACACTTTCATTTCCAATCGCAAACCCTACACGCCATCCGGCCATATTATAAGTTTTCGATAGAGTATAAATCTCAATTCCAACTTCTTTTGCACCCTCTGTTTCTAAAAAACTAATAGGCTTTTCTCCATCAAACCCTATCGCCCCATAAGCAAAGTCATGAACTATACAAATTCCTTGCTTTCTAGCAAGTTCAACCGTTTCTTCAAAAAAGGCAGATGTCGCTACAGCTCCCGTTGGATTATTGGGATAGTTAAGAAACATAAGCTTCGCTTGTTGCAGTGTTTCTTCATCGATTTCCGTATAATCCGGTAAAAAATCATGCTCCTCTCGCAGAGGCATATATTCCATTTTCGCTTTTGCAAGTGCGACCCCTGACCAATAATCAGGATATCCCGGGTCCGGCACTAAAACCGTATCGCCAGGATTCAGCAGACATTGAGGAATTTCTACAAGACCTGCCTTTCCTCCAAAAAGAATGGCTACTTCCTTATCAGGATTCACTTCCACTTGATATTCTCGCATGTAAAATTCCGCCACTGCTCTTTTTAAAGATTGAAAGCCTTGAAACGGTGAATATTTATGATTAATAGGGTCATCTGCCGCTTTTTGCAGCCTTTTCACAATATGTTCTGGTGTTGGCTGGTCTGGATTCCCCTGTCCTAAATTAATCACATCATGTCCCTCTTGTAAAAAAAAGTTAACCTTACCTACAAGAGAAGCAAAAAATTGTTTTGGTAAATGGTTTAACAATTCAGATTGAGGAAATTTTGTCATTTCATCACCCACCATCTTTCTCTCTATTCTAAAAATTATGTATTGAAAAACTAGTCACAAATGATATAACTAAATTAATAAATTGTAAAGTATTTTTTATTCGAGGTGATTTGATTTTGACGATAAAAATAGCTTGTATTCAACTTGATATCGTATTTGGGGATCCGTCCCAAAATTATAAAAGGGCAGAAAAATTAATTGAAGAGGCAGCCCAACTTCAGCCTGACATAGTCGTTTTACCTGAATTATGGACCACAGGGTATGATTTAACGAGGTTGGATGAAATCAGTGATGAGGAAGCTACAACTACGCTACAATTTTTAAAGAAACAGGCAAAAAAGTTCGATGTTGCTTTTGTTGGAGGTTCAATCCCGAAAAAAACGGCAACCGGAGTCTTTAATACCCTCCTTGTTGTGGATCGAGCAGGAAATGAAGTGCATCAGTATAGTAAGCTCCATCTATTTCGACTAATGGATGAACATAAATTTTTAAAGAGCGGAAATTCTCATGGACTATTTGAATTAAACGGTGAAAAATTATCAGGATGTATCTGCTATGATATTCGGTTTCCAGAATGGATTCGCACTCATACAGTAAACGGGGCAAAAGCATTGTTTGTTGTAGCAGAATGGCCACTGCCAAGATTAAACCATTGGCGTGCCCTCCTCGTTGCTCGAGCAATTGAGAATCAATGTTATGTGATTGCTGTAAATCGTTCTGGTGCTGATCCGAACAATCAATTTGCCGGTCATTCATTAGTGATTGATCCATGGGGAGAAATCGTTGCTGAAGCGGGAGAATCAGAGGAAATTTTATATGCGGAGATTGATTTACATAAAGTGACAGAGGTGCGTGAAACGATTCCCGTTTTTGAGGATCGAAGACCTGAGTTTTATTAAATCCCGTCCGTATACCCTCATCCGAAATTATCTAAATTTCAAAAAAACAATTGACAATTTATTTTAAATCTTGTTATCATACTTTTCAAAAGTATTAATATTAAAAATACTCTCTTATCATGAGCAGGCTGAGGGATTTGGCCCGATGAAGCCCAGCAACCGACTATAATACCATTGCGAAATGGGGCGCAATTTGCGCGCCGGAGAAATCCAGAAGGCACGGTGCTAATTCCAACAGAAAGTTAATCTTTCTGACAGATAAGAGGTGCGAAGCTGTGAACTTCAAGCCTCTTTCAGATGAGAAAGAGGCTTTTCTATTGCTGAATAGAAAAGGCCTCCAATAAACAGGAGGGATAAAGATGACTTTATTACAGCAAGAAACATATGAACCATTAACAGAGGAAACTGCCATACAATTAGCCAAAAAATTGAATATCTTCAATCAGGAAGCAAATTTAGTTTGTCAAGAAATCGGGGATGGAAATCTCAACTATGTTTTTCATATCACAGATCGTCAAAATGGACAGAGCCTTATCATCAAACAAGCCCTCCCCTATGCAAAAGTGGTTGGAGAAAGCTGGCCATTATCTTTAAACCGGGCAACAATTGAAGCTGAAGCATTAAAGCTATTTAAATCATTAACCCCCAATTTTATTCCTGAAGTTTATTATACAAATGAAGCCTTGGCAATTACTGTTATGGAGGATTTGTCCCATTTGACTATTGCCAGAAGCGGACTAATTCAAGGAGAAAATTATCCTCATCTTGCAAATCATTTAGGAACATTTCTAGCAAACTCTTTATTTTTCACATCAGATTATGGTCTTAATCCAATAAAGAAAAAGGAATTAGTCGCAAAATTCATCAATCCTGATTTATGTAAGATTACAGAAGATTTAATTTTTACGGATCCCTTCTATGATACCCCTACAAATGAATTTGAAGAGGAATTAAAGGACGATACACAAGAATTATGGGAGGATGAGCCCTTAAAGCTACAGGTTGCTCTATTAAAAAAGAAGTTCCTCACAGAAACGGAAGCTCTGCTGCATGGGGATTTACATACCGGAAGTATTTTCGCTTCATATGAAGAGACCAAAATTATTGACCCGGAATTTGCCTATTTTGGGCCAGCTGGTTTTGATTTAGGTCAAGTGATTGCAAATCTATTATTTCAGGCTATTGCATGTGAGCAGAAGAAAGAGAAAATTTTTGCGGAAATCGAGCAATTTTGGAATGTATTCCAAGAGAAATTCACCCATTTATGGAACACCCAATCCATTGAACCATATCAGCATTTAAATGGATTTCTTCAACAGCTGATACAAAAATACTTCAAGGATGCCATTGGATTTGCTGGTTGTGAAATAATCCGTCGTACGATTGGTCTCGCTCATGTCGCTGATTTAGATAGCATTGAAACATTAGAATCTAAATTAGTAGCTAAAAGAAGGGCACTTGAAACTGGCAGGAAATTAATCTTAAACCATCAACAATATCTCTCAATTAAAGACGTTTTTAAGGACATTCTTTAAAGCAGAATTCTTTCGTAAAAAGGTGGAACTTCAAATGAAAAGAGGTTCCACTCTCATTATATGAATCCGATTAACTTTAATTTTTATAATGAGCTCCTTCTAATAAAAGCAGCTTTTCTTTAATATCCGTTCTTGTCCCTGCATATCCGGTTAAAGACTGATTTTTTCCAATCACACGGTGGCAAGGAATAATAATCGGGATATGATTAGCTTTATTAGCTTGACCAATTGCTCTGACTGCTTTTGGATTTTCTATCGCTACAGCAATATCTTGATAGCTTCTTGTTTCTCCAAACGGAATGGCTAATAACTCCTGCCAAACTGATTGTTGAAAAGCTGTCCCTTGAATTTCAAGAGGAAGAGAAAAATCCTGTCTTTTCCCATGAAAATATTCCTCCAATTGTTTGACCGCCTCCTTCAACAAAGGATTTTCTTCATTATATGCTACTTCATCTACTATTTCCGCATTAAGGAAATCTTCTTTTCCAAGATATATTTCTACTATTTTTTCATTTTCTGCGACAACAAATATCTGATCAATCTCAGAAGCAAACATCATATATTCTCTTTTATACATCTAAATCCTCCACCTTCCTATACATTTCTATTTTAGAAAATCAAGAAATTGCATAACTAATCCATTTAGATAATTAATCTTTTCAATCTCAAGGTATCAAAAAAGGATTCCAAAAGCCAGACTTTTGGAATCCTTCCCTAAAAGATTATAATCTAAATTTGGCAATCATTGAATTCAGCTGTTCGGCAAGATGGGATAGAGCTTGTGCACTGCCTGAAATTTCTTCCATCGCAAAATTAGTTTGCGTGACAGAAGCACTTGTTTGTTCGATACCAGCTGCCGATTCTTCAGAGACTGAAGCAATATTTTCAATTCTTTTATCCATTGCTTCTGAGCCATCGGAGATCTCTTTTAAATTAAAGGCTATCTCATTTACATTATTCGTCATTTTATTAACTGACTGATAAATTTCTCTAAAGGTTTGGCCAGTAACCTCTATCTGGCTTGTTCCTTCTTCAACTGAGCTGTAGCCGTCCTGAAGGGAATCCACAATATCTCTTGAATCATCCTGAATCTCCTTAACAATTCTCGTAATGTCTGATACAGAACGAGATACCCCTTCAGCAAGTTTTCGTACTTCATCTGCCACAACAGCAAAGCCTCTTCCATGTTCACCAGCACGCGCCGCTTCAATTGCCGCATTCAATGATAATAGATTTGTTTGATCAGCTATTTCTTGAATAACTTGACCTAGTTTTGAAATTTGTTTTGTATTTTCATTAAACTCCTTAACCTTGTCAACAGACCCTTTCATGATCACATTAATCTTTTCCATTTTATCTTGAGATTCTTTGATTAAATCGTTCCCCTGCTTGGTTAATGATTGCACTTCATCTGACACCTGTTTTACAAAAGCGCCACTATTTGAAGCATTTTCAACCTTTAATAGATAATCCTCCATCATGTGAGCTAATTCCGTTGAGGAGGTAGCTTGTTCCTCTGCACCGGCCGATAATTCCTGCATGGTAGAAGCAACTTGTTGACTTGATGCCTTCACTTCATTAGCGGACACATTTAATTCTCCACTCTTTTCACTAACGAAATTAGAAACAGAAGAAATTTCCTGTATCATCCCTTGGAGCCTTTCCTTCATCGCATTTGTGGACTTACTTAACTCTGCAATTTCGTCATTTCCGCGATATTCAACAAAATCTACTTTCAGATTGCCTGAAGCTATTTCATTCGAAACGCTCACAATATTAGATAATTTTTTTGAAATAGCCTTTCCAATTAAAAGAATTGTTAAAATCCCTAAGAGAGAAGAAATAATAATAGAAATAATTAAGACGATAATAGCAATGAGTAAACTAGACTTGGCAGAAGAGATTGCTTCCTTTTGTTCTGTTTTAAAAGTTGTTTGAAGCTCATCAATACTGTTATCTGTTTGCGAGACAATATTATCCACTTGCTCTTTGCCAATGCGAATTTTATAGGATTCATTATTTTGCAAGGCTGGTTTAATATCATCAATAAAAACAGAAGTGATTTTTTGGTCATACGCATCAATTTTTTGTAAGATTTCCTTGGATTCCGCCGTAGTCAATTTCGGTTGAAGCTCTTTTTTAATCTCATCAAATTGTTTCGTCACCTGATCAAATTTATCTAGATAAATTGATTTTGAATCGATGATATAGGTGCCGATAATGCTACCCTTATTATGAAATACAGCTGCAGCTTCAGTAATAGCAACTGCCTTTTCCCCCGTATTTCGGACATCCTCCATCTTGGCATTTGCTATCGTCAGCAAAAGAAATGTAATCAATGTAGAAATAGTAAATAAACCAATAGTTAACATAAGAGCAACCCCATATTTTTGGCCAAGCCTTAATTTTAGCCATAAACGATTATGGGATAGAAAAGAGGAAAAAGTTCTTTTATTATCACGACTTTTACTACTTTTCTCTTTTGATTGATGAGACTTTGATTGAAAAATCCTTTTCAATTCTTTCCCCCCTGTTTTAATTTTCATTTATTTCAAAAAATATGTAATTAGATTAAGATTTATTATACTAGAAAATTAAGTAATTTTGGAGAAGAAAAAATGTTTTGAATTATCATAATGTTAAAAAATATCATTAAAAAGACTGATCCTATATGATCAGCCTTTTTAATGATTGTATAAACTCGCTTTTATAGAAGTGGATTTTCACTTTTTGCTTTTAATCGTTGCCATCTCTTTTCAATTTCTGAACCAAAATCATCTAATATTTCCTTGTTTTCTTCTTTTAAAAGATGTTTTGTTTTTCCCATGTATTTTAGCCAATCTGTCAAAGGAATTCTCTTCTTTTTCGCTTCAGGATCATAGGTAATCGTCGTGATTCCCTGTTCAACCTCATAAAGCGGGAAGAAGCATGAGTTAACGGCAGCTTCCATGATGGTTCCGCCAAAACGATCTTCTGATTTCCAGTTTAGTGGACAAGTGATTAAGATTTTCCCATAAACAGTACCAACATTTTGCGCATACCATTGAGCTTTGGCTGCCTTTTTCACAAGATCTTGAGGAAATGCTTCCGTTCCTGTAAAGACGTAAGGAATATTGGATGCTGCCATAATTTGAGCGGTATCCTTGTGATGGAATGCTTTACCCTTTTGCGTTTTCCCGACACTTGTCGTACTTGTCATATGGCCTAATGGTGTAGAGTAGGACATTTGGGATCCTGTATTCATATACCCTTCATTATCATACTCAAGCATGATGAGCTTATGATTTCGCAAGGCAGTACCTAGAGCAGAACCCATGCCAATATCCATTCCTCCATCACCCGTGATCATCACAAATGTTGCATCCTCTGATACTTCAATTTCTCCACGGCGCTTCAATTCAAGGAAGGCTTCTACCGTTCCAGATAAGGTCGCAGCTCCATTTTGAAATAAATTATGAATCATCGTTTGTTTATGGGATGAATATGGATAAGAAGTCGTTGTTACATAGGCACAGCCTGTTTGGTATAATACAACAACATCCCCTTCAATCCCTTTGAAGAACAATTCCAATCCAGGGAAAATGCCACAGCCAGGACAAGCTCCATGACCAGACGCTAAACGTTTTGGTTTTTCAGTAAGCGCTCTTAATGGTGGAATCTTCACCTTTAATTTATTGGTTTCTTCATCCATTGTAACTTGAATTAAACCCGTCTTATAGGCATCACCTGATTGAGGTTGAATGACAGGTTTTAATACTTTCTCTGGATCTCCTGGGACATGACCATAATAATCGAACGGCTTTGCTGCAAATCCTTTTTCCATTGCATCAATCGCCATATTAAAGAAGTTTTCAGCGTCATCCGCATAAAAATCTTTACCGCCAAGACCAAAGACTCTACTTAAGACAATGGTTTGATTATTTTTATCCTCTTGCAGTGCAGATTTCACCTCATGGGTTAAATTAGGACCATTAGCACCATAAGAATCGGCACGTTCTCCAACTAATAAGGCTTTCACATTTTTTAAAGCTTCTCTGATTTCTTTTGCTGGGAATGGACGAATGATATTAGGACTGATAATACCTGCTTTAATTCCTTTTTCTCGAAGCTTATCAACTACATCTTTGGCTGATTCCGCAGCTGAATTTAGAAGGAATAACGCAACATCTGCATCTTCCATTTTATATAAGTCTAACACTTGATAATTTCTTCCGGAAAGTTTCGCGTATTCCGCCGCCACTTCTTGATACACAACACCTGCAGCATACATCGCTTCTGATTGTTGGAAGTGGTTATTGATTAATGCTTCCCCGTTCATATGAGCCCCAATGGTAACCGGTTTTTTAAGATCACGGGCAAAATTGTAATCTGTTGGACATTCCCCTACAAAATCTTGCACCACTTTACGATCTTTAAAGTAATTTACTTTTCGTTTTTGGTGAGAAGTGAAAAATCCATCATAGGCCACAATCACTGGCAAACGCACCTTGGAATGCTCAGCAATTTTTAATGCCATGATGTTCATATCATAAACAGCTTGCGGTGTTCTTGCCGTTAAGATGACCCAGCCGGTATTTAAAGCAAAATATAAATCTGAGTGATCGCCACGAATATCGAGCGGACCACTAATAGCTCTTGTAACAAGATTCATCACCATTGGAAAACGAGTCCCTGCTTGAACAGGGAGCTGTTCAAGCATAAACATGAAACCATTCGCACTTGTCGCATTAAACACACGGGCTCCTGTTGCTGCAGCTCCGTAACAAATACCTGCAGAGCCATGTTCGCCATCAGCAGCTATAAGTTTAATATCATGCTCCCCGCGAGCTTTCATTTGATCGAGAAATTGGGCAACCTCTGTTGAAGGTGTGATTGGAAAATAACCCATAATATGATAATTGATTTGTGCTGCAGCTGTAGCAGCCATTTCATTACCTGACTCAAATGTCGTAATTTGTTCTGCGATTTTGTTGTTTTGTAATTCTTGTTCCATTATTGCCATTACCGAACCCCTCCTGTAACATAAGGAAAGTTTTGCTTCACTCTATGTGCTTCTGCATATCCAAGCATTTCACGGAGATCTCCTAAAGCACTTGTTGGACAAGCCTCAACACATTTCAAGCAACCTTTACAATATTGATAATCGATGCCTTTTAAGAACATTTGCTTTCTGCCTCGCTTATCTTCCCCTGCTTCCCAAACAAAGCAAAAGTCTGGGCAAGCCGTATCACATTCAGCACAATGAATACATTTTTCCTGATGCCATTCTGGTAAAAACCCTTGGCGAGAACCGCTTAAATCTTTTAAAATACTATTTCCTTGAGTCGTCATCACTCCACCTAATTCCTGTGTTTCGTAGCCTAAAATAGGTTTTGGACGTACAAAAGCTTTACCTTCAGCATCTTTTGGCGTTTCATAGGTTTTAAATTGAACTTCCTCATAACCTCTATTGAAGGTTCGAATATTGGGTTCAACTAGATGAGGGTATTTTTTTTCAAAGGTTTTCCTGATGACATTTCTCATTGAATCTGGGTCAAGAAAATCACAAATATGGAAAAGGGCCCCTAGCATTGCTGTATTAACTTTTGTTTTTTCCTCAACCGCAATATTTAACGCATCAACAATGGCTAATGTTCCGTATTCAAGCTGTAAATCAGATTTAATTTCATCGAATTCTCTTGTTGAATTCACGAGAACGATTCCATCTGGTAACAATCCACTTACGACGTCTACTGTTTTATATAATGCTTCATGAAAAACCCCAATGACGTGTGGCTGCTCAATTGGGCTATGAGCTCTTATTTCAGTATTAGCATCACAAAATCGAATAAAACTTTTTACCGGAGACCCCTTTTTCTCAGAACCATAGGAAGAAAAGTTAGAACCATTTAGTCCAAGTCCTAAAACTCCTGCTTCCGCTAACATTTTACCCGCTAAATTTGCACCTAAACCCCCAATGGACTCCAAGCGAATTTCAAAAAAGCCTAACTCATTTTTTTTCGGTAAAACGGACATGTTCCCCCTCCTAAAATATGTAAAAATAATTAATCTTATATTAATATTTTAGATTACCGAAATAAGATTTACTGTGATAAAAATCAAACATTGTGTGATTTTTTATGAAACACATCAAAAAATCCTAATAAAGCACAATAAAATACAGATAATTCTAATATATAACAGTTTTTCTTCTGTATTATAACAGACGTTTTTCCAATATTTTGATTCATACTTTTGTAATAAAACTTTCACATTGAAGTGGTATATTATTAAAAGAATAAAAAATGGACGGAAGGATTTAGTAGTTTCATGGGAGGAATTATGTTACAAAGGGAGAGCTATTTCGATAATGCCAAATTTATCTTAATCATTTTGGTTGTTTTTGGACATTTATTACAATCTTATATTCATGACAGCGAGATCATCTATATAGTTTATAAAGTCATCTACACCTTTCATATGCCGGCCTTCATCCTCGTTTCTGGATATTTTGCCAAGGGATTTCGAAAAAAAGGGTATATGATGAAAATTAGCAAAAAAATTATTTTACCTTATTTAATATTTCAGATGATTTACTCTGTTTTTTACTATTATTTGTATCACCAATCCGAGTTAGTGGTTGACCCCTTAACTCCACATTGGTCATTGTGGTATTTGCTCAGCTTGTTTTTTTGGAATATCATGCTATATCCTTTTGCCAAACTTAAAGGTTCGATATCTTTGTTCATTGCATTAATCATAGGATTAGGGATTGGTTTTTTCGATTCGTTTTCTGAATTTCTAAGTTTATCGCGAACCTTTGTTTATTTTCCATTTTTTCTTTTAGGCTATTTTCTACAAAAGGAGCATTTTACCCGATTAAGAAAACCAGCTATGAAGTTCGTATCGTTCTTTATTATTGTTGGAGTTAGTACGTTTTTCTATTTTCAAACTGATTTTGACTATGAATGGCTATTAGGAAGAAAATCTTATCATGAATTAAATATACTGAATCACATGGCCGTTTTCATGCGATCTGGTTTTTATCTCTTAAGTTTTTTGATGGTTTTTAGTTTTTATGCCATTGTGCCAAGAAAGAGATTCTTCTTCACAAATCTTGGCAGAAATACATTGTATGTGTACTTATTGCACGGTTTTATTGTTCGTTTTTTTAGAGCAAGCGAGGTTCAAGATTATATTCATTCACCAACAAATTATTTCATGCTGGTTGGTTTTGCATTGCTCTTAACTATTTTATTATCAAGCAATCTATTAACCGCTTTTGCACAACCCATTATTGAACTAAAATTGACCAGATTAAAGGAATTTCTAGTGAAAACAAAGGTTTATGTTTCTTTCTATAAAAAGAAATTAACAAGTCACTAAGAAAAAGGATGGCAATCTGCCATCCTTTTTCTTAGTGAATCTCATAAATCTTCAACGACGATATAGGCAGCCTTCACAGGTCCATGAACACCTAAAACAAGCATCATTTCGATATCTGCCGAATAGCTAGGTCCGGAAATAAAATTAATACAGGATGGAACCAGCTCTCCGCTTTGAATTTTCTCAGTTAAAAAGCTCGATGCCTGTGTTAGCCTTGGAACTATCGTGCTTTTAGGAACAATCATAATAGAAGTTTCAGGAAGGAAACTTACAGTTCTCCCTCTATCTTTACTGCTTAATAAAACCACCGTTGCCGATTCTGCAAGTGTCAAATCACTAATCGTTATACCCACATTCGCCTTTTCTGCCTTCTTTACATTTTCTTCTTTTAATGAATAATCCCACATATGGACTTCGATATTTTCTTTTGGCCACTCAACGTTAAAAAGCTCCATAAGTCCATATTCTGCAAACTTTTCATCCTGCCAAGTAACAATGGGTCCGCCACCATATTCATTGACAATTTCCTTTATGATTGATTTTAATTGATTCTTTTCCGTCATGACAAATTTGGTATGAATTTCTTTACATTGCTCTCTTAAGATTTCAACTAATTCATTTGAGGTCTCATATTTTAACGTAATCTCCTCGGGGTGATACTTCCAGGCTGGTTTCTCTAAATTTCTAGAAACTTCAGCCTTACCAAGTCGATGAGCAATTTTTGCTAAAAATGCATCTCGATTTTGCACCAATTCTTCCATTAGTTTTTCCCTCCCTTTTCGCGATTTTTGAACCAGTCACGAAATCTCTCCTTGTTAGGTGCAGGAAAATCGCGAATTTCTGTCCATGCTTTTAATGGACCGGGCCCTTTTGAGATTTTTTCCCCTACGGTAAAAGGATTCATGGCTGTCGGCGCCATTTTAGAGCCGATTTTATATATAAATGGAGAAGCAGCTCCTAAGCCAAAAGCTTTCATTAATAACTTTTCTGAAATCGGTGCACGTCCCTCTTGTTCAACTATTACTTGCCGGTGTTTATGTAACAATTGATGTAATGGAATTTTTACTGGGCAGGCCTCCGTACAAGCCCCACAAAGGGTAGAGGCATACGGTAATTCTTTATATTTCTCATATCCAAATAATAATGGAGATAATACGGCTCCTATAGGGCCTGAATAAACAGAATCATAGGCATGTCCACCAATATGTCGATAGACAGGGCATACATTGACACAAGCAGCACAGCGAATGCATTGAAGAATTGGCTGAAATTCACTTCCCAAAATTTCAGATCTTCCATTATCCACGATGACCAGATGAAATTCTTCAGGTCCGTCTACATCTTCTTTTTCTCTTGGACCCGTGAGGACCGTAACATAACTACTTAGTTTTTGACCGACTGCACTTCTTGTTAATAAACTAATCAGCACATCTAATTCCTCGAAAGTAGGAACGATTCTTTCCATCCCCATGACCGCAATATGTGTTTTGGGAAGAGCAGTCGATAAATCTGCATTCCCTTCATTCGTAACCAAGGTAATTGAACCCGTTTCCGCGATTGCAAAGTTGCAGCCAGTGATTCCCACATCTGCTGTTAAATACTCTTTTCTGAGCGTTTTCCGAGCATGAGCTGTTAATTCTTCAGGCTTTTCTGAATTCTTATAACCCAATTTTTCCTTAAAGATATCTCTCACCTGTTCTTTGTTTTTATGTATGGCAGGTGCTATGATATGAGAAGGACGATCATGATTATCCAATTGTAAAATAAATTCTCCTAGATCTGTTTCAATTACTTTGCATCCAACATTTTCCAAACAATCATTTAACTGGATTTCTTCTGTAACCATTGATTTTGATTTTACAACCTTTTTTGCTTCTTTCTTTTCGATCACTTGACGAATATAATCCCGAGCCTCCTCAGCTGTTTGCGCAAAAAATACATGTCCTCCTCTTTTCGCCACATTTTCACTGAGCTGCAGTAAATAGTAATCTAAATTTTGAAGGACATGTTGACGGATCTCTTCACCATGTGAACGCCACTCTTCCCAATTACCGATCTCCTCTGCAGCAGCTAAACGCCCCATTTTCAAGCGATCCTGCCCACTTGAAACAGCACCGCGCATAAATGAATTAGTCAATTCCTTTTCCACTCGGTCTTTAAAATGAACACTTTCCATTTTCGTCGCCATCGTGAATCCCTCCTGTACTTGTCGAATGCTCGTTATCGATAATTTAATACTTCTGCAATGTGCATCACCTTTACGGGCTTGCCTTTTCTCTCCATTCTTCCTCCCATATTCATCAGACATCCTGTATCTGCACCGATTAGATAATCAGCCTGTGTTTCTTCAACATGTTGAATTTTTTCATCAACAATTTGTTCAGAAATTTGCGACATTTTTACAGAAAATGTTCCCCCAAAGCCGCAGCAATTCTCTTTTCCAGGAAGAACATTAAATTCTAATCCCTTAATGTTTTTTAATAACGTAATTGGAGCATCCTTTACCCCAAGTAAGCGTGTCATATGACAGGATGGATGATACGTGGCTCTCCCTTCAAACCGGGACCCGACATCTTCAATTTTTAAAACTTCCACAATAAACTGAGTTAATTCATATGTTTTTTCAGCCAGTGCCTTCGCCTTATCCTCCCATATAGGATCATTCTTAAATATATGAGGATATTCCTTAAACATAAATGCACAGGAGCCGGATGGAGATACAATATATTCGGATTCACTAAATGTTTCTATCATTTGCTTCATCGCATCCTTCGTTTGATTCACATAGCCGCTATTATAAGCTGGTTGGCCACAGCAAATCTGTGATTCAGGATACTCCACTTCGCACCCAAGATGCTCTAACAATTCTACTGTTGCTTTACCAACATTGCTTTTAAACATATCAACTAAGCAAGTGGCAAAAAGAGTAACTTTCATGATAATTCCATCTCCTCTTAAACTTCAATCTATAATACTTACTTTACCGCTTTAAACATTTCCATTCAACAATAGATTTCACTAGCTTGATAGCATTTTCCATAGTTGTTATCAACTATTCATTTTGGTAACAATAAGATATAATTAAAAGTTGTAATTCTTGATACTTGTCTACTTGAAGGAGTTATCCCATGAACATTATTTGTACGACTCTGAACGCAAAATTCATCCACACCAATCTAGCTATCCGTCTCCTTAAAGCGTATGCTCAACCGGAGTTCGACATTGAAATTACCGAATATACGATTAAAGATCCGATTATGAATATCGTCACAGATCTATTTAAGAAAAAACCTAATGTGGTTGGCTTCAGTTGTTATATATGGAATATTGAAGAAACAATAAAGGTTGCACAAATGCTTAAAAAAATTGATCCATCTATTTCCATCGCAATTGGAGGTCCAGAAGTGACCTATAATGCAAAGGAATGGATGGAAAAAGTCCCATACTTTGATTTTGTCATTATTGGAGAAGGGGAAGCACCCTTTAAACAACTATTACAGGAATTACATGGAGAACATCATTATGATCAAGTTCGGGGAATAGCTTATCGTCATAACGGTGAGGTTACCTTAACGCTTCCACAGAACAAACTTGATTTACGAACAATTCCTACACCATTTCGTTTTCAAGAGGACCTTGCTCAACTCTCAAAACGAATTATCTATATTGAAACAAGTCGTGGTTGCCCTTTCACCTGTCAATTTTGCCTATCCTCCATTGAGGTGGGAGTAAGGTATTTTGATAAAGAAAAAGTGAAAGAGGATATCCTTTATTTAATGAACAATGGGGCAAGAGTCTTTAAATTTGTTGACCGAACCTTTAATATTAGCCGAAGCTACGCGATGGATATGTTTCGCTTTCTTATTGATGAGCACCTACCTGGAACGGTCTTTCAATTTGAAATTACAGCGGATATCATGAGGCCAGAGGTGATTGAATTTCTCAATGAAGAAGCACCTCCTGGACTTTTCCGCTTTGAAATCGGTGTCCAATCAACCAATGATTATACCAATGAATTGGTCAAACGTAGACAAAATTTCGAAAAGCTTACACGAACGGTCACAATGATCAAAGAAGGCGGAAAAATTGATCAACATTTAGATTTAATTGCTGGTCTTCCAGAAGAGGATTATACATCTTTCAAAAAAACCTTCAATGATGTCTTTGCATTAAGACCAGAAGAACTACAACTTGGATTTCTAAAAATGCTCCGTGGCACCGGCTTAACACAACAAGCAGACGAATACCAATACATTTCCAGTGATTTTCCACCATATGAAATCGTAAGTAACCGTGTACTTCCGTTTTCAGATGTGATTCGAATCAAACAAGTAGAGGATGTACTTGAAAAATATTGGAATGACCATCGAATGGATCAAACAGTTGAGTATTTAGTCACAAAGGGTTTCCCAACTGCTTTTGATTTCTTTCAAGACTTTGGTCATTATTGGGAGGAACAAGGCTGGTCAAAAATCGGTCATCAGCTTGAGGACCTTTATCGAAGATTATTTGCATTCCTGAAAAATATCCATTTTCAAAATCTTTCGATTGTAGAAGGTTTAATGAAACTAGATTATCTTGAACATGCCAAATATAAGCCTCGAAAGCCATGGTGGCAAAGAAACCTTGAAAAGCGGGATAGATCAGAAATTTATCAAAGGATTGTCGAAAATCCAGAGCTTCTTGGTCAAGAATTTGCAGATCTACATTTACAGGAAAAAGAACTTTATAAACATACTTTAATAGAAGAGATTGCTTTCGACATTGACGAATATTGTCTTTCAGGTCAATTTATCCGAGAGCCTTCCTATCTTCTCGCCTATTTTGATAGTAAAAATGAAAAAACAGCTATTTATAGCTTTTCTTTTAAAGTCAAAACCAAATAAAATTGTTAATTAAGGTACCTTCCGCCAAGAAGGTACCTTTTGATTTATTTCTTCTTTTTTCCTTTTTCCTGATATTTATTAGCTATCAGCGATTCCATTTGTTTTGCGGCATTAACATCTCCAAATTCCATCCCAAATTCCACATTGGATTGGTTTTTTGCTTTCTTTTTTCCCATCTATGATCTTCCCTTTCTTCCTTGTTTAGAATTGCGATTTGCCCCTTTCATTCCTGATTCGCCTTGAATATATTCTGCAGAAAATTCCGTATCCTCTATATTTTTTCTTGGAGTCTTGCTGTGCTTAACTGCTGCATTAAATTCTGCCTTTCGTTTTGCCACAATCATTCCCTCCTTCATTTCCGTTTTATTTTATACACTTTCATTTTCAAAATGCATCATTCCGACCACCGAATATTTCCAATCCTTTCTCCTTATAAAATGAACGTCTCTTCGGAAAAGATAAAAGAAAATACATTAATTAAAGGATGATTTTCTTGAAAAGGAAAAACCTGAATATTCCGATGGAAATTGATCATACTTTACCTCATCAAATAAATTCACCGGATTTTAAAGGAACCGGAATAAAAATAGAACCCCCCTTTCAAAACAAATACGGGGTCATCATTGGAGATAGTCATTACGCTTCACCTAACTCCCCTCTTGAAAACTGGGACGAAAATACGGACCCAGCCATTATGTCTGGCGATGAATGGGTTCATCCAACAAATGATATTGGCTGGAATACTTCTGAAAATAGAGCCTTGCTCGAAGAACGAAAAAAACCAAATGGATATCCTTTTATGCACCCGACAAAAGATGTTAGTCATGGTAGCGATTAAAAAAACAGAAGCCTTTATGCACAGGCTTCTGTTCCTTTTCATCATTTTTTATCCAATTATCACTCTCTCTTTAGAATAATGATAATATAGAAAATTCAATGCAAAATATGAATAACATTCCATTCATGATTCCTTGTTTAATTGACATACTACAAATACAGAGAAACATACTCTGTTTAAATGAACTAGGAAATATAAAGGAGATCATAAAGATGGCTAGAAGCTCAAATAAATTATTAGTTCCTGGCATTGAACAATATTTAGATCAAGTGAAATATGAAATTGCACAGGAATTTGGTGTTCATTTAGGGTCAGATACCGTATCACGCGCTAATGGTTCAGTTGGCGGTGAAATTACAAAACGATTAGTTCAACAAGCTCAATCTCAGCTTTCCGGACAAAACAATCAATAAATATGGCAAAAAAAGTCCGGTGATTAGCCGGACTTTCTTTTTAATGTTCATGATGCTTCTGATTATTATAGTAATTACTCAAGCCATGTTTTCGATAATCATATTTCTTTATTTTTTTGTTTTTAAATATCTGTGCTTCTCTTTCTACACGATGATAATGGGAATTTACCTTATGCTCAATATTTGGAATTCTATATTCCTGATTACGCTGATAACCTTCTATTCCCTCTTTTTTTACATTCCATTTTTTCTTATTATTTTTCTCTGTAATGGCCTTTTTATTATTACTTTTGGGATTTTGTTGAATAATCTGTTTAGACTTTGATTGAATTTCTTTCTTTATCTTCACATTTGGCGCTTTTGACGTATTTTGCTTCGATTTAATCGTTTTTTCGGAAGTCGGTTTTGCTGATTCTTGAGATTCCTTAGTCTGAATGGTTTTATTCTGAATGAAGCGGCCAGCTGTCATTCCTTGTTTTTTAGCTTTCTCCCGTTGTTCCTTTGTAGCTTCCATAACATTGACGTCTATTTTTTTATTATTAACCTCATGCTTAATCGTGTCGATATCTTTATCTAATTTTTGATCGATATTTTTCTCCCTTTTGCCGGTATACACCTTCGTAATAATGATTTTTTTATTATTGTATGTATACCCTGTTTTCTCCAGCTCTTTTAAAATATCATCTGTTACGGCCTGGACATCCTCTTTTTTCCAGCTTTTGATTCTTTTAATCACTTTCCTACCGTCTTGGTTATAAGGTATAAGTTCGATGACTTGTAGTTTGTCATTAACACCCAATTCTATACTCGGGTTCATATCAATAGACATATAGGCATATACCTTAGTGCCTTGATAGATTGGAAGGAAGGTGCCAACCGCAAGTAACAGGGCAATCATCGCTGTCAAAGCGGCCTTCCCTTTTAAAGACTGTAAAAAAGATAAAAAAGCAGGCTTTTTTTGCTCCAATTCAAAAGGGGCAAATGATATTTCCTCACCAAGATCGTATGGACGATCATGCCTTCGGGCTCGCATGAATTCTCCCTCAGGGGTTAGCAATGTTAAAAAACGTTCATTGATTTCTACTATGATCCCGGTCTTCACGTTTCCAACACCCCTTTAATATAATCCTTTAAATACACAAAATCACTCATGACAATCAATGATATCGCCATGATATATTTGCGATTTCTTTCAATCGTTTTCCTACTTACTTCCACTTTTCTCTCTAATTGTTTGATAGGAAGCTTTTTCTTTTCCATAAATAAGGATTTCATTTCTTCGTCTTGAACTAAAGTTTTCGCCACAATCATCGCATTTTTTCTGGCATCTGCATGCTTTGGTGATTGCTCAACTAGGTCTTGGAAGGATAAACCAAATTCTTCTAACATATTAGAAAACTGGTAGATTTCCTCTCTTCTCTTTGTATTATCCACTTTCTCTTTAAATTCTTTAATGGATAATTCCTCTTCAATAAAGGAAGCAGATTCTTCCTCTTCCTGCTGTTCATTATTAAAAGCTGGTACACTATTTATTTGATGTCTGGACTGACCTCTTATATAATCAATGACTCTACGTTTAATAATGACCTCTGCAAAACTTAATAGTGAACTGCCTTTATCAGGACTATATTTTTGGATTGCTTCGTTAAATGCAATGAGTCCTATGCTAAATTCATCATCAGATTCACTTATATATCTCTTACAAACAGCAGAAACATTTTTTGCAATAAATGGTTTATAGGAATTTATCAGTTGATCTTGTAAAGCTACATCGCCTTGTTGAATGAGCTTGACTTGTTTTTCTAGTGATTTCGCGCTCTTTTTTGTAAAAGTATGGAATAATAAACTTAGCAATAGCCTCACCTCTCAATCTGTCTTTTCTATCATACGATAAATGACATGATATTTTAAGGGGGAGGTATTGGAAAGAAAGCTTTTTTGACTTTCTTTCTATTATTTATCATCCATACAATGTTTAATGTTTCATATGTCTATTGTGCTTTCCATTCCCTTTTCCATTATGTTGATGGGCTTCTATTTGTTTTGTTTTTTGTTTCAGGTCCTTTTGCTGATCTTTTTCCCTTATATTCTTCTCATTATCTTGTTTTTCCAACTCATCTTGCTGCACTTGTTCTGCTAGTTTTTTTTCATTAGATCGGTTCTCTAAATGTTTTTTATTAAATTGTTCCTGTTTTGCTTGGATTTTGGCAACTGCCTTTTCAATATTTTTTTCAAGCGCCGCCTTAGCAATCGGATTTTTTATCTTATTTAATGCTGCTGTTAAAGCTATTGTTTTATGTGAATTTCCAAAAGCAATATTAGAAAAATATAAGAAATTACCTGGTTTAAGTGGGTGAGATTCAAGTAAATCATTCTCTGCTTGAGAATCTCCATTTGGCAGGATCGTTTCATTTGGTGAAGGACTTACAAGATCAGTTGTTAAGCTTGGCATTTCAACAACTGGAAGATTGGTTTCATTCGTATCATCTGCGGCATACGCTAAAGCCGAGGAATAAGTAAATGCTCCTGCAATAACAATAGCTGTCGAACATTGTAAAATATTCTTGATGGTCTTTTTTGATAGTGGTTTCATTCTTTCACCTCATAAAGTTATTTTTGCGGCCGCATTATTCACTAAAACTTTACGGATGAATTTCTATTCTTTGTGGGGGTAAGCAAAAAATTTTTTTAAATAATAAAGCCTTACTGTCTGAGTATGCATTCTCACACAGTAAGGCTTTGTTTTTTTATAAATGACTTTCTACTTCTACTTGTTTTTTATTGGATACTAAGAATCCACCTCCGGCAATAGCTAGAAGGATAATCCAAAAAATTAACTTCCATGTAAGAGATTCTGGAAAGTGTTCATCAATTAAACTAATTTGTGGATGAGCAAGCGTAAGTACTGATAATTTCACTCCGACCCAACCAACTATTAAGAAGGCAGCCGTTTCGAGTGAGGGTCGTTTATGAAGCAGAGTCACAAACCAACTTGCAGCAAATCTCATAATCACTAATCCTATGAAACCTCCAAGGAACATGACCAAGAACTGGCCTCCGTCAAGTCCACCAATATGAAACCAGCCAGATGGAGTAAGAGTAACCGCTAAAGCAACTGCAGCCAGCATAGAATCAATAGCAAAAGCAATATCAGCTAATTCCACCTTTAATACAGTAAGCCAAAAAGAAGAGGATGATTTACCTTCAACAGGCTTGGGCTCACTCTCTTTCCCTCTGATCCGATTATACAAGTGATGAAGAGTAATAAAAAGAAGATAGAATGCTCCAAGTGCTTGAACCTGCCAAACATCTGCAAGGTACGAAATCATAAACAAGGTCGCAAAACGAAAGATAAAAGCTCCAAATAATCCATAAAACAATGCCTTTTTCCGTTGTTCTTCTGGTAAATGTTTAACCATAACTGCCATCACAACGGCATTGTCAGCAGCTAATATTCCCTCTAATCCTACTAATATAAGTAAGACCCAACCATATTCTAACAAAATACTTAAATCCATAGACGTTCCCTCCATAATCTATTTTTCCCGAGAATGTCCTGTTGACAGAGGTTGGTTTTGGGCTTGTTCTGGCATTTTTACAACAAAAAAGACCTCTGCCAACAGGCAAAGGTCTTGCAAGACATCGTTAAAATGCCAACAAAGCCGATGGATTTAAATCCACGAATTGACGACTTTGTTTTAGGTTTCCCTAAAAGCTACTCCCCTTTGATAAAAGGAATTATTAAGTTCTCATTAATTGTATTATAGATTATATCTTTTATCAATAAAAATCTGTAATATTTATGAAGCAATGAAATCACAAGTCAGCTTATTGATATTGATCCATTGGATTATATAAGGCAACATCAGGATTTTTATCTTGGAACCATCTTAACGCAAAATCATTTTCAAATAAAAATACTTTTTTCCCATAACGGTCGGTAACAAGTAAACTTCTTGAACTAGATAAATTCTCATTAACCTCATCAGTCTCTACCCAGCGAGCTATTTTCGATCCTAATCTTTCCATGAAAACTTCTACATTGTATTCATTTTTCATCCGATGTTCAAACACTTCAAATTGGAGCTGTCCCACTGCCCCAAGTAAATATTCCTCTGTTTTAACCGTTTTAAAGAGCTGAATCGCTCCTTCTTGAACCAATTGTCCAATCCCTTTATGGAAATGCTTTTGTTTCATAACATTTTTTGCAGTAACACGTACAAATAGTTCAGGTGTAAATTGCGGCAGTCGTTCATATTGAAATGAATTTTTTCCAACCGTCAAGGTATCCCCAATTTGATAGGTGCCTGGATCATATAATCCAATAATATCACCACTTACAGCCTCATCGACTGTACTGCGGTCATCTGCCATAAATTGAGTAGATTGAGCCAATTTCATCTGCTTACCCATTCTTGGAATATTCACGGTCATTCCTCTTTCAAACCGCCCAGAGCATACTCTAAGGAAGGCGATACGGTCGCGGTGAGCTGGATTCATATTCGCTTGAATTTTAAAAATAAATCCGGAAAAATCCTCTGATAAAGGATCAATTCTTCCTTCAGATGTATTGCGTGCCTGAGGTGACGGAGCGAATTGTAAATAAGTTTCCAGGAAGGTTTGCACACCAAAATTAGTTAACGCACTACCAAAGAAAACAGGGGTTAGCGACCCTTCCAAAACTCTCTCCCGTGAAAATTCATTTCCTGCCTCATTCAAAAGCATAATTTCCTCAAGCGTTTGATCATACAAACCAGATTGCTTTAGAGAATGATCTCCTTCAATTTCGCCATCATCGTTTAAAGGGATATAACGTTCTGTTTCATCCACTCTAAATTGCTCAATCCGATTATAGAAACGGTCATAAATTCCTAAAAACTCTTTTCCCATTCCAATTGGCCAGTTCATTGGATAAGATTCAATATTCATAACTTCTTCCAATTCAGCCAGCAATTCTAATGGTTGTTTCCCTTGACGATCTAATTTATTGATAAAGGTAAAAATAGGAATTCCACGCATGCGACAAACTTTAAATAATTTTAATGTTTGTTCCTCAATCCCTTTAGCCGAATCAATAATCATAACTGCACTATCGACCGCTGTTAATGTACGATAAGTATCTTCACTGAAGTCTTGGTGTCCTGGTGTATCTAGAATATTAACACGGCATCCATGATAATCAAACTGCATCACACTCGAGGTAACCGAAATTCCTCTTTGCTTTTCTATTTCCATCCAGTCACTGGTCGCATACTTCCCAGTTTTCTTCCCTTTAACCGTCCCAGCATCACGAATTGCACCACCAAATAACAGAAGCTTTTCCGTTAAAGTCGTTTTTCCCGCATCCGGGTGGGAGATAATCGCAAAGGTCCGACGAGATAAGACTTCCTCTTTAATATTTTTTGCCATATATTTCTTTTCCTCTCTTCATGCAAACAATATAAACCGCAATTTTAATCTTATCTTTCTAAAGGAAAGTTTGCAATGTTCCTTACTTATTTTCTCATGAAGAATCCCTAAAAAGTATTCTATATAGAAAGGTAGACGAATATCCACCATTTGAATGATTTTATTAAAAAACTCCCCATTTCATTAAATCCTTGATATCATAGTCATGAATTGGAGGAACTATTGCTAATGAAAAAAAAGATCACAATGATGTTTTTCTTATGCTTGATTCTGCTTGTTGCATGTTCACAAGCAACAGACTCGAAAGGATTTACAGGGAAAGTCGTTTATGTCGTTGATGGCGATACGATAGATGTAAAGCTTGCAAATGGAAAGGAAGAGCGAATTCGGATGCTTCTTGTGGATACTCCTGAGACAAAGCATCCAACTAAACCAGTACAACCATTTGGACCAGAGGCATCTGCATTTACAAAAAAAACATTACTACATCAACAGGTTCAATTAGAGCTTGATGTAAGTGAACGTGATCAGTATGGGAGATTATTAGCCTATGTCTATCTCAATGGAAAAATGTATAATGAAACTCTGCTCGAAGAAGGATTAGCTCGAGTCGTTGTATATGCATCAAATACAAAATACGTCGATGAATTTAAGGCCATTCAAAAAAAGGCTCAAGAAAAAGAAATAGGAATTTGGTCATTGGAAAATTACCGTACTGAGGAAAAGAAACAGGCAGAAAACGAGGAAAAAATTCCTAATCAAAAATGCAAGATTAAAGGAAATATTAATTCGCGTGGAGAAAAAATTTATCATACCCCCGATTCTCCGTCATATAAGCAAACAAAACCAGAAAATGGTTTTGTACCAAAAACGAAGCAGAAGCTGCCGGCTTTAGAGCACCAAAATAGAAATGGGAAGGCAAATACCGCGCCTTCCCTTGTTATTATTATTTATATTCAAGAACAACGTCTTCTAGTGGTAGTCTAGTTGATTTAAATGGATCTTGAGCAGCTTTTCCTAAAGCAATTAAAACTATGGGAAAATAGCGTTCATTTACATTGTACTTTTCTACAAATTGATTCTTGTCAAAACCACCCATAATGACTGTATCATATCCTCTATCTTTAGCAATCAATGTTAGCTGCATGGTCACTAAGCCGGCATCGAAAGAAGCAATATTTATGCGTGCTTCAACAGGAGCTGCTGGGTAGGTGTTATTGGAACTTTGAATCAAACGGTTCATATTGGCTTCATCCATAAAGCCTGCTTCAAATGCACTATGATAGATCTTTTCTACATTTTTATACATTTCCTTATCCCCCAATACTGCAATCACAGCTGAGGATGTCTCTACTTGCTCTTGATTATAGGCAATGGCTTTTAGTTCTTTTTTAATATTTTTGTCTTGAAAAATGATAAAGCGCCAAGGTTGAAGATTACTGGATGATGGCGCAAGTGTTGCTTCTTTTAATATTGCTTCAATTTCTTCCTTTGAAATCATAAACTCTGGATCATATTTTCTAACAGAATGGCGTTCTTTAATTACTTCTGATAAAGTTTTATTTGCTACTGTCGTCATGTTTTTTTACCTCCTATTAGTCAACTGCTTACTTTTAGTAAGTACAGTTGCATCTTACTATTTCCATAATCATTCGTCAAGAATAATGACTTTTCCTTTCAAATATTCATATCCTTACTAGTCAAATGGATTAAATCTGCTATAATGAGATAGAAATTAATTGAATAGGTAAGAATATTAGGGGAACCAGTTGTGCTGGCTGAGAGTACATCCATATAAGATGTAGACCCTTTGAACCTGATCTGGATGAGACCAGCGTAGGAAACATATTCAGTTATTTTATGTTTATTTATTTGCGCCCAGGTTCATTGCCTGGGTGCTTTTATTTTTTACTAACGGAAGGAAGATTATCATGAAAAAAATAGGTCTAGCCATCATTTCGCTTCTTCTATTATTAAGCGGATGTACCGGCAAAGAGCAGTCAAACAAATCAGCTGAAAAGAAAAAGGAACTGAAAAAGGTGACTGTCGTTCTTGATTGGACACCAAACACGAACCATACAGGTCTTTATGTAGCAAAGGCTAAAGGATATTTCGAGCAAGAGGGACTTGATGTTGATATTATCCAACCGGGAGAAGCTGGTGCTGATCAATTAGTCGCTTCTGGTAAAGCTGAATTTGGAGTGAGTTATCAGGAAGGTGTTACACTAGCGAGGATTCAAGGAGTTCCTTTAGTATCGATTGCTGCTGTCATTCAACATAATACATCTGGTTTTGCTTCACCTGTTGCCAAAAATATTAAAAGCCCAAAAGATTTTGAAGGACATACATACGGTGGCTGGGGTTCACCTATTGAAAAGTCCGTCATCACCTCACTTATGGAACAAGAACATGCAGATGTAAAGAAAGTGGATATTATCAATATAGGGGACACCGATTTCTTTACTGCAGTTAAGAGAGATATTGATTTCGCATGGATTTATTATGGATGGACAGGAATTGAATCAGAGCTTCGCGGCGAAAAACTGAACATGATTTATTTAACAGATTACTCTAAGAAGTTAGATTACTACACTCCTGTTTTAACCTCTAATGAAAAGATGATAAAGGAAAAACCTGAAACAGTTAAAGCATTTATGAAAGCTGCAGCGAAAGGATATAAGTATGCGATCAAGAATCCCGATGACTCTGCGCAAATCTTAATTAAGGCAGCTCCTGATTTAAATGAAAACCTTGTAAAGAAAAGTCAGGAATGGCTTTCTCCGAAATATCAAGATGATGCAAAGGAATGGGGCTATCAAAGCAAGGAGGTTTGGGATAATTATGCAACATGGATGTATGATCATGGATTATTAGAGAAAAAGCTTGATTCAGAAAAAGCTTTCACAAATGAATTTTTACCAAAATAAGGAGCGAGAGACATGGCAAATGCACTTATAAGTATTCAAATCATCCCAAAAACAAAAAACGGGGAAAACGTCATTCCATATGTTGATGAAGCTATTAAAGTCATTCAGGATTCAGGAGTCAACTATGAAGTTCATCCTTTGGAAACAACCATGGAAGGAGAATTATCTCAGCTCTTTACCATTATTACGAAGATGAATCAACGTATGATTGAAATCGGAAGTCCAAACGTGATTTCTCAAGTAAAAATTCTTTACCAACCAGAGGGAATTACAATGGATCAATTAACGGAGAAATATCGATAATGAAGAGTTTACTTCGAAAAGGATGGAGACCATTTATGGTTCTCCTCCTTATTCTTATTATTTGGGAATTGGCGGTTCGGTTAGCAAAAGTACCAGGATGGCTGCTTCCATCACCTAGTGCCATATTTCTAGAAGGGATCAATGATTGGACAAGCTTCCTTCCTCATTTAGTGTCTACTATTAAATTATCATTGCTTGGATTATTGATTGGATCAGGGATTGGTTTTTTAACGGCTATCTTGCTTCATCTTATTCCTGCATTTGAATCAGCCTTCTATCCTTTGCTTATATTATCGCAAAATGTGCCGATTATTGTCCTTGCTCCTCTCCTTATTATTTGGTTTGGATTTGGGTTATTGCCAAAATTAATTGTGATCACTCTTGTATGTTTTTTTCCAATTACTGTCGCAGCATTAGATGGGTTTAAGCAAACCACACCTGAATTGAAATCATATATGATTATGGCAGGAGCAAAACGGCTCCAATTGTTTCAAAAGCTTGAGTTTCCCTTTGCCCTTCCAGCGATTTTTTCGGGACTGAAAATTTCTGCTACATATAGCGTCATGGGTGCGGTAATCTCCGAATGGCTCGGAGCAAAATCAGGAATTGGAGTATATATGACATTAGCTTCATCATCGTTTCAAACAGCAAAGGTTTTTGTAGCCATTTTTATTATTATGATTTTAAGTCTTCTCTTTATCGCTATTATTACCCTGTTTGAACGAAGATGGATTCGTTGGCAGAGGAAAGGAGAGCATTAAAGTGAGCATCTTATCCATAAACAAGGTTTCGTTTGGATTTCAGCAGCAGCCCGTTTTGAAAGATTTCAGTTTAACGGTAAATGAAGGAGAATTTATCTCTGTTTTAGGGCCATCAGGAAGTGGAAAAAGTACTTTGCTCCATCTCATTGGAGGGACCCTAACCCCTGATAATGGCATCATAACCCTGAATAAAGAAATGATTAATGGCAAGAGAGGTTTGATAAGCTATATGCCTCAAACACCATCTCTTTTCCCATGGAGAACCATTTTAAAAAATGTTACCCTAGGCCAGGAGATTAAAGGTAAGATTGATCATGATAAGGCAATAGAGATGCTGCAAAAAGCAGGTCTAGGAGATTATTTGAAAGCCTATCCCGATGAATTATCCGGGGGAATGAAGCAAAGAGTCTCATTCATTCGAGCATTGCTTAGCCCACAATCCGTCATTCTTCTGGATGAACCTTTCTCTGCATTAGATGAATTCACAAAATTGGAAATGCAAAAATGGCTCTTATCTATTTGGGAAAGCAATCGAAAGACGATTTTGTTTGTTACCCATAGCATTGAAGAAGCCTTGTTTTTATCCGACCGGATTGTGGTATTAACCAATAAACCAGCGAGCATTGCGCGTATTTTCGATGTTCCCTACACGAGACCTCGAAGTGAAACGCTTTTGCTTGAGGAACAATTTCTTGAATGGAAAAAATCCATTTATTATACTTTAACCGCAAAGGATCGTGTTTCCGTTGGAAAATAAAATGGTTGATTCGCACATTCATTTAGATCAATATCAAGATGACGAAATCAAGTTTATCCTTAACCATGAGTTATCAGTTGAGGCGTTAATCACCGTCTCAACTGATCTCAGTTCCTGTAAAAGAAACTTATCCTTATCAAATATTTATCCAAAGGTACATACCGCTTTTGGCTATCATCCCGAGCAACCTCTTCCTTCCGATGAGGAATTATCATCCTTAATGAATTGGATGAGCCAGCATTCTAATCATATGGTTGCCGTTGGCGAGGTCGGCCTTCCATATTATTTAAGATTAAAAGAAGGAACAAACTCATTTCCATTGGAACCATATATTTCAATATTGAAAGAATTTATTAAATTTGCAAAAGTATGGGATAAGCCCATAATCCTTCACGCTGTCTACGATGATGCGCCGCTTGTGTGTGACTTATTAGAACAATACTCCATACAAAAAGCACATTTTCATTGGTTCAAAGGGGATCAAATGACAGTAGAGCGGATGATTAAAAATGGATATTATATATCCTATACTCCAGACCTCATTTACGAAAAAGAAATTCAACAACTAGCTCTCGCTTACCCATTAGAACAAATATTTATCGAAACAGATGGGCCATGGCCATTTGAGGGTCCCTTTCATGGAAAAAGAACAAATCCTTTGATGATGAAACTATCCATTCAAAAATTAGCAGAACTAAAAAATAAATCAGAAGAAATCATTTATTCACAAATACTCACACAGACGAAAAAATTTTACATGATTAAATAAATATGTACCTATTGATTACAAACAAAAGCAGGGAATTCCCTGCTTTCGTTCATTCCTTCTTACCAAGTAAAGCAAGCTGCTCCTACAATAATGAGAAGGATAAATAACACTACGATTAACGCAAACGCTGCACCGAAACCGAAACCACCGTATCCACAGCCGCCGAAGCCACCATATCCATATCCGAATGGCATACATTAACCCCCCCTATTTACGCTTAATGAAATCCTCCAAATCCCCATGAAGCACCGATAATAATCAACAAAATAAAGAGTACTACCAATAAAGCAAATCCTGCATTATAACCAACTGCGCCTGACATGCTCATACCTCCCTTATTTGAATTCCCTATATCCTATTCCATTCACCTAATATGTGCGATTAGACAAACACACATTTTTTCTGAAAAGTCTATAGGCGTTCGACCGCTTTTATCCCACTCTTAACGGACAGTAAGACTCCCACTTAAAGATTCTGAGATACGAAGAAGATAAGTGGGAGATCAACTGTCCGTAAAGGTCCGATAAGTTAAACTAACCATCAGTGGGGGTTGAATGGCAGACTAAAAGCGCGACGTCAATCACAACTTCTGCACTAGCACGTCCTGTGCGTCGAAAACACCCACTGATGGAAGTTTCACTTTATAAGACTGAAAACACCCTTTCTATCAATCTAATTTTTAACAATTTACATATTTTCGCAATTTTTTATCCGGTTACGCATATGTTTATCAAGAAATACGGATTTATAGGGGGATAAAAGAGAAAATGAATAGATATGATCGACATTCTCAAAAAAAGAAACTACTTTTCTATAAGACTCTATTTATTTTTACTAGTGTCCTAATCATTGGATTCTTTTCTATTCATCTTTATTTAAAAAGTTTAATCAAAATTGATACGCCAAATAAAGATTTGGGAAGAAAAATAATTATCGAAATGCCGAATGGAAAGGATATTTATACGTATGAAAATTTGATAATTAATGAGGATGGGAAGTTGCTTTACAAAGGTGAGCGAAATACTCTCGATTTGACAGGTGGAAAAATAATTTACAAAAAATGGAAATAGGGTCAGGATATTTCCTGCCCTATTTTTTACTAAATTTTAAAATTGGAAGAAATGATATTTGCCTTCCTTAAAGTTTCAAAGACAATAACAATCGCAGGTCCAACAAATAATCCGATTAGACCCAAAATTTTAAAACCAAGATAGAGACTAATTAATGAGGCAAGCGCAGAAATCCCGAGATTAGAGGCATACACCTTTGGCTCTATAATTCTTCTCACAACGGTTATGATTAAAAAGAGAACAATTAAACCAAACCCAAACAGTTCATTTTGCTGCAATATCGCGACAATTCCCCAAGGCACAAGCACAGAGCCTGTTCCTAATATAGGGAGTATATCTACGACCACAATGATAAGGGAAAATAGAAGAACATGTGGTGCCTTCAGGATCGTCAATCCGATAAAAGCCAAGAGGAAGGTTAAAAGGCTGAAAATAATTTGCGCTTTTATGAACCCTACACCAGCTTTAGTTAATTGATGAATAACTAAAGTTACTTTTTTCGTGGTCTCCAACGTTAAATGATTTTTGATATTTGTCTTAATTTTTTGCAGTTCAAGACTAATTAGAAATAATGCAACCAAATAAATGAGGAACTCAATCAAAAATCCTGGAATAGCCGTAATCAAGTTAATCATTGCTTGGAGGATTCCTTGAAGGAAGGAGTCTAACGAATTGACGCTATTTTCAATCGTTTTCTCCGTAGATTTAATCACATCTTTTGGAAGAGTTTGTGAATACTGTTCCCACATTTTGATAAGTGGTAAAATGGCTGTCACGTAAAAATCATTAACATATGTCGGTGTATTTTGTGACAAATTAACTATTTGCTTAACGATGGTAGCAAACAGATTATACCCAAGTATAATTAAAATTAATAAATAAAATAGAAAGGCTGAAATTACTGCCTGCAATCGACTGAACTTAAATCTCTTCTGAAACCATGAAACAAGACCTTCAAGCAATACTGCTGTTGCCAGAGCAAAGATTAAAGGTAATCCATAAGGAATGAGCAAAAACAAAATGATAATTGAAGCCAAGATGATAATTCTTTTTTTCCACATTATGATACTCCTCTGTGATTCTCCGTTACGATTATAAAAAAAATATGTTTAATAAGATACACTTATTGTTATTGTATCATTAAACACTATGTTAGACCGTGAATATTATGTAAAATGTTTATATTATATTTATCTTCTTTTAAAGGCTAAGCCATGAGTAGATGGACTTAGCCTTATTCAATTTATGACCTAATTAAAACCCGTATCCAAAAGGTGGGTATGGGTATGGGTATGGGTACCCATAGCCATAATATGGTGGAGCAAGTAAAGACCCGGCAGCTAATCCACCTAAAAATCCTAATGGTAATCCCCATCCGCCAAACCCAAAACCAAATGGTCTTCCAAACCCAAAGCCGAATGGTCTTCCAAAGCCGAAGCCAAATGGTCTCCCAAAACCAAATGGTCTTCCGAAGCCAAAGCCAAATGGTCTCCCAAAACCAAATGGTCTTCCGAAGCCAAAGCCGAACGGTCTTCTTTCCATAGATCCGTCCATTAATTCTGGCTGAGGAAATTCGGGCATATACTGCATATTTGAATTCATTACAAATCCTCCTCTTTGTCATTTTATTTTTATTTCACACTAAAGAATATGCATAAATCTTATAATGGCATGGGTATTTGCCCGAATAAAGTAAAATGACCTCTATTCAATATAGAGATCATCATCTAGTTATTTCCTAATTATTCATATCATGTTCTTTTATCATATGAACTTTCTTGGGTTATACATACATATGTGATTGATTATAAAGATGTACACGATTCCTACCGTTATTTTTCCCAAAATATAATGCCTCGTCAGCTTGTTGAATTAACTCTTCAATCGTATTTTGCTCCGTTGGAATGATAGTAGCTACCCCAAGACTAATTGTAATAATATTAGATGTTTTTGAGGTTAAGTGTTCTATTGCTAAAGCCTCAATCCCTTTTCGTACCCTTTCAGCAAATACAATTGCTTCCTCTTCTTTTGTGTATGGAAGGATGATCCCAAATTCTTCACCACCATAACGAGATACCGTATATGAATCAGCACTCGCTATCTCAACTAATTTCTTCGCAACTCTTCTTAAGCACTCGTCTCCGCCCATATGTCCATAAGTATCGTTATATGCTTTAAAGTGATCAATATCTAAAAGGATAAATGAAAGAGGATAACCTTCAAGTGAATGATTCCATTCTTTCTGAATTTTATAATCAAAATAACGCCGATTGGTTATTTCAGTTAATCCATCAAGGTTGGTAAGATTCTTCATTCTCCACACTAAGTTTTTCCGGTCTGTTACATCCGTTCTTACTGTTACATACTGTTTGATTTTCCCATCCTTCATAAAAGGCACAATAGTTGTCTCAAACCATGAAAAATGACCATCCTTTGATAGATTTCTTATCTCTCCCTTCCATATCCGACCTGCCTGAATCGTATCCCACAATTCTTGAAACAATTCTTTTGAATGATACCCACTATTAAACATCCGATGCGTGTTCCCGATAATTTCCGAACGTGAAAAGCCAGAGACTTCAACAAATTTATCATTTACATATGTGATGACACCATATTTATTTGTCATGCTGACAATGGAAGCTTCATCAAGGGCGCATTTCATATCTTGCAATTCTTGTAAAGTCTCATTCATTTGTTCTTGAAGACGAACCGTGTGCTTGATATAATTTATTAGCTTATTTATTAATAGCCCACTTACTGCCGATATAAACCAAAAGGAAACAAGGATGGGAAGTAGATTATGATAATCATGAATTAATAGGAAAAGTACCAAAGTTGTGCTGAAAATGCAGTATAAATTCATGTATAACCAGCTATTTTTTTTGCTAAGAGTCACGATGAAACCACTCATAACCCCCATATTAATGGCATTCAATAATCCAATATAAGATGGGATATTAAAACCATCAATAAAGAAAAAACGATTTATTCCAATTAATAGCCCGGTGATGATTGCAGCTGGCAATCCTCCAAACATAGCACTTACAACAATAGCTAAATGACGTAAATCTATCAATGCCCCATCCAATTTAATACCGCAAAACATAATAAATGTTCCTAATATAGCAAATATAATGCCAATCATGATTTTTTCCTTCAAGATCATTTCATAGTTACGCTGATTAATATTTTGGATTTTATCGCGATACGGGAGCCAAGTTAAAAAAATAACAGAAGTAAATATTGTTAAGTTTATGGTCAAATCCTTGAAGATATATAACAGCATATATTCCCTCTCACTTTACAAAAAAACTTACATTAAATATTAACACACAAATTGTCAATAAGATTATTACTATTTTGTGAAATCATCTCCCAAGTTACCCACATATTAGTAAAAAGAAGTAAGAAAATAAAAAAAAAGGAGAAATTCCATCAAAAAGGAATCTCCTTTGAAACTGTCAAATTTTTATGGAAAATTCACCGTTTTTAAATGCAAAAGCTTCCAATAGACCGTTTGGCCATCAGCAAGAACAAGTTCAAGAATATTATTGGAAACATTCTTCATTAAGCCAACTTTATCCGGATTATCACCTAGGTCAAAAACAAGCAATTGATCTTTATACTTTTTCAATTCATCCTCAAAAGAACGTGATAATGGAAGGGTTGAAGGAACGATTGGAAGTTCTTCTGTATTCAATGTATACGGTGTTAGCTGATTAAAATATGGTGTTAACCATTTTAAATGCTGCATAGAAATAAGAACTCTTTTGTAAACTGGGGAATAAAACACGATATAATCATTCAATACGCTCGTAATATATCCATGAATAGATCGATTCCCCGTAACAAATATTTCAATAAATTGTCCTTTAGCATTTGTTAATATTTTGCGATAAGAAATCGATTCCTTCTCAAATTGCAACGGTGCCGCTTCAGGCGGCTTCTCCGCAATCTCCTTTATTTTATTTTCTTTTATATTATGCAAATGAAGAAATGGAATATATAGGAATTTCTGTCCATCAAATAAGACGAGAATATCTAACCCGATATCAATGAGTATCCCAGTGAAATAGGTCCTTCCGGAAATCTCCACTTCCACTTCCATCCCAAGAAAGTTTCCGATTCCTTGAATTTCACTCATAGTCTCCCTCCCTTCTTGACAAAAATGGTGCACCAGCGAAGACTAATGCACCATTTGAGGTAGAATTTATATTGAGCTAAATTCATTTATGGTTTAGCTTCTGCCTTTCCATACATAATCAATCGTTTTTACGACATGTTCACGACTGGAAGATCTGCTGCGACGGGATGATTTCTTAGAATCATTATTTTTATTAGAAGAATCTTTATTCTGATTTTCTTGTGAATTCTCCTGTTGTTGATTGTTTTGATTAGATTGTTCATTACTGTTATTATTTTGTTTCATCGCACCCTTTGGACCAGAACTGATACTTCTAATATGGTAAGGATGGATCCTTAAAACCTCTTGGTTGCTGATAAGGGTATAATGACCACCTGCGTTTTCAACGAGAACCCCTTCCATCGCTTCCGGACCACCGCGATTAATGGAAACCCATTTATGAGTCATATTTTTAAAGACATCATGGAAATCCGTTCCGATATGATACTCTGGATAAGTGATTACATACTGTTGATTGACATTTCCATTGTTGTTATTGTTATTATTTTGGTATTTGCAAATACTTTTGACATGTTGAACATTATAATATACAATACCGTCATCTTCTGTATATAGAACAAGGAAATCACCAGCTACTGTAAGCAATGTACCATATTTAGATTCAGGGCCTCCCTGATTAATTTGTATCTGAACATTCACTAATTGTGTAATTAACCCAATAAAAGACTCTGATTGCAAATAGTCTACTTCTTCATTAGTTACCTGAGAAATTTGCATGGAGTTTGACTTGGAATCCTCACTAATACTTTTGACATGTTCAGCCTGATAGTAAATAACGGTGTTTTGATTATTTTGGTTTTGGTTGTTCTGATTATTATTATTATTATTGTTGTTATTGTTATTGTTGTTATTATTTTGAGAAAAGAGAGTTACATAATCTGATTGAACATCTAATAAGATCCCTGTTTTGGACTCAGGCCCTCCACGATAAATCGTCACCATTTTTCCCCTAAGTGATTCTAGGAAAGAATGAAATGAAGTTGAGTAATCATTATGAGGGTGCTCATTTTCTTGCACATTTTGATTATTCATTAATATCCTCCTTTATTGTTTTGCAACGGTTCCTTTTGGCTAAGTGAATGAACTATTACTCTGTTTTAAGAATCATGAGTAAACAGAAGTTAAGTGCAGAATATCGATACATAAGGGCCTATGAATATTTTTATTTCGTATTAGTCATTTTCCCTCACCGCACAGTCGCCTTTGCGTTTCATTTAACCATATAGGTTATATATACTGCATATATACGTATCACGATTGCTTCTTGACCTATAGCGATTGCCTATTTCTATAAAAATCAACGGTTGCCTACTAGGGATATGAATATAAGTGGAGCGCGAGATAAAGTCATTTTCTTTATCTGAGGAATGTGGTTAATCTAGTTTAGTCAATTGGTTTTTAATATATTTTGAGCGTACTTCTATATAGTTCAAGATAAATTCCGGTTCTCGATCAAATTCATCTAACTTTTCTTTCTTATATGGATCTAATAAAACATATGGTCTTATGAGCTCATACATGGTTTCAATTTTTGGCCTTAAGTGTTCAATGGTGAAATATTCCTTTAATATTGTTTCTAATAAATTTTTATATTGTTTTCGATAATGCTCAATATCGAGAATTCTAGCAGATAAGGTATTAAAGCCTTGAATGCGCACATAATCTTCTTCCATCGTCTTTCCATTCACATCTCTTCCCCAAGTAGCATCATAGTCCCATGGGATAATTTCGAATTGACCATTTTCTCTATTTCGATATAGAGCATAATTATGAACAAAGCCATCATAGTTTTGCGTAAAGATGATACCGGCTAACCAGCGAAGATACTTATCCACATTCATAATTACATGTATTTTTTTTTCAAATTCTTCCCTTGATGTCGTATTAATCATTAAGATCATTTCTTGTAAAGAATCATCATCCATATCCATTCCCAATTTCCTTTCATATCCCAATAATAAGGAATCTTTCACCTTCTTATCGAGATCACTCATTAAAGATAAATTAGCATCACCGTCAATCGCATAGTGAATGGATCCACTCGGAAGACCTCTTTTTTGCAAAAAATACTCGTCAACGGATTCAATTTCTAGATAAACCCCCTCCTTTCTCCCATTGATGACTAAAAATACATATCTGGATTGAGGTGCCAAATTTCCAATCTCTGCAAAAAAGTCTAAAGATAGCTTGTTTCTTAATAAAGACGGATCTTTAAATTCTGCGTTTAAATGCCATTCTTTTGCTTTACGAAATAGACTCGGTTTGTGGAACGAAACAAAATAAGACTTTTTATCAAACTCGCGAATATGTGAGCCCCGGTAAACAATATCAATCTCAAATTTTCTTTTATTGAACTTCATCACTGCAGGAACAGGGTCATCGCACCAAATATCTCTTCTCAAATCAGTTATATCTAACGGATGAATAAAGAGATGGTAATGCGGAATTTGATTATTTCCCATATTTCAATCATCCCTTTTTTTTTGTTTACAATATTCCTATGAAAAAACGAGTGTATTGCCACATATGACATCTATCTATTTTCTAGAAAAATACGCTATTTACTCATACATTTTTATCCTAGTGCACGTACCCTGTTAGTAAGAAAAGGGTGTATGGATATTAAAAGGATATGTAAAACAACCCATGATGCCTTTTCTCTTACACATTTCTTAAAGGAGGAATTATATTTATGGGTCGTTACACCCGTGATGATATTCAGCAGGCTGTTCAAACAGCAAATTCTTCTGGACTGGGGAATTTTATGTTCCAAGATCCTCGTTCTGAAAAAAGAAGGAATCGCCGTACATCTAATCGGAATACCAATCAAACCTCTAGAAGCAGAACCCGTTCATATCGAAGAACTTCAAGAACAGCTAGTGAATTCTATGTAGAAATGAGCAGTGCTAATCGTTCTTCCCGTAGTACAAGACGAAGTTCTCGGAGATCAAGTAGAAGCACTAGAAAGAGTACTGGTCGTTCGTTCCGAAGCACAAGACGTTCTTCCCGCAGATCTAGCAGAAGTACAAGACGAAGCTCCAGATGCTCTTGTAGAAGTACTAGGCGAAGTTCCCGCCGTTCTTCCCGATCCACAAGACGCTCCAGAAGTACAAGACGAAGCTCTAGATGCTCTTGTAGAAGTACTGGGCGAAGTTCCCGCCGTTCTTCCCGATCCACAAGACGCTCCAGAAGTACAAGACAAAACTCTAGATGCTCTTGTAGAAGTACTGGGCGAAGTTCCCGCCGTTCTTCTAGAAGGTCTCGAAGAAGTTCAAGACGCGACTCAAGATATTGCCGTAAGTGCGGAAGAAGAAGATCTCGCTCTAGGAAATACAAAGCCTATGATTTCTATAAAACCAGAAAAAGATTCTGGCGTGACGGAAATATGTGGGAGTATCACTTATCAAACGAGGAAGACTAGGAAAGATTCAAAATGTTGATTGCAAAGAAAAAGAAGAGTATTCCACTAAAATGTGAACTCTTCTTTTCTTCATTTTATAAACTATTAAATGAAGGAAAATCATAGTTTAAAATGATCAATGATATCCTTCAATTCCTTTGACATATTTAACAAATGTGAAGAGGTTGAAGAGATTTCTTCCATAGAAGCTACCTGCTCTTCAGTTGTGGCTAAAACACTTTGGGTTGCACTTGCGGATTCATTGGCAAATGATGAAATATCCTTCATGGAGTTTACTACATGATTCACTCCTTCTGACATATGCTCTACAGCTACCGCTACTTGTTCCATTTGGTTAGTGACTAAATTGACAGATTCTTGAATTTGAGTAAAAGAATTACCAGCTGTAGTCATCACATCCATTCCTTCTTTCACTTCATGGTTCACTGCTTCCATAGTTTGAACAACTGCCTGAGTCTCATCCTGAATGTGTGAAACGAGTTGACTAATTTGATAAGTAGATTCTGCCGATTTCTCCGCCAGTGTTCTGACTTCATTTGCAACAACCGCAAAGCCTTTTCCCTGCTCCCCTGCACGAGCAGCTTCAATGGCAGCATTTAACGCTAATAAATTCGTTTGCACCGCAATTCCTGTTATTACTTCAATAATTTTTCCAATTTCCTGAGAACGTTGCCCAAGATCCTTCACAACCTTTGCTAAGTCTTGAACATTTGAATAAATCGAATTCATTTGCTTAGATGCCGATGAAATGGAAGAATATCCGTGATTCGCCTTATCAGAAGAATCTGCAATTTTTTTCGATACGATATCTGTATCCGAAATGACTTGAACTAAGCTATTAGACATTTGGGTAATAATTTCAGAAGTTACTCTTACACCATTCGCCTGATTTTCCGAGCCAGCAGCTATTTCTTCGATTGTTTCCGAAATATGTTCCGTTGCAAGACTAGTTTGCTCAGAACTTACGGATAATTGCAATGCAATATCATTAACCTCGCTTGATGATTCATTTACTTTAAGCAATACCTTTCTCCAAGCTTCTGTTGCCCGATTAACTGCTGCAGCAATCGGCTTTAATTCTCCTACATGATCTTCAGAAATTTTACCGGACAAATCTCCATACGCCAACTTTTCCAAAACATCATTAATCTGCCCAATTGGTGCAATGAATTTTCGGTAGTTTACAATAGATGAAATAACGCCAACAATAGCCCCCAATGCTACGATCGAAATAATACTAATCCAGAATGCTCTCCCATCAATATGATTACTAAAACAAACACCAAGTCCTATTAATAGAGTACCTGGAATCACTACGAGCGAAGTGCGAATAATATAACTTAATAGACTCATACGATTCTCCTCATCTTTTCGATCATTTTACTTAAATCCTCATAATAGCGGTTACATAATAAGTTGATTTTTACATCGTCACTATTTACTGATTATACTTGAATAAGAAAGAATATTTCAATAATTCAAATTAAAAATTTGAGCAAAGCCCTTATATTTAATTTTTAGCATCCGAATAGATGAAAAAACAGGGGAATACTCTCCCCTGTTTTATAAAACTAGAAGCATATGGACTTGCTTTCATTCACTTTGGACGATGATTTAAGAAATTCTGATAAGCAAAACCTTTTACTTCGTCTTCCGTAAAATACTTCAAAAGCTCATTAATGAAGTTTTGACTCTTGGAAGCATCCTCTAAACCATGAACAAATGTTGATATTCCGTCAAAGTCCGAACCTAATCCAATCTGTTTGATTCCACCTAAAGAACATAAGTGATCGATATGTTTTATGATATCTGAAATGGAAGCATGCTCATTTTCAGTGATGAATGGAGGAAAATAAACAACGGAAATTAATCCCCCTTTCGCAAATAAAGCCTCAATTTGGTCATTTTTTAAATTTCGAGGATGATTGCAGAGTTTCCATGTATTCGAATGAGAGGCTACCGGATAAGAAGCAATCTCCATCACATCCCAAAATCCCTTTTCACTTAAATGGGATACATCTGTCAAGATTTGATGGTCATTGTTGAAGCGTACAATCTCCTTACCAAATAAGGTTAGTCCTCCGCCTCTTGGTTCACTTGCTCCATCCGCTGCCAAATTGGCAAAATTCCAAGTAAGTCCTACAGACCTTACTCCTAGCTGAAAAAGGGTATGAAGATTCGTTATACTGTTTCCAATCGCATCTACTCCCTCAAGGGTAAGCATTGCCCCAATTTGATTTTCTTGTAATCGATCAAAGTCTGACCATTCTCTAATCTGCACCATATCCGGATTTTTCCCTAAAACTTCCTGATAAAAATACTCAACTTGGACTAATGCTTCATGAAATTTCTGATCAGATGGTATCTCCGGTTCGATAAAAATCGCAAAGCATTGTGCTTTCACTTTTCCTTTTTTAAGACGTTTAAAATTCGTTTGTAATTCGGGAGAATCTAAAAAACTTAACTCACCCTTTCCATTCGAGAGCTTAAGTAATGCATCACAATGAAAATCGATAATTTCCATCCTTTAACACTCCTTTCGCAAATTCATGCTGTAAAACTATAGAGCTGAAACTAACTCCTGAAATTGATGATAAATTTGCGAGGTTATATCTCCCGGGATTCCTCTGCCAATAACTGTTTCATTAATTTTCACAACTGGGAGTACTTCAGAATTCGTACTTGTAATAAAAACTTCATCTGCATTTAAGAGCTCTTCTTCATGAAATTGCTGTTCCATTAATGGCAATTCTAATGTCTTTAACACCTTTTTAACTGCAATACGTGTAATTCCAGGAAGGATGTGCCTCGTGAGCGGCGCCGTATAGACCACACCATCTTTCACATAAAAAACATTAGAACTAGATCCTTCTGTAACAACACCATCCCGAACCAATATAGCCTCAAAGCAGCCAGCTTCATGCGCTTTTTGCTTCGCCAATATATTTGGCAATAAATTGAGTGATTTAATATAGCAATTCGCCCATCGTTCATCTTCTAATAACAAGGTTGATACACCCTTATTTCGAATATCCTCAGAAATTGGTTTTGCTTCTCTGACTGTCATCGTAATAGAAACCGGAACATCTGGGAAAAGATGCCCACGAGCGGCAATACCTCTGGTAATTTGTAAATAAACGGAACATTCCTTTAATCCAGATGTCTCTATTGCTTGTTTGATTAGAAGTTTGAAATCATCGATTGTCTGTGTAAATGGTAATTTAATGGCTTCACCACTTCGAATTAACCTTTCTATATGCTCATCAAGCATAAACGGATTTCCCTTATAGACGCGAATCACTTCATAAATTCCGTCACCGAATTGATGCCCTCTTTCGTCAATCGGTATTACTGGTTTTTCAAGCGGAACAAACTCTCCGTTAAAATATCCAATCTCCATCGAAATCGCTTCCTAACCCTATTAGAATTTTCTGGTACCTGACTTAATTATATTGAATAATAAAAAAATTAGGAACATAATTTATCTAAATTTTCACATTCAGCCACTTTCCTGCGTAACAATGCTATGTTGTACTTTGGTAATCATTGCATTGAAGGATGATTAACCTCATATAAATTTCTTGACATTAGAGGAATTTCCTTTGAACAATTAGATCGTTGAAAAAAATCAAAAAAGAGCCAGTCATGCGGCTCCTTTTCATGATATCAATTAATCTCAATCTCTTGGATTTTGAACAATTTTTCGGATGTTTTTGAAGCTTTTATTTCTCCTTGAAAAGTAGTTTTTCCATTTAATACATTTATTCTCTTAATTTCAATTGGATCCTGCTTTTCATTCGGATTAGACACAATAAATAATTGATCTTTATTTACAGCTAATAGTGGCGAATTTGAATTTTTTGAATTTAATGGAAAATCATATTGCTTAACAAGCTTTTCATGAATGTAATCATAAATGAACACTTTAATCCCTTTGTCCGTTGCACCCACTATATAAATATTGCCTTTATCATAGTAGTATTGTGGTTCTAATAGATTCTCTTTATTGATTTTCGTTGGAAAATGGATCGTCCGCTTTTTATTTTTTTCAAGGTCATACATAAATGTTTCCTTACTTATTTCTTTCTGAACTGATTCTCCACTATCTTGAAGCACCATTCTTGTTTTAGAAAGATTATAAAATACAGAAGGAACTGAACTCATTTCGTCTAATTCCTGATATCCTGAAAAGAACGTTTCGATATCTCTATCCTCATTCATATTCGATGCTATCACATTATTTCCCACTAAACTTTTACTAGGGAGATCTATACTATAGACACGAATCTCTTCGCCTGAATTATTAAAGTTGGAGGTAACCACCTTTAATTCATCATCGATGATTTTCACATCTATAATCTCAATAAAATGAATTTCGTTTCCATTTGGAAGATTGATTTGAAAGGAATCTCTTTTATTTTTCTTCTTATTAAGAATGTCAATATCAAATGTATGTGACATGGTTCCAAGGGATCCTGAATGCTCCTCTTTTACATATATGAGCCGATTTTGATCCTCATAAAAACCATTCAGATCAGTCTTCCCTCTCATAAAGGAATGATATTTTTTTTGTAAAGAAAGAATTTTCCCAGAGGTAAATATACCACCACCAAAAAACTGATTTATAAAAGAGGCTTCGCTCTGATATTTTGTTTCATCATTTGTAATTAATACCGATTCACTATAATGTTCATCACTTTCCATTGACCCAATTAAACGGATATCCTTAACGGCATTTTTATCTCCTTTAAGTGAATGAATGGTATAACGTGGTAAATCATCCTTGGCAAATGCTGATTGGACATAAAAAGTCCCAATACTTCCAACAATCAATATGGCGATCATCATTAAATTTTTGTATTTAAGCATTCTTTTCACCTCACACTGTAACTTTTTTCGTAATTAAATAATGACTCACCCAAAGGGTTGCACCCATCATTAGTAAGTACATAAAGAGCTCTAACATGAAAAATTCTACCGGATAAAGATAATTGTCTATGTGAAGCAAGCCAAGAATCAAAGCTGGTGAAAGGAAAATAACCATCGCGGCAATACAAAATAATACTCCGAGAACAATCCCTTTGATGCGAAAGCTTCTTTCAAAAAGAATAGCTGTAAAAACAACAAAAACTGCTAACAGGCCTAGCCCATAAGACATGAGAAACTGTTCAAATGAGGTCGGGATTATCAATTGAAAGTATGGATTTATCGTTAATAAACTTCTAACATCTGTTGCATAGCGAAATTCACTTGGGATGATTCCTTTAAAAATCAAATTATCAATCGGGAAAAGAATTAATTGAAAAGCTATTAAACCTAAAACCATCAAGAATATGGCAGACGCCTTCGCCAAATAAACGTTCATTCTCGAGGTTGGAAGCATTAAAAGTCGGTAGATAAACGTATTTTTTCCAAACCAATCACGATACCAAATAATAAAAACGTAAATCAGAAGTGCCGCAGCACAAAGCGCAATTGGCCCCAAAAACCATAATGACTCTGATATAGTTAAAAAGCTAAATTTCCCAAACTGATTAATATATTCAGCTTTCGAAAGACCTTCTTCATAAATCATTCGATTAGCCTCTCCCATATGTCTTTTCGACATAATCAAAACTCCCAAAAACTCAAATACTAGCGTCAGACCCATAAGACTAAAATACATTTTACTAGTACGATTAAGCTCCATATTTAATAGTTTTAAATAATGATTCAAGATTGATACACCTCTCTCATTACATCGACAACGGATTTCCCTTCGTTTTGGCGGACAGTTTCTGCATCGAATTCCTTTAATACTTTGCCATTATCAAGCAGAACCACTTTATCGATTAAATGCTCAATATCATTGATCTCATGTGTGGTAATAATAACCCCACGATCTTCAATGAGATGGCTTGTGAACACATCTGCGATTTGCTCTCGACTAAAGATATCAATACCTGAAAAAGGTTCATCCATCAATAAATAATCAACATCTATTGCTAGTCCCAAAAGTAAATTTACTTTTGCTGTATTTCCTTTGGAAAGTTCCCCAATTCTATTTTCTTTTTGCAATTTAAAAAACTTTAATAATTCCTCTGCCCGTTCCTCATTCCAATTCAAATAATGGTCAGCCATAAATTCCATTGCTTCTTGAATCGTTAAATTGGGCGGCATGATAAATGCATCCGGTATGAAGGTGATTTTCTCATAGCTTTTCTTCGAGATTTTCTCGTTATCTAAAAAGATTTCTCCGCTATTAATAGGAGTCAGCCCCATAATCGCCTTTAAAATAGTCGTTTTCCCTACACCATTAATTCCGATTAGGCAAGTGATTTCCCCTTTGTTGGCTGTAAAGGAAACATCGTCTAATACTTTTTTCCGTCCATATTTTTTAGAAATATTTTCGATCTGAATCATCAGTCATCCCTCCTTCTCTTCCCTTTCATACTTTTCTTTAATGATATCTAACAGCTCATTTACGGGAACTTTAATGGGTTTTATCGCTTGAACGAAGGTTTCTACTGCCTCATGAATAAGCTCTTCTCTCACTGAACTTAACATCGCCTCATCTGAAGTGATTCGGCTGGGAAAATTACGCTCTGTATGAATCAAACCTTGCTCCTCCATTTCTTTATACGCTTTCTGGGCCGTATTGGGATTAATTTTTAGCAGTGCTGCTAACTCGCGACGAGAAGGAATTTCCTGACCTGCAGCAAAATGTCCGATGGCAATTTGTTCCTTGAAGTAACGGACAACCTGCAAATAAACAGGATCCCTGTTATTAAATGTAATGTTCATCACAACATCTCCTAATTTAGAAGCCTATTTCCTTTTATTAGTGTGTGTACTACATGGTTCATACACCATATGTGTACTATACATATAATACACCATAATTGTCAACCCTTCTTTTAAAGAAAACTCGCCGATTGGCAAGCCCCTAAGGGCGAAGACAGAGGCGTAGTTCACCGAAAAAAGAAAAGCACTTTTTTCGGCTGCGAAGCGTCTCTCGGAAGTTTCCCTTATGCCCTTATACTTAATTCCTAAAATTGGTCACTACGTCGAGTTCCTTCTTTGCTGCCAATTTATGCTTTCTTAACGTACAAAAAAAAGGACTGATCCCTTTAGTCAGCCCTCTTCACGATAAATCTTATTATTTTTTATGCATTTTAAACTCAAGGAAGAGCTCATTATAATGTGCCAGCATCTTTTTCCCCAGGTTTTCATATACTTCCAATTTACTTGTCATTTCTGAATCTGGATAAAATCGAGTATCTTTAGAAATATCCTTTGGCAAATACTGAAGTGCCTTTTTATTTGGTGTCGAATAACCAACATACTCCGTATTTTGCGCAGCATTTTTTGGATCAAGCATGAAGTTAATGAACTCATGGGCCCCTTTAATATTTTTCGCCGTTTTTGGAATCACCATATTATCAAACCACAAATTGGATCCTTCTTTTGGAACGACATAATCTAGCTTTTCATTTTCCCACATAATTTCCGCTGCATCACCGGACCATACAAGACCAATTGCGGCTTCTTCGTTTGCAAGAAGCATCTTAATTTCATCCCCGACAATTGCTTTTATATTTGGCGTCAAGCGATCGAGCTTTTTCTTAGCCTCTTTTAAATGCTCTTCATTTGTATCATTTAAAGAATAATGCAGGCTATTTAGTCCCATCCCCATAACCTCACGGGCTCCATCGACAAGCAAAATTTGATTTTTAAGACTTTTATCCCAGAGGTCATTCCAACTTGTAATTTTCTTTCCTCCGAGCATTTCAGGATTATAAACAATCCCAACCGTCCCCCAAAAATATGGGATCGAATATTGATTATTTTTATCAAAAGATAAATTTAAGAACCGTGGATCAATATATTTTAAGTTTGGAATTTTTGCATGATCTAATGGAAGAAGCAAATCGTCTTCCTTCATTTTACTAATGGCATATTCCGATGGAACGGCAACATCAAAGGTCGTTCCTCCTTGAGCTATTTTTGTCATCATTGCTTCATTCGAATCAAAGGTTTGATAAATCACCTTTAATCCTGTTTGCTTCTCAAACTTCTTTATTAGATCCGGGTCAATATAGTCCCCCCAGTTATAGACAGTTAACGTATCCTTGCTTGAAAAGCCTTGACTCGAATTGAGCCGAGAAGTGGTAAAAAGCAAAACCACCGCAACGATCATAATGGCAGCAAACGCACGAATGAGATTCTTCATTTTCTCGCCCCCATTCTTTTTGGCCGATGATTTAGTTGATTAATAAAGTAATAACCAATAACTAGTAAAATCGTAAATAGGAAGATTAATGTCGATAGGGCATTAATGGTTAATGAAATCCCTTGTCTTGCTAGCGAATAGATCTCTACAGATAACGTTGAAAATCCATTTCCTGTTACAAAAAAGGTTACGGCAAAATCATCCAGTGAATATGTTAATGCCATAAAAAAGCCAGCAAATATCCCTGGTGATATATATGGTAAAACAACCTTGGTAATCACTTGAAAACTACTTGCCCCTAAGTCCCGGGCAGCATCAATTAATGTTGTGCTCATCTCCTGAATTTTCGGTAGCACCATTAAAACAACAATGGGGATGCTAAAAGCAATATGAGATAAAAGCACAGACGTGAATCCAAGCTTGATACCCAAAATCGTAAAAAAGATTAAAAATGAAGCACCTATAATAACATCTGGGCTGACAATAAGAACATTATTAAAGGTCAGCAATGTATTTCTGATTCTTCGCTTTTTCGTTGACGATATCATTAATGCCCCAAATACACCGATGATTGTCGCAAAAGCAGAAGAAAGAAGAGCAATAATAAGCGTGTTTAAAAAGATAATAAATAAACGAGTATCTGCAAATACCTCTTTATACCATTCAAATGTAAAGCCATCAAATCCACTCATAGTACCTCCTTTATTAAAGGAATAGTACATTAAATAGAAAATCGGAGCATATAAAAGAATGAAAATGATGATTAAATAGGTATTGGCAAGTGTTCTTTTTCCTCTCATATTTCATCCCTCACTTCCGATTTCCTGTCAATATCATAATGACTGCCATCGCAATAATTAAGAATACGGCAATAGTTGCCCCCATGCCCCAATCCTGAGTGACTAGAAAATGTTGTTCAATGGCCGTCCCTAACGTAATGACGCGATTCCCAGCAATCAATCTTGTAATCATGAATAAGGATAATGCTGGGATAAATACGGCCTGACATCCCGACTTTACCCCGTCAATCGTCAATGGAAAGATAACGCGGCGAAAAGTTGTCCACCCTGATGCTCCTAAGTCACTTGCTGCGTCAATCAAAGAAGAATTAAATTTTTCCAATGAGTTAAAGATTGGTAAAATCATGAACGGAATAAAAATATAAACAGAAACAAAAATAAAGCTAAAATCCGTAAATAATATTTGCTTTGTTCCAATACCAATCAATTCTAGAAAAGCATTAGCCATTCCAAACGTACCAAATATTCCAATAAAAGCGTATGCTTTCAAAAGTAAATTAATCCAAGTCGGCAAAATAATAAGCAAGAGCCAAAGCTGTTTATGCTTTGTTTTTGTCAACAGATAGGCGGTTGGATAAGCAATAAGTAAAGAAAAAAATGTAATCAAAAACGCATACCAAAACGAACTTACCGTCATGTTCATATAGACAGGCGTAAAAAATTTCTTATAGTTTGCTAGCGTCAAATGTCCTTCAATATCAAACAAAGAATAATAAATGATGAGAAGGATAGGAGCAATAACAAAAAGTAAAATCCATAAAAGATAGGGAATCGTATAAAGGTTTTTGGTTCTATTTTGCATGATGGACCTCTTCATATGCTTCCAAGCGTCGATCAAACTCTTCTTCTGTCTCCCCAAAACGCATAACATGGATGGCCTCTGGATCAAAATTAAGCCCAATTTCTGAACCGACATTCGCCTTCTTCGTTGAATGGACTAGCCACTCATTCCCTGTCTCATCATAGCAACAAATTTCATAGTGAACTCCACGGAATAACTGGGAATCCACTCTTACACTAAGCTTTCCATTACCTAAAGTGGTAATCTCCAAATCCTCTGGACGAATGACAACCTCAACAGGTTCATTCTTATGAAATCCTCTATCAACACATTGAAATTCCTTTCCGCCAAATTCAACAAAAAAATCATCAATCATTTTTCCTGAAACAATATTGGATTCTCCAATAAAGTCAGCAACAAAACGATTAATCGGTTCATCATAAATATCAGTCGGTGTTCCGCTTTGTTCAATTTTCCCATTGTTTAAGACAAAAATCTCATCTGACATCGCAAGCGCTTCTTCTTGATCATGAGTTACAAAAATAAAGGTAATCCCTAATCTGCGCTGTAATTCTCTTAACTCATACTGCATTTCTGTCCTTAGCTTTAAGTCCAGTGCTGATAATGGTTCATCAAGAAGAATCACCTCTGGTTCGTTCACAATTGCACGGGCAATAGCGACCCTTTGCCTTTGACCACCAGACATTTCACTAATTTCTCTTGTCTCATAGTTTACAAGGTTAACAAAACGCAGGGCTTCCTTCACCTTTTCACGAATAACATTTTCTTTCATCTTTTTTATACGCAAACCAAAAGCCACATTTTCAAATACATTTAAATGTGGGAATAAGGCGTAATCCTGAAATACAGTATTAACTTGACGTTTATTAGCGGGAATATTATTAATAACCTTTCCATGAAGATAGACTTTGCCTTTAGTTGGTTCTATAAAGCCGGCAATAATTCGAAGTATCGTGGTTTTCCCACAACCGGAAGGTCCTAGTAATGTATAAAATTTCCCTCGCTCAATTTCAAAACTAACATTATCCAACACGACTGGATCATCATCATATTGTTTTGTGACGCCTTCAAATCGAATAATTGGATTTTCTGCCATTTAGATTCTCCTTTCCCTTAACAGATTAAAAGGTTATACCTTGAACGATGCTTAATTATGTTCAAATAAAACATGAATGATCGTTTTTTTGAATTCTTCACAAAATCTCGCACTCAATAATTGACAAGATGTGACAAAATCCTTCTCAATTATTATCCTATCTTTCGAGAGATTAGCAAGTGTTTTAGTTTATTTTCTTTTGTATTTTTTCAATTTCAAAAAAAAGAGGAAATGGTGAATTCCACAATTTTACTTTTCTCCACTTTCTTTTATCATATCGAAAAAAAAATCAATCTTTCTTGAAAAAATGAAAATAATCCCTATGTGGTATACTTATCCTATACTTTGACACGCTAATTTTACATTCAGGAAGTGAAAAAATTAAATGGATAGTCAAGCCCTTCTGGCAGTCATAATTTTTTTAATCACCTATGCTGTCATTATTACTGAAAAAATTCACCGCACTATCGTCGCCATTTTTGGTGGAATTATGTTAATTATGCTTCGGGTTATCGATCAGGAAACAGCCCTTCATCATATTGATTTTAATACGATTGGGCTTTTAATCGGGATGATGATAATTGTGTCGATTACCGCTCAAACAGGAGTATTTAAATATTTAGCGATTAAAACAGCGAAGATTGCTAAAGGGGATCCGTTAAAAATCCTAATACTATTGGCCTTATTAACTGCATTTGCTTCTGCTTTTCTTGATAATGTAACAACAGTTTTACTTGTTATTCCTGTTACATTGAGTATTACTTCTAAGCTGAAAGTAAATCCTATGCCTTTTTTATTATCACAAATCATGGCTTCTAATATTGGCGGAACGGCCACAATGATTGGGGATCCTCCTAATATTATGATAGGTAGTGCTGTGCCAGAGCTTTCCTTTTTAGATTTCATTAATAATCTTGCTGGTATTTGCATTGTCATTTTAATTGTGACCATTGCTATTTTTGCGTTGATTTTTAGAAAGCAACTTAAAACAACAAACGAATTAAAGCTTGAGTTAATGAAAAGTGATGAAAAGAGTGAATTAACAGATTCTTTACTTTTAACAAAATGCCTTTTTGTTATTACGATTACGATTTGCGGATTTTTTGTCCACCAATATATACATATTGAATCGGCTACAATTGCTTTATTTGGAGCCTTTTTACTGTTAATGATTACTGGAGAGAAACATCTGGAATATTCACTTGAACGTGTAGAGTGGACAACCCTCTTCTTTTTCATTGGCTTATTTGTCATCGTTGGCGGTTTAGTGGAAACTGGTGTTATCAGCTCATTAGCCAAAAGTGCCTTACATCTGACACAAGGGAGCTTAGATAAAACCACATTTCTTATTTTATGGGTTAGTGCTTTAGCTTCTGCTTTTGTGGACAATATTCCATTTGTTGCCACCATGATTCCTCTTATTCATGAGATGGGTTCAATGGGGATATCCAACTTGGAACCCCTTTGGTGGAGTTTGGCACTTGGAGCTTGCTTAGGTGGAAACGGAACCTTAATTGGTGCCAGTGCCAACTTGGTAGTTGCTGGCCTTGCAGCAGCTGAGGGGCATAAAATTACATTTGCTAAATACCTAATGTACGGATTTCCATTGATGATATTATCCATCATTCTTTCATCCATATATATTTACTTGAGATATTTAATCTGAATTTCTTTATGATAAAAAAAATCTGAGCCTTTGTGCTCAGATTTTTATCAAAATCAAAATATTTCTATTCCTGCTAATAATCTTCCCATAATTTTTGAATCCACTCATTTCGTTAGATTTTATTAATTCCTTCTATTGTAAATATCAATACTCTTTATTATGCCATTGGAATTTTACTTATTCTCATCGTCTTCTTTTATTTTCTTGTTCTGCCAAGGGAAGTAAAATTACATACGATTCATCGGGCTGAAGAAAATAGTCTTAAGCTAAACTGAGGCTTCTCAAATACTAGGGCATAGACAAGTTTCATTTTTCACCCTTCTTCATAATGTAAAATATAATACCCAATCATTCATAAAATGAAGAGAGGAATGAAGAAGATAAATGTACTATTATAACCCAGTTTTACACTATCCTGTTTGTTGCAGTCAGCCATTATACTCTCCGATGTATAGCGTCTATTCTCAACCACCCTACCCTTACTTTTATGTCCCATATGGACGGACCCTTGAGACTCCTATAAAAGGAAAGGCAACATGGACTTGGGGTGGAATGACCACTAAATGCAGCATCCCGTGGTCATTCAATCATAATATGACAGCTGCAGTTGGAAGAAATAGTCCCTTCCAATGTGGGCAACGTCTAAAGGTGAAAAACATCTCAGTCACACCATATACCGAAGTGGAAGTAACGGTCGTGGATGAAGTACCAAATTACCCAGCTAATAAAATTAGTCTTCATCGGGTTGCTTTTGAAGCATTAGGCATATCCCCGAGTGCTGGAGTTATTAATGTAGAAATTACGCCAATCAATGCCTAGAAAAAACCATCAGTGGAAATAAACACTTGTAAGCACTAAAGCTAGCTTCCTTCTTTAGCTAACTATTTTCTACAAGATTAAACAGCTCCCCACTGATGGTAGCCTTCTTTTAAAGCAGTTTAATTTTTCCCGACAAATGAATACTTGTTAATATCGATGTTTCATTTATTCTGGCAATATTATACGAAGATTCTCGCAGCAATTCATGATCAACGTACCCTGGATGACACATGACTTCTACAATCCTTCCATCTTCACTTGTGTCTGCTAGCCCTCTAAAAAAATCTGGTGTAACTCCTTCCCCATAAAAAGTATCCAAAAATACATCTGAAAAAGAGAGAATATGTGTAAACGCATGAGAAATATTTCTTACTGGCAGTTGATATTTGTCGGAAAGATATTGAACGACTGGATAAAACTCTTTTAATCCATGAATATGATGATGACTGTCGATATGAGTTGGTCTTAACCCTGTTTTCAAAAAAGCATCAATTTGTGATGACCATTCCTGTTCAAGCTCATCTAAATCAAGATCATTGGCTGCCAAAATTTGCGCTTGTGATTTAAATCTTCCGTCTTGATTGATTAAACTTGAGACATTCTTAGATAAAGGGTTCCCATAAGTGACAACTAAGTGAATACCTACTTTTAACGAAGGATGCTCTTTCGCCATTTCAATCGCATGATTCGTTCCTAATCCATTCATTAACATGGTGGCAGAATTGACGATTCCATTTTTGTGCACTTCCAAAATGCCATAATTGACTCCTTTAGAAAGCCCAAAATCATCTGCATTGACAATTAATTGGATCATTTTATGATCTTCCTTCCATTAATGGAACTGAGGGAGATAGTCTTTATGAGCTACTAACATTTCATCTAGAATCTCTTTTGCTACTCGGTCACTTGGAACCAATGGATTAATCGTCATCGCAAGAAGTGCCGTATCATAATCTCCCATAACCGCTGCTTCAATGGAAACACGTTCAAAAGACTTAATTTGTTGCACTAAACCGCGAACCGGAACGGGGAGATCCCCGATCACAATTGGGCTTGGTCCCTCCTTCGTAATTACACAACTTACTTCAACAGCGGATTCATTTGGAATACTTGCAATTGCTCCATTATTTCTTGTATTCACAGCTTGAATATCCCTTTTATCTGTATACATCGAATGAATCAATCGAACAGCTGCTTCGCTATAGTAAGCACCACCGCGTTGTTCTAGTTGTGGAGGCTTTATAGCAAGGTCCGGATCTTTATAAAGCTCAAATAATTCTTCCTCCAGTTGTTTGACAATTTCTGCACGCGTTCCTCCGTCTTTCGCATTCTTCAATTCCTTTGCAAGCATCTCACCAGATTTGTAATAATAGTTATGATAAGGACAAGGTAAAAGGTTTAATGCCCTTAAGAATTCCGGTTCCCACCCCATTGCATGAATGTTTTTCATTGTTATGGTATTTTTCGGATTCGTAATTAAATCAATAACTTGATCCTTCACACTGATTCCATCAACAAAAACATCTAATCCATACACCATGTGATTCAATCCAGCAAAATGAATACGAACCCGTTCATGATCAACATCCAATAATCTTGCAACGCCCATTTCCATCCCGATTGGAACATTACAAAGTCCAACCACCTGCTTAATCGGGCTATAGCGAAGAACCGCTTCCGTGATCATCCCTGCCGGATTGGTAAAATTGATAAGCCATGCCTTTGGACAAAGCTCCTTCATTTCACGGCATATTTCTAGAATCACCGGAATCGTCCTTAATGCTTTAAATAATCCTCCTGGTCCGTTTGTCTCTTGCCCTAGTACGCCATGAGCCAAAGGGATTTTTTCATCCTTGGCTCTTGCTTCCAGCCTTCCAACACGAAATTGAGTGGTGACAAAATCCGCATCTTTTAAAGCTTCTCTCCGATTAAGAGTAAGATGAATCTCAATCGGGACACCAGCTTGTTTGACCATCCGTCTCGCTAAATTCCCAACAATTTCTAATTTTTTCTTCCCTTCTAAGACATCAACTAACCAAATTTCACGAACTGGTAGCTCATGATGATACTTAATAAAACCTTCTATCAACTCTGGCGTATAGCTGGATCCTCCGCCAATTGTGGTAATTTTTAATCCTTGTTTCATGCTAATTCCCCTTACTTTCTTTGCCTAGTTATTTCTTGCCATAGCTCGATAATTTCATCTGCCATTTCCTTTAAGGTCATTGCTGTCATTACATGATCTTGGGCATGAACAAGAATGATAGGAATATCATACTTTTCACCAGCTGCCTCGTTTTGCATGAGCTTCGTTTGTAATTGATGGGCCTCAATTAATTCCTTATCTGAATCTGCTAATCTACATTTTACCAAAGAGAAATCCCCTTTTTTAGCTGCTTGCATAGCTTCCATTGCACTGCTTCTTGCATTTCCACTGTGTAAAATTAATTGAAATGCTAACTGATAAAGCTCCTCTTTTTTCATGATTTCCCACGCTCACTTATATATTTAAGGTAGTGTCATTACCCTGTGTCTGCTCCTGAATTCTTTTCGAGTCCATCCGACCCTGAATGATAACAAATGGAAGATAGACCACAATGGAAATGACTAAATTAACTGCCGCTAATATCGCACCAGATATGTGTCCTCCCGTAGCCATAAGACCTCCGATAATAGCAGGAGTAACCCAAGGGATATCCGCAACAATTGGATGTACAAGACCTAGACTGATACTGATATATGCAACAATCGTCATAATAATGGGACCTAATACGAAAGGAATAATCCATAGTGGATTTAGCACAACTGGAAGACCAAAGAGAATCGGCTCATTAATTTGGAAAACCCCAGGACCTGTACTTAAAGCAAGAATTTGTTTATTCCTTTTTCTAGCTGTTATGAACATAGCAATAATAAGGCCTAAAGTCGCTCCGGATCCTCCCAAATACACAAAGGCATCTAAGAACTTTCCAGCCAAGATATGATATTGATCTAAATTGGCTCCTCCTTTTGCATACATAATAATGTTTTCCTGACCAAGTTTTTCGAGAAGCGGTGATGTGATGCCACCTAAAATATTGGGGCCATGCAATCCAATTGCCCAGAAACCATGAACTAATAGCACAATTAATAAGGCAAATGGCATGGAATCTACTGCGCCAGTAAGAGGAGTGACTAATACTTTATTTAACCAATCATTAAAGTACATGCCATCACTAATAAATTTACGTAAAAGAAGACCTAATAAAGAGACAATGAAAATCGTAGACATTCCCGGAACAAGCTTCGCAAATGAACGAGAAACTGCTGGAGGAACACCATCCGGTAATTTAATAATGAGTCCCTTTACTTTTGATAAACGTACAAAAATTTCAGTTGCAACAATGGCCACAATTATCCCAGTGAAAAGAGCGGTCGCATTAAAATAGTTCCAACTAATAAACCCCCACGCTCCACCTGAAACTGCGTCACCACCTTCAGGAGTAATCGTTACATTTCCGGTCTGAGGAACAAGTAAAAAGAAACAGGCTGCTGCAACCAGCATTGCTTCAAATCCATCATCTCCATAAGATTTCGCAAGTTTATAGGAGACACCAATAACGGCAAAGATCGTAAAAAATGCAAGTGTTCCCCACCATATATCACTGAAAAGAGTTCCCCAGGTCGGTCCAAAAATACTTTCCATCAATTTTTGATAATACTTTCCAATCCCCGGAACCTGACCAAGATTATTTAACAAGGTAGCTAATGATCCGATAATCGTAATTGCAATCATTCCAACTAGAGCATCACGAATTGCCAGCAAATGTCTTTGGTTTCCTAGCTTATTGGCAAATGGCATAATATATTTTTCAATTATATTCATGTCCTATTTCCCCTTTATTAGATTTATTGCTTGCCGTAAAACCTCTTCCCCATTACAAAGTCCATAATGCACTTGGTTAATCGCTTCAACTGGAATTCCCTTTCGTTCTCCTTCTTTTTTTAATTTAGAAAGGAGAAAACGAACCTGAGGACCAAGAAGAATAACATCTGCCTGATCAAAATGATTGGAAATGTCGTTGGACCCTACTGCCCAAATCTTACAATCAATCCCCTGCACTTTTGCACTTCGCTCCATCTTAGATACTAATAAGCTCGTAGACATACCTGCAGAACAACAAAGTAAAATATTCAATCTTCCATCCCCTTACATAACAAGAAATAATAATTGCAAGTTATTTTTTGACAATTCTGTTATTTATTACTTCAAAAAAAATCATATACATAATTAGATAAAGTTTTTTTCTCCATTACCTCCCTTTTTTTTATTTTGTAAGCGCTTTAGTAAAAGTATGTCAAAACTCCTGCTGCTTTGTTTATGTTGTAATAACTGAAACTTACAAAATCAATACAAATTTAAATTTGTTACTACAACTTTAGTATATATATATTGGCTCCTTCTTCAATCTATGATATAAAACTATAAAAGAACTTTTTTGGAGGGTTTTTGATGGAGATAGGTAATGAAGAGAATGCCCTACATATTCAAGTTAAGAATGCTATTGTCAACTTAATCTCATCAGGTGAATTTAAACCAAATACTAAGTTACCAACTGAGGCAGAATTTTGCCAAAAATATGGGGTAAGTCGGACAACCATTCGTACAGCATTGCAGCAATTAACAATAGAAGGTTATGTCTATCGTAAGCAAGGGAAAGGCACATTTGTAGCTGCAAATAAAGTCAAACAAAACTTAACAGCAACGGTTGGGCAGTTTTCTGAACAAATCATGATGCAAGGTTATAAGCCAGCAATAAAAGTCGTTAGTCTGGATGTCATTCCAGCCAGTGGATTTCTTGAGAAAATATTTAATATTGCAGAAGGAGATCCTGTCAATAAGCTTGTTCGAATTCGCTATGTGAATGGAGAACCCTTGCAATATGAAATAGCCTATCTGCCGTGGAAAAAGACTCCCGGTCTAAACAAAGATGCTTGTGAAAAATCACTATATAATATTTTACAAACACAATATCAGCTGCCCATAAAAAAAACAGTGGAGCAATTAGAACTTGTAATGGCAAATCTTGAATTTGCTAATTTATTACGTATTAGTAAGGGATCTCCCTGCTTTTCACTTGAAACATATGCCTACTTAAATGATGGTTCCATTATCGAATATTCCACAACCATCTATCGTTCTGATCTGGTAAACTTTGTGATAGAAAGAAATTATTGAAAAAACCCACTTGAATAAAAGAATGAATATCAGCAAATATTACAGTTAATCCAGCGTAAAAAGGATGTTGATCATACATCCTTTTTTATATTTTATTAATTTTTCAGACATTACCACTATTCATAAGTTTGTCAATATGCTATTACAACTTTGTGAACTAAATCACTTATTCAACATTTAGCTTGTCCATTCTGTTATCTTATAGATGTAATCATTAATACCTTTTCTAAGGTGAAAGGATGAGAAAATCATGGTAGTAAAATTTTTAAGAGAAAACGTTATAGCTTCTGCACTATTGCTCCTAGTCCGTTTATATTTAGGCTATGAGTGGATTACCGCAAGCTATCATAAATTTGCTGATGGATTTGATGCATCAGGATTTTTAAAAGGAGCATTAGCAGGAGCAACTGGTGACCATCCAAGTGTTCAAGGCTGGTGGGGAGCATTTCTAGAACATTTTGCTCTTCCAAATGCACATTTATTTAGTACATTAATTCCAATTGGTGAATTTTTAGTTGGGTTAGGCTTAATTTTAGGTTGTTTAACAACTGCAGCTGCCTTCTTTGCAGCCGTTATGAACTTTTCTTTCTTATTCTCTGGAACAGTAAGTACAAACGGCCAAATGGTATTATTAACTATATTTATTCTTGTGGCTGGAGCAAATGCAGGAAGATTTGGACTTGATTATTATGTAATTCCATTTATCCGCAAGCAATTTGGAAAAGATAAAGCTGCTGGAAGAGATCCAGTAAGATCTTAAAAGAATAACTGTATAAACGGCCATCTTAGGATGGCCGTTTTTTTGTCCCTTCTTTTCTCCCCCAATTAATGCCTGAACTTTTCTCAATTCATTCACAGTTTATTTAACCACTGTTCATAATTTTTTCATATCCGCCTAATATCCTTAATTAAAGAACTTTAGCTGAACCTTTTTCGGTATAACTTCACAATATAAAGCTCTACTCTAGGACTTATTCCATTAAAAAGAAAGGAAGTAGAAAATTGAAAAAATGGATTATTAATATCGTAATTGTTGTCTTGATCATAGGAATCGGAGGCGGCACCTATTACTTTATCAATAAGAAGAACGAAAGCAAAAATACGGTTGTTGCCCAAACACAAACCGCCATTGCGGAGAAAGGCGACGTAACGGTTACTGTAAGTGGGACAGGCAATATATCCGCCATTCATAAAGAAATATTGACTGCAAAAAAAAATGGAACAGTAAATAAAGTGCATGTAAGTGAAGGTGATACTGTTGAAGAAGGTGATGACTTAATTACCTTTAACGGGGATATCAATCCGATTGAAGCTCCATTTTCTGGAGAAATTACTTCATTAAATGTTGAAGAAAATCAAAATGTTTCACCTGCAACGGAATTGGTTGGTATCACTAATTACAATAATCTTGAAATGATTGTCAATATTGATGAACTAGATATTTCAAAAGTAAAAGTTGGACAGAAGGCTAAGGTGGAAGTTTCTGCCCTCCCTGATAAAACATTTACAGGAACTGTAACCAGTGTGGCAAAGGAAGCAAATGAAGATTCAGACAGCTCTGTAGCCAAGTTTGCTGTTCATGTAAAAATAAGTAATCCTAAAGGAATAAAAATTGGGATGACCGCAGAAGCAACGATTACGACAAATAGTAAAAATGATGTACTTACTGTACCAATTGAAGCGGTTCAAAAACAAGGGGATAAATATTATGTAAGAATTGCCGATGCACAAGAGTCCAAAACAATAAAGTCCAAAAATGAAAGTAGTGGCAGCGATTCTCAGCTAGGACCCCAAACTCAACGGACCCAACAAGAGGTTGAGGTTGGCTTGCAAAATGATGAAGTAGCTGAAATTATTAGTGGACTAGCTGAAGGAGACGAGGTTATTTTACCATCCATTAGTAGTGATTCTAGCACAAGTAAAGTTCAACAAGGTGGATTCCCAGGTGGAGGCATGCGTAAAGGTGGCAATTTGCAATCCCAAGGCGGTTCATTTGGTGGAAGCCAAGGAGGGAATAATAAATAATGAAGGAACAGCCTATCGTGCAAATTAACCATTTATGTAAATATTATTCCCTTGGCGGAGAAACGGTAAAGGCTCTTGATGATGTTAGTTTTACTGTTAATAAAGGGGATTTCATCGCCATAATAGGTTCTTCAGGGTCTGGCAAATCAACATTAATGAATATGATTGGCTGCCTGGATCTGCCAGATTCAGGTGAATATATTTTAGAGGGGAAGAATGTCTTTTCTTTAAAAAATAAGCAATTAGCTGATGTACGAAATCAAAAAATTGGTTTTATTTTTCAATCCTTTAACCTTCTTGCTAAGCAAACTGCCTATGAAAATGTGGAGTTGCCACTTATTTATCGCGGAATGCATAACAGTGAACGCAGAGAAATTGTCCTCTCTGCCTTAAAAAAGGTTGGACTTATCGACAGGGCTGGACATAAACCAACTGAATTATCAGGTGGGCAGCAGCAACGTGTTGCCATTGCGCGTGCTCTCGCTGGAAATCCTCCAATTTTACTGGCAGATGAACCAACAGGTGCACTAGACAGTAAAACAGGGGCATATGTATTGAACTTAATGAAGGATTTAAATAAACAGGGACATACGATCATTTTAATTACTCATGACCTTGACATCGCAAGACAAGCTAAACGTATTATTCATATTCAGGATGGAAAAATATCAGAACATGAGGAGGCATTGATTCATTGAAAACAAGTCAAGCAATAAAAATTGCCTTCCAAAACATTATTGCCAACAAATTAAGATCCATTTTGACAATGCTTGGTATTATCATTGGAGTTGCTGCCGTTATCACTTTGACTTCTCTTGGCCAAGGTGCTTCCAAATCAGTCGCTGATGAAGTTTCTGGCTTAGGGACAACAATGGTTTCCATTTCGCTCCAAGGAAATGCCGATGAAGAAGTCGTTGATTATGATGAACTCATGTCATTGAAGGATCTACCTGAAGTGAATGCAGTCTCACCAACAGTCTCAGGTAGTGGTACCTTAAAAAACGGTAACACCTCATCTGATGATGTATCGATTATCGGCATTACCCCTTCCTATGAAGAAGTAAAAGACACCCATGTTCAATCAGGAAGATTTATTTTGCCAATTGATGAAGACAATCGAAACAAAGTCATATTACTCGGATCTAATGTGGCTTCTGATCTATTTGGTTTTACAAATCCAATCGGAAATACAATTAAAATAGATGGAACTTCCTTTAAGGTCATTGGCATTCTTGCCTCTAAGGGAGAGAAATTGCAGGGTTCAATTGATGATCAAGTCCTCATTCCTTTCTCCACTGCTCAACGATTTCTTGGACAAACAACTATTACAAGTGCTGATGTTTTAATGAAATCTGAAAGTACAGTAGAATTGGGAATGGCAAAAATTGAACGAATATTGTACAACCAATTTAATCAGGATGATACAAAATATAATGTCCGTAACCAAGCTGATATTGCGGAAGCACTTTCCTCTGTCACTGAAACAATGACCATGCTTCTGGCTGGAATTGCCGGAATATCCTTAATTGTTGGCGGGATTGGCATAATGAATATCATGCTTGTATCAGTGACTGAAAGAACAAGGGAAATAGGAATCAGAAAGGCACTTGGGGCTAAGAAGATAGACATTCTTACACAATTTCTAATTGAAGCTATTGTATTAAGTGGATTAGGTGGTATTCTTGGAGTTGCACTGGGCATCGGCAGCGCACAGCTTTTATCTGGAATTTTAGATTTAGCTGTGGCAGTTTCTTGGATTTCTGTAGCCATTGCCGTAACCTTCTCTGTCCTTATCGGAATCATTTTCGGAATATTTCCAGCCAATAAAGCAGCAAATTTAAGTTCACTAGATGCATTAAGATATCAATAAGAATCAAGAGGATCATCCTCTTGATTTTTTTATACTTAAAGAAAGTATAAATTGGCAGCAATGATGAAAATTCGACGTAGAAGCCAATTTTAGGAATTAAGTATAAGTGCACAAAGGGAGGCTTCCGAGAGATGCTTCGCAGCCGAAAAAAGCGCTTTTCTTTTTTCGGTGAACTACGCCTCTGTCTTCGCCTGAAGGCTCGCCAATCGGCGAGTTTTCTTTAAATGACCAGGAACAATATAGAGAAAATAGGCTACCATCCTTCTAAAAAGAGGGCTTAATGCTTTATCGGTTCACATACCCAAGTCGTTCAGAAATTTTCCTTCCAATCTCGATTAATCTATCTTTTAATTCATCGAGCCTATTCGGTATCATTCTTATTGAAGGTCCTGAAATACTAACAGCTGCGACAACTCTACCTAAGTGATCATAAATTGGTACTGCGATACATATGATTCCATATTCATTTTCTTCTAAATCCAATGCATAGCCATTTTCCTTTATTTTTGCTAATTCCTGAAAAAACTCTTCTTTATCCGTAAAGGTATGATTTGTATGAGCAGGAAGCCCTTTTCGATTGATAATTTCCAGAACTACATTAGTTGGCAAATGAGCTAAAATCGCTTTCCCTACTGAAGTGCAGTGCATTGGAGCCCGTTTCCCTACTCTAGAATGCATTCTTAATGTTTCATTGCCTTCCAGTTTTTCTATATAGACAACCTCACCTTGATCATAGACTACTAAATGAATCACTTCATTTGTAACGGTTTCAAGCACTTGTAAAAATGGTCTTGCCTCTGTACGAAGATCAATTGAATCTAATAGCTTTGAACTAATTTCTAAAAATTTATAGCCCAGTTTATAACGACCTGTTTCAATATCTTGTTCAATATATCCATATTCTGTAAGAGTTGAAAGAATTCGGTGGACCGAGCTCTTATTAATATCCATTTGATTCGCAATTTCTGTAACTCCAAGCCCGCCCTTTTTCATACTCACGATTGAAATAATGTCCAATGCACGACTAACGGATTTAACCATATTTTCCCTTTCCACTATTTATCACCTCTAATGCTCGATTCTTAAGTTCAATTTTTAGAAATAGTGAAGGTTCCTAAAATATCTTCATCTACTATCTGAGGGCATTCTAAAAAATAAAATGCCCTCCAATACTTGACAATTATTGTTTAACGGCAAATTTTGCTTTTGCTTCAATTCTGCGTTGATGTAAGATTGGCTCTGTATAGCCATTCGGTTGATCATAGCCCTTAAATACTAAATCGCAAGCTGCTTGAAAAGCAACAGAATTTTCATAGTCCGGTGCCATTGGATGATAATGAGGATCCCCTGCATTTTGTTCATCCACTACTTTTGCCATCCGCTTAAAGGTTTCAAAAACTTGTTCCTCTGTACTTATTCCATGATGGAGCCAGTTCGCCATATGTTGGCTAGAAATGCGGAGAGTCGCACGATCTTCCATAAGTCCGATATTATTGATATCAGGAACCTTAGAGCAACCAACACCCTGCTCTACCCAACGGACAACATAACCTAAAATACCTTGTGCATTATTATCAAGTTCTTGTTGGATTTCTTCAGGTGACCAATGAGGATTTTTTGCAACTGGAATTTTTAGAATATCATCTTTAACATCCTGGCATTCCTTGATTAATCCATCTTGAACCTCTTTAAAATCTACTTGATGATAATGTAAGACATGCAAAGTTGCAGCAGTTGGAGATGGTACCCATGCCGTATTGGCCCCTGCCTTTAGGTGACCAATTTTCTGTTTAATCATGTCAGCCATTAAATCTGGCATCGCCCACATTCCTTTTCCAATTTGCGCTTTTCCTTGAAATCCAGCACTTAAGCCTACAAAGACATTTGATTTTTCATAAGATTGAAGCCAAGTAGTATTTTTCATTTCATTTTTACGAATCATTGGACCCGCTTCCATCGAGGTATGCATTTCATCACCTGTACGATCTAAGAAACCGGTATTAATAAAGACAACTCGATCTTTCACTTCATAAATGGCATTTTTAAGATTTAATGAAGTTCTTCGTTCTTCATCCATTACACCAATCTTAATTGTATTTCTTTCTAAACCTAATAAATCCTCAACCCGGTCAAATAATTCCGAAGCAAATGCTACCTCTTTAGAGCCATGCATTTTTGGTTTGACAATATAAATAGATCCTTTTTTTGAATTTTGATATTTACCATTTCTTATTAATGTGTGCTTAGCAATTAAACTAGTTACCACTGCATCCATAATACCTTCAGGAATTTCTTCACCATTTCTGTCCAATATCGCATCTGAAGTCATTAAATGACCCACATTACGGATAAACATCATCGATCTTCCTGAAAGTGTAAGTTCTCCACCATTTACTGTCTTGTAGACACGGTCCGGATTCATAGCCCGCGTCATAGTTTTTCCATTTTTAACAAAAGTGGCTGTGATATCTCCTTTCATGAGTCCTAACCAATTACGATAGACATCCACTTTATCCTCAGCATCTACAGCTGCAATCGAATCTTCACAATCCATAATCGCAGTTGTAGCCGCTTCAAGAAGGACATCCTTCACTCCGGCTTTATCTGTTTTTCCAATTGGATGATTCCAATCAATTTGAATTTCAAAATGCAAACGATTATTTTTCAATAATACAGCTGTTGGTTCTTCAACATTCCCTTGATAAGCAACAAATTTATTTTCATCTGCAAGTCTAGCATTCTCACCATTAATTAATTTAACGACAAGTTTGCCATTTTCAATTGTATATTTAGCTGCTTCCTTATGAGAATAACCCTTTAATGGAGCAGCTTGATCCAAAAAGTCTTTTGCAAATTGAATAACCTTATCACCCCTGATTGGGTTATAGGCACCTGCTCTTGTTGCTCCATCCTCTTCACTGATAGCATCTGTACCATATAAAGCATCGTAAAGACTTCCCCATCTAGCATTAGCTGCATTAATGGCATAGCGTGCGTTATCAACAGGAACCACTAATTGTGGACCACCTTGAAGCGCAATTTCATTATCTACACCTTTAGTAGATATTTGGAAATCCTTGACTTCTTTTTCAAGGTAACCAATGCTTTCTAAAAATGTTTTATAAGCTTCAAAATCAAAGTTTTCTTTGTTTTCAATATGCCACTTATTAAGCTTGCTTTGAATCTCATCACGAAATTGCAATAATTGCTTATTCTTTGGTGCTAAATCATGGACGAGAACTTCTAGTTCTGCCCAAAACTTTTCACGATCTACTCCGCTTTTAGGCAGTGCTTCATTATTAACAAAATCATAAAGCAATCCTGCTACCTGTAAGTTTCCTACTTTTACGTATTCAGTCATTGAAAAAACTCCCCCTATACCCCAAAAAATTTCGTTGAAACAACGTTTATATGTGTCTATGAAGTGGATGAAGTAATAAGCTTTCAGTTAGAAATCACCATCTTGTTCGCTATTACAAAACACCGTTTCAATAATTTATAAAAAGATAATATCATGGATTATTTTCTAGTTCAACAATTTTGTGAATTTTCATTTTTTATTTCAATAAAAAATAAAATACCCTATCATTTTTGATATAAATTTGATATCATAATGATAACAAATTAATATTTTATTTTCAGGAGGGTTCCATATGAATGAAAAAAATATTTTCAAACTTAATGGCTATGTAGGTGCTATCGTTTTTATTATTTTATTGCTGCAACGCTTCTTTCCTTTAAACAATTTATCGATACTGAAAATGTCTCAATGTTAATTTTAACCATTGTATTGGGAGTAATAATTATCATCGGTTCAACAGGCTTTGCAGTTGTGCAACCAAATCAATCAAAGGTATTCACTCTGTTTGGAAATTATTTAGGTGTAATTAAACATGCAGGCTTTTGGTTTACTATTCCATTAACCAATCGTAATAAGGTTTCTTTGCGTGTCCTCAACTTTAATAGCGACAAACTAAAGGTTAATGATTTAGAAGGAAATCCAATCGAAATTGCAGCTGTGGTTGTCTATAAGGTTGTCAATTCAGCGAAAGCGGTTTTTGATGTGGAAGATTATCATAAATTTGTTCATACACAAAGCGAGACAGGTTTACGTCATATCGCCAGTCAGTATCCATATGATAACTTCAACAATGATTATGAAATTTCCCTCAGACAACATTCTGATGAAGTCGGAGATGAGTTAACAGAGGACTTACAAAAAAGATTATCTGTTGCTGGAGTTGAAATTATTGAAGCAAGAATTATGCACCTTGCCTATTCAAGTGAAATTGCCTCCTCCATGTTACAAAGACAACAAGCGAAAGCCGTCCTTGCTGCACGTAAGGTCATTGTTGATGGGGCGGTTTCTATGGTAAAATCAGCTATTGACCAATTGAGTGCTGAAGGGGTTGTAGATTTAGATGAAGAAAAGAAAGCCCAAATGGTCAATAATTTGATGGTTGCATTAGTTTCCGAAAAAGGAAATCAGCCAATCGTAAATACAGGTAGCATTTATTAAGGTTGTGATTATGTGGCTGAAAAAAAACGCTTTTTGCTCCGAATAGACCCTAAAATTTATGATGCACTGGAAAAATGGTCTGACGATGAATTTCGTAGTGTTAATGCCCAAATTGAAATCCTTTTAAAAAAAGCTCTGAAAGAAGCAGGAAGATTGAAGAAAGAGGAATAAGAAACTCTTTCCTTTCAAAGGCGCACCTTTTCAGCGATTAAGGATCTCGAACCTATGATATTGACATAAAAGGTCTCTTTCTTATAAGGGGCCTTTTTGTATTAATTACAAATATTTGGATATAATAGCAAATTAAAATCTTCATGCATTTTTAATCAATTTTTATTGAAGAATTAATCTCTCTTGTGCCTATTAATATTGAATAAAAATGCAAATCAAAATACAATAATCTTCGTATGAACTCATCCTAGATCATGCTTTAAATTTAAGGAGCTGTTTACATGGAACATCAGTTAAATTACTGGATTTCCCATTTCGGCTATTGGGGAATCATTCTTGCCCTTGTTGGAGGGATAATTGGTCTTCCTTTACCGGATGAATTTCTTCTCACTTATGTTGGATACAATATTTTCACAGGTAACTTAGTCTATGGCCTAGCTCTAATTTGTGCATGTATAGGTGCATTTATCGGAATTACCGTGAGCTATCTGTTAGGAATTTGGCTTGGAGCTCCTTTTTTACAAAAATACGGATCAAAAATTGGAATTGATCATAAAAAAATAAATTCAGCCCATAAACTTTTCGAAAAATTCGGACCTTTCATTTTAATTATTGGTTATTTTATTCCAGGAGTGAGATATATTAGTGCCTATTTAGCAGGAATTAGTAAGCTTGCATATCGTAAATTTGCGTTTTATGCCTATTCTGGGGGATTTATTTGGATATTCTTTTTTATAACGATCGGCAGAGAACTTGGAAAAAAATGGACTTCTATAAGAGATTTTTCTCATCACTTCGGATTAATAGCTTCTTTAATCATTATCATTTTGGCAATTGTTTCTTATTTTTTTATGAAAAAAAACAAAACATTTTATGAGAACTGACTGTAGGACATTTGTCATTTCCCGAGAAATGGCGAATTTTGTATAAAAGTTTATATATAATATTTTTTTATTATTAGCAGTCAATGGTCCAATTCCTATCACAAAAAGACCCTTAAATATGGTCTAGTTTTATTGAAAGGGATTGACAGAGGCTTATTCATTTTTTATGATTAGTAATAAGTCTATTAAATAAGAACCCTTTTGAACGGGAGAGGTTCATAGCTGAAACCCTCTATAAAAAACTATGGTTTTTGAATGTAACCATATCCGAGAATGATATGGTTTTTATTATTTCAAGAGCTCTAGCCTCCCCTGTTTCATTCGGAGCATCATGGGAGGATTTTTTATGCAAGGAAGAAATGATGAAGAATTAAAGGATATTACTCTATTAGGAAATCAGGGAACAAAGTACTTATTTGAATACTCCCCGGAAATCCTTGAAGTCTTTGATAATAAACATCCAAATCGTGACTATTTTGTTAAATTTAACTGTCCGGAATTTACAAGTCTCTGTCCTAAAACAGGTCAACCTGATTTTGCTACAATTTATATTAGTTATATTCCAGGCAAAAAAATGGTCGAAAGTAAATCCTTAAAACTTTATTTATTTAGTTTCAGAAACCATGGCGATTTCCATGAGGATTGCATGAATATTATTATGAATGATCTAATCGAATTAATGGACCCTCATTATATTGAGGTTTGGGGAAAATTCACTCCTCGAGGAGGAATATCTATCGATCCTTATACCAACTATGGAAAACCAGATACGAAATACGAGGAAATGGCCGAATACCGCTTGATGAATCATGATTTATATCCCGAAAAAATTGATAATCGGTAATCAAAAAGGAACCATAAAACTTCATATGTTAATTTCGCCATAATAGAAAAAGGTTAGACAAAAGAGGGATTTCCTACTTGTCTAACCTTTTTTTGTGCTTGGAATATCCTGATCTACTAATTGATCAACTAGTTTCTCTGCCGCGCGTCGATAAATATTACTTATATTCACGAGTGAAGCAATTAAGAGGACATCATTTAAAGGCTCTGAACCTTTGTGATTCCACTGACTTACTTCATTGCTAGATTCACTGGCACGACTTACAAAATCCTGTTTGAAATTATTTACATTGATGGTTGCTAAATGAAGATAGCTATTATAAAGCTCTTCTAAATCTACTCTTCCCTTAAGAAAATCATTATTCACTCCATCTAACGTTACCTTAATATCATTAATGGAAAGTGCACCTTTTAATTGATAAATCAAACTAATTAAAATCAGGTGTTCCTTTGCATACTTTTTATTTTTGATAGGAATAAACAACTTTCCTTTTGCATAGTTGTTGATCATCGTTTTTGTTAATACCTTATCATTGCTATCTCGCTTGGACCCGCTGAATTTATTTTCAAACAATTGAATGACCTGATCCATATATAGATCAATATCAGGAATATCCTCTAAAGTAATATTATTTTCTAGGCCAAGCTCTTGGATAAATTCATGTATATTTTCCACAGGACTCCCTCTAATCTTTTGATTTACTCCTTGATTTTAACCTATCTATTTGAAGAAGTAAACATTGACTACATAGTACAATACGTATATTATAATAAGTAGTTATCAAAACTACATATATTAGGAGGATATAAATGGGCATCTATATTCGGGAACCAATTAATGGCTTAACGCATTTAGCTGGTGCTATTCTATCATTTTTTGCATTATTGTCTATGGTCATTAAAGCATCTATCCATACAGGATCACCACTCGCTATAACAGCCGTCATCATTTTTGGCATTAGCATGATTTTACTATACTCGGCCTCAGCCACCTACCATATGGTCATTGCGAAAGATAAAGTCATTGCCTTTTTAAGAAGATTGGATCATTCGATGATCTTTTTGTTAATTGCTGGCACCTATACCCCATTCTGTCTGATTACACTAAAAGGAATGATTGGGTGGGTATTGTTCTCCATTATTACTGCCATCGCCTTTTTTGGAATTGTATTTAAAATGATTTGGTTCCATTGTCCAAGATGGTTGTCAACGGCTTTATATATTGCCATGGGCTGGATGATTATTTTTGTTGTTTCTCCTTTATCTGCAAGAATTAATTCTATCGGGCTTTTCTTATTGATTCTTGGTGGTGTGTTCTATACGATTGGTGGAATTATTTACGGACTAAAGCCAAAATTCCTCCAATTTAAGCATCTTGGTTTCCATGAAATTTTTCACATTTTTATCCTTCTTGGCAGCCTTGCCCATTTCCTATCCGTTTTTCTTTATGTTATTTAAAATAAAAGGTACGAAATAAATCGTTTTATACGATTATTTCGTACCTTTATTACTTGTAAAATTAAAGAGCTGCAAATATGACACCAACTGTCATCAGGATAATTCCTATACTATTCATAAGACTGATTTTTAATCATGTCTCTTTTTAAAATGAAATTCATGACAAGCGTCACAGATTGTAAAGGAAAAATCTAGAGGGAGACTTCGTCCACATCTTTTGCATTTTTTCCTGAAGTTTTTCACTTCAGTTTTTAAGCTTTCATTCGTATCATGACTAATTTCTTCACGAATTCTCTCCCAATAAATTGCTTCTGTCCGCCGATTTAATCGATACAAGAACAAGAGATGGAGACCGATTGCTTTATAAGTCAGTTCTAACTCTTCCAGAGTTCGTCTTTTAATCATTGGCTCTGGAAATTCCTCCCCTGATACAATCGCCTTCACAGATTCAAGCCATTGTCTTATCAACCCAGAATCCTTTGTAGAAAAAGGTAAATGTAAAAATCCATAGAGATCCATTATTGACAATCGTCCCTCTATTTCCGAACCACGAACAATTTCATACAGCTCCCGCTCCTGAGTCAATGTCGCTTTTATTGTTCCCTTTGGATTATCAAACCTCTCCCAAAGCTCAAAGAATTCACCTAAATAATGATAATACTTTTGAAATTTTTCAAAAACTTGGTTAGTAGGAGCAATCGTAAAGGTTTCAACAGGTTTATCCGGTTGCTGTAATAATTCTCTCATGATGGAAATTTCCTTTGTAAAAGCTACCTTGCCTATATTATAAATGCCCTTTCTCCCTGCCCGTCCAGCAATTTGTTTCATTTCTTGTGAAGTTAATCTTCTCAGCCGCGTCCCGTCAAATTTCTCGTTTTCTAAAAAGATTATCCTGCGAATCGGTAAATTCACTCCCATTCCAATGGCATCGGTCGAAACAATCACCGTTGTTTCCCCTTTGATAAATCGCTCAATTTGTTTTCTTCTTGTTTCTGGAGGCATACTTCCATAAATCATGCTTACTCGATGACGATTTTGAAGTTTTGAGGCAATTTCCAACACCTTTTTTCTAGAAAAACAAACAAGTGCGTCCCCTTTTTTAGTTGAATTTAAACTGAAGCTAATCGTTTCAACCTCTAAAGGAATGTCACGATGATAATCGTAAATATCCATTTTGGCATCGCCTAATAGCTGGAGCATTAAATTTTTGATATTCCGGCTACCAATAATATGAACTTCATTTGCACGAGCTTTTGTTATCGCTTTATACCACGAAAATCCTCTTTCCTGATCAGCAATCAATTGAGATTCATCAATGACTATACAATCATAAAAATCTTTTTCGTGGAACATTTCAACTGTACAGGCGATATGGTTCGCATTTCTCGTGATTTTTTCCTCTTCACCCGTTTTTAATGAACATGGAACTCCCTCTTGATTTAATTTGTCATAAACCTCTAATGCCAATAGCCTTAATGGCGCAAGATACATACCAGAATGAGCCTGTTTCATTCTTTCAAGTGCGTGATGCGTCTTTCCTGTATTGGTCTCTCCAATATGAAGCACATATCGGGTCGTTTGACTCATTGTTGGACTATATTCCTGCCCAAAAACGTCTGCAAGAATCCTTGCTTCCTCCTCTTGTTTTCTTTGAAGCTCAGCAAGCTTCTCAGCCTTTCTTTGTGCCCATGTGGCCTTTTGATTTTCGTAAAGAGCTTGGTGTATTGGCGACTCAAAAGATATTTCAGCAGCTGCTAATAAATCGGTTACATATTCTTCTTGAATATCCACAAAAAAATCATCAGCCATTTCAAAGAGGACATCTTCAAGCATTTCCATCAAGATTACGGCAGTAAGACCTTCCCCGGTTGCTTCCTTATATAAGTCTTGTAATAAGAGATCGGTTTCTAATAAAAACGCAGGTACAAAATCAAATAAATATCTAACAATGAGCCTTTCATAAATATAATAATAACTCTCATATTCATAATAAGACCTTCCCCAATTCACCATTTGATGAACATCCCCGGTAAGCTCATCAAAAAAATCGGACACTTTTTCATAACAACTAGCATCAAAAGGATCCTCTTGAATTAGTTTTTCTCCCAAATGATAAGAATCAATGGAATGATATCTTGTGTTATATTGAAAGTCATGAGCTAATTGCCTACCTGTTTGATATCTGATATACAAATAAAAGATATCAGCATTTTTCTCTTTCGATTCCAGTGCTTTTTCCTCTATCCGTTGACGGACTTCTTTTCTTTTTTCTTCAAGTATTCGCTCTTCTTCTCTTTTTTTATAAGCTAACCTTGCTTTGTTATAAAGATTTTTCCATTCCTCTTCCTTTCCCTTAAAGGTCTCAACAACCCATTTTTTTACATCATAAGCTTGATAATTTCTTATTTCTGTTCGAAATAATTTATTGATTATTTTTCGGTCTACTCCTTCGACCTCATATCCCTTCTTACTTAGAAATTCCTTTTTTTCTTTTTTTGAAATATCATTTGAGGCTTTATTTATCCAAACATTCATCCAGACTTGATCGATATAATTATTTCTCTTTTTTAAATATTCCTCGAATAAAGGGATTTCCGCCTGCATTCCGAGGAATCGCTCCAAATCTTCATAAACCTTCTGTTTGGTTTTATTAACTGCAATGGGAAACAAATTAGATAACGTATTCATTGACTTCTCCTTGGGATTTTACTACACAACTTTATTATATTAGCATTTTTTGCCTTTTTAATGAATTTATCCTGCATTAACATCAACATAAAAAAGTTTTTCAGGTTACATATTTGAAATTAAATAGAATATTTTTATTGACTACCTCTTTCCATTTACGGAATCTCGACACCAACCTGATAAATTTGTATTTGTAAATTTCGCCCGAAGAACCCCGCAAAAAAACTGATCCAATTATTATCTTTGGATCAGTTTATTGTTTCATAGTGATTATATTACAGATAGTTGCTGAACGTTTATGAGGCATTCTGCCAATTGCCTCCCAAACTCTCTGCATAGCTCTTCCCCTTTATCATCTGGAGCATGCTCCATTTTTAATCCGCTATGAACTACTAAAGCACCTAGTTCTGATAATTTTTCGGTTAGAATCTCAACTGCATGACAAAAGGCTGGATAGGTTTGATCTCCAGAACCAAAAGCAGCCGCGATTTTTCCTGATAAATTTAATTGATCCATCTCCTCATAAAAATCTAGAAATTCATCAGGTAGATCCCCATCATTCCACGTATAAGATCCTAATATAACACAATCATACTCCATTAAATTCTGAGGAAATACTTGCAATGAATCTTTAACATCAACCTTCACTCTTGCATCTTGCATTCCTTCTTTAATAGCTAGGGCCATCGCTTCTGTATTACCAGTCATGCTCGTATACACAATAATGCAATTCAAAATTTTCACTTCCTTTACTGCTCTGCCATTTTTTTAATGGCTTTGACATTTAGAATACGGATATTTCGCTGACCAGTTTGTTCAATCCAGCCCTTATCCTGAAAAGAGGACAACCTTCTACTAATCGTTTCCCTTGTTGTTCCGAGATAAGAAGCTAAATCTTTTTTACTCATGGGAAGGATAATTTCATGTTCTTCTCCTTTCCCGTCCATCAGTTCCACTAAATAAGAGGCCGTTCTTTTCTCGACATCCTGTAAGCTTAATTGGCTAACAAGCTTTTCCGTTTGTTCTAATCGATGGGTAAATTGCTCCAAGATTTTCAAGGATATTGATGGAAATTTTATCAATATTTTCTGTAGATCTCGGCGGTGAATCGAACATATTTCCGTTTCCACCATGGCTTCTGCAAAACTATCAGATTCTTGCTTTGAAAACAATGATAATTCCCCTAGGAAATCGCCAGGCTCAAGGATACGAATGAGTTGTTCTTTTCCTGAATCCCCCAAATGATAAACCTTCACTCTTCCTTTATGAACAATATATAAATGATCATACGGCTCACCCGCTTGAAAAATAAACTCTCCCTTTTGATATTTCGTACTTATACTTGTATTTGCAATCTCCACCATTTCCTCTTGACTCAAATGATTAAAGATAGGAACAATGGATATACATAACTTTTTTACATTTCCTTCATTCTGAAAATGATGACAACATTCCATTATAGTCTCTCCTCGCGCATGGTTTGAAAATATTCTTTAGACCTTTTATCAAAGTTGTAATCAAACTTGACAAGTCTAATCGCGTTAATAATCACTAATAAGACACTGAATTCATGTACAAACATGCCCTCAGCTAAAAACACAGTCTTTGTTAATACACCAATTAACAAAAGAAGTACAACAGAAATAGACATAAACATATTTTGCTTCATGTTTTTCATTGTTGCTTTTGAAAGCTCATGTGCATATTTAAGACTTCGTAAATGGTTTGACATAAGGACAACATCAGCTGTTTCCATGGCAGCAGCAGATCCTGTAGCTCCCATGGCAATTCCGATCGTAGCTGTGGCAATTGCCGGGGCATCATTTATTCCATCTCCAACCATGATCACACTTTGCTTATTGCGCTGTAACTTTTTCATCATTTCAACTTTATCTTCTGGTAAAAGCTCTGCTTCATATCGATCTAAACCAAGAAGCTGACTGATTTTTTCTGCTGTTCTTGTATTATCCCCTGTTAACATCACCATTTCCTTTATACCTGATTCTCTTAAATCCAGGATGGTCTGGTACGCTTCTGTTCTAATTGTATCCATAATCGAGATAGTTCCCTTATAACTCTCATTCACTCCCACAAACACAACAGTTTTTCCATCACGTTCTTTTTGATGAGCTTCATGTTCCATGATTGAAGGTAAATCTATTCCTTTTTCCTTCATCCACTTTTGATTTCCGACCACAATTCTACTATTATTTATAATTGCTTCAATCCCTTTTCCCTTTTCAACATGGAAATTTTCCAACTTGCCATCTAAGCAAAGCTTCCGTTCCTCTGCTTCCTTAACAATCGTTCTACCAAGAGGATGCTCTGAATATTGTTCAGCCAGTGCTGTAATTCGCAATAATTCGGTTTCACTTATATCTGAGGTCTCTATATCAACTACTTGAGGATTTCCGTTTGTTAATGTTCCTGTTTTATCAAAAGCAATGATATCAGCCTTCGCAAACTTCTCAAATATTTCTCCTCCTTTAATTAGAATGCCTTTTCTTGCACCATTTCCAATCCCGGCCACAATGGAAACAGGTGCAGAAATCACAAGTGCCCCTGGACAAGCAATAACAAGGAAGGTAAGAGTCAAACTGATATCCTTTGTCAATAAAAAGACAAAACCTGAGAGAACTAATATCCCCGGCGTGTAATATGAAGCAAACCGCTCAAGAAATTGCTGCGTCTTTGCCTTAGATTCCTGAGCCTCTTCAACAAGTTCAATAATTTTTGCGTACGTGGTATCCTCCCCTACTCTATCCGCCATTATTTCTAAATATCCGTGGTCTAATATTGTACCGCAATAGACTTTCCCATCTTTCTCCTTTTTAACCAAAGCGGATTCTCCTGTAATGGGCGCCTCAAGCATATATCCATTTCCACTCAATACATGTCCATCAACGGGAATCTTCTCCCCCGATTGAACAATCACAAGATCTCCTTCCACAAGCTTATCGGAAGAAATCATCTCTTTCTTTCCCTCTCGTATCACCCTCGCTTCTAATGGAGCAAGATCTAGCACTTCTTTAATCGATGCCCTCGTTCTTTCTAATGTTTTTCCTTCTAAATATGCTCCTAGCAAAAATAAAAAAGTAACCGCTGCCGATTCAATATACTCATGTATAACCATTGCACCCAAAACAGCGATAGTCACCAATAATTCAATACTGATTATTTTCATCAATAATAAATGGAATGCTTTCCGTGCAATAGAATAGCCTGCAATAATAGTGGCCGCTAACAGCAAACCACTTGCTGCCAGATTCCAATCGAAGATTTTAAATAAGAATGATAATGCAATCATTATCCCTGAAATAGCAAGAATCACACCTTTTTTGTTAAAAATCAAGATTATCCTCCCTCCTATTTGTATCATAGCGATGATTCAAATGATATAATCCTAATCACTCAGCCTATTTTCTCTTGAACAACAGGATACCCCAGATTTTGTAAAAGCTCTGAAAATTCCTTTGGACTTCCAACATCTTCCTGAAAAGAGATTTTTACTTTACTTGAATTAAACAACACCCGTACCTCAGCTACGCCATTTAACCTCTTGAAAGCCTTCTCAATCCCTTTAACACAACTTGGACAAGACAAATCCCCTATTTTATAAATAGCTGTTTTCATTTTTTATTCCCTCTCTCACCTTTTGATACTCTTATCTTACAAACTCGACAAAATAAAAACATTGATGTACATCAATTTTCGATTTTTTGAATCCAATTTCAATTTGATTCGTATAACTAATAAATACATTTTCACCAAAATAAAGAACCCGAAGAAGTCACATGAATAATTTATTCAAGGTAAAAAAGAGTTAAACACAATTGTCATAATTACGTTGAGTGACTTTATGGTAATAAAATGTAACAATAAAGTGGGAGGAGGCAAATTCATGAAGGTAGTTATCGGTTCTTTATTCGTGATCGCTCTATTAGGGTTTGGTATTTGGCTCGTACTCTCCCCAACTTTTAAAAAGGTAGGAGATTCAGCGAAGAAGATTAAAGATTACCTAGAAGATGAGGAGGATAATGATGGAACAAAATAACAAAAAAGGTGGAAACCGCAAAATCATTGGTGGAGTAATCATCGCTATTGTATTGGCTTTAGCAATTGGGATTACTGCTATGTTCATTCAAAAAATTCCTAATGGCTTTGTTGGGGTCGTCTACAGTCCAAATGGTGGTGTTCAGGATAAGACGCTAGGTCAAGGTTGGCATTTAGTTGGCTTATTTGATAAAGTTACTGTTTATCCAGTCAGAATGCAAACAGTAAACTATCGTGATATTCAAGTTGCCACTTCTGATGGTAAAAATGTTACGATCGATTTTGCCTATAACTATAGCATTCAACCAGATAAGGTTGTTGAAGTTTTCAATAAATTTGGTCCAGTTGAAGTGCAAGAAATTGAAGATTCCTACCTAAAGACACGACTTTGGGACGCCAGTCGTAAAGGAATTGCCAAATATTCAGTTATTGATACTTACGGGGAAAAATCAGCAGAAGCGGCCGTTAAGGTTCAACAACTTTTTGCAGATGATATTAAGAATCTTGGATTCACAGTAGATAATCTTACCCTTGGTGTACCAAAACCGGATAAATCCACTCAAGCAGCTATTGATAAAAGAGTTGAAGCTGCTCAGGAATTAGAAAGAAAACAAATCGAATTAAAAATTGCCAAAGCGGAAGCTGAAAAGCTAAGAATTGAAGCGGAAGGTCAGGCAAAATACAACGATATTATCAAAAAGTCCATTTCAAATGAAGTTATTCAAAACAAATGGATTGAAAAATGGGATGGTAAAATGCCAAAAGCAACTGGCTCTAATCAACTTATTCAAATTCCAATCGATGATGATACGAAAACAAAATAGCAGTTTAATAGACACTCCAAAAGGCTGAATCAATTCTTTTTGATTCAGCTTTTTTATTTAAGACCGCAATGCACCCCTCCCCTTCTAATTTATAACCAAAGAGAGCTTGAACCATTTCCCGAAAACTCTATGATTCTTTTTACAATAGTGCTAAAATAAGAGAAAACTTTGAATATTTCTAAAAAATAAAGCCATTGGGGGAAGTCATTATGCCAGAATTACGCAGTAATATGATTAAACAAGGGTATGACCGCGCTCCACACCGAAGCTTGCTTCGTGCTGCCGGTGTTAAAGAGGAAGATTTCAATAAACCATTTATTGCGGTCGTCAATTCTTATATTGATATAGTGCCTGGACATGTTCATTTACAAGAGTTTGGGAAAATTGTAAAGGATGCCATACGTGAAGCAGGTGGAGTTCCATTTGAAATGAACACAATCGGCGTCGATGATGGCATCGCAATGGGTCATATTGGGATGCGCTACTCTCTTCCAAGTAGAGAAATTATCGCTGATTCCGTAGAAACGGTGGTTTCTGCTCATTGGTTTGATGGAATGGTTTGTATTCCAAACTGCGATAAAATAACACCAGGAATGATGATGGCAGCCATGAGACTAAATATTCCAACCATCTTTGTTAGTGGCGGACCAATGAAAGCTGGAAAAGATAAAAATGGGAAGACCCTTACCCTTAACTCTGTCTTTGAAGGAGTCGGGGCCTTCCAATCTGGCAAAATTGAAGAAAAGGATTTAGAAGAAATCGAACAATTTGCTTGTCCTACTTGTGGATCCTGTTCAGGGATGTTTACTGCAAACTCTATGAACTGTTTAGCAGAAGCATTGGGTCTTGCCCTTCCAGGAAATGGGACGATTTTAGCTATTTCCGATGAACGAAAGGAATTTGTTAAACGCTCCGCTAAACAATTGATGGAGCTTATTAAAAATGATATCAAGCCGCGTGATATTGTAACCATTGATACACTTGATAATGCCTTTGCATTAGATATGGCGATGGGTGGTTCTACCAACACCGTTCTTCATACCTTAGCGATTGCTAATGAAGCAGGAATTGACTATTCATTAGAACGAATTAATGAGGTGGCCAGTCGAGTTCCACATCTTGCCAAAATTGCGCCTGCATCCGATTACTCCATCGAGGATGTTCATAATGCTGGCGGAGTTAGCGCCATTATTAATGAATTACTTAAAAAACCAGGAACAATCAACGGTGATTGTTTAACGGTATCAGGAAAAACCATTAAAGAAAATGTTGCCGGTTCTGACATTTTAGATAAAGATGTCATCCATCCTTTAGAAAGCCCTTATTCTGAAAAAGGCGGTCTTGCCGTATTATTCGGAAATCTAGCCCCAGATGGAGCTGTTATTAAGGTTGGTGCCGTTGATCCTGCTGTCGGTGGCTACCATAGAGGTCCAGCCATTTGCTTTAATTCACAGGAAGAGGCTTTATCAGGCATTATCTCAGGAAAAGTGAAAGAAGGACAGGTTGTTGTTATTCGTTATGAAGGTCCAAAGGGAGGACCAGGAATGCCTGAAATGCTTGCCCCTACTTCACAAATTGTTGGTAGAGGTCTTGGAGCAAAAGTCGGATTGATTACCGATGGACGTTTCTCTGGTGCCTCAAGAGGAATCTCCATTGGACATATTTCACCTGAAGCAGCAGAAGGCGGGCCAATTGCTTTTGTCGAAGATGGTGATATGATCGAGCTCGACTTAAATAACCGTAAGATTACCCTTGAAATTTCTGATAAAGAAATGGCAAAACGAAAAGCTAATTGGAAAGGATTCGAACCAAAAGTTAAAACAGGATACCTTGCCCGTTATACAAAACTTGTAACCTCCGCCAGCACAGGTGGAATTATGAAAATCTAAAATTCAATTTTGAATATTCAAATTTGCAGGGAAACTTAATCATAGACATTACTGACAGACCAGATCATTTTGATCTGGTCTGTTTAAATTAGCCTGCTGTGTTTTGCTGTCTTTGATTTTTCTAAAAATTATTTTGAGTTCGATTCAATTGTGGGTAATATAGAACTTTTAATTTTTAAAAATAGAACTTTTTGTGAATTTCCTCACACTACAGCCGTTTTTTTCCATTAAGACAATTGTTTACCTATAATACTCAAGATATAGTGAAATTAGTACAATAACTATATAGAAAGGAGACTCTTCCTTGTTGACAATTCGACCTGAAACAATCGAGGATCAAGAAACCATTTTTCATTTAACTAAAGATGCTTATAAGCAAGAAAATGAAGCAAGACTGATTAATGAAATTCGAAATTCAAATTTCTTTATTCCAGAATTATCCTTGGTTGCAGAAAAAAAGCAGGAAATTCTTGGTCACATCCTTTTTAGCAAGATTTCAATTGATTCAATTGATGGTTCCATACCTTCCCTTTTCTTATCAACTATTTCAGTCAAACCAGTTTATCAATTGCAAGGGATTGGATCCAGACTCGTTCAAGAGGGATTTGTTAGATCGGGGCAGCTTGATTATGAACATGTTGTTGTGATTGGTAGCCCTCGTTTTTTTCGGAAATTTGGATTTCAGCCAGCAAAAGAGAAAGGAATCCTCCCTCCTTTTAAAGTACCTGATCAATGCTTCATGATTCGAGAGCTTTATAAAGACTCGCTAAAATATGCTGGTGGAATTGTAAAATATCTACCTGTTTTTGAACTTGTTTGATTCCAATCATCCTTTACCACTTCCCAAAACGATCACTGTAAACAAAAAATCAACACCATTCATGAGAGCACCTTTAGTGCTCTTGTGTAATGCAAATTAAAATAGAGAATTTTTTACAAAAATAATTATATAACAGTGTTGATTTTTGTTAACTGTTATAGTACACTAAGTTCAATACTTAATTAATGGAGGCGTTAAAATGATGACAATCGAAACAAAACAAACTGTAAAGGAATGTCGTGAATGTGGTGGGCAATTTATTGAAAAACAGGAATCCTCTTTATACGAATGTGAACATTGCATTGGAAGATACGAAGAATAATTTTCTTTTAAAAAATGATAATGGTTTACCTTAAAAACGCGAAAGGAAATCGGAAGCCTTCTGCGTTTTTTTTTGTATCCTCTTTGTCTCATTTCAGCTAGGATCCTTTCTTTTTCAAATTTTATTTGCTATTTCGCAGATTAACACGCATTATGGATAAGTACATATCTAAATTCATCCAAATTAAGGTTAAACAGAAAGTAGGGAAAAATGGTTGTCTGATTTTTTATCATTAGGATTATCAAAAACATTCATCGATATCCTTCAGCAAAATGGCGTGGTGATTCCGACTCCCATTCAGGAAAGAACCATCCCTATCGTTTTGGAAGGTAAGGATTTGATTGGGCAAGCCCAAACTGGTACAGGCAAGACATTTGCCTTTATCTTACCAATTCTTGAAAACATTAATCCTCATTCCGCACATGTTCAAGCGCTTATCGTAACCCCAACAAGAGAATTGGCGCTACAAATAACTGGGGAAATCAAAAAATTAATTATGGCTCAAGAAGAAATTCATGTTTTGGCTGCTTATGGTGGGCAAGATGTAGAAAAACAATTACACCAACTGAAGAAAAATGTTCATATTGTTGTTGGAACACCTGGACGTCTTCTGGATCATATTCGACGAGAAACGATTCAATTATCTCATTTATCGTATCTTGTTCTTGATGAAGCAGATCAAATGCTCCATATTGGATTTTTATCTGAAGTAGAAGAAATTATTAAACAAACCCCTGCAAGAAGACAGACGTTGTTGTTCTCAGCAACAATGCCAACGGAAATTAGAACACTTGCTAATCAATATATGAGGACACCTGAATATATTCAGGTAGAAAAAAAACAAGGACCTGCTTTATCCGTGAAACAAATAGCTTTTCATACAACCGATCGGGCGAAGCAATCTGCACTTATTCAACTCATTACGACCTATCGTCCCTTTCTGGCTGTCATCTTCTGCCGAACAAAACGAAGAGTAAGCAAGCTATATGAAGTGTTAAAAGCAAATGGATTTTCATGTGATGAATTGCATGGAAATTTATCACAATCAAAACGAGAACAAGTGATGCAACGCTTTCGAAATGCTGAGATTCAATTATTAATCGCGACTGATGTTGCGGCAAGAGGATTGGATGTAGAAGGAGTCACTCATGTATTTAACTACGATATTCCACAGGATGCCGAGAGCTATGTACACCGTATCGGGAGAACCGGAAGAGCTGGGATGACTGGGATGGCTATCACTTTTTATTCCTCTTCCAACCGTCAAACTTTGGAAATGATTGAAAAAGAACTTAATATAAGGATTGAAAAACAGAATCTTGAAAAGAAAAATGAGCAACAAAGGAATAATTCCCTCGTTATCGAACAGAATCGCATAAAAGAAAGCAACAAGGTTCGACATAAAGAAAAGAAAGATACTTCAAAACAAAAAAAGCGAGGGACAAAAATAAAAGGAAAAACTTTTAAAAATGAAGAAGTGAATCGCAAACACTCAAATCATAATAACACTAAAAAATCAGAGCAACGGAATCAGACAAAACGTCATCGATGAACAAAATATGGATAGAGAGAAAAATAATGGGAATGTTAAATTTGAGACTATATTGTAATTAGGAGGAGTTCCCGTTGAATTTGCACACAAATATGGAATTTGAAATGAAAAATAGTTTTATCCCCAATATCAGTCACTCAAACACCTTAAAAATTTTAAAGGTAACAGACGAAAGTGTGGTAATTCAAATGAATCAATCAAATTGCCGCGGAGTCTTTCCGTCAGACAACTTTCAGTATTGGATAAAAAAAGGATCCTTAATCTATATTGACGAGCTTGAAGAGCAAACTTCATAATCATAAAAACACTGGTCACTTCCAGTGTTTTTTTTTAAAACCAAAGACTATAATGCCCTTCGACATGAAAGAAATATGATGCGTGAAAAAAATCGCAAAGCTGGCAAGCATCAGTATTCTAAAAAAACGGATCATTTATAAAAGCAACAGAAGACGGGCTAATGAAATTAGCCCGTTTGTTTTATACTTTAAGAAATAGCGCCCAATTCTGAAATAACAGAAGTGTGCTTTAATAAGTTATTGCTTTAATCGTTTATTAAGTCCATCTAATAAAACATGAAGACCAAATTCAAATTGTTTATCACTATTTACGGATACTGAATAATCAGCAAGTTCAACTAATGACGGATATTTATTCACAGACAAAGACTTAAACATTTTTCTTGCCTGTTCAAAAGCTACATTAACCTCTAATCCTTGGATATTAGCTATATAAACCTGTTTCATTTCATCTCTTACAAATGAAAGAATATAATTATTAAATAAACTTGCCGTAGCTGGAACATCCTCTGACCCAAAACCAGCATTCATAAGAATTCGGTATATATTCTCAATTAATTGAAGTCGATCAGGAGTCATTGGTACTGTTTCGGTCATTATTTCAAATGAATCCCGAATAGACAGCAATGCTTGTCGATATTCATGCCCAAGTTCAATGAGCTGCTCATACCAATCTTTAGATGAATCCGGGAAAGAGATTGTTTTACAAATCTGTTCCGATAATAACTGCAATAATTCATATTTATTTTCGAGGTGCCAATATAAAGATGCAGCACTTGTATTAAGAGCATTAGCAACATTTCTCATAGAGAGTTTTTTTAAGCCATCTTTATTAATCAAGTCGATCGCTGTTTGAATAATTTTACTTTGATTCAGCGATTCATGTTCTGAATTTTGTTTTTTTCTATCCATTTGTATACCTCCTATATCTATTGACAATAATAACATTAATGCCTTAAACTTAACACTGTTAAACATAAACTTAACACTGTTAAATTAAAGGAGTGATTAATATTGAAAGGGACTAAAAAGAAAAACAAATTAAATCAAAGAAATTGGTTTCTTATTTTTCATTTAATATCAACCGTTCTATTTGTTGGAGGTAGCTTTACTCAATGGCTTCTTCTTATATCAGCTTTAACAGCAAATACTCCTGAAGTCCTAAAAGTTTCCCATCATCTAATGCATGTAGTGGATCTATCACTGATAATACCAGGTCTTTTAGGAGTCATTATTACTGGAATATTCCTGTCACTCAAGACACACTGGGGCTTTGTTAAACATTACTGGATTATGACTAAAGAAATCATAACTTTAATTACTATAGGGATAGGAAGTATTTTAAATATCTGGGTTCAAAGTTCAATTAAAATTACTACTGAAAAAGGATTGAATGCACTGCATGATCCAATATATCTTCATGATCGCAATATGCTAATAATCAGTGCTGCCATTCAGACCTCATTATTGGTTTTTGTCATTGTTATTTCTATTTTGAAGCCATGGGGTAAACGGAAGGGAATAATAAATTCGGCAAACTCATAAATTACAGATATTAACAAATGCAGTTAAAGTCAAAAACTTCGTTGAAATTCAACGAGGTTTACTAATTATCAATGGTGAAGGGTTCTACTCTGTAATCTGGCCTTCTAATGGAATAACTTAAATATCACTTAGCAGTTCTTGATTCACAAAAAAAACCGAAATCCCTTCTTTAAAGAGATAGGAAATTCCGGTGCAACTTTTTTCAATTATCAAGACCTAAATCGTAAAAAGTCATAAAAAATAAGGAGTGAAACATATTAGTCATGTATAATATGCTTCACTCCTTTTACTCTTTGTTCCACAATCACCAATTTGTGGAAGATTATTTATGTTGTCTGATTGAAGTTAAGCCCCCGTTAATAATCGAAATAATAAATAAAATGATTTTACGGAAACAGCTGGACAGTTGCCGTTTTTAATTCTAATCCTGACTAATAGTATATTATTGAATTTATTATAAAGGAGATGTTTATGTGTCTGATTTACACGAACACGAACACCATCATCACGTCTGTTTTCAATATACCGCACTTGGAAATTCCATTGCTGCAGGAATTGGTGCTTCATTTGTAGTCGATCCTCCTAAAAGATACGGATACGTTTATTATTTTCGGGACTTCTTGGCGACGATATTCCCATGTGTGAATTTAACTAATCTCGCTAATCCTGCTTTAACGAGTACTCTTTTACTTCAGCAGCTACAAACCGTTGCAGTCACACGAGAAGCAGTCAAAACAGCGGATTTAATTACCATTAGCAATGGTGGCGCCGATTTATTTGATTGCTTTCTTCAACCAACACCCAACTGTTTGCCAAATGCCGTTGCCACTTTTGCCCAAAACTGGCCTCTGATTATGAAGGAAATTCGAAAAAGTATTCGATCCCATGCTGAAATATTTGTAATCACCGTTTACAACCCTTTCAGAGGAGATGATCCAAATTTCAATACGGCAGAGTTCTTTATTCAGCAAATAAACAATGTGATTAAAGCTAACCAATTCAAGTTCCATTATAAAGTGGTTGATGTTCATGCTGATTTTCTTGGACAGTTTAATAACACCACACAATGGAAGGTCTGTACGTGGACTCATTTCTGTGAAGTGCCACCTGATGTACATCCCACCGACGCAGGACATTTAGAGATTGCTCGCTTGCATGAATTAAAATACCTTAAAAATCATCCGGATAAACTCCGCTTTGCAGATGATGATAAAAGCAATGTTGAGAGTAGTGACTAAAAGTTTAATAGAATAGCATGATAAGACCGTTCCTTATTTTTATGGGGGGTCTCTTTATGGACAGGCTCTCTTAAAGTGTGTTGTTCAATTAAATGGCCCTTTAATAGAATAACTTAAATATCACTTAGCAGGTTCTTAATTCATCAAAAAACTGACACTTCCATTGTCAGCTTAAATAAAACATTAAATTAATAGGCATCATTCTCTTGGTTCGAGTGGAGATCGTATCCAATTGCCTGAGGCCCTGACCTCGATGTTTAGCTTTATCCCACTCGTCCTGTAAATACGGATCAGTACGTTAATCTAATTTGTACTCAATGCCAGAATGCATCAATGCAGACCAAGAAGCGAGTGTATGCCCATTTCTGAATCAAGAAAATGGCGCCTGTTTTATAAAAGCTTGGTTAATTGTTACTAGCAAAAAAAATAACTTTACAGTAAGTGTGTTTGAGTTACCCTAAAACTTGAAAAAAGTATTTGACATTGTACGCTAAACAAAACAAAAAAGCAGACTGCTAAGAGTCTGCTTTTTATATAAGATTTCATTATTATGCTTTTTGAACGTTAGCTGCTTGAGGTCCACGAGCACCTTGCTCGATGTCAAAAGTTACTGCTTGACCTTCTTCAAGTGTTTTGAAACCTTCGCCTTGGATAGCTGAAAAATGAACGAATACATCTTCTCCACCTTCGCGCTCGATGAATCCGAAACCTTTTTCTGCGTTAAACCATTTTACTTTACCATTTTCCATGTTTGTTGCCTCCTTGTGTGAAACCACACATTGTATTACTATTCTTGCTCTTATGAGATCCAGGCGAAAGCAATATCTTGTCTTCCCGTACTTACATTCTGAACAAAAATAATTCTACCTTAGAATAACAGAAATAGTCACAATAGGCAAGAAATCACCCATGGAAAATCCAACTAAATTATTTTATCTTTCCAAATTAAAGCCTTCCTCTAATAAATATTGCTTTGCTTCATTGTATGATGGAAAGGTTCCATCGAGATTTAAGCCGGCATATACGTTCCACATATCATCTTCATTAATTAACACTAGAGTATGGCCATCTGCATTAATCCAACGCTCTTCATCCATTTCTCCAACAATTGCAAGTTCTTCAACTGATTTAGGGGCTAAAGATTCAATCGATTTTTCGAGTATCTCTTTCAACTCAGGCTCTGAAAAGTCCCGAATATTCACCATCCCTTTTGGATCTTTATCATAGCCGTTTAAATGCTCGGCATAGACAAATCCATTTCCATTTGGATGAAGATGGTAAACTACATTCTTTTTATCACTAGCACTTTCTTCATATTGAAAATTCACGCGTTTAAGTGACACATCTTTTCTTTTTAATTCAGGAAATGATTCAATAATGGCAAGTTTTTTCTCAAAAGTTAGCATGTTGCCTCCTAATAATTTAATAATATGGATTACATTTTTCCATTATATCATCTGTTATTAAAACCCCAAAGACTGCACACTAAAAAAGGTTGATAAGCGCTTGGCACCAATCAACCTTAAAGGCTATTTCACTTTTATTGAGACAATTTTTCCATTTTCGACTGAGGCGACTTCAAGCTCTGATTCAAATCCACCGTTTTCATCAATTTTCGGAATCACATATACTTTTTTGTCTTCTGGCAAATTATCTAATCCCTTTTGCATATTAGCACGGATTTTTTCTACATCATCAACAGACCCAGCCGCTTTCATTGCCTCAACAAAAATATTTAAGCCAATATAATTAAGGCCAGCTTCCGAACCTGGTGTTTCATTATATTTTTCCTTGTAATTCTTGACGAACTGCTGAACAGCTGGTCCTGATGAATTAACAAGTGGTAAGACCCCCACTGACCCCTCTAACACATCATAAGAGCCAGTTATTGCCTTCATTTCATCCAATTTGGCTTGGTCCATAATGACGAATCCCCCTTTGAAGCCCAGCTCTCTCGCTTGTTTAACAACTTTTGCTGTTGGTTCTGAAGCTCCACCGATAAATAACACATCCGGTTTGTTTTTAAGAGCATTCGTAATTAAAGAGAAGAAGTCAGTTTCTTTGGCAAAATCAATTGATGCATTATGAACAATTTTGCCACCTTGCTTTTCCCAATGTGGTTTAAGCTTATCAGCCCAATCCTTCCCATATTGAGACGAAGTAGGTAGGAACGCAATTTTCTTTCCAAAACGTTCCATTGCATATTTCGTAAATGGCTCCAGATATCCATCGTATCGTGGTGGAATTCGAATCGTATATTTGTTTCCAACTTCAGTGATCTTTGGTTCACTTGTATAGGCACCAATAAGGAATTTGGGTTGCTGTTGGTTAAAAACCTGTAGAGCAAATGCCCCACCACTATGCGGTGTAAAAATAATTGGGGTTTTATTTTCTTGAACTAGTCTTTTAGCATTAGAACCTGCCTCATTTGGCAAATACTTGTCATCAAGGGATACAATATTTAATTTATACTTTTTCCCACTTACTTCAAATCCCCCACTTGCATTAATTTCATCTGCTGCCAACTTTAGACCATTTAAGGTTCTTTCCCCATAAAAAGCTGCAGGTCCACTTAATGGTCCTGTATAACCAATATTAACAGTAGCTTCTCCATTTCCAGTTGAGGATCCGGAACCCTTTTCTGTCCCCCCGTTTTTTTCTGATCCATTACAAGCAGCTAAAGCATAAATAAGTGTAAAAATCACACTGACTAAAAAAAGCCATTTCCTTTTTTTCATCCCTTCTCCCCCTTGTATTTATTTATTGAAAATTCAGACTCAATTACCTAGGATAAACCTCTACCACCCCCTTTTAGACATTTTTCTTAAGCTCCAATATAGGCTTTTCGAACACCATCATCTGCAAATAGCTCTTCAGATGTTCCCTGCATAACAATCGAGCCATTTTCAAAAACATATCCTTTATCTGCAATTTTCAAAGCAGCATTCGCATTTTGCTCTGCTAGTAAAATCGTTGTCCCCTCTTGATTAATTTGTTGAATCACTTCAAACATTTGTTCAACAATTAATGGGGCCAATCCAACAGATGGCTCATCCAACATCATTAATTTTGGCTGTGACATCAAAGCTCTGCCAATCGCAAGCATTTGTTGTTGCCCGCCGCTCAAGGATCCTGCCGCATCGTTCCGTTTTTCTTTTAAAATTGGAAATAAAGTAAATACATGCTCTAAAGATTTTTTGATTTCCGCCTTTTTGCTTCGATGAACATACCCACCCATTTTCAAATTTTCATAGACAGACATAGCTGAAAATAATTTTCTCCCTTCAGCACATTGAACAATACCTGAACGTACAATTCGATCTGGAGACCATTTATGGATTAACTCCCCATCAAATAAAATATCTCCATTGCAAGGTTTATTTAGTCCACTAATGCTGCGAAAGGTTGTGCTCTTTCCAGCACCATTTGATCCTAATAAAACCACTATTTCTCCTCTAGAAACGTCAATATTTACATCATGAATCGCCGTGTAGCTACCATATTTCACAGAGATATTTTGAACTTTAAGCAATTGTCTTTCCCCCCAGATAAGCCTTAATCACGGTATCATTGTTAATAATCTCATCAGGTGCTCCTTCAGCAATCTTCTCGCCATAGTTTAGGACCATAATTTTTTCAGCTATTTTCATAATCATTTGCATTTTGTGCTCGATTAAACAAACCGTAATCCCTTTTCCAACCATTTTTTGCATCAATTGGGCTAGTCCCTCTGTCTCATCCGGATTCACCCCGGCAGCGGGCTCATCAAGAAAGACAATTTCAGGATCTGTCGCAAGCGCCAAAGCAAATGCAACCCGTTTTTTCTCCTCTTGAGAAATACCAGCTACCAATTTGTGGGCAACTGCTGACAAGCCAACGAATTCCAATACCTCAAGCGCCTTTTCCCTACATTGCTTCTCTTCTACCTTTAAGCGTTTCGTGCGCAATATCGCATCAATCAGGGTGGACTTTGTTCGCAGTCGGTGTCCAATCATAACATTATCTAACACAGTGGTTTGCTCAAATAAATTCGTCGTCTGAAAAGTTCTGCCAATGCCGAGTTCCGCCACCTTATTAGCTGGTAGATTAGTAATATCCTTGCCTTTAAAAATAACCTGACCCGATGTAGGGATATGAAATCCGCTAATCAAATTAAAAAAGGTAGATTTTCCCGCTCCATTAGGACCGATAATCGCATTGATTTTCCCTTTTTCAATCGAGAAATCAACATCATGAACCGCAGTATTCCCCCCAAATTTTTTTGTGAGATTATTTGTTTCTAAGAACATATTATCCCTCCTTTATCTGCTTACTCGCACCCGCTTGGCTATCAAATATGACATCATTCGCAGAAGATTGATTGAGCTTGATTTTTTTCTCTCTTTTCTCTTTAAGCTTCATGCTCCAGTTGATAACCCCACCTACAAGTCCCCTTGGATAAAAAATAACAACAAATGTTAGCGCGGGGCCAAAAATTAACATGCGATAATCTTGAAGAAATTGAAGCTGCTGAGACACCCATACAATGATTAATGTCCCGACAATCGGACCTGACATTGTTCCTATTCCCCCAACTAACAAATAAGTTAATAAATCAAAAGTAATATTCATACTACCAATGTCTGGTCCAATAAAACGGATAAATGAGGCGTATAGTGCTCCTGAAAGACCTGCAAAAAGACAAGATAAAACAAAAGAAGCTAATTTATTTTTCATGGTTGAAATTCCAATGGTGAGAGCTAAATCTTCGCTGTTACGAATAGCGATATACGTTCTTCCCGTTAAAGAGTGGACAATTCGAAACATTATCAAAATCGTCAACAATAAGAAAAATAGGACAAGATAATATTGAGATATTGGTGTTTGAAAGGACAAAGGTCCGACATCAGCTGGGGCTGGAATCCCTATTAATCCTCGAACACCTTCAGTTAAGGCATCCCATTTATCAATTAATAAATAGAGAATATATCCCACACACAACGTATAAATGGCAAAGAAATGTTCCTTCGTCCTAAGAGCAATGACACCGATTAATAATCCCAATAAACTAGTAATAACTAGAGCTAAAAGAAATGCTGTCCAATACGAAAGCTGTGCTTTAACTGTCAAAATCCCCAATGAATAAGCTCCAACAGCAAAGAAACCAGCATGTGCAAGCGATAAATAGCCCGTATAACCTGCTAAAAGATTTAATCCATATACAGCAATCATCCAAATAAATGATAACGTCATAATATGGATAAAATATTCATTGTTTGTTAAGAGCGGAAAGGCAATCGTAAAAAGAATCAGCACAGTGATAATTGTTCTTCGATTAAAAACAATTGACATTATTGTCCCCCCTTAGCAAATAATCCTGTTGGTTTTACAGTGAGGATGATCACAAGGAGAACAAAGGCAATAATATCCTTATAATCATTAGAAAGATAGGTTGCACCTAAGCTCTCGCTAAACCCAAGAATATAGCCACCAAGAATGGCACCAGGAATACTCCCCATTCCCCCGAGAATAATGATGACAAATGCTTTTAAAATGACGAGCTGCCCCATGCCCGGAAAAACTAAATTAATAGGTGCAGCAAGTGAAGAAGCAATAGCTGCTAAGGATCCGGAAATAAGGAAGGTCAACATTGCTACTTTATTCGTATTGATTCCAACTAAATTTGCCCCTTCCCGATTTTGTGACATGGCAATAATCGTGGAGCCAGTATAGGTTTTTTTCAAGAATAAATAGAGTAAAATCATGACGACAATGGCTGATGCAACAATGAGGATTCTTTGAACAGTTAGGGTTAGACCAAATAATGAAACAACCTGACCATATGGAGTTGGCATAGATTGATAATCTGCTCCCCAAACAAATTGAGCGAGGGCTTCTAAAAATAAAAGGATTCCAATTGCGGCAATATTATCTTGGATAGGTGGTGCATTTCGTAACGGGTGGAATACAACTCTTTCCATTAATACACCAATGATTCCTACGGCAATAATTGAAACAAAAATTGCTAGCCAATAGTGCAATCCAAATGTTGTCATCATGGTTAAAGTAATATAACCACCCAGCATGTATAAGGCACCATGGGCGAAATTAGGAATATGCAGAATTCCGTAAACGAGGGTCAACCCCAAGGCAACCAAACTGTAAACGCTTCCAATGGTTAAACCATTAAATAACTGTTGAAATAAAATTTCCATTACACTCCTCCTATCAAATCAATATCTCCCTTCAGAAAATCTATCACCACATAAGGAGATAGATTTTCTGAGTTACCAATTAGCAAGTAATTCCCTTTTCTTAATATTTATAGTGGATGATTAATCCTCTCTTTCAATGATGGTGGCAATTCCTTGTCCTCCACCGATGCAAGCAGTGATAAGTGCAAACTTTCCGCCTGTTCTTTGCAATTCATAAATTGCCTTAGTGAAAAGAATTGCGCCAGTCGCACCAAGAGGATGACCATGAGAAATCGCTCCCCCATTCACATTCACTTTATCAGGATTCAAAGAAAGTTCTCGGTCGCAAGCAATGACCTGTGCAGCAAAAGCCTCATTAATCTCAATCAGATCGAAATCATCCAAGGATAAACCTGACTTCTTTAAAACCTTTTTTGTTGCTGGAACTGGACCAATTCCCATTATATTTGGATCGACTCCAGCAACTGCATGCTCTCGGATTACAGCCAAAGGCTTTAATCCTAATTCTTCTGCTTTTTCTCTTGACATAACGACAAGAGCTGATGCTGCATCATTTAGACCGGAACTGTTTCCTGCCGTAACAGTTCCTCCCTCTAAAAATGCGGGTGGCAGTTTTGCCAATAATTCCTTAGTAGTTCCTAGACGCGGGTGTTCATCCTCTGAAAATACAATGGGTTTCCCTTTTCGAACAGGTATCGTGATAGGAATAATTTGTTCTTTAAAGCGCCCTTCTTTGATTGCTCTCTCCATTCTTTGTTGACTTTTTGCAGCAAATTCATCTTGTTCAACCCTAGAGATTTCGTAATTTTTCGCTAAATTTTCTGCTGTAATCCCCATTGGCGGATCACCAATTTCCTTAGGCGAAAGCTGTGATTTCCTAAATTTCGGTACCATCGGACTATAGGGCTTTTCAGCGCGATCCATTAAATATGGGGCGCGACTCATACTTTCAGTCCCTCCTGCAATAAAAACATCGCCATCTCCTGAACGAATAGCCTGTGCCGCGAGATTAATAGCATTAATTCCCGATCCGCATTGTCGGTCCACAGTTAAACCGGGTAAATCGATTGAAAGCCCTGTTGCAAGAGCTGTTAATCTCGCAATGTTTCCTCCCCCACTTAAGACATTGCCCATAATCACGTCTTCAACTAAATCAGGAGTTATATTTGCTCTTTTTATTGCTTCCTTTATCACCTCAGCACCATAAATATGTGCTGGAATGGAAGCAAGAACTCCACCTTGTTTACCGATTGCTGTGCGAACGGCTGATACAATAACAGCGTCTCTCTTCACAGTTTATCCTCCTCCTTCTTATTCTTCATTTCAATTACTATTAAAAAAAACTCAGCTTAGCATCTAGGGCCTCCCGCAACATAAAGAACCTGACCGCTAACAAAAGATGATTGTTCATCTGCAAAGAAAGCAACGGCATTCGCAATATCCTCAGGTTTTCCACTTCTCGCAACAGGGATTTTATTAATATTGGCCTTAACCAAATCCTCAAAGGAAATTCCGATTCTTTCTGCTGTTGCTTTTGTCATATCGGTTTCAATAAATCCTGGAGCCACTGCATTTGCAGTAATACCATACTTGCCTAACTCAATGGCAAGCGTCTTTGTAAATCCTTGTAACCCTGCCTTTGCTGTTGCATAATTGGCTTGCCCCCTATTTCCTAATGCAGAAGTTGAAGAGATATTAATGATTCTTCCATATTGATTTTTAACCATATATTTTTGAGCAGACCTTGTTGCAATAAACGATCCTTTTAAATGAACATCCATAACGGTTTCCCAGTCGCTATCTGTCATTTTAAAGAGCATATTGTCACGAATGACACCTGCATTATTAACAAGAATGTCGACGCTCCCAAATTTTTGAACAATTTCTTCCATCGCCTGTTCAACTTGAGCAAGCTCTGTCACACTAGCTACCTTTGCAAAAACAGAATAACCCTTATTCTTTAATTCTGCTTCAATAGCTCTTATTGCTTCTTCATTTACATCAATTAAAGCAACATTAGCCCCTTCCTCAGCAAATCGTTCTACAATACTCTTTCCTATACCTCTGCTCCCACCCGTTACTAAAGCCGTTCTTCCAGTAAATCTCCCCGTCATTATTTCTTCCTCCTCATATTTTTAACTGAATGGTCAGTATGTTAAATAAATTGGCCTACCTTTACATGACCTTTAAGTAAATTTCTTGAAATAATCATCCGTTGAATCTCATCTGTACCGTCATATATTCTCCATAATCTTGCTTCACGGTACCAACGTTCAATTGGCAACTCTCTTGTATAACCCATACCTCCATGAATTTGCAGAACACGATCAACGACACGATTCCCCATATTTGCTCCATAAAGTTTTGCCATAGAAGCTAAATGACGATTATCTTCACCTTGATCCAATGTCCATGCAGCATTTAATACAAGCCATTTTGCTGCTTCTATTTCGACTGCTGAATCAGCAATTTGCCATTGTATGGCCTGTCTGTCAGCAATTGGGCGACCAAAAGTAACACGTTCCTTCGAATAATCGATCGCCATCTGCAACAAACGTTCAGCCATTCCCACTGCCCGGGCTCCAACAACCCATCTCGCAAATCCGATCCACTCAAGACCCAGTTTATAGCCTCCATGGATTTCGCCAAGAATATTTTCCTCTGGAACACGGACATTATCAAATACTAAAGATGCAGGACCCCACTCTCCCATTGTATCGATGTATTCAGATTTCCAGCCCATGTCGCGATCAACAATAAAACATGTCACGCCTTCTCGACCTGTTTTTTGATGTAATTCTTTATCGGTAATGGCAATAACCATAACAAAATCGGCTTCATTTCCACCTGTAATAAACGTTTTTTCTCCGTTTAGAACCCACTCATTTCCATCTTTAACTGCGGACATCTTAATATTTCGCGTATCAGACCCCGCACCTGGCTCAGTCATGGCAAAACAAGATTTTTTCTCACCATTAATAGTCGGAATTAAGTACTTTTTCTTTTGCTCTCCGTTCGCATAATAAAGGATATTATCAGCCGATCCTCCAAACTTAAATGGCACAAAAGTTTTAGAAATCTCCATAAAAACTAGAGCCATCATCGTTTGTCCTAAATCTGCTCCACCGTATTTCTCTGGTGTGTTAATTCCCCAGAACCCAAATTCTTTTGCCTTTAATTGAAGTTCTTCCATTTTTTCAGCAGATAATCCAGGTCTCCCGGCTCTTTCATTTCGAAGAACCTCATTCTCAAGAGGAATTAGTTCATTTTCGACAAATTTTCTAATGGTTTGCTGGACCATTCTTTGTTCATCAGTCAATCTTAAGTGCATGTCATTCACTCCAATTCATAGTATAATTGTTTAATAGCTCGCTTGTTTAAAATTCTATTTTCCCAGTTGCTTGTAACTTTCTGTTTAATATCTCGCTAGTGATGAAATTAAAAATTCATGTCCTACGCTGTTACAGCCCAAAATTTTTCTCGCCCTATAGTCAATTATGCAATTATCATGCCAACTCAGAGACTTGCATTAATTGGTTTTTTAATGCTATTAGCACAGTCAATAATTTGAAATTGAATCAAATGTAAGCGATACCATTATTAATGAAGATTAATTTTTGAATTAATGATTTATCTATGAATCAAAACAGATATCTATTAAATTTCTGTACACCGATTTTATAGGGAGCTTCCGCCATCTACAGCAATTATTTGTCCCGTGATGCAGTCACTTACCTAACTTGCAAGAAGAAGTGGAGCGCCTTTTAAAGAATTGGATGCCCAATGATTTTATGAATTTTTATTTTTGCTATTTTCATTTTGCTCTAACGCAATGAATTACGGCCATAATTTTCCCCATTCCTTTATCAATCAGAACGACCACGCAGGTTTTCAATCAAAATGGCCATCCCTTGCCCGCCTCCAACACAGAGTGAAGCAATGCCATATTTTGATCCTCTCCTGGCCAATTCATGCATGAGCGTAATCACGATTCTCGCACCCGTCGCGCCAACCGGATGACCAAGAGCAATCGCACCGCCATTAACATTTAATTTGGATGGGTCTATTTTCAACTCTCTCTGTACAGCAAGAGCTTGCGAGGCGAAGGCTTCATTTATTTCAAATAAATCGATATCGTCAATCGTCATATTGACCCGTTTAAGTAATGTCTGAATGGCTGGAATCGGTCCAATTCCCATTAATTCTGGTGGAACGCCTACAGCTGTCCAATCAACGATGGCAGCATATGGATTCATTTCTTCTTCCTTCGCTTTCTTTTCTGTCATTAAAAGTACGGCAGCAGCACCATCATTTCTTCCACATGCGTTTCCAGCTGTCACCGTGCCTCTCGTTTTAAATGCAGGTCTTAATTGCTGTAATTTTTCTATAGTTGTACTCGGACGTGGATGTTCATCTTGTGAAAATAGAAAGGTGATTTTTCTTTCGCTCACTTCAATTGGAGCAATTTCCGTTTCAAATCTTCCTTCTTTAATAGCTCTAGCTGCTTTCTGTTGACTTTCTAATGCGAAAACATCTTGATCTTCTCTTGATATCTGATACTTTTCAGCAACATTTTCTGCTGTGATCCCCATCCCCATATCATTGCCATAGATTTCCTTTGGCTGTTGTCCTGCTTCTATATTAGAGTCCACTAAATATGGCCTATCTCCCCCGAAGCGGGCATCTCTCAAATAAATTGGGGAGCAGCTCATGCTTTCCGTTCCTCCGGCAATGACGATTTCAGATTGATTCGTCCAAATTTGCTGAATTCCTGATGCGATTGCCTGCATGGAGGAAGCACATAATCGATTAACAGTAAAAGCCGGAACTTGGACAGGAATTCCTGCACGAATCGCTGCTACACGAGCGACATTAGAGGAATCTGTTGATTGACGAACCTCGCCCAGGATTACTTCATTTATTTTCTCAGCAGAAAGTGAACTCTTCTGCAGAACATTTTTAATTACATGGGTTGCCAACATACCAGAATTCATTTCTTTTAAGGTTCCTCCATACCGACCAATGGGCGTCCGAATTCCTTCTGCAATGACAATTCTTTCACTCATCCTTTACATCCCTCCTTCATTAGGTGTATTCCTTATTTAATTGCCCGATAATAATATTTTTCTGAATTTCAGATGTTCCTTCATAAATGCGTGTTATTCGAGCATCACGAAAGAAGCGTTCAATTGGATAATCAGCAATATATCCAAGACCCCCATGAATTTGTACAGCCTTATCTGCAACTCTGTTATATACCTCTGAGCCATATAGCTTAAGCATTGCTGCCTCTTTAATAAGCTTTTGTCCCTGATCCACCATCCACGCAACACGATAAGTAAATGATCTTAACGCTTCAATTTCAAGAGCCATTTCAGCAAGCATATGACCAACAGCTTGATGCTGAATGATTGGCACATTGAACTGAATTCTTTCTTTCGCATAGCTTATTGAAAGCTCCAATAATTTTTGACAGGAACCTAAATTTCTTGCAGCAAGACCAGCTCGCCCATTTGCTAAGATGGTCAAAGCATTGACATAGCCTTTTCCTTCTTCACCTAATAGATTTTCAATTGGAACTTCACAATCTTCAAAAATGACCTCAGCCGAATGAGAACCGCGTAAACCCATTTTTTTCTCGACTGCTCCAATATGAAATCCTGGGAAGTCTTTTTCGACAATGAATGAACTGATTCCCTTTGCTCCCCTTGTTGCATCTGTGACTGCCATTACAGTGAAAATATCTGCATCCGTTGCATTTGTAATATAATGCTTTGTTCCATTTAAAATATATTTATCCCCTTTTTTTATTGCTGTTGTTTTCAAATTAGTCGCATTTGATCCAGCTTCAGGCTCCGTTAAGGCAAATGCACCTATTTTTTGGCCACTCGCCATATCCGGTAAATATTTTTTCTTTTGTTCCTCATTACCCATTTCTACTATACCCACTGTTCCAATACCAGTGTGTGCCCCGATAAGGGTGGTGTAGCCATTATGAGTGGCGCCAATTTCTTCATAGAGCGCGCATTTCCCAACCATTCCAATTCCAAGACCACCGTATTTCTCCGGAATACTAAGCCCAAACAACCCCATTTTTTTTGACATTTCAATAATCCGTTCCGGTATTTTATCCTCTTCTTCGATTTGCATCGCTTCTCGTTCCACTTCATTTTGGACAAAATCCCGAACATTCTGCTTGAGGATGAGAATTTCCTCACTCAATTCAAAATTCATTTTGATTGCTCTCCTTCATCAATCATTTTCCATTTAGCTATAGAAGCTTCTTGCTTCCTCAATTCTTCTTTAATTAGCGTTCTTTTTAATAACTTTCCAACTGTATTCCTTGGAAGTTCATTTCTTACTTCAAATATTTTAGGTACCTTATAAGGAGTAAGCTTGGAATAGCAATAGCCCTTGATTTCATCTAAATCAATCTGAACATGTTCCTTAGGGACAACATATGCTTTGACCATTTCTCCTGATATTTCATCTGGAATTCCGACGACCGCTACTTCTTTAACATCCGGGTGCTCATATAGAATCCCTTCTACCTCCTGCGGATAGATGTTAAATCCATTGACAATGATCATTTCTTTTTTCCTGCCAACAATATAGAAATAACCTTCTTCATCCATAATGGCGAGATCCCCTGTATAGAGCCATCCATTTTTAAGTGCCCGTTCCGTTTCTGTTGGATTATTCCAATATCCCTTCATGATTTGTGGCCCCTTTATTAAAAGCTCACCAACAAATTTCTCCTTTAAAGGCCGATTGCTTTCATCCACAACCATACAATCTGTGCCAGGCATCGGAATTCCTATGCTTCCAACCTTCTGCTTTCCATAAGGCGGATTTCTATGAGTACTGGGAGAAGCTTCAGATAATCCAAATCCTTCACTAATCGCAATACCTGTTAATTCTTCAAATCGCTTTAAAACTTCAACAGGTAAAGGGGCTGAACCAGAAGAACACATTTTAAAGCAAGTTAAATCATGGTTTTCAATCCCAGGATAATGAAGGAGTGCATGATACATTTTCGGTACACCCGGAAAAAAGGTAGGTCGAAATAATTTTATTTTTTCTAATACATCAGCTACTTCAAACTTCTTAACTAGTAAAATTGTTGCCCCTATATAAATTCCAAGATTCATTGCACTCGTCATTGCGTAGACATGATAAAGCGGTGTTGCCGCTAAGATGATTTCTTGACCGAGAACAAGTAACTTTCCATACATGCTGTAACTTTGAATGACATTTGATGTTAAATTGTAATGAGTTAACACGGCCCCCTTCATTTTCCCTGTTGTGCCACCCGTATACTGAATCACAGCAATATCTTCGCGGGGTTCAATGAGCTCATATGCGTCAATAGCTTGCCCTGATTGAAGCATGGTAGAAATACTAAAGTCATCCCCATGAATACTCATACTTGCCTTTAAAGGATAAATGACTTCAGCTTCTTTCACATTTTTTTCTGCACTTTCATCATAAACAAGATAATGAGCAGTCGAATCTGTTAATATTTGAAGTAATTCTCTTTGTGTATATAATGGATTAATTTGAACAACAGTCATTCCTAGGGCTTGAGCAGCATAATAACAAATGATATAAAACGGATGGTTCACCATCATCAACCCAATTCTCTCACCCTTTTGAAAGTTCATACATTTCCATCTTCCTGCTAAGCGATCAACTTTTTCTTTCAATTCGTGATAGGTTAGCACTTCATCCTCAAAAATAATCGCTGTGCGAGTAGGATAAAGCTCAACCGTCTTTTCAAGAAAGGAGTAAAGAGACACTTCTGGTAACTTCAGTATTTCATTCTTTTGATACCATTGATGCCAAGGTCGTTTTGATACTTTTTGCAAAATTTCACCTCCAACTTTCTTTATTTTGTTTAAGACAAATTTGTCAAATAAGCCTTATCCTCTAAAAATTGCTTTACATTTTAATTTGCAATTTTCATGCCAAGTTTGAATTAAAGCTGTTTCAATCAAAAAATACACTTAAAACCCAAAATTTAATTCAATGATGAATTATATTCAGTTTTAGACTAATAAAGTGATTCATAATTGAATTATCTGTAAAATACAAAAAACCATCCTTCTCAAGATGGTTTTCAATCAAATTTAAGTTCATTTGATTCAATAATGAATTAATTGAATCAATTTCTTCACTACGTCACTATACTCTAATTTCATTTGTTAACTTGATTCGGTATTTCTTTAATTTCCTAACGATCGTTGGTTGACTAGTTTTCAAGGCATCTGCCATTTCATATGTCGTCTTATATTTTTTTGCTGCCAAAGTTAGTAAACGCTCTTCGGTTAATTCTGTTGCATCCTTCAAGGTCATTATTTTTTCAACTGCTGGTAAATCTTCTACCGGAGCATTCCGATATTCAGCTGGCAAATGCTCGACTCCTAATAAATCTTCCTTATTTAATAAAATAATCCGTTCTACTAAATTAGCCAGTTCTCGAATATTGCCCGACCAAGAATAATAATAAAGGAAGGTTTTCAGTTCTGAGTTAAATCGCTTCATTGTTCCATATTTGCGATTTATTTTTCCAAGATACTGATTGGCAAGGGGCAATATATCTTCCTTTCTTTCTCTTAATAGAGGAATAGATATGGGAACAACATTTAATCGATAGAAGAGATCCTCCCTAAATGAGCCTTCTTCAACCATTTTTTTTAAATTTCGGTTAGTGGCAGCAATTAAACGCACATCTACTTTCTTAGTAGTCGTTCCCCCAATCCGCATAATTTCCTTCTCCTGAATAACCCGTAATAGCTTAACCTGAAGGTTTAGTGGAAGTTCCCCAATCTCATCCAAAAATAGAACTCCTTTATCTGCCATCTCAAACATTCCGGGTTTTCCTTTCGTATTTGCACCGGTAAAAGCCCCGGCTTCATAACCAAATAACTCAGATTCTAGTAAATCTGGTGGAATCGCACTACAATTCACTTTAATAAATTTTCCATTTTGGCTCCGTTCACTTCGACTATAGATGTAATTGGCTAATACATCCTTCCCAACTCCGGTCTCTCCAAGAATGAGAACCGTTGCATCTGTATCCACAATTCTTGCAGCTGCTTCATAGATTAATTTCATCGATTGCGATTGAACAATCGTTTGTTCATCTGAATGAATAGGATGTCCTTTTAATCGATTAATCTCCTTTTGATAGCTTTTATTGAGCTCATTAGCCTTTCGTAAAGCTGTTTGCAATTCATTTAATTCTGATAAATCACGAATATTGGTTACCACACTTTCAATTTCACCATCTTCATTAAAGACAGGATTTCCTGTTAAAAGTGTTTCCCTGCCACAATAATTTAATTGAACTAATGAAACCGTTCTTCTTTTCTCGATGACTTTATGAGTTACAGAATTTTCCAAAATTCCTCTTTTCACTAAATCCTCTGTCTTTTTATTCAAATAATATTCTTTTGGAATATTCGTGATCCTCTCAATAGCAGAATTGGTTTTGATGGTCAGACCATTACGATCTGTAATATAAATCCCATCATATGAATTTTCAATAATGGCATCCAACTGCCGGTTTACACGCTTCAATTCACTCATTTCTGTAAATATCTGCTCAAATTCATTGGAAAATACGCCCAAATAAAGAACGCGATTCTTTTCCAAAGAAATTCGAAAAAAAACGCAGCTATTTGTACCAATTTTTGATTGAATAATTTTCCCGTCGCCACGAACAAGCCATTCATCAAAAATCTCTTCCATATGCTGATGGATGATTTCTTTTGAAAAGCTCTTTCTTAATAGTTGGTTGACTTGGATGATTTCGCCATTTTCCTGCGTTTCAAAGTAAAGAAAAGGAAGATTATCGATTATCATCTTTTCACCTCTTTTTCATTCTTCTTGGTCTTCATAACAGCAGCTATTTGACATAATGACTCCCATGAATATGTGAAATCTTCTCCTTTTCTGAATACTTTAATAAATGATAAATCGTATCAATGGTTGGTGTTTCAATTCCCAGCTCTTTACCCTTGTGGAGAATAAACCCGCCTATGGATTCAAGCTCCATCGGTTTCCCCTTTAATCTATCCTGTAACATGGATGTTTGATGGTCTCGTGCCAACTGGCCTTGGGAGATTATGCTTTCAATATAGGAATCATCGATATCTACTCCTGCAAGTCTTGCCACCTGGATCGATTCCTTACATATTCTTTTCGCAGCAGCCAATAATCCCTCGTCATCCAATATAGATGCAATGCTATCTTCTATAAGTGCTGAGAGTGGATTAAATGTTACATTCCAGATAAGTTTCTTCCATTTAGCCTCCATAATATGATTAGAAAGATGAACATGAATCTCAGCCTCATTACAAATATCACTTAATCTATCTAAAAAATCCTTATTTTTCTGATTGTCATATGAACCAATTAAAAAAAAGGGAGGATTCCCAATTTGCATAATAATACCTGTATTCTTCATTTGAGCTTGTATGTATGCAGCAGCTGAAAGAATTCTTTCTCGTCCTAAAATGTCAGCTAAGCATTCTTCATTATCAACTCCATTTTGAAGTGTTAGAATCCTTGCATCTTCTTTTAAATAAGGTTTGAGTTTGGTTGCCATCTCTTTTGTATCATTTGATTTCACGGCAAAGACAACGAGGTCAACATCTGCAAATTCATCTATATGATTTGTAAAATTCCCTTGAACCTTTTTCATTTCTTGATTTGTTTCAATCACTAACCCATGTTTTTTCATAAATTCATAGTTTTTCCCTCTCGTAAGAAAAACGATTGAATTTCCTGCAAGAGCTAATAATCCACCGAAGTAGCCTCCAACAGCACCGGTTCCTGCAATACCAATCTTCATCATATTTTCCCACATCCTTATGTAAGAGGAATAACCCAGTAACGAAACAGCATCTATGTCACTGGGTTTTGATTTGATTTTATTATTCAATTATTTCTCTAGACTGTAAAGAGATGATAAACTACTTTTCCTTTAATGACTTCATTTCCGTTTTGATTAACAGCACTCACTGCAAAATGTAATTGATTATCATTTTTATCTTCTAATGTTGCCTTTAAGGAGATTTCATCATTTAATAATACCATCCCCTTAAAGCGAATAGAATAATCCTCGATATAACCTGCCTCATAATAAGAAGTAAAGAGCTTTCCTAAATTACCCATTGTCCACATTCCATGAGCAATGATTCCAGGTAAGCCTGCTTTTTTTGCCTCCTCATCAATGGTATGAATCGGATTAAAATCACCAGATGCACCTGCGTATTTGATTAAGTCAATTCTAGATACAGGATTCAGATGAATTACAGGAAGGGACTCACCAATCATTAATTCTGTTATCGTGCTCAAATTGTCATCCCCTTTCTTACGGCTTCATTGATGATAATCGTTGATTTAGATGAGAAAATCATTTTCCCTTCTAAATCTTCTCCAATTGCATCTGTCACTAAAATGCCCATGCTTCCTTGTTTTCCAACCTTTTCGGTATAATCTTTTATTACTGTATAGCAATAAACATCTTCCCCTACAAAAAGGGGGCGGTTATAATGAAATTCTTGTTCTCCATGAATTAATCCTTTTTTGGGAAGATTCAAACCTTCAACTACACCATAATCGAATACTCGTGGATAGGTTGGAGGGGCGATATTTCTGCCATACCTAGATTTTTCCCCAACTACCTCATCAAAATAAATTGGATGTAGATCCCTGATGGCCTCAGCAAACTTCTTTACTGCCCCTCTTTCAACCGTATTTTTTACCTTGTTTGATTTTTTTCCAATTTGATCATAGTACAATTTCCATTCACCTCATCCTTATTTGGAAACTTCCAATCTTTTTATAATCAAATGCCTGTTCGACTTCATTCGTCTAGTTTTACGCTTTTGGTCCGCCAGCCACATAAATGACCTGACCATTTACAAACGAGGAATTTTCATCTGCAAAAAAAGCAACGGCATTGGCAATATCCTTAGGTTTTCCTGTTCGTCCGACTGGAATCAAAGCTTCATTAGCTTTAATAAAATCCTCAAAAGGATATCCCATCCGATCAGCCGTTTCTCTCGTCATCTCAGTTTCGATGAAACCAGGAGCAACAGCATTGGCTGTGATTCCATATTTACCAAGCTCGATTGCCAGAGTTTTGGTAAATCCCTGAAGTCCCGCCTTTGCTGCAGCATAATTTGCTTGCCCCCGATTTCCTAATGCAGATGTTGAAGAAATATTAATGATCCGGCCATATTTCTTTGCAACCATATATTTCTGTGCAGCTCTTGCACAATTAAATGATCCTTTTAAATGAACATCCATAACCGTTTGCCAATCTGAATCCGTCATTTTAAATAAAAGATTATCCCGAATCACACCTGCGTTATTAACTAGTATGTCAACCGATCCGAAGACTTCAAAAACCTCCTTGATAGCGGTTTCAACTTGTTCCGGATCAACGACATTCACAACTCTTTCTAGTACATTTACGTCCTGTTCCCTTAGTTCCTGTGCCGTATTATTCAAAGCTTCTTCATTCACATCAAATAAAGCTACGTTTGCCCCTTCATGTGTCAACAATTGAGCAATCCCTTTTCCAATTCCTCTGCTGCCTCCTGTAATTACCGCTGCTCTTCCTGCAAATCGCTTTCCCATCTCCCATTTCCCCTCTTTTCCTTTTCTACGATTACATTATTTTATTAGTTTATTATTTTCATTATCTTACTGGAAATCACCCCTACCGCCTACCGACCAGTTGGTATGTTTTCTGCTTTTTATTTTAAATTAAATTTTCAGAAAATAAAAGACTTTTTGTGAAAAAAATACAAAAGAACTAGTTATTCAGGTTCTCCACCCACAAAAAAAGCCATCCAAGCATCGCTTTTCTACAAGGATGGTCTCCTTCCTTTTCACAAATTCCTCTTGGCTCAGATTGATTGCTCCATAGCATTTATAAAATTTTATCGGTAAGGCCAAGGTATTTATAAAAAACTAAATATGAAGCTTCTTCTCTTTTAATTTTAAAGATATCCACGATTCTATCGATTCGTTCTTTTATTTTTTCTTTAATACTGATTTAACAGCCTCTTCGATTTCCTGATAACTCGTACAGCGGCAAATATTGGACTCAAGCCATTCTTTAATCATTTCATCTGAAGCATTGGGATGATTCTGAATTAAAGTTTGACAATTCACGATAAAGCCCGGTGTACAATACCCACATTGGAATGCAAATTTCTCTACAAAAGCATGCTGAATAGGGGTCCCCCCTAAACCTTCAATCGTAATAATCTTTTTGTTTATTGCCTCAATAGCCAAAATCAAACATGATTTCAATGGGATGCCATCAGCTTCGATCGTACATGCTCCACAATCTCCGTTAAGACATCCCGGTTTGGCACCAGTTAATCCCACTTTGTTTCTAAGAATATCTAGCAAAATATCAGATGGACGAAACGTAAGATGAATTTTTTCCCCATTAATATCGAACTCACCGTTCATAAATGAAGCTTTTTGATTATCCATTGCCCTCTCCTTTCCATGTAAGCATCATATCTTGAAGCAAGTTTCGAACTACAAAAATGCGATATTCACGAGATCCTTGTTCATCATTAAGGATTGGCTGTTCTAAAAACTGAATAGCATTCTCTATTCTCGTTTCCATCGGATATTGTTCTTGATTTAGTTCCTTTTCAATTCTATATGCTCGATATGGAAAGGGGGATAAGCCGCTAAATGCTACTCTCATTTCTTCCTCTTTTTTAATTGCAGCCATTGTAACAAGCGGATAACCGGTATCCCATTGACGTCTTCTTTTTATACTAATAAATGGTAATTGAGAATCAATTATCGGGGTAACAAGTTGAATTAGAAATTCTCCTTTTTCTAATCGAAGAGTTTGCTTAAAAATTTGATGGAACGGAACTTGTTTCAATCCATTCGGCCCAGCTATTATTGCCTGACTATCCGTTAATAAATAAGGTAAAACAGCCTCTCGATAGTAGATATTTCCACAAATATTCCCACCTAATGTTATTTTATTTCTTGTTGTTCGATCAGCGACTTCACTAGATGTCTTAGTTAGTAACGGGAAGATATTTGCATCCGCTACTTCTGATAAGGTTAGCCCAGACCCAAGAACAATTCTCCCATCTTGTTCATACATCTCTGTGCTTTCAGGAATATATTTAATATCAACGACAGCGCCTGTCTGAAGAAGGTTTAGCCTTCCTAAAGTAATAATTTCTGTCCCTCCAGAATAATAAACTGGATTTTTTTGTTGCTTATCAAGAATGAGATATAATTCCACCGCTTCACTAAACGTTGTTGGACAATAATAATTAAAATCGAAAGGAATCACTGCTGCTCCTCCTCTGTTCTCTTCCAAATAAGTTCAGGAATAAGTGGCAATTGATTTAATTCAACTCCAGTAGCAAGAGATAATCCATTAGCTAAGGCAGCAGGAATCCCCATCAATCCATGCTCTCCTGCCCCACGTGCACCATAAGGAGCATCAAGCTGTGGCGTCTCAACAAAGTGAACGACATATTCAGGGTTTTCTCCATAATGAAGCGGACGGTAGGTTCTGAGCTGAGAGTTCAAATTTCTCCCGTATTGATCAAATTGAAATGTTTCTCTACCAGCAAATGCTAGCCCCATACTCATGGCACCCATTACTTGGCCTCTTGCCATCTTTTCATTTAAAACTGTGCCAATGTCCGCTACCGTAATCGCTCTAAGCACCTTGTAGGTAAAATTCCTTTTATCAAATTCAATTTCCAATCCTTGGGCACCGACTGACCATTCAGGACCTGGTTTTCCCTCTCCTGTTTCAGGATTCATATTCGTAATATGTCTCAGAATATAATGGCCTCTCCCGATAATTTGACCACCGATAGCATTTCCATTTGAGTATTTATATCCGTAGGCAATATCTTTTATGGGAATCCCTGTATATGGTTCATCAATTAAAAAAACTCTCCCATCCCCAATATCTAAATCATCAGGAGTACAACGCAATACAATCGATGCAATTTGCTTCAATTGACGAATCGCATCATCAGCTGCTGCAAGTACCGCTCTCCCTGCCATAAACGTTCCTCTGCTTGCAACCGTTTTCCAATGGTCTGGTGTAGTTTGGGTATCGACCTTCATTCGAACATGGATATCCTTCATTTTCATTTTCATCCGCTCAGCCAAGATCTGAGCAAGTACCGTTTTCGTACCCGTTCCGATTTCAATCACTCCAGACATCAAATTAACGGTTCCATCTGGATTAAAGGTAAGAATTACACCAGAACTCGCATCAGAATCAATGGTTGAGGTTTTCCAAAAACAACTGACTCCTTTTACAATGATGCGTCGATCATCGACTTCCCTAATTTGCCCTCCTTCCCAATTCATAGCTCTTCTAAGAATCCGAATGCATTCTTTTACATTTCCCACATTGCTTTTATTGAGAAGAGTCTGGGTAGGAGTTGTATCTCCTGGCTGAATGGCGTTTTTCTCTCTGAATTCTAGCGGATCCATCCTTAGTTTTTGCGCAAGCATATCCATTGTCCGTTCAAACACAAATAAAACCTCCGAATGCCCAAACCCTCTATATGGCGAGGCATACGGATGATTCGTATACACACATAATGAATCGCACCAAATATGTTCAATATTATATGGTCCTGTACAATCAACTGCTCCAGCCCGATTTACATCTGTTGCTTTATCAGAATAAGCTCCACCGTCAAATAAATATAGTATTTCTGTTGCCTTCAATATCCCGTCTTTTGTGCAACCCAGTTTAATAGTTGCGTCCAAACCGATATGACATGGTGCCGTAAGAATATCCTCTTCTCGAGAATAAACGAGCTTGACCGGCCTTCCCCCGACTGCTTTTGAAGCTAGATATGCAAGAATCTCCCATTGAACGGATGCCTTTCCCCCATATCCCCCACCAACAAATGGGGTATGAGCCACTATTTTTCCCGAATCAATATTAAAGTATTGGCTCATTAACTTTTTCACCATAAAAGGAGCTTGTGAAGATGTCGTAATATGAACCATGCCATCAGGCTTGATTTCAGCGATTGCTGCTCTTGTTTCCATGGCGGCATGACTGGACGGATTAAAAGAAAACTTGGCTTCTACAACAACTTCACTTTCAGCCCACCCTTTCTCTATATCTCCTTTTCTTATTTTTGTCCGATTGGCAATGTTTGTATTTGGCTCTGGAAAGACACCTTCAATTTTTTGATAACTTGCGAGATTCTCATGAATGAGAGGAGCATCACTTCTTATTGCTTCCGTTGGGGAATTAACTACAGGTAGAGGTTCATATTCAACTTGTATTAAATCAGCGGCTCTCCTTGCTAAATATGGTTGATCAGCGACCACCAATGCCACCACTTCGCCATGGTAGCGTACTTTTTCCGTCGCTATGGGAGGACGGTCTCTTATTTCTTCCCCTGTTAGTGGTATTGATTCTTGTCCAGTAATAATTGCCCGAACTCCATGTACTTTTTTGGCAAAGGTCAAATTGATTGATTTTATTCGCGCATGACCATAGGGACTAATTAGCATTTGAGCATGTAGCATGCAACCCTGCTCATCTGCTGTATACTTGGCTCTCCCAGAAATTTTATCAGCTGCATCCTTTCGGAATTCACTTTTGCCGATGATACGCAAACTACATCACCCCGTTTTCAGGTTATGAGGAGCTAGCAAAATATTTATTTCCAATATTCACAAGATAACGATCTAAATCCTTTAAAAAATATATGGATCAAATCTTCTGTTTATTCCGATTAACAATATTTCAGTGTACCTCCTAATTCAAATGAAGATTTTTTTTCCTTTTTCCTCATCACCTCAACAAAGAAGGAATATATATAAAATGAAGAAGTATTTTGAAATGAGGTGCTATTGTGTTGATTCATAAGGCATTGAGAGACATCCCCCTTCCTGCCTTACTATTGGATATAAAAGTCTTTGATGAAAACTGTCGTACCATAGCTGCAAAAGCACAGGGAAAAACCATTAGAATTGCAACAAAATCCATTCGTTCTGTCCCTGTTCTCCGAAGAATTCTCCAATCCAGTTCTACTTTTCAAGGGCTTATGTGCTTTAGCCCAAAGGAAGCACTCTTTCTAGAGGAAAAAGGGTTTGATGATATATTGCTCGGCTACCCTTGCTGGGATAATGACGCATTGAGGCAAATGGCAAGAAGGAATCTTTCCGGAAAGCAATTCATCTGTATGATTGATTCACTTGAACATCTTATCTATCTGGAGCAGCTTGCAAAGGAAGTAGATGGTCTATTCTATTTATGCATAGATGGGGACATGAGCTCAAGATTTAGTGGCTTTCATTTCGGTGTTCGTAGATCCCCCATTCATCAAGAACAGCAGCTATTACCTTTGCTAGAAAAAATTAAAGAAACGGATCATCTCACTATCGTTGGATTTATGGGTTATGAGGCGCAAATTGCCGGTGTTGGAGACAATGTACCTGGAGCTCATATAAAAAATAAAATAATCACTTTTTTAAAGAACCGATCGCTAAATGAAATCGTCTTTCGAAGGCAAAACTTCGTAGAGACAATTAAAAATGAAGAATTTGAGCTCACTTTAGTCAATGGCGGGGGAACCGGTAGTATCCTTACCACCTCTACAGAGGAAGTGGTAACAGAAATTACCGTCGGCTCGGGTTTTTATTCTCCTTTGCTATTTGATTATTATTCTGATTTTCAGTACAAGCCTTCCCTATTTTTTGCTCTTCCGATTGTCAGAAAACCTACCGCCACTATTTTCACCTGTCTTGGCGGAGGATATATTGCTTCAGGACCACCTGGGCAAGATAAAGTTCCCCAACCGATTTATCCCATGGGAGGTAAGCTCTTGCCCCTAGAAGCAGCAGGAGAAGTACAAACTCCCGTTTACTATGAAAATCAACCTTCATTAGAAATTGGGGATGCCATCATTTTTCGGGCTGCAAAAGCGGGGGAGATTTGCGAACGCTTCAATGAAATAATCTGTTTTTCTGATGGACAAATCGTTCAAAGTTACCCTACCTATCGTGGTGAAGGAGGATGCTTTTTATGAGGACACTAAAAGGTCAGCGTTGGAGAAACTGGTCGCATACAGTTGAGAATAAGCCCGATCAAATATTCTACCCTACATCGCTTGAAGAACTTTCTACCATTGTCAAGGAAGCCAAAGAATATAAGAAAACGATACGTGTTGCTGGTGCAGGGCATTCTTTTACCAGCTTACTAAAAACAAACGAGTGGATCATTTCACTAGATTCTTTAAGCGGCATCGAATCTCTTAACAAAGAGAAATCTACCGTTACTGTTCTTGGAGGAACAAGATTATATACGATTGGAAAAGAGCTTGGAAAAAGAGGATATTCACAAGAAAATCTTGGGGACATCAACGTTCAAAGCATTGCTGGGGCTCTTTCAACAGGAACACACGGAACCGGTTTACAATTTGGAAATCTCTCAACACAAGTAATTGAATTAACCCTTTTAACTGCAAATGGAGAATGTTTAACTCTTTCTGCTTATAAACAGCCACATTTTTTTCAGGCAAGTCTCGTTTCGTTAGGTTGCCTTGGAATTATCGTCAAAGTAACATTAAAAATCATCGAAGCCCCCATCTATATCTATCAATGTAAGAAAGTTAATTATGATCAGCTCATTCAAAAATTAGATGCCTATATTCTCAATAATCGTCATTTTGAATTTTATCTCTTTCCCTATTCCAATACTGTGCAAGTCAAAAAGATGAATGAGACTAATCAAAGACCACAGGGTTTAAAAAAGCAACAGCTTAAAAATCTTATTCTCGAAAACTACTTCTTTTTACTTCTCTCAAAGATATGTAAATGGTTTCCAAAAAGCAGTCGTTACATTAGCCGCTTATCTGCATGGGGCGTTGGAACAGCCTCCATCACCTCTTACAGTTACCGACTATTTGCAACGCCTAGACTTGTTCGTTTCAGAGAAATGGAGTACTGTATTCCACTTTTTTCATTAAAAATTGCTTTGGAGGAAGTTCGTGCATACATGGAACAAAAGGGATATCATGTTCATTTTCCAATTGAATGCCGGACAGTGAAAGAGGACGATATTTGGCTTAGTCCCTCCTATCAACGTGATTCCGCCTATATCGCATTCCATATGTATAAAGGAATGCCTTATCATGACTATTTTCGTGATATGGAAGAGATCATGAAGAAATATGAGGGACGACCCCATTGGGGAAAGCTACATAACCTCTCTTTTAAGGAATTACAATTACTTTATCCTAAATTTAATGATTTTCTTGAAGTTCGCAAAAAACTGGATCCGGAAGGAATGTTTCTTAATGCTTATACAAAAAATCTTTTTGGGATAATGGAGTAAATTAATAAATGAAGAGATTAATTTTTGTGAGTGGACAGAGAGGAACTTGAAGATGGCCGAGCTATTCTCGAAATTTATTTTAATTGAATCCATACTTTTTTATAAATTTATTACCTCCTCAATTTTTTCTGAAGCCCCCTATTACATAATAGATGAGGCTCCAGATCATTTATTTGATTTCTTTAATAAAAGGAGATCGATTTTTACTTAGACAACGTATCATTCTTTCCTTAAAATGTTCAGAGGTAATCATTCTTTTTGCCTCATCTACGGTAAAAAAACCAACTTCCAGGCTTTCATGGGAGGCGGCTAATGTTCCATTAATAATTTTTCCAGCAAATATAACAACCAAAGTTGATTCTTTCATATCCTGATCCATTCCATAAATACCTGTAATCTTAATATTCATTCCAGTTTCTTCTTTTACTTCTCGGATAGCTGCCTCTTTAATTGATTCCCCCCGTTCTACATAGCCTCCAGGAAACTCCCAGCCACGAATATGGTTTTTTACTAAAAGAATTTTCTTATGTTTATTCCACACTAAAGTTGCGACTGCCAGTTTGTGCTTATAACTTGTCAAATGAATTCACTCCCTCCCTTTCAATGTAAGTAAATATGTCTCTAAAAGAATTACAAAGCGCTCAATATCCCCCCGATTTACTTGACCGATATTGGCAACTCGAAAGGTCTTCTGATTTTCCAATTTTCCCGGGTAAATCGTAATGCCATTTTCATAGAAAAATTCATGCATCCGTTCAAAATCATAATTTGAATCAGTTGGTTCTTTAATAGCTGTAATAATTTTGGAATGATTCTTTTTTTCAACGATATACTCGAGTCCCAGATTGGTGATTCCTTCAATCAGGATCTGCCACATTTCGGTATACCTTGCATATCGGTTTTCAATTCCTTCCCATTTTGTTTCTAAAATGGCTTGCTTTAGAGCATATAATGTTTGAACAGGTGGGGTAAATCGCATTTGCTTTGTTAATTTAAAATGTCGATATTGAGAATATAAGTGGAGGTATAAATTACGTGGGCGATTATGGTTGGTCTTTTCTAAATCCATTTTTCTTGAAATAACAAATGAAACTCCAGCCATCCCTTGTAAATTCTTATTTGCACTTGCAGCTAAATAACTGATATTCATCTTTTCCATATCTATAGGAATCGCTGCGAAGGAACTCATCGCATCAACAATTAATTGGATATTGTACTTTTTACATAGCTCTCCTAGCTCTTCGATTGGATTGAGAAGACCCGTCGTCGTTTCATTATGAACGACAGCAAGATGAGAGATGATGTTTATGTTATTTTGAATACATTTCTCTAAACGATCCATGTCTATAGGAGAATCACTTGAACTTTCAAAAATTAAATTTGGCAATTGATATACCTCAGCCATCTCACACATTCGCCTGCCATACGCACCATTATTGATGATTAGAATTCCTTCATCAGCGATCACTGAACTTATGATTGATTCCACTGCGGCTGTTCCTGATCCACCAAATAATATCGTTGTATAATCATTAGTAGAAGCGACAAATTGGGTTATTTCCCTTGAAATCCATTCCATTAATTCTCCAAATTCTTGCTCTCTCGGACAGATATCTGCAACGACTTGGGCAAACTTTACCGTATTAGTTGTTGTTGCTGGACCAGGATTTAAGAGAATGTTTCGAGGGATATTGAATACAGGGAGTGCTTCCTTTGATTGAATAATTGGATAGATGACATGAAACGCACGATTCCATTGAGATTCATCATCTATCTCGCACCAAGCCACATCGGAGAGCTTAAGAATTTCAAATTCTTCTGTTTCTGAGATTCCAACAAGGGCCCGTTCATAATCCATTTTAAAAGGATTGCTCCATTCTTTCTCCGCAAAAGAACACATTTTACGGAAAGAAGAATGGGAAATTTTCGAAATCCCCATCAATTCCGCATTAGTTGAAGCCAATTCTTCTCTATGTTTAGACAAATTAACGAGTTTACCTTTGACACTCATTTCAATAAAAACCTCATCCCCAGAATGGGTAAATTCACTTGCTAAAATAACGTTTCTTTCCTCACTTTTTAAAATCATTTGAATGGCTTTTTTTTCATAGATTAGATCTGATTCAAGTAATAGAAAATCTTCGGTTATTTGTTTCTTGCACAAGTAAAGTGTGCGCATACTCCCGCTGAGTTCATAGATTGGGTTAAATACACAAGTAATTTGTGGAAATTTACTTGCTAATGCTTCATATTGCTCATGCTTATAACCCGTACCAATAATCACCTTTTCAATTCCACTCTCTAATAGCTTTTCAATCGAGTGCTCAATAATCGGCTTGCCATCCAATTCAAGAAAACCCTTTGGATAATTAGCAGTCCTTTCCCCTAATCGACTTCCTAAACCTGCCGCCACAATTACCGCAAGCTTAGTCATTTAAAAACACCTGCAATCTTTCCTTTACTTCAAAAGGTTTTTCTTTTGGCCTACCAACACCATTCATAGAGCCTTTTGCAATCTTTATATATAGAAACGTCAGTTTTTGCTCTTGTTTCCATGCTTGAATATATTGGGTTAATTCATCAAGATTATGGACATAAATGGCATTTGCATAGCCACTGCAGGCCGCGATTCCAACAAAATCAACATTGTGGGAAACAGTTGCCTGACCACCAGTAGAATCGTGTGACCCATTATCTAGCAAAATATGAAGAAGATTTTTCGGGTTTTGATAACCATTTGTCGCAAGAGAGCCCATACGCATTAAGAGTGCTCCATCCCCATCAATCGCAATAATTTCTTTTTCTTTTTTGGTTATTGAGAGACCTAAACCAAGTGAGCTAATACAGCCCATTGACCCTACCATGTAAAAATTATTAGGGACGTCCTCGATTTCATATAATTCTCTTCCTGTTTTTCCTGTTGTCGCAAGTTGAATGGTGTTTTCTCCTTTTAAGGCATTAATCCGGTTTAATGCCTCCATTCTTGTTGGAAACTGATCCTCTGCTTTTTTTCCCATTTTGCATTGATTTTTTGTGGCTATCTTCATTTGTTTTTGCAGATTTACGTTGGCAAAAGTATTTTTCTTCACGATAAAGAAAAAAGGCTGATTATTCTCTAAAATAATAGTTGCCCTTTGTAGTTGCTTTAATGCTTCCTCCATTTCATTTGCTAAATACTCCCATTTCACCTTCATTAATGACAGCAGTTCTCCTGTAATTTCTCCCATTATTTCATGCTGAGGCTCATCCATTAATCCAGGTTCTCCACGAAGACTGACAAAACCAAGAATGGGAATTCGAAAGGGCTGAATTAAAGAGGTTAATGGTGAAGAAGCGTTAGTTAGTCCAGAATTTTGCATTAGAACGACAGATTTCCTTCCACCTATCCTTGCTCCTGCAGAGATTGCAACCGCTTCTCCTTCATTAACGGCTGGAATATATTCACACTCGTTAATGGCAAAATTGATAAGAGGTTTTAGAAAAGAACAGGGAACTCCAGTAAAGAGATTGAAGCCAAAATTTTTTAGATATCCACCAAATAATTCTGTATTTATCATATGATTTCACCGTTATTTTGAAATTCTTGGTAGCCTTTGTAATCAAGCCACCCTCCTTTTATATATTGAACCGAAATGGAGAGGTATTCTCGTAAATAGTTAAAAAGATGGGGATAGGTTAATAATTTTTCATCTTCTTTTTGGGATAAAGTATCCAGAGCTTTTTTTACTTTTACCGCCCCATTTTCTGATACCTTCCAAAGCCCAATAAATTCCCCATGAATATCATCATCGGTCCATTGCTCTTTCATCTCAATGAGTTGAACAGGTTTAAACCATAACTCTTTTGAATAAGCTTGATTAGCTGTTATATATCTTTTTTCCATTCCGGGTTCTACATCAGCATCGACAACAATCGTAATATCATTAGTATCATTCATTAAGTCCTCGATGATATGGGGCTTATAAAATAGATCACCATTAGCAATAATCGTATTTCCCCTTAGAAAATCGCTTTCCTTTATAAGAGAAGGTATGACATTTTCACTCCCATTAAGATCAACCACCTGGACTTCCTTAATCCCTTTTGCCTTCATCTGGTGAATTTGTTTTCCTAAAAGAGCTTGGGAAGCCATTGTTGAATTCCTTAAAAGAATCATCGCATTCGATTGATTACCATTCATTGAAAGATATCGTTTTTCCGCTTGAGCAAGTTCTTCCGCCTCTTGTAACTGAAACACTCTTTCAAGTGAAGCAACATTCTTTTCCGCATTGATAAGAGTTTCTTCTAAAAAGATTTGTTTAGTTATTTGTTCCATCGCTGCAATGGATGCTCTTAAATTATGATTAGCCCAAATCGCAAGACTAATTCCAAACTCCCGAAATTTACCGGTTGGAACCGAAAAGTATTTCGTTGGAACGATGACCACTGGAAGACGGCTTCCCCATTCTTTCATAAAGGCTTCGATTTCAACAAAATCATTTCTCTTACTATGAATAAGGATGGCATCCGTCCCTGCTTTTCTATATGCCTCTGCACGTTTCAAAGCCTCTTCAAGTCCCCAACCAGCAATAAGAGCTTCAATTCTTGAGATAACAACAAAATCATCATCCTTTTGCGTGTCCTTCATCGCCCTTATTTTATTACTAAATTCATCCATGTCTGCTAAGGGCTGTGCTTCCCCTTTTATAAAGGAATTTGTCTTTGGAAATTGTTTATCCTCGATACAAACACCAGCGATATTTCTTTGCTCTAGCTTTCTCACTAGCCTCCGAGCATTATTAAAATTACCATATCCTGTATCACCATCTAATAAAATCGGGATGGAGGTTGCATCACTCATAAACTCTAAAACTTCCATTACTTGTGTCCACGATGCCTCATTATTATCTCGAACACCCATTGCAGCTGACATGGATAAGCCGCTTGCCCATATTCCTTTAAATCCGGCTTCTTCAACAATTTTGGCACTCAAACCATTATGAGCCTCCATAAGCAGTTCCAATTGATGACTATTAATCAAGTTTCGTAATTGCGTCGTTTTCTTCATCTTCTTCCCTCCATCCGCTTAATTCTTATCTATAGGAAGCAACCAATTTTTCAATTTTATAAAATCAGAGCGCACCATCACCCGATGCGTTATCTTTAATAACAAAACAGTTTCTTCATTTAACTGATCCTTGATAATTTCATAGATATCCATTCCTTCTTCACAGAAATAAACCTTGTTCTTATCCATCCCAAGCTCTAATGCTCTATGTCCAATAGGCTTCGCTTCGTCGCCTACGACAATTAACCAATCAACACCCGTTTCGACCGCTTTTTCACCTATTTTTTGATATTGCTCTACTGCATAGTGACTATCTCCAAGCTGAGGCATATACCCTAAAAAAGCAATGGATGTCAATTGCTTAGATACATCCTTCAATACTTGTAGTCCTGTCTCCATTGAAAGTGGAGCTGAATTCCATGTATCATCTATGACCGTACATCCATTAACCCCCTTCTTAAATTCAAGGTGCTCCTCGATTTGCTCAAATTGAGCAAGCCGTGAAATGGCCTTTTCTATATCTATTCCAACAAAAGAGGTAGCTGCAATCGCAGCCATAGCATTATAAACATTGTGCTCGCCTAATCCCGGGACAAAAACTTCATATGAACTATTTTCATGGCATAAAGTAAATTCCATTCCTTGTTTTGCATATCGAATTTCTGTTGCATGAAAATGAGCCGATTCCTTTTTACCAAAGTAAACTACATTTTGGAAAGGGGTCACATCAATTATCTTTTCTATATTTTCATCATCTTGATTAAGAATGAGAATGCCCTTAACAGGATCTAGACCGTCAACAATTTCCCCCTTTGCCTTCATATACGCTTCAGGTGTTTCGCTATCAGCCAAATGATGGATACCAATATTTAACAAGATCCGAATCTGTGGTTTAAAATAACGGCAGGCTATCCGTAAATAACCTGGATAGGCGACAGGCATTTCATATACTGCAGCTTCAGTTTCATCATCCAATCTAAGAAGATAGCGTAAATTCACACTCATGGAATTCATGCTCATCCATGTACTCTCTGTTTCAAACTCCGCTTCTAAAATGGTCGCAATCATTTCCTTTGTCGTTGTTTTTCCGCATGTTCCTGTAACACCGATGATGGGAATGTCAAAAAGGCTCCGATAATAATCGATAAATCTATAATAAGCCTCTTGCACATCATCAACGACGACAAGAACAATATTGTTCCCTAATTCTTGACATTGCTCAGGAGATTCCGTTACAACCGCAATTTCTTCATTGTCACGCCAATATTTCCCATTGATTTGATCCTTTCGAAGATGAAATAAAAGGGTATGATCTTTAATTTCCTTATTTGTCCATTTGATGACATGCTTAATTATTGGATTGTTAGAGCCCCACACGATGCGCCCTTGAATTTGTTGTACAATCTCGTTTAATGGCAAATGTTTCATTCCTATATCCCTCCTTATCTTTCGTCTTAAAGATCATCTATCTCATATTCTGTTAAAGAGGTCGCATAATTTAACAATCTAGTAGCAGCCAAATGTCTCAGTTTATAAGCTTGAACCTGAGCAAATAAATTATCTGGCTTGGCATTCATTTCGAGAATTTTTATTTTGTCATGGCCATCGATGCATAGATCTACAGCCAATTCACCAAAGGGGCCAATGCTCTCTTCAATGGTTTCCACTACACTTTTCGTTACTTTAGCAATCTGCTCTCGAATCTCTCGTACTTCTGCTGGGTTCTCATATAACTGATTGAGAACATAGCTTGATTTCCTGTTAATTTCGGTATCCTCCGACATAACTCCCTCATTGGAAAGTCGGGCAACCATCCCCGTTCTTACCCATTTTTGCTTGCCATTTTTTTGCATATAACACCGTAATTCCACATAATTTCCTTTCAATTTTTTGCGTTTAATAGCTTCTTGAACTAAATATTGCTTGTTTTTCTTAAGCGGAAAAAATATAGAAACTAACTCCTCCACTCCTTTTAATTGCTGAAAGCCCCGAGTTTCTAGGTTCATCCAATAGATTCCCATCGTATTTTGTATCACTCGATAAATTCCATTACTTAAGGCGCCTCCAAGTGGTTTGATGAAAATTTCGCCATGTAGATCTAACATTTCCTCTATATCAGATGGATGTTCAAGCAATCTTGCATCTGGAAGATATTCCTCATGATTCTCCGATAAAATTTGATGGGAAGCCCATTTGTTTCCTGTTAATTCAAACAAGGAAGGTGGATTAATAAATGGAATCTGATGGATAAATTGTAATTTAGCACGTAATTCATCGATTTCCTTCCCTCGTTTTAACTTATTGTGAAAATAACGATCATAAATAACAGCAGGAAATGGGAAAATCCCGTCTCCATCTATAGTAGTTCCTTTAATTAACTGCTGCTCCCAGAGAATATCATTTGGTTCAAATACATATACGAGCATTTGCCTCTCCTTTGCAATTCTGCTCAAATGCTGAAAATAAGTTGCCTGCCTTTCAAATGGTCGATCAGCTAATATACCAAGAATAGGCCCTAAGATAAGGGCACCATTTGCAGATGCAACCTTTGGAATCCAATTAGTTGGAAGAGATAATTTTTCACGAAGAGAAGGGGAAAGCTGAATGATGTTTGAGTTGCGAAATGAAAAAGGATAGGGGCGGATAACTGCCTCAGCAAGCGACTTTCCAGCACAAATAAAAGTCTTATCCCCTTCTGTTAAATTAAATTTAATCCTTGTTTTGCGAGGAATATAGATAATTTCTCCACGATCATACACCTCATCTGAAATTGGCATCCCCCAACTTTTTCGAATATCTGTGTCACCACATAATGGTTTCTTTTCATCAATAAAATCAAATAAATAGGTAATTTCTGTCTCAAATTGTGGAAAACTTGCGGTTTGTGAAAGGCTTTTTTTCATATCCTCCCAAAGAAGTGAAAGAATAGAGCAATTTCCTTGATAATAGGCCCTTTGAATTAGTGGTTGAAATAAATGAAAGGTATTCAAATTTTGATGTTCTAATATAATAAGTTTAGCGAGACAGATCGTTGCAAGTGTAATATTCGGATCAATTAACCAAGAACTTAAACTTAAATATTCAAAGCCATATGGTTTTTCCCTAAATCTCCCCAGTCCTCCATGCTTTGTTGCTCTTCTGCGTCTGCTTGTACTTGACTCTTCGATTAGTGCAAGTGGGATTGCAAGATAATAATCCAATGCTCTTAATATTGAAACAGTAGGCTGTAACCCAAAATGAAGATGTCCACCACATTGGTACCCAAAAAACGGCATACTTCCTGCTCGAAATTCAATGTTTTCAAAGGGAATAAGATCAGTTGCCTCTTCAAGTAATTGTTTTAATCGATAATAAAGCATGTGAGGTGATTCAGATGGCTCTGGACGAATTTCAGCAAGCGCGTATTCTCCGCTATCCTGTTCAATCTGTCTCTCGTCACATCCAATTGAACCTTCTATAGGAAAAAAATCTGAGGCAGGTAATAAATCTCCATTGCAGAAAAGCATAAACTCCACATCAGCACCCATCGTAAATGACGAATTCGCACATACAGTGTCTAATGAATTATCCTTTTCAAGAGGTCGGAGAGCAATCACAGTGGGTTGTTCATTCTCGGTAAGACCGATTTTAACAAAAGCATGAGTAGACCCTGTAATATAGGCAGAACGAATGGCAATTTGCAGCCATTCTTCCAGAACATCGTCGAGGTCCACGTCCTCCCATTTCCACCAATTTTCCTTGATTCTTATTGGAATCTCGTTACTCACAACCTTCTCTTGAACACTCTTTTGTACACGAATTACAGATAATTCTTTTACTTCCATGCGATACTCCTGTTCGAAAATATAAAGTTTAGTAAAATAATCAAATCCCTCATCGAAGGCTTGTTCCTTTGAATGAACAACTGTGACATCTTTTCCTCCATGATTTCCAAACCTTCGACCAATGATTGGATATGTGGAAGTTTTTGCATCAACAAATTCAGTTATTTTGATATTGTTTAGTTTTAATATTTGTAGAGTGAGTTCCTTATCCTCTGGTAACCTATACAGGTTCTTTAACGACTCCACATGTATGACCTCCTAAAAGTAAGCTATCAAAAATAAGCGTTCATAACGATTCCATGGTTTAATTTATCATATGGGTTTCAGCAGTTTTTTCTTGTGTTTTTACCCTGTCCATTCAAGGAAATCATCAAAAAATAGACAAATGCAATACCACTTGTGGAAAAATAAAAGGATCCTGTCAAATTACAAGTTTAATAAGCTAAATACATAGCACCAAATGACATTCGATGCATTCAATATCATAAAAGACATGCCCTCAATTTTTGATTTAGGTGAATAAATATTAAGAATCGAAAAGTTCAGAGGATGAAAGTAGGTGATAGAAAAATGCCACATCCATTTATTCAATTGAAATTTATAAAATACAAATATGGACATGACCATTTATACAGTCATTTGGATGCACAGCATGCAATGCCTCCGGAAGCGGATCTTTTCACCGCTCAAATCGTCGAGCAAGTTATCGAAAAAACGGGTTGCTTCGGGATTATCAGTCAAATTTCCAGAACAATCGCAGATCTTAACCGAAAACCAAATGGGAGAAATAACGAAGCTTTAGAAGAATACCGAAAGACAATCAAAAGTAACCTTCTCCAGCTAGGAATTCTAAATCAAGAAACCAATACCAGTCTTCATCCTTATCTTCATTTAACTATTCACGGAATGAGAGATTTGCACCATGGACCCTACGCTATCGAAATTGGAACCCAAAATGGGCGATCCTGTTCCCCTGATGTTTTGCAATGGTTTCAACATACCATCACGACTCTCGTCCAAAAAGTTCTGCCCAACATCACAATCATTTTTGATCATTTCTTCAATGGAGATGAATCCATTCTCTATCATAGATTAGGAGATGGAGATACTTTTAAAGGTTATGGGCCGCATTTTCACACCTTTCAAATTGAAATTTCCCGAACACTACGAGAAAATCATTTGCCCGAAATAGTTGAATTGTTATCCAAAATAATGCTTTCATTTCAGCAAGAAATTGTTATGAATGATTTAAAATAGCTTGCAAGATAAATGAAGATTGGCGAAGAAGCACTTTTCTTTTGTGAGTGCTTTTTCATGACGAAAAATGTAAGGAAATGATTATTTGTTGCTTTTAAAAATCCAAAGTTGATTGATTGATCAAACCCATTCCAGAAAAGAATACGCAAAGAGAATCCATATACTTTCCATATATTTTAGCCAAATTTATTTTCCAAAAAAAAGGAGGACTTCGATCGAAAGTCCACCAAAAATTTTTCCGTTATAACTATATCTAGGCAAGATTTTACCACTCTCCATTATCGATAATCTTTTTCACATATTTGGGAAGAACAAAAGAGGATAAGAATACCTCCTTGTCAATATACTGAGTTTCCTCATCCTTTAACTTGCTTAAATCGGCATTAAGAGGGTCCCATTTTTTCGAAGCTAAGGTAAAACTCCATATTCCACATGGAAAAAGAGGGATGGTAAATAAATAAGTGCGCACAATAGGAAAAAGCTCACGCAGATTGTTCACCGTACCTTGTAATGTGGAAATATTATAAAATGGAGATCCAGATTGAAATACGGCGATGCCGTCCTCGGTAAGAGCATCATGCACATGCTGATAAAATTCAGGTTTAAAGAGCTTTTTTCCTGGACCAACTGGATCTGGTCGATCTATCATTAAAATATCGAGTTCTCCGTTTTTTTCTTGAATCCAATCCATTCCATCCATATGAACCATCTGTAATCTTGATTCATTTTCATATATCACTTCTGGAGTTAAGTATTTCCGACATATTTCCGTTACCTTCTCATCAAGTTCGACAACTGTTATTTCCTCTACATCAGAATATTTCATAACTTCTCTCGCAGGTCCACAATCACCACCACCAATCATTCCTATGCGCTTTGGATTCGGGTGGGTTACGATTGGGACATGACTGATCATTTCATTATAAATAAATCCTAAGCTCATCGAATTTTGTGGGGTCCCGTCCAATACAAGCATTCTACCAAAAGCCTTTGAGTCCACGATGCTAATTTCTTGAAATGGTGACTTCTCATAATGTAGTAAAGATTTTATTTTATAACCGGTTTCCATATGCGCATTGGCAACATAATTCCAGATCCAAACATAACCATCACCCTCCTTCTTAAATCCAGAAAGGGACTTTTCTCTCGGCATTTGCTTCACCTTCTTTTCATAAGTTGTCAATTCCTTTTATAGAGTATGAAAATGCGGCAAGCATTGACATGCTCCATTCGCACAAATTAGAGGATAGTCACTTCGGATCATTAAGAAAAACCGGGCAAAACCGCTGACGGGTTCCGTTAAACTATCACAAACATTAAAAATGTAAGGCAAAATGGCCTTCAAATTGTATGGTAATTTGTAGGTCGATTTTTGTTGATATAAGGGGAGTTCGATCATTATTTTTGGAGAATTTGTAGGGCAATTTGTATATTAAAATGTAGGGGCACAATATCTAGTGCAGCGTTGCAAAATACACTACATTTTTACTTGCAAATGAATATACAAAAAAATATTGTTTTCTTAAATTTAAGGTTAGCCGCTGTTAAATCTGAATGTTGATTTTACTGTGTATGAAAAATAAACGGAAAAATTCCGTCTATATTGGGAAATACCCATATTTCCTTAAAAATAAGGGGAGTTTTTCCGTTTAAATGATCCAAATCTTTATATTTTGTCTTATTTAGAGCAGTTAATCGGAATATCTCCGCTTATATCGGCTTCTTAAGCTTCCTCTATATACATTAGCAGGAAATTCTCCGCCTATGAATTCTCATACCTACACGTTATTGATAAGGAGAAGGCGAAAATAGTTTGTAAACTTCTCAATGAGCAGAATTCGTCATTCGCAATCCGAAGAATTAGCCATTAAAAGCAGCAATAGCAAGGGTATAAACCCTTGCTATTGCTAATGTTTTTTAATTTCTCTAGCCTTACCATTTGTCCTACATTTTATTACATTTTGGTTTGCATTTTCCTGTGTAAATTGACGTTTTGCGATAGTTACGGAACCCGTTACAAAACCGCCCGGTCCTTTTTTGTTTAGCGCATAGCCGAAATTTTGTATTTTATCCCATGTACTCCTTTATAATATTCGGTCGTGTAAATTTTATCTGATATTTTTTATACATTCAGCGAACATTATTAGAGAAAGCAATATCTATGATTTACATCATCTGTATGCTTATCTGCTTCATTTATACTAAAATAGAATAAAAGAAATTTTGAAAGAAAGGGATTCAAGCATGTCATTTTATGAAACATTAGCACCCTATTATGATCAAATTTTTCCTACTAATGAAAAAGCCTTTCGATTTTTATCCATATGTTTCAAGGGGAAAAGAAACTTATTAGATGTTGGAGCAGGGACAGGCAATATGGCATTTTCCCTTGCTAATAGTGGATACATGGTTTCCGCTTTAGAACCTGAAGCATCCTTTACAGAAGAAATTCGAAAAAAAATCATTAGGAGCAGAAATCACCTTAAGCTCTATAGAAAAAACATGCAGCAATTGAATGAGTTGAATGAAATCTATGACGGGATCTATTGTATCGGAAATACCCTCGTTCACTTAAACAACCTAGAGGAAATAACTCAGTTTTTTCGAGACTCCTACCTCACCCTAGCGAATGATGGAGTAATGATTATTCAGACGGTGAATTATGAAAATATATTAACAAAAGAGCAATTTAGTTTTCCTATTATAAAAAGAGATACATTCACCTTTGAGAGAAAATATGAAATATCTAAGGATACAGTTCTTTTTACTACTACTTTAACATCGGATGGAAAAGCTAAGATTAATACGACAAAGCTGTATCCGGCAGTAGCAGATCAATTAGTTTCTAGCCTAAAAAGTTGTGGATTTCATGATATAACCGTTTATGGGAATTATGATTTTCAGAATTACTCAAGTAACTCCCCTGCGCTCATTCTCGTTGCAAAGAAATGACAGGAACTTCTCCTGTCTTTTTTCTATGAAAAAAGTTACTTTTTGAAATTTCAACCATCTCATATAAAGCCAACAGGAGGTATTGTGATCCCTATTCGAATAGCAATTCGCTGTTAATATAGATAAACGAGCATTCACTCTTTTTTTCTCCTAAATTCAAGCACATCAAAAAGCGATACTTTATTGATTCAAAGTATCGCACATTTTTAATGAATGTCCATATATCTCCACAACAGAAAAGCGAGGAGAAAAGCAAGTAAAGGCAATAATAGAAACAAGAGATAATAGCCTTCCTGTGAAGAAAGTGTAATGGAGGGGATTAAAAAGGCTAATCCGCTTATAAAGAATGCTTTTGCTGACTTTTTGACCAGCCCCACAATAAAATATAATCCCGAAACAATCATTAGTCCCCAAAATATCATTCCTACGAAAAAGAAACTTAGATCAAACCAAATGGAGCTAAACATGAAAAGTTCCATCATTGTTCATTCCTTTTATACTTTTTTCAAATGCTTATAAAATATGGCAATTTGCATTCTATATCTAGAATATTGAACGCTCTCAAAAATGGTGATCATGAAATCCTATTTAAGGGCCACTTTTCAGTCAATTTTCATATTTAGCAAGTATCCTAATAAGGACATACATACTATCGCTTTTAGAAAAAAATGGGAGGTTTAATGATGAAGTATTTTCAATTAATCTTTGCTTCTGTAATTTTAATTTTCATACTTGGATTCGGGGTGACAAATTCTATAGCGTTTGCAGATGATGACGGTCATCATTTTGAAAAGCACGATGATGGAAAATATGGTGATTATCAGGGCGATCATGAAAAGGAAGGTCCAATAGAGGAAATTGGAAAGATGATTGGTTGGGGAACGGCTATCGCAATGGGATTCGCTGCGCTGCTCTATCCATTTAGAAGGTCATTGAAAACTTTGATTTCCCAATTTTCAAAATGGAAAAATACCTTCATTTCTTTTGGTAAATTCATCACAAAAAATCATGTTTTAATTGGACTAATCGCCCTAACTTTAAGTATCCTCCATGGTGCATTGATGTTTCTAAAAGAAGGTGAATTAGAAGGAGAAGGGATCATCGGCCTCGGCTCCGTCCTTTTTATCGTATTAGCTGCAATACTAGGCAGCAAATTAATGCAAAACAAAAAATCCAAAAGACTTCGTACAATCCATATGGTTTTCATTTCATTTGCACTTTTTCTTGCCATTACCCATATAATTGCTTAGGATAAAAAGCTGTTGATGATTCACTGGAACCATTCTTAAAAAATCGTTAAAGATTATTTTTTTCTTAAAATCATAACTTCTTTCCTTATAAAAATTTCCTTTTCTACACATGCTAAAATGGGAGGTGTAGAAATGGACGATAAAAATGAAAATGAAAATCATCAGTCCACTCAATCTGAACAAGAAGATATTCTAAATCGAGTGGATCAAGCCTTCAATAAAATGGTAGAAGATGTAAAAAATATTTTGAATGACAATAATGAAGAAATAAATCATCCATCATAATGTTCAACGCCATTTGTGGCGTTTTTTTTTTTTAATCTAAATAAGTTTTTTTATTAAATAGCTATCAGAACAGCCTTTATTTTGTATCAAACAAATTCATCAGAATTAATGATAAATAATAAAACTTCAAACTAGAATCCTGATGCCAAATATCTTAAAATAAACAGTAGAGGAGGTGAAACATGAAAAAATATACAAATATAGCCATTGCTCAAATCCTTCAATGGGGATTGAATGTAGCGTTAGTGGTCTTAAGCATTATATTAGCAGCTCTGCTTTGCAAGGAAATCATTAATCTTTTCCATCTTGCTTTTTTCGAAACTGGGAAGGAAGCACATTTTGAATTACTTGAAGGGATTTTAGTATTTTTTCTTTACTTTGAATTCATTGCAGTTGCCGTTAAATATTTTCAAGAACATTATCATTTTCCACTTCGATACTTTATATACATCGGAATTACAGCAATGGTCCGTTTAGTTGTTGTCAACCATGAGGATGCAAAACAAACATTTATTTATACCGTAAGTATTTTAGTTTTAGTGATTAGCTATTTTATCATTAGCTTTCTCCAGGAAAAAATAAAAAAATGAATGATGATTCTTTTCTTATTTAATAGTAAATACACTTCTCAGATTTCCTCTTCCTTTTTTCCTCTATTCGCTTCTTTTCTTAACAATTTCAAAATCTTTTAATTCATTTTTCTTGCTATTCTAACTACAAAAAATGAGGTAAAATCTTTCTATGCCCTATTGTTACATCCCTTTATAACTTCAAATGAGATTGGAAAAAACCACTATTTTCTGATGTATCAAACACTTCAAAGATTCTATAGACTATTTTCTCATCTGTATACTTTTCAAGTTTGGCCGTGAATTTAGGAAATAAAATTTCATGTGCGTTTTCAGCATCTTGTTTTGTATCCCAATAATTTAATGTATGGTATTCACCATTTAAATCATCAAAGAAATAAACATTTCCTCTAAATCCAGTTAAATTCCGATTAAATGAATCATATTCCTTACATATTTTTTCCGCAATCTGTCGCTTTCCAGTTCCTAATTTAAATTGTACAAGACGAGCGTAATACATAATACTCCTCCTCAAAAAAAATCTCGGTACTGTTACTTTATGAAAAAAAATGAAGCAAGATACTGAAGAATGTATAAAAAGGCACGAAATTTCCTTTATTTAAAAAAATGAAGAACCGGGAGGACAAATTAATTTGGATTGACACTAATAATAAGTTTTTATGATCATTTTTTTGTTTATAAAAAAGAGGCCAGCATTACAAAAGCTTTGGTTGAATGCTGGTCTCTCTTATTTTACATTTTTTCCGGTGCTTCAAGTCCCAACAGACGAAGCCCTTCCTTTAACACTATTTTCACTGAAAATGCTAGCGACAGTCTTGCATGTTTTAAAGCTTCATCATCGAGAATTCTTACAGTAGCATAATATTTATTAAATGCCTTCGCCAAGTCAATCACATATTTAGCAATTTGAGACGGATCATACCCATCCAATGATCGCTTAAGGATATCAGGAAATGACATTAATAACGTAATAATTGGCCAAGCTTCTAAATCATCCAAATGAATTTCTTCGTTACTTTCCTCATAAATTCCTTTTTTTAGTAATGATGAAATACGTGCATGTGTGTATTGAACATAAGGACCTGTATCTCCTTCAAAGCGCAACATATCTTTTAAAGAAAATTCAATATCATTCATCCGATAATGCTTCAAATCATGGAAAATGACAGCTCCTGTTCCTACTTGACGGGCCACTTCTTCCTTGGATTCAAGATTCGGATTTTTTTCCATAATATCATTCATCGCAAGCTTGATTGCTTCTTGCACGACTTCCTCTAAGAAAACAACCTTCCCTTTCCGCGTTGACATCTTCTTACCATCCATTAGCATCATTCCAAAAGGTATATGAATAAGACCTTTATGCCAGTCATACCCCATCTTTTCTAATACAGAGAAAAATTGCTTAAAATGAAAGGACTGTTCATTTCCCACTACATATAAAGATTTAACGAAGTGATAAGTTTCCTGCCGATAAATTGCAGCCGCTAAGTCACGGGTCGCGTAAAGGGTAGTACCATCACTTTTCTTAATTAAGCAAGGTGGTAAATCCTTTTCTTCTAGAGAAACGATCTCTGCTCCTTCAGATTGAAGCAATAATTTTTTCTCCTCCAAAAGCTCGACAACCCGTTCCATTTTATCATTATAAAAAGCTTCTCCATTATACGAATCAAAAGTGATTCCTAATAGTTCATATAATCTTGAAAATTCCTTTATGGATTCCTCTCTAAACCACTTCCATAATGAAATGGCTTCTTCATCTCCATCCTCTAGCTTCTTAAACCATTCACGCCCATGATCATCTAATGAAGGATCCTTTTCAGCCTCTTCGTGAAATTGAATATACAACTTTAAGAGCTCATTGATTGGATTCTTTCTAACCTGTTCTTCGTCTCCCCATAATTTATAAGCAACAATCAATTTCCCAAATTGTGTACCCCAATCGCCTAGATGGTTGATTTTAATGGGCTGATATCCACATTTTTCGGTAATTAATGCAAGAGCATTCCCAATAACAGTTGAGCGCAAATGTCCCATGGAAAAGGGTTTTGCAATATTTGGGGATGATAAATCAATCGTTACAGCCCCTCCATGACCAATGTTTACATCACCATAATGCTCTTTTTCAGAAATGATTTGTTTCATAACCTGTGAGGATACTTCTTTTTTGTTAAGAAAAACATTTACATATCCACTTACGGCTTCCACCTTTTCAAACTGAGAAGATTTAATGCCTTCAGCTATTTCAGTTGCAATAATTTGTGGAGATTTCCGATAAACCTTTGCCAATTCAAAACAAGGAAAAGCCAAATCCCCCAAATTTTCATATTTCGGTTTTTCAATCATTTCACTTAATTTGTCTTTTTCTAATACACCATTTAAAAATTCTGATAATACCTCAACTAAGTGCTCCTTATACATCATTTTTCCCTCCAATAAAAAAACTCCCGCCTCTTTTATAATAAAAGAGACGAGAGTTTGATGATTTCCCGTGGTACCACTCCATTTGTTTTTAAACAATAAAAACCACTTCTTTTTGTTAACGAGGTATTTCCCCGGCTTACCCCTACTCATTTCAGGAAAGCATCTCTAAAGTGCGGTTCATTATTTGCTCCGTATCAGGCTCCCACCATCCCTGACTCGCTTCCCTTCACAAAATAACTACTCTCTTTATCATAGATTTTTTTTTTAGTATTGGAGATTATTATAATCATTCAGAAAAAAAAATCAAGAACTTTTTGAAATATTTTTTAGAATAATTGGTATGTTTATATAATAAAAACATCTATTTAATCCGAGTTGGTGTATATAGTAAATCTTTTTCCATCATGACTGTTTTCACATGGATTCACGACTTCTTCCTCTTTTACAGAGACATCGTTTCACTAATTCCAAAAATTGGCCACTAAGTCAATCTTCATCAATGGTGCCAATTTATACGCTTAAAGTTTAAAAAGAAGTGCTAAAAACAAGCACTTCTTTTCATAAGTCTACTAAAATCAGTCGTTTATTTTGCACGTTTTTCTTTCAAATCAAAATACGCTTTAAACACTTCATCAGCAATTTCCAAGTTGACGTGTGTTTGATCGGTCGTGGACCATGGAATAACAACTGAGAGGGCAATTTCAGGATCATCATATGGGGCGTAGCCTGCAAATGTCACATTCCATAGCATTGGATGTCCACCTAATGGGCCATCATATAATGCCTGGGCCGTTCCTGTTTTCCCTGCAATTTTATATTGCTTATTCTTAATCGTTGCATAACCTGTACCTTGAGGATCATTTACAACCAATCTCAATCCTTCCTGTACATGTTTAATCCATTCATCCTTCATATCTACACGGTTCAATACCTTTGGTTTGATCTCCTGAACGATTGAACCTAGTTTATCGGATGAGTTATTGGATTCGCGAATTTCTTTGGCAATATGAGGCTGAATGCGATAACCTCCGTTGGCAACCGTTGAAATATATTGGGCAAGCTGCAATGGAGTATATGTGTCATACTGGCCAATCCCAAAGTCTAGTACCTTACCAGCATCTTCCGGGATTTGCCCTTGACCATAACCAGATTGCTCCCCAGGCAAATCAATCCCTGTCTTTACGCCTAATCCAAATTGAGCAAAATTATTTCTTAGTTTATTAATTGCAGCCACTTTATTAATAGTTAAAGGACCATTCGGAACATAAGTTTGTTGACCACCAATTTTCATAGCTGTTAAGAACATATAAACGTTTGAGGAACGTTTTAAGGCATATAAATCATTAATTGAACCAAAACCAACGGTATTCCAAGATTTCTTTACTTGAGTACCCTTAAATTTCAACGGTTGGTCATATTGATATTCTCCAGGAGTAATCGCTCCTGTATTATAACCAGTTAAGACCGTGGCCGCTTTCACTGCTGAACCCATTGAGTAGGAAGTAATCATATTTCCTAAAGCAAAATCAGCAGCAACAGTCTTATTGGTCTCTTCATCCTTCATATACTGCTTGCCTGCCATGGCAAGGACTTCTCCCGTTTTTGGATTTAAGACCGTTACAAGGGCGCGATCCATATACGGCTGACCCATTCGGGCGCTTCCTAATTTATCTTCAATTATCTTTTCTACCTTCTGCTGTAAATCAATATCGACAGATAAGACTAAGTCATTTCCGCTTTTTCCTTTACGATATACTTTTGTATCGATGACATTGCCTGATTTATCGGAAACATTTTTTACAATTTCTTTTTGACCTTGTAGGACATCTTCGTACTGCCACTCAAGATAGCTTTTTCCTACACGGTCATTTCGACTGTAGCCCCTTGCTTCAAAATAATCAAGCATATCTTGAGGCAATCCCTCTTTCGTGCTGGTAACCTTCCCTAAAATAGAGCTTAAGGTTTCATTTCCTTCCTTATCCTTATAAGCATTGTATCGCTCCCAGTCAGTCGTGGCATCGACTCCAGGCAAGATATCTAGATTTTCGCTGACACGGGCAAATTCCTCATCCGTTACATTTTTATTCTTTATAATTTGCGGTGATAGCGCTCTGCCGCTTGACATTTCACGGTATATTGCTAGAACCTCAAGATCCTTCTTTGAAAAGGAATTTAATTCTTGTTCCGTAATTCTTTTTCTCGTTAAATCATAAATTTCTTTATTGTATTCGTCTTGATCCAATTCTTTCTTCTTTAATTTTGCTTCATCTTTTGATGTAATTTTTTTCTTTGCTTCATCTGGATGTTTAATAATCCAAAAATCCTGACGATCGCGTTCGGTGATGGCTTTAAAATCATCCTTTGTATCTTTTTTAATTATAGTCGCTAATTTCTTGGCAACGTCTAGCATTTCATCTTGCGTTACTGTACTTGAACGTGTATAAGTAATGGCCTTTAATGTTTTATTTCCAGTGATTAGTTTTCCATTTGTGTCATAAATTTTTCCACGTGGCATCGATAAATTAATAGGAACAACCTCTTTTTGGTCGATTTCCCGTTTATAATCTTTTCCATAAACAATTTGCACGATTCCTAATCGAATAATCAGCATTGAGAAAAGGACAAATACCGCCAAAAAAAGGATATTCAAGCGCAATGGAAGTGATGTCTTTTTTTTCTTCTTTTTCCCCAATTGATACATTCCCTTCTACTAAACTCCCAAATTAGGGATTATCATTTTCTATGAAATTGATCTCTGAATAATAATATTATACAAGGAAATATAGGATCTTGCTTCACACTTTTCGTATTCCCATATATTTTCAAAGTTAAGAAGCTATTCCTTCCTATCTCCCTTATTCAAAATATCTAAACCTCTTAAATACCATCATAACTTCTAACGAAAAGAAATTCCACTTTCATATGAATCATTTGTTTTCTCGTTTCTCATTACATTTTATCTCAGGAGTACAAATATCTCTATCAGACAAACATACATATTAGACAAATTTAGACAATCATCTAGCTCCTTCTTTTTATAGCCGAATATAAATATAAGCAAACGGACATGTATGGTCAATAGACCTTGTCCCGTTTTTAAAGAAAGGAGAAGGTTGAATGACATTTCAAGTAGGAATCACCCTCTTCGTTTTTGCAGTAACCATGCTTGTCATATTTTGGAGGCCAAGGGGGGTGAATGAAGCTTATCCAGCTGCAATTGGAGCAATCGTTATTTTACTAATAGGCGTTGTCTCGCAAGAAAACATCGTGGATATTGTCGATAAAATAGGCGGAGCATCAATTACGATTATATCCACCATTGTGATGGCAGTTATTTTGGAAAGCTTTGGATTCTTTCATTGGTCTGCTGCCAAGCTCGCCAACTTTGCTAAAGGATCCGGATACCGGCTATATTGGTATATCCAATTGCTCTGTTTTTTAATGACGCTTTTATTTAACAATGATGGAAGCATCCTAATTACAACACCGATTCTTATATTACTTTTGAAAAATCTCCGTTTAAAACCACATCAGCAAATTCCCTATTTGTTAAGCGGAGCGCTCATTGCCACAGCCTCGAGTACTCCGATTGGCGTAAGTAATATCGTCAATCTTATTGCTTTAAAAATAATCCATATGACCCTTTATATGCAAACAGCTATGATGTTTGTACCCGCCACATTAGGATTGCTATTTATGTCAGGGCTCATGTTTATCGTCTTAAAAAGAAAGTTGCCTAAGGAGCTCTCCCCTCCCATTTATGATATAGAGGAAAGTTTTTTTGTAAAAAATTTTCATCCATTAAAAACAGGCCATAATGAAAGCGAGACTAAGAAAAAGCGCACAAAATTTATGCTTAAGATTTTACTGTTTATTTTTATAATGAGATGCCTATTATTTGTCGCTTCTTTCCTTTCCATTCCAATTTCAATTGTTGCAGTAATCGGGTCGCTAGTACTTCTATTCTTTCGTTGGTACCATCTCCGAACAAACCCTGTAGACATTTTGAAAAAAACACCCTGGCACATTCTCATCTTTGCCTTTTCCATGTATGTCATAATCTACGGGCTTCACAATATTGGACTTACTAGTATCTTAGTCAATATTTGTGAACCACTGGTTGGCCAAGGATTATTTTCCGCGAGTTTTGTCATGGGAGGACTCGTATCGATTCTCTCCAATATATTTAACAACCATCCTGCTCTAATGATTGGGACATTCACCTTAACCGAAATGGGCTTCGATCCAATAACCTTAAAAACTATTTATCTCGCAAATATTATTGGAAGTGATATTGGTTCGTTATTGTTGCCGATTGGAACACTTGCCTCTCTTATTTGGATGTATATCCTTAAACAGCACAAAATGAAAATTAGATGGAAGGATTATCTAAGCGTTTCATTGATCGTTATCCCAATCTCAACAGTTGTCACAATCTTTCTATTATACTTTTGGATACAAAATGTATTTATGTAAGTTTATAAGGAGGCACTATGATGAGTAAGGTAAAAAATTATATTGGAAAGCAAATTTTCGTTCAAATATCAGGCAAGGATTCATTTAATGGCATTCTCACTGATATAGGTAGTGATGTTATGGTTATTTTTAACGGGGATGATTATCTTTATCTCCCATTTAACAGTATCCACCTCATACAGTTAAATACGAATGATGAAGAACAGGTAAATCAACCAAGTGAGTCCACTTTTCTCAGCCATACTGAACTCCTTTCTCTTGATCACGTATTAACGAACGCGAAAGGAACTTTTACTGAAATTTTTGTTACAGGCAAAACTTCTTACTTCGGTTATATTTTGAATATTTCTCAAGATTATTTCACTTTTTATTCACCAATTTATAAATTCATGTTTATTTCCATTGAACATTTAAAGTGGCTCATACCCCATTCCAAAAATCAGTCACCATTCACGTTAAGTAATGAAAAAATCAAAGGCTTGGATCTTACTGCCATACAAGCAGATTCTATAGAGGAACAATTGAAACGAAAAATTGGCCATGTTATTTTGATTGATGGGGGAAATAATCCACAAAAAAGTGGAATGCTCAATGATATAAAGGATCATCTCGTTGAATTAACCCTAGAGAATGGGGAAGTTGTATATTGGAATCTTGCCCATATTAAATCGGTTCATCTAGTCTAGCCTGTCCATTCCGTCCATCAAACCATTCATTTAGGAGGTATAGGTATGCTTCTAAACAAAAAAAGAGCAAAAAATCATTGCCCCTAATAAATCCCATGTTCATTTATTCATCTCTTCAAGTAAGAGACACCCATATAATGATATGCATCAATCAGAAAATATTGCCCTTTATGACCAATCTTTTAAACCCATCTGATTACTGGCTTCTTTTTCTTAAAGAAGCCTTAATCTATTGAGCAGTATACCCACCATCAATTAATAACGAACTACCAGTAACAAAATCATTTTCACATAAGAAAATAATGGCATGGGCAATTTCATCCGGTCTGCCAAGTCTCCCCACTGGATGCCTTGCAACTAACCCATCATAGAAATCACCTAGCACTTCCTTGTTTACCATTCCTGATTCAACATAACCTGGGCAAACGGCATTCACACGTATATTTTTTGTTGCATATTCAAGGGCTAAAGATTTAGTCAAAATATTCACAGCCCCTTTACTTGCATTATAGGCAAAAGCTCCTGCCTCTCCAACATGTCCCAATATTGAAGCTGTATTAACAATAGAGCCTCCACCTGTTTTAAGCATTTCACGAATAGCATATTTTGATCCAAAGAAAACTCCATTTTGATTAATGGAAATCACCCGATTGTAGTCTTCTAAGGATAAATCGTGGGTCTTGCTAATAGCTCCAACACCAGCATTGTTCACCATAATATCCACTCTGCCGTATTGTTCTACAGTTTTCGACACAAGATTTGCAACTGATTTTTCTTCAGCCACATTAACTTCAACAAAGATAACATCTGCCCCTGATTCTTTTAACTTCTTTTCAGCTGAAATCCCGCCTTCTACATTATAATCTGCTATAACTACCTTTGCTCCTTTTTCTAAAAACGCTTTAACTGTAGCAAAACCAATACCAGATACCCCACCAGTGACAATCACAACTTTTTCGTATAAATTTGTCATATTGCATTCATCCCCTCCCTATCTCTTACAAAAAATAAATATTTTTACATTTGTAAGCGTATTCATATTATATACTGTTGAAAAGATAGAATCAATAAATCTACTAATTATATAAGAATCAGGTATCATTACTTATCGATTGTTAATAAAAAAAGCTAGTTAAGTGATTTCTTAACTAGCTTAATATCTTTTATCCCTTTTCATTTTTTTGAAATTGATACGCAGCACCAAATAGATGATGCACTCCTTTCATACTTTGATTCGAAATTTGCATGACAAACGGCCTTTCCCCCCTGCGGATATGCTCTTTCCATACAAAACCATCATCTTTAGGTTCACAAAAGCCGACTTCTATTCCCCCTACATGAATTCTTTTCCCAGTGACATTCCATTTTTCTAATACAAAGGAGTCTATTTCTGTTCGATCAAATAAGGATAGCCATTGATTTGCACATTTGTTGCTATCATTTACAGAAAAATAAATAGCATCAATAATGGCATTCCCAGCTTTATGCTTCGTTAATAGCTGAAATTGCTTTTGCCTTTCTTGTTCCGGTTCTCCCCATTGAATAAAAAACGGCAATCTGCACTCATCTCGGTTTTGCGCAATAAATAGCATAGACCATTCCAAGAGAGAACCATCCTCTCTTCGCCTACACCCAGGAACCGGCCCAATCACCTCGAAACCCTTTTCTTTCAGTCTAGCTGCAAGTCCTTGAATATCTTCTGTTCGAAAGGCTAGTTGTGAGAATCCCTCCCCGATTCGTGAATCCTCATATACTTGCTGTATGAAGAGATTATCTGATTTTTTGGCAACTTCTTGATGATCTAAACCAATCCACTCAATATAACAGCCATTCGAAAAATAGCAAAGGCTATTATAGGTTCCCCAATTTAGATGTCTCCCGCCTTTAACTGTTGTGAATCCTCTTTCAGAAAAAGACTTTTGTGCAAGCTCAGGTTCTTTCACATAATGGACAATGTGATCCAAACAGAGATTCATGAACAACTCCCCTCCTTAAAGCAAATCAGGTAACCCTAAGCTGATAAATGCCAAATAAATAATCACTAATAGTATTGTAGTCATTTGATGAAATCCTTCTTTAATTTATGATTATTAATTGAAGAGTCATAATATTATTTTTTGATAAGAATCTTTTCAAAATGGCATGTTTATTTTGATGGAAATTGTTCTGAATCTAGATAACGTTCTTTTAAAATGTTCAGATGATGCTTTTCATGTCCAGCAATAATATAGGCAATAGCGCGGACAGTCACTGGATAATGATTGGCAGTTCCTGCTTTTAGCCAATCATCAGTCTCAAGAACGTCAAGCAAACGGATTGTGGACTTTCTTACAACTGATAAATCCCCAAGTAAATCACGAAGGGAATGCTGATTAAAATGTGCATTTTGTACATAATTCTCCTCGTTGTATCCAGATAATGAGGTTTGATCTCCTCTAGCAATGCAAAGAAGTCGATAAGCCATAATGCGCTCTGTGTCCATCAAATGACCTAAAACCTCTTTTATAGTCCATTTATCAGGGCCATATTTAAATAATGCCTGTTCTTCACTTATACCTGATAGTAGCTCATGAATTCCCTCTAATTGCTTACTTAAAATATCAATAATATCTCCATTAGGAACTAACTTTAAATAGGGAGAGTAATAAGGGGCATATTCATGAACCTCTGGTCGACTTCGCATCCATCATCGCTCCTTTTAGCCTTTAATTGTTTTGTATTTTATATGAAACTAGGAGTCAAAAAAATAGGAACTCTATTTTTCCTCCTCTTTATTCCAATAAATATGTATTTTTTGTTAAATGTACCATATTCCCTTTAAAAAGAAAATCAACTTATTCATTTTCTCAATAACTTTCCGATAACAAGAAAAAGGGGGTGAAAAATTGGACATTGCAGCTCTGTCAATCGGAATGAGTCAAGCCTCACTTGGTCAGGATGTTAGCCTTGCATTAATGAAAAATATCATGAACACCGCTCAACAAAATAGTGACCAAATGATCAAAATGATTGAGGCCCCACACCCAACGTTAGGACATTCCATCGATTTAAAGGCTTAGGAAGCAAAAATGCATTCTATATAATTAGGATGCATTTTCTTTACGAAAAGAAAGAACTTCATTATATATAATTGTAAATAATTAATTGGAGTTTTAACCATGAAGCAAGATTTTCTACTACACTCTTGACCGGCTTGTAGCATTCCTTGTAGCTCACACATAATCGAGTCAACCTCTTCGTCATGATAAAAAAGGAAGTAAGCCTTCGAAATAGACTCACTTCCTTTTCTATTAATGATTCACCGTTTCTTTATCACATGCAGAAAGCCAAGATGGCAAAGGTTTATTCAGAGGTTTATCTTCACGATAGCCAAGTACATATTCGGCTTGCATAATCGTATGGATTTCACGAGTACCTTCATAAATGACTGGTGCCTTTGAATTACGCAAATAGCGTTCAACCGGATACTCACTTGAATATCCATAGGCGCCATGAACCTGAACCGCATCATCAGCAGCCTTATTCGCAAAATCACAGGCAACCCATTTGGCTAATGAAGTCTCACGAGTATTCCGTTTTCCTTGATTCTTTAATTCACCTGCACGATAAACTAGTAATCGACTAGATTGCAAACCAGCTTCCATCTGGGCGATCATTTGTTGAACAAGCTGATGCTTGCCAATTTCTTTTCCAAAGGTTTTTCGCTCATGGCAATATTTAACGCTAGCTTCCAAACTCGCCATAATCAATCCTACAGCTCCTGCTGCAACCGTGAATCGGCCATTATCAAGGGCTGCCATAGCAATTTTAAATCCATCCCCCTCATTCCCAAGTAAGTTCTCTTTTGGAACCCTGACTTGATCGAAAAATAATTCACCTGTATTTCCTGCACGAATTCCCAACTTACCTTTTATCGCACGAGAGGAAAAACCTGGCATAGTCCTTTCTACAATAAAAGCTGAAATTCCATGATGTTTTTTGTCTTTATCCGTATAAGCAAAGACAAGGAAGTGATCTGCATAGTCACATAAAGAAATCCATGTTTTTGAACCATTAAGGATATATTCATCGCCATCCAATACAGCAGTTGTTCCAATGGAAGCTACATCAGAGCCAGCGCCCGGTTCTGTTAACCCAAATGCCCCGATTTTTTCCCCTTTTGCTTGAGGAACTAAGTATTTCTGCTTTTGTTCCTCTGTCCCAAATTGTAAAAGGGTTAGGCTGTTTAATCCCGTATGAACAGAAACGGCAGTACGAAATGCTGTGTCCCCTCTTTCTAATTCCTCACAGACAATTGCTAATGAATTATAATCCATTCCTGAACCACCGTATTTTTCTGGAATACAAACCCCCATTAAATTTAATTCAGCCAACCGTTTTAAAATGTCTGAATGAAATTGCCCTTTTTCATCCCATTCTCTAATATTTGGCATAATTTCCTTATCAACAAAGCTTCTAACCATCTTTCGTAGCATAACCTGCTCTTCTGTGAATTCGAAATTCATATTTTCTTCCTCCCTAAATGATATGATTATTTTTTAATTGATCCAATTCCTCTACTGAAAAGCCAATTTCCTGTAAAACCTCGTCCGTATGCTCCCCAGCTAAAGGTGGGTGTCTTTTCATTTCTACCTTTGTTCGTGATAGCTTAAACGGGGAACCTGCCAATTTGATATTTCCTGCAAGTGGGTGATTCATTTCCACTACCATTTCTCTTGCTGACACTTGTGGGTGACTAAAGACTCTATCCATCGTATTGATGGGACCACATGGGATATTATGTTTTGAAAACAAATCAATCCAATAATCCATAGACTGTGTCTCCAATCTTGAATTTAATATTTCGGTCAGCTCTTGCCGATTTTCCAGCCTACAAGCATTCGTATGAAATTTCTCATGAAAGGCCAAATCATGACAATGTAACAATTCACATAAATTAGTAAATTGCCTATCGTTACCAACCGCAATAATCATCCATCCGTCCACTGTCCTAAATGTAGAATATGGCACAATATTGGGATGATCATTTCCAAGCTTTTTGGGGACCTTTCCCGATATTAAATAATTGCTTGCAACGTTAGCTAATGAAGCAACCCCAACGTCTAGAAGGGATAAGTCAATTTTTTGTCCTTGACCGGATTTTTCCCGTTCCAATAAAGCTGCTTGTATGGAAAGAGCCGCATGTAACCCTGTAAGAATATCAATCATGGCAACCCCAATTTTTAACGAACCGCTTTCCTCTGATCCCGTAATACTCATTAACCCGCTCATTCCTTGAATGATAAAATCATATCCCGGTAATTGACGCATTGGCCCTGTTTCTCCAAAACCTGTTATGGAGCAAAATACTAAACGAGAATTTACCTTCTGTAAATCTTCATAATCGAGTATCCACTTTTCCATCGTGCCTGTTTTAAAATTATGAATCAGGACATCCGCTTCCTTTACAAGTGAACGGATAATTTCCCTTCCCTTTTCTGTCTTCAAATTCACTGTTATACTTCTTTTATTGCGATTTGCACATAAATAATAGGCGCTTACTCCATTTTGAAACGGTGGTCCCCACTCTCGTGTCTCGTCACTTCCGCCAGGTGCCTCTACTTTAATCACATCCGCTCCGAGATCTCCTAATATCATGGTGCAATGTGGCCCAGCAAGGACGCGAGTTAAATCTAAGACTTTAATTCCTTCTAAAGCACCAGCCATCATATCCCCCCATTCACTAAATAAAAGCAAAAAAAGCCAGTCCTCACACAATTTTAAATGTGTTAAGAACTGGCTTTTATGATTCATATGCATCACCCGGCAAAGAATGAGAGATGAATCTTAACAGTCATTTTTATAGTACAAAATTAAAACTTTTCCTCACGGTCTTTCTTTCCTTCTGCTGTTTGGCAGATAGGGTAAGAACCTAATTTTTATTATACTAAATTTTCTGAATTTAGCAATCTTTTTTATCAAAAAAAAGGATTTTCCGTCATTTTTTTAAAGAAAACTAAAATCGAAATTCATGTTTATGATCTCCATAATCAATGTTAATGCATTGGAAAAAATGAAGATTCTTTTAGAAATTAACATATTTTTTTAAACCGGATGAACCCCATGCTTACGCTCTGAAAAAACAAAGTACTTCGACATATATAAGTCCAATCGCGCTGAAAGCTCATCACGGAGATGATTTGGTTCCACAATTTCATCAATAATTAATTCTGACGCCAAGCGATAAATATCTATATCCTCCCGATATTCATCTCGCTTTTCAGCGATGAAAGCGGCACGTTCCTCTTCCGGAAGGGCAGCAATTTTATTCGCATAAACGGCATTAACGGCTGCCTCTGGGCCCATCACTGCAATGGCTGCTGATGGAAGGGCAAGGCAACAATCTGGTTCAAAGGCTGGGCCTGCCATGGCATATAAACCTGCCCCGTATGCTTTTCGAACGATAACGGTCAATTTAGGGACTGTGGCTTCACTGATGGCAGAAATCATCTTAGCGCCATGACGAATAATCCCCGCTTTTTCCACGTTCGTGCCAATCATAAAACCTGGTACATCAGCAAGGAATAATAGTGGGATATGAAAGGCGTCACATAGATTTATAAACTTTGCTGCCTTATCTGCACTGTCATGAAAGAGTACGCCACCTTTTACCCTTGGCTGATTGGCAATAATCCCAATCGGTTGTCCATTAATCCTCGCAAGACAAGTAATAAGCTCTGCTGCAAATAATTTTTTGATTTCACATATAGAACCTTCATCAATTATTCTTTCAATAAGCTGATACATATCAAATGGGGCATTTTGATTTTTCGGAATTAACTCTTCTATCGACTTTTCAAAGATTCCCGGAGCCATTGCTTCCATCCTTGCTGGTCTCTCAGAAAAATTATCTGGAAAGTACGTTAAATAATGACGTGCATATTCTATCGCTTCTTCTTCAGTTTTCGCCAGTACGTCTCCACATCCGGAAATGGAACAGTGCATCTTGGTTCCACCCATTTGCTCAAGTGTCACTTTTTCACCGATAACCATTTCCGCCATCCTTGGAGATCCTAAATACATGGAGGCGTTTCCCTCTACCATGACTACAATGTCACAAAATGCCGGGATATAAGCACCTCCTGCTGCAGATGGACCAAATAATAGACAAATTTGCGGAACACTACCCGATAATTTTACTTGATTATAAAATATTCTCCCTGCGCCTCTTCGACCCGGAAACATTTCCAGTTGGTCCGTTATACGCGCTCCTGCCGAGTCAACTAAATAGAGCATCGGACAACGAAGCTTTTCAGCCGTTTCCTGAATACGAATAATTTTCTCAACTGTAAATTTTCCCCAGGATCCGGCCTTAACGGTTGAATCATTTGCCATTACACAAACAGTACGTCCATGTATCTTTCCGATACCTGTAACAACTCCGTCAGCAGGAAGTTCACCCGCTAATACATTGGCAAACATTCCATCTTCTACTTGCAGTCCTTGATCAAAAAGTAAATTTAACCGTTCACGCACAAACAGCTTTCCTTGTTCCTGATTTTTTATATGATATTTCTCTTGACCGCCTTTTTTAATCATATCTCTTTTAGCATGTTCGTTTGTCTTCATTCCCATTCGTCTCATCCTCTCCTCTCGTTTATTGACCTTTATATTGAGGAGGGCGTTTTTCTGCAAAAGCATTTAAGCCTTCCATTCTATCTTTTGTCGGAATTAAAGCGTTATACGCAAGCTCCTCAATCTTAAGCCCAGTAGCTAGATCAACCTCTACTCCTTTATTGATGGCAGCCTTTGCTTGAATAAGAGCAAGTGGCGCATTTTTTGCCATCGCACAAGCAAGTTCTAATGCTTTTTCTAATAATTGAGTTTGCGGAACAACATATTCTAATATCCCAATGGATTCTGCTTCTTTTGCACTTAGTCTTCGCGCTGTATAAATTAACTCTTTTGCTTTTCCACGACCAATTAGACGTGGAAGCCGCTGCGTTCCACCCGCTCCTGGAATTATAGCCAGAGAGGTTTCAGTTAAACCCACCTGAGCCTCTAAGGCGCCAATTCTTATGTCACAGGCAAGGGCAAGCTCCAATCCACCGCCAAAGGCCACACCATTCAAAGCTGCAATGACGGGTTGGGGGATAGCCTCTAATTCACTCACGGTCGAGCTTATCAGACGAACATTTTGTTTAACCTCATAATCATTCATACCTTTACGTTCCTTTAAATCAGCACCAGCACAAAAGGCTTTATCCCCAGCACCTGTTATGATAATCACTCTTACACCGGAGTCATTTTTCAATTGATTGAAACAAATATTTAATTCCTCTAGCAGCTTTCTTGATAAAGCATTCGCTGCTTCCGGACGATTTATTGTGATCATAGCTATACCGTCAGTACTTTTTTCAAGAAACACATATTTTTTCAGCATTTCGTTCATGAAATTCGCTCCTTCCCCTTTTTTCGAATAATGTCCATTTGCCGGCTATTCAGACTCTTCCCAAGAATTCTTTCCAGAAGTTGCGCAGATTTTAATATTTGAGTTAAATCTACTCCCGTCTCGATTCCCATTTCATGGAGCAAATATAATAAATCGTCGGTCGCGACATTTCCGGATGCCCCCAATGCATAAGGACATCCGCCTAAACCTCCAAGCGCACTATCAAAAATTGTTATTCCCATTTCCATTGCTTTCACAATATTAGAAATTGCAGTACCCCGTGTATCATGAAAATGTAATGCGAGCTTACTAGAATCATATAGAGGTAAAAGTTCTTCTAACAATCTTTCTACCTGAGTTGGAACTCCCACCCCAATCGTATCTCCTAATGAAAGCTCATCAATTCCCATCGAAAAGAGTCTGTTCGCGACTTCCTTTACTTGAGATGGAGCTACCGGCCCCTCAATCGGACAAGCAATAACGGTTGAAACATATCCTCTTACCGTTTTTTCTGCCATTTTAGCTTCTTTTACTACTTCCGCAAGAATCGGATAAGTTTCTGCTATCGACTTATTTATATTGGCAAGATTATGTCCTTCACTTGCTGACATAAAAACACTGATCTCATCTACATCAACTTCAAGGGCTCTATCTAGTCCTCTTATATTTGGCACAAGTGCGGAATAGGTAACACCTTGCCTCTTTTTTATTCCTTTAAATACTTCTGTGGCATCACTGAGCTGAGGAATCCATTTTGGATGAACAAAGGAGCTTACCTCAATATAAGAAAGCCCAGTTTCAGAAAGGGAATTTATCCAAAGGATTTTCTCCTCTGTACTGAGCATCTGCTTTTCATTTTGTAAACCATCCCGGGGACCAACTTCTTTAATCACTACTTTTTTTGGAAGTCTCAAACAATCTCCACCTCACTCTAACTCGGCAATGATATCGTTATCGTTTACAAAATCTCCTTCTTGAACATGGAGCTTCACGATCGTTCCATCCGATTCAGTGCTTACTGGAATCTCCATCTTCATTGATTCTAAAATAATGACATCTTGTCCGGCTGCCACCTTATCACCTTCCTTCACTAACACCTTCCAAACACTACCTGCCATACCAGCTTCAATTTTTGTCATCTCCATTCTCCCTCCATTAATTCTTTAATTAGAAAAGCTTGGTAGATAATACTGATTCACAAATTGAGTCGTTGTATTTCCTAATAAAAATTGCTCATGACTTACAACTCTTAAAAGCATAGGAACATTGGTTTTAATTCCTGTAATTTCATAGTTTAAAAGGGCTGCCTCTAAACGTTTACATGCATCTTCCCTGTTTTTTCCCCAAGCAATTAATTTTGCAATCATCGGATCATAAAACGGGGTCACCTGTGATCCTTTTTCAACCCCACATTCATTACGAATTCCTTCTCCTATTGGAAGCTTTAGTCCGCTGATTTTTCCAGGTGAAGGGAAAAAAGTGATCGGATCCTCTGCATAAATCCTCACTTCAACAGCATGCCCCTTTCTACAAACCTCCTCCCTTGTGAATGTTAGCGCCTCTTTTGAAGCTACTTTGATCTGTTCCTCGACTAAATCTAAACCTGTAATTTCTTCTGTAACAGGGTGTTCCACCTGCAAACGTGTATTCATCTCGAGAAAATAGAAATTTTGTTCTCGATCCACTAAAAATTCAATCGTTCCCGCATTGGTATAACCGATATGCTTCGCAGCCCGTACTGCTGCATCAAGCAAAGCATTTCGTGTCGATTCATTTACATAAGGAGAAGGTGCTTCCTCCACCACCTTTTGATTTCTACGCTGAATAGAGCACTCTCTTTCCCACAAAGGCACAATATTCCCATGCGTATCAGCAATGATTTGTACTTCGATATGATGAGGTTCTTCGATATACTTTTCGATAAACATCGCCCCATCCCCAAAAAAAGATTCAGCCCGTTTTTTATTGCCGGAAAAGGCCTTAATGAGCTCCTCATCTGATGTAACTAACTGCATCCCAATTCCTCCACCTCCAGCGGAAGCCTTTAGCATCAAAGGATATCCAATCTCCTGAGCCGCAACAAGTGCCTCTTCCTCTGTTTCAATCGAGGCATCAATTCCTTCAATAATTGGTACTCCTGCTTCCTTCATAGTTTTCCGCGCCTCAATCTTACTTCCCATGGATGCAATGATTTCTGGATTTGGCCCGATAAAAACGATTCCTTCTTTTTCGCATCTTCTTGCAAAATCTGCATTTTCTGATAAAAGCCCATAACCAGGGTGAATGGCTTCGGCTCCACTACGCTTAGCAGTCAGAAGGATTTCCTCAATATTTAAGTAACTTTGATTGACAGGAGGCTTACCAATGCAATAAGCCTCATTTGCTTCCTTTACATACAATGAATCTGCATCTGCTTCAGAAAATATGGCAACAGTCTGGATTCCAAGTCTATTACAGGTACGGATAACCCTTCGAGCAATTTCACCGCGGTTTGCAATCAAAATTTTAGAGAACAAGTAATCACACCTTCCCTTTATCGAGCTAATAGATTAATAGATTGCTCTTTCAGCTTATACTTTTGAATTTTTCCTGAAGCTGTCATCGGATATGAATCTGTAAAGAAAACAAATTTGGGGATTTTAAAGCGTGAAATTTTCCCCTTACAGTATTCTTTTATTTCATCTTCTGTTGCACTTTCCTCTTCCTTCAAAATAATCCAAGCCATGACCTCTTCCCCATATTTTCCATCAGGGACACCAACAATCTGTGCATCAAGTATTTTAGGATGAGTGTAAAGGAACTCTTCAATTTCACGTGGATAAATATTTTCTCCACCGCGGATAATCATATCCTTCAAACGGCCAGTTATTCGGCAATAGCCATTCTTATCCATGACAGCAAGATCGCCTGTATGTAACCAACCATCTTCATCAATTGCTTCGCGAGTCGCTTCAGGATTTTTATAATATCCCTCCATCACATGATAACCCCTAGTACAGAGCTCCCCTTGCTCATTGAATGGCAGCTCGTTTGTTGTTCCGGGTTGAACAATTCTTACCTCAACATTCGGCAATGCACGGCCAACTGTTTCCACCCGCAATTCCATCGGATCATCTGTCCGTGTTTGTGTAATGACAGGAGAGGATTCTGTCTGTCCATAGCAAATTGTGATTTCCGTCATATTCATTTTATTGATAACATTTTTCATCACCTCAATGGGACAATTTGATCCGGCCATAACCCCAGTTCTAAGAGAGGATAAATCATAATTTTCAAAATTCGGATGGTTTAATTCAGCTATGAACATGGTTGGTACCCCATGAAGAGCGGTGCACTTTTCTTGCTCTACCGTCCAAAGCACCTTTTCCGGATCAAATTCTTCAACTGGAACCATTGTTGCCCCAACACTGACAGCTGCAAGCGTTCCAATCACACACCCAAAGCAATGAAAAAATGGGACAGGAATACAAAGACGATCTTCTTGCTTTAAGTTCATACACCTTGCGATATTATAACCATTATTCGTTAAATTGCTGTGAGTAAGCATTACACCCTTCGGAAAACCTGTAGTACCTGAAGTGTATTGCATATTGATGACATCCTCTGGCTGCAATGTATCCTCACGCTCTCTTAATGCTTCATCTGAAACCTGCTCTGCCATTTCGAGAATATCTGACCAATTATAGGCGCCATTATATTTCTTTTCACCAAGGATAATGACGTTTTTCAGCAAAGGAAGGCGTTTAGACTCCAGTTGACCTGGCTTTGATGTTTCCAATTCCGGACAAAGTTCATAAAGAGTTTGAATATATGAATTATCACGATATTCCTCAATGAGGAATAGGGTTGTACAATCAGATTGTTTAAGGAGATACTCTAGTTCCGTGGAACGATAATTGGTATTAACAGTCACTAGCACTGCCCCCATTTTTCCCGTTCCAAATTGCAAACTAACCCATTCCGGGACATTGGTTGACCACGCTGCAACATTTTCCCCTTTTTGGATTCCCAGAGCTATTAATCCTTTTGCGACTTTTTCACACTGAGCATGAAATTCGCGATAGGTTAATCTAAGACCGCGATCCGGATATACTAAAGCTTCATGATTGGGAAATTCTTGTGCTCTATCAGCCAATAACTCAGCGACAGTTTTACTAATGAATTCACTCATCCAAATTCCTCCTTCATAATTAACATCCTAATTGACGAGCAATGACTAAACGCTGGATTTCTGATGTTCCTTCTCCAATTTCCATTAATTTCATATCCCGAAGATGTCTCTCTACATCATATTCCTTCATATAGCCGTTACCACCGTGAATTTGAATCGCTTCATTACAGATACGAAATCCTGCTTCTGACGCATATAACTTTGCAAATGCAGCTTCTTTGCCAAATGGTTTGCGTTCATCCTTCAGCCACGCAGCTTTATAGACCATATTTCGCGCTAATTCAAGCTCCATCGCCATGTCAGCTAATTTAAATTGAATGGCTTGAAATTTTGAGATTGATTGACCAAACTGTACCCTTTCCTTCGCATATTGTAGTGCTTTTTCAAAAGCCGCTTCTGCAATTCCAACAGACAGTGCTGCAATAGAAATTCTCCCGCCATCAAGTGTATATAAGAATTGACTAAAACCCTTTTTCTCATCACCTAACAGATTTTCCTTTGGCACTCGGACGTTTTCCAGTATAATCTCACATGTATTAGAACCTCTGACCCCCATCTTGTCATAATTACAGGAAATTTTAACTCCCGGTGTAGCAGTCGGAACAATAAAAGCAGAAACAATATTTCGACCATTCTCCCGTTTTTTCGTGTAAGCGGTTACAATTATTTGTCGAGAAAAGCCGGCATTTGTAATCCAGCACTTCTGACCATTGATCACCCATTCATCCCCATCTAATACAGCCCTTGTCCTCGTCCCTCCGGCATCTGAGCCTGCATTAGGCTCCGTTAGGCCGAAAGCACCTAAAGTCTCCCCTTTTGCCATCGGCACCAACCATTTTTGCTTTTGCTCCTCCGTTCCAAAATAATAAATTGGACTTGCTCCAAGGCTCGTATTCGCCGCATAGCTTAACCCAGTTCCACCGCACGCTTTGCCAATTTCCTCAACAGCAATACAGTAAGAGATGGTATCACCTCCTGCCCCACCATACTCTTCCGAAAACGGGATTCCAAGGAGCCCAAGCTCCCCTAGCTTCTCAAAGGTTTCTATCCTCATCTTTGAGGTTTCATCTACTTCACGAGCATATGGTTTTATTTCCTGCTCTGCAAATTCCCTAACCATGTCCTGAAGCATTTTCTGTTCATCTGACAAATCAAAGTTCATATTTTCCCCTCCATTTTGGACTGACTGGTCGGTCTGTTCGAAGACCGACTAGTTAGTCTTATCTTGTTTCTTTATGAAAGATACACTACTGAAGTTGGGCTTAAATAAGAATTTTTGAACTTCCTCTTCCTTCATTCCTTTTTCAGATAAAAGTGAATGTAAGAGTAAATCATTAAATATGAGGGCAATGGTATCAATTGTCAAAGGGCCTTCTTTGTTAAACCATTTATACGTCCAATTGATCATGCCAATAATGGCCATTGCTGATATTTCTGCAGGAATCTCCTCGCGAAAATCACCACTTTCTTGGCCTTCGTGAATGACTAGAATGATGAGCTTTCGAAATTGATCACGCTTTTCATTAATAATTTGATTGAATTTACCGGTCAGATAGGTGCTTTCCTGATAAAAAACAGTGATGTGAGGTTTGTATAAATCAAATACTTTTGTAAATGATTGAATAATGGCACATAAACGAGAAACAGGAGTATCAAACTCATCATATGCTTCCGTCGCCTTATTAAGAACATAGGAGATAAAGATATCGTGGATATTGTAAAGCAATTCATCCTTTGATTTAAAATTGTGATAAAACCCTCCTTTTGAAGTTTTTGATTCGACTACAATCTGGTCAACAGATGTTCCGTGATAGCCATTTCTTTCAAATAAGTAAATAGCCGCTTCCACAAGTCTTTCCTTAATTGAATGATTCTTCATTCCTCACCATCCTTTGTGACTTATAGTATCATAAAATATTACTTTGTTTCAATAATTTTCTATTTATGGAAGTGGATTAAATAATATAAAAAATATCTGCTACCATCCTCTGATCGTGCATTAAGAATAAAAGAAAGGATTTTGGGAAATTTTAATTTTAAGTCTACCTAGTCTTTACCAAGGGGGGTTAAAAATGCCAGTCTTTGTTTATCAAACATTTGTCATTAAACAAGAGAAGTTTAAAGAAGCGATTGAAAATCTAAGAGAGATCAAAAAATTTCGGAACGAAAATTATAATCATACTATTGAAATTCTTACTCCCGTCTCTGGGAAGGACCATACTTACGCATTATTATCCACGTACGAGGGTTTAGCGGAAATGGAATTGCAAAATAAAAAAATGTTTGAAGACGAAGAATACATAAAACTCATAGGAGATTTCTTTCTTGAAAATATTGCTGAAAACAGTATGTTCACACAAATTTTCCGAACTATTAGTGAAGTAAAAACAAAGAAAAAATCAGATGATAGCAAGAATAAATAGAAAGGATTTCTTCTTATCAAATACATTAAAATTTAATTCTTGGGATAAACTATTTCTGTGATTTTGGAAAATAGAGCAATTTGCTGAATTATATACTTAGGAGGACAATAATGGGAATATTAAGTGGAAATCCAAAGGATGAACCATTACACTATGGTGAAGTCTTTGACATTTGGTCTGCACAAATGGTTGGAAATAATATGATCACTTGTTACCAAACCATGTTAAATCATGCAGGTGATAAAGATTTAAAAAAACTATTAACTGAAGCAATTGAATTGTGCCAGCAACAAAAAGTTCAAGTTGAAACAATATTAAAGGAAAACGGAATTGGCTTGCCGCCTGCACAACCAGAACCACCGGAAGCCTGTCTAGAGGATATACCTGTTGGGGCAAGAATACCCGACCCAGCGATAGCCGCAGCCCTTTCTGCCGATATTGCAGCCGAAATGGTGCTATGCAGTCAAGTGATTGGGAAGTCAGTTCGAGAAGATGTCGCCATGATATTTGGACAATTTCACAATCAGAAAGCAGCACTTGGAGCAAAGACTCTACGCCTGAATAAAGAAAAAGGATGGCTGATTCCACCGCCTTTGCATTTGAATAAACATCAGGATTGTTAAAATGCTGACAAAAACTTATGGAAAAACACGGACAAATTAAATTGATGGCCGTGTTTTTATTTATCTATATTAGAATGTTTGAAAAGAACTGATAATAAGATTGATTCACTAAATATCTGTACTTATTTCTTATATGTACTTATATCGGTCATGGATTTTTTTCTTATTTTTCATTTCTTTCATCAAGGTAAACATCTTTTTGAAGAGAATTTCCTCTTTTCTGTTATCATCCACCGATACCCAGCTTTTTTCTTCAGCACTTACTTCTAATAACCGTTCATCACCCTTAGATAACCTTAATTTCTTCTATAATTAATTCCCCAACCTCTTTTTTTGCATATTATGATCATTAAAGGAGTTGATACTCATGCAGCATGTAGTAAAAAAGGGAGAAACCTTATCTATTATCGCTCGTAATTATCGCAGAAGTTTACAACAGATATTAAGGGCCAACCCTCACGTAAATCCAAATTTCATAATCCCAGGACAATTGATAAGTATTCCGGGGTTACCCTCCCCTGATTCAATCCCATACCGAATTCAAGTTTCATTAAACAAAAGATCCCTATCATTATTTAATAATAATCGCTTAATTCGTACTTTTCCGGTTGGTATTGGAAAAATGGTCACCCAAACCCCAGTTGGCGAATTTGTGATTGTGAATCGTGAGCCAAATCCTGGTGGGCCATATGGAGTGATGTGGCTTTCACTATCAAAAGTAGGGTATGGTATTCACGGCACCAATAATCCCTATTCCATTGGCAAAATGGTTTCAAGCGGGTGTATTCGTATGCATAACAAAGATGTACTTGAACTTGCTTCTATTGTGCCTAATGGTACATCTGTACGAATAGTTCCTTCATAGTTTATTTTACAAATAAAAAGTCAGCCAAGCATTTTTGTGCAAAACGAACTTTTCCATCTAATACTTTGCATCCTGAGCGTTTTTAAGATGCCCATCTTCTCTTCCCTAGTAGATTTAATAGAAGAGCAAAAAATAATATAAATATTGTAGACCCAAATAAAACAGCTGTAATCATTCCAATCGCCATTCCAGCCCAAGGGTCCTTTGTAATAATCGTTACGAAAATGCTGCTAATAAAAGTAAGGATGGTAAGGCAAATACTAATAATTCCTGGTAAATAAGTTCTATCTTTAAGAGAATAAAAGTGTAATTGAATTGTAAAAAGCATCATGAGCAGGATATATAATCCTGTGACAGTACTACTGTTGACCATTTCATCAATCCACTTGAGAACCATCAAACCCATTACTTTCTTTTCAGGTAAATGAAACGAAATTGGCTGTAGTTTATTCGTCTCAAGATCAACATGATAAAATTTATAGGTGGCAGGCTCACTAGCCCAATTATCATTATCTAATAAGGTGATTTGATTACTGTGGTGGAAAAATCTTGGTGAAGAAACATGAGAGTTTAAATGGGTCAATCTCTTTACTTTCCCACTTTTCATATCCTTGAGAAATAGTTCATATTTAAAAAGATGACTTTTCCGAGATTCTTCTGAGATAGTTGTGAAAAGGGCTTGGCTTGCGTCAGGTGATATTTGAAAGGAGTAGCTTTCTGTTGAGAGATTTTCTGACCCAATTGCCGCATGTTCATCTCCAGTTACAATTGAATAAGCGATAAGTTTCTTTCGATCCGCTGCAAAAATGCTATAAAAGACTTCCTTTCCATTTGCTGATACTGAGAGAGAATCCATATCAAACTCATTATGATCTGTTAATTGATCCATTTTCCCATTCCTTAAATTAATTGAATATAAGTCATAACCTTCTGATGTTTCCCCTTCTGCTTTTAAAAAGTCTTCAGCAGGCATTCCAATATAAAATATCAAATAATTATTCGGTGAAAAAACGGCCTCTCTTACATGCATCTTGTTTGATGTCCATTTTTTTTGACCAGTTCCATCACGATTGGCTACTACTAGGGAGTTAATTCGCTTATCATTTTGTGATAAAAACAAAATTCTCAAACCATCCTGAGAATACCGAGGTTGAAGATGTCTTTCCTTCTGCGGATTGGTTAATTTTTTTACATTTGTTCCATCTATATTAGCGCTATAAATGGCCTCATTTCCATTCAAAAAATAAGGAAACATGTATTCTTTGTCATCTGGGGATATATCAAAGCTATCTCCAATTCCAGTAAAATATTGATAAGGGTCATCATCCCGAAGGATACTATAAACAATTGCACTTACCAATAAAAACGCAGTAATTCCAATTAAGTAATGGACGATTCGCTTTCCTTTCAAGATTTCCCTTCCCCCCCTTAAATATATGAGTTACTCCCTTCTATTCCGCCTTTTTAAAATAACGATTTCTTTGACCAAAGATTGCTGTAAATAACTCTCTAAAAATCATATAAATGACTGCACCTAACGGAATTGAAATAAGGTCCAACCATCGACCTTCAAGGTATTGGTCTGGATGATCAAAGTAAGGACTTATCATGAGTCCTCCTATGAAAAGGGAGGGAACCATAAAGACAAACCATGGGTTAGCTATCCATTTCGAAGAAAATTGATCACAAATTGCCTCAAAAATGGCCTCTGCAGCACCTGCTAATATTGCGATGATACCCATTCCTGCTATCACACTTATAATAGGGACAGAATTTTCAAACTCTGGATGATAATACTCCATCACAGAATAGGAGAGTATCCAAAAGACGAAGGTAACCCCCAGAACACTACTCAAATAACGGGCAACTTTAAAAAACGGGAACAATACTTTCTTCATTTCCCGATTTATTTTATTTTTCGAACCAAATGATTCTATTGCTTGCAGAGTAGCTTCTTTCTCTGTATATCCCTTTATCATAAGCTCTCGAATGTGTTCATTTAGATGATTCGTAAACTCCTCATACATTTCCACTTTTTCATGATCACTAATAGGTAAATCCTCGATGATATCTAGTAGATAGCGTTCGATTTCGTTCATGAATATCCCCCCAGTGTTTTAGAAATTAATTGATTCATCTGTTTCCAATTATTTAGTTTTTCTGAAAGTACTCTATGACCAGTTTCAGTTATCGAATAATATTTTCGCCTTGTGCCCTCAGGTCCTAAGTTCCAATAAGATGACACACATTCCTTCATTTCTAACCGCTTCAAAGCTGGGTAGAGTGTTCCTTCATTCATGTGGTAGGCTCCATCACTTAATGCCCGTAATTTTTTCGTCATTTCATACCCGTAACTATCTTTTTCTACTAATAAAGAAAGCAATAAGATTTCAATACTTCCTTTTAGCAGTTCTCTGTCCATACAGATACCTCCAAATATTTACAATACCATTTTATAACAATATACATCGTATAACAAGGTAGATTGGATGCTGCTTTGTAAAAAAAAACCGTAACTCAATGAATTACGGAAAACTAACCAGAATCTATTTCAATGGATCATTTTATAATTTTGATGATTGACAACGGTTTTGATCGGTTCGTCCTTTTTTACATTCCTTCCGATTTCTACAATGACTGAATTTTCACGAACAACCACTACCTTGCCCTTCTTTCCCTTTTCGATCCCTTTTACGATTTGAATCATATCACCTTCCTTCGCCTTTTTTCCTTTTTTCGGCTCCTTTGAAACTGCTTCTTCCATAAATCAAACCCCTTTTTTGTGTATATTCCCCTAAACCTCAATAATAATCGGAAGAATCATTGGCTTTCTTTTTGTCCGATTAAACAAATGTTGACCAACTGATTTCTTAAGACTTATTTTTATTGCATTCCATTGTGTATTATTTGCATCTAAAAGCTCTTTCACATTTTTCTTAATAAGCCTGTTAATTTCTTTTAATAATTCTTCAGAATCCCTGGCATAAACAAATCCCCGAGTAATCATGTCCGGCTCTGCTAATAATTTTTTATCTGTTTTACTCATGGTTAATACAATAACAAGCATACCGTCCTCCGATAACTGTTTACGATCGCGAAGGACAATTTCACCGATATCCCCAACTCCGATTCCATCTATATAGGTCTCACCTGCTGGAAAGCTTCGGGTCTGACGAGCTTTGCCATTTATGATATCAAGAACCTCTCCATTTTTCATGATAAAGGTATTCTCTTCCTTAACTCCGACTGATTCCGCTAATTGACGATGCAAATATAGCATGCGTAATTCACCATGTATAGGAACCAGATATGTTGGTTTCATAAAGGTTAACATCAGCTTTAGATCCTCTTGATACCCATGACCAGATACATGCATTCCTTTCCCTGACCCATAAATTACTTTTGCCCCTAAGGAAAATAAATTATCTACAATTTTAGAGACATTTTTCTCGTTACCTGGAATTGGACCTGCCGCTAAAATAACGGTATCTCCATGTACTATGTCGACACCACGATAGTTTCCGGTTGATAAGCGAGCAAGTGCAGCCAGCGGTTCCCCCTGACTACCTGTACATAAAATCGCGACATTTTCTGGACTCATATCATTAATTTGATTTGCATCTATCATCATTCCTTCTGGGACCTGTAAATATCCTCTTTGGATAGCAACATCAATGACATTGACCATACTACGTCCAAGTAAAGCAAGTTTCCTTCTGGTTTTTCGAGCAGCATCAACCACTTGTTGAATCCGATTAATATTGGAGGCAAAAGTAGAAAGAATCACCTTGCCCGTTGCCTTTATAAAAGCCTCATCAATTTGTTCCCCGACCGTTTTCTCTGATGGCGTGAAACCCGGTCGTTCAGCATTCGTACTTTCAGATAATAATAACAAGACCCCTTTTGACCCAATTTCAGCCATCTTGTGAATATCGGCATGCTCTCGATTAGCAGGAGTTAAATCAAATTTGAAATCGCCAGTATGTACGACTGTTCCTTCTGGAGTATCAAAAACAATGCCAAGACAGTCCGGAATGCTATGATTCACCTTGAAAAAACTTGCTGTAATATGCTCAAATTGTAACTTTGAATCCCTGTCAATTTCCACGAGCTTCGTCTCTCTAAGGATTTTATGTTCCTCTAACTTTAATTCGATTAAGCCTAATGTAAACCTCGTAGCATAGACGGGGACATTCATTTTTTTTAAAAAATAAGGTACGCCTCCTATATGATCTTCATGCCCATGAGTAACAATTAGCGCTTTTACTTTATCCTGATTTTCAACTAAAAAGGTGAGATCTTGGATAATCAAATCAATTCCTAATAAGTTTTCATCTGGAAATTTATTACCGCAGTCAATGATAATCATTTCTTCAGCATATTGAATGGCGTACATATTTTTCCCAATTTCATACAACCCACCTAAAGCAAAAATTGATAGCAATCCCTCATTTGCATCCAAAGCAAAACCCTCCCAAAACAACCTTTTGTGATTAGTATGCCCCTTTCGTTTATCTTTATTAGAGGATAACTTTAAGACTTCAATGGTTAATTTTGGAGGGTAAAATTTATTTCTTAGCGAAAAAATACTTTATCAATATTATATTTTGCCTGAAGTTTATTAATGATATAGGTTTCATATATTTCACGTTCCATTGGATCATCCACAAGTATTACATCAATTCGATGAACTTCATCTCGATGGGTTTTCATTGGAGAGACATTATCCTCAAAATGTTTTTTTATTCTTTGTCTAAGCTTTCGTGCCTTACCGACAAAAAGAAGCTCATCATTAATATTAAAAAAGAGAAAAATTCCCCCTTTATCCCTTGGAATGCGATGAAAATCGATGAACCCATAAATCGGTTTGATTAATGGTTCATTTTCTTGAGGCTTTTGCTGTCTTTCTGTAATGGTCAAATCCGGTGTTGGAATTTCAATTTTAATCACGTGTATTCACGTCCTTTGTAAGATAAATAATCTAAGTATTACTAGCATGAATAATTATCATACCATTTTATTCATCTTATCAATAGCGAATTAACATATTATAATAAAAATACCAAGGTCATTAAATTAGACGAACGTCTACAAATGACCTTGGTATTTTTATTTAGCGCTGCTTTCTCAAAGATTGTTTATTTTTTGGACAAGCATTTCAATCTCTTGAAAACAACCTTTTTATTCGCGACTTCATAAAAATGCTCGAAAATACCATTTTCTCGTGCGATGATTCAAATACTCGCGAGTATGAGGCAGCATTTTTTTTGCCGTCCGAATTTGCCCTTGATTTGGACTCGATCATCATGCAATCCCCATATACTTCCTAATGTCTGAGTCCCGTCACAAATACTTTTCAATCAGCAAGAGATATCTGAATGAGCATCTAACTTATTTATTCCAAAAGAAACATAGTTTACGAAAAGAGCATTATTTTATTATCTCCAATCCCTCCACAAGAGTGTCAATCAAGAATGTTAAATCCTCTTCAAAAATATTTAACGGCGGTGAAAGTGTTAAGACATTATTGAAACCAGCTACAGTGGCACCGTTTTTCCCAATTAAAACCCCTTTTTGCTTACATATGGCAATGACTTCATTGATTTCTTTTACTTCCAATGGTTCTTTTGAAGATTTATCTTTAACTAACTCGATGCCAATCAATAATCCCTTTCCACGAACGCTTCCAACCTTAGGATGATCTTTCAATAACTCTTGCAACTGCTTAAGCAACATCCCACCCATATCACGTGAACGGTTAAATAAATCTTCTCTCTCCATGATTTCAATATTTTTCAGTGCTAAGGCACAGGCTGACGGGGAACCCCCAAAAGTATTGACATGTCGGAAGTAATCATATTCCTCTGAGCCTTTAAACGCCTCATATATTTCCCTGCGTACCGCAGTAGCTGATAAAGGAAGATAAGCACTTGTTAAGCCCTTTGCCATCGTAATAATGTCTGGTTTGACATCATAGTTCATAAAGCCAAATGGCTTTCCTGTACGACCAAATCCACAGATTACTTCATCGACAATCAGGAGTGCACCATGTTTTTCACAAACAGACTTAATCCCTTTCAAATATCCCTCTGGAGGAATTAACACCCCTCCACCTGTAATTATCGGCTCCATGATCATTGCCGCAATGGTTTCACCTAACTCCCAAGTCATGACACGATCCACAGCTTGAACGGACTCCAATTCCAATGGATTTAATGTACCTTTTTCAGGTGAGCGATACATATCGGGTGGGGTAACATGAATAAAGCCCGGAGCTAGCGGTTCATATTTATATTTTCTCTGCGCCTGCCCTGTTGCAGATAATGCACCCATGGAATTTCCGTGATAGGACCGATACCTTGAAACAATTTTGTACCGTGAATATTCTCCTCTTTGCTGATGATATTGCCGTGCAATCTTAAAAGCCGTTTCATTTGCTTCAGATCCACTATTGGAGAAGAAAATAACATACTCATCTCCGAGTAATTCATTGATTTTTTCACCTAGTTTTACAGCAGAAATATGGCTTTGAGATAATGGAGTATAAGCATTTTCTTTTAATTGCTTGAACGCTGCCTCAGCTAATTCCTCCCTCCCGTATCCTACGTTAACACACCAAAGGCCAGCCATCGCATCCAAATATTTATGCCCATTGATGTCTGTTAACCATGATCCCTCAGATTTCTCAATAATCATCGTTGCATCGGGGTTATATGGCTTCATAGAATGCCAAATATACTTTTCGTCTTTGTTCATAATTTCTTTATTTTGCCTTACTTGGACCATACGCCTTCACTCCCTGATCTATTATTTTGAATAAACATAAAGTGAAACTTCCATCAGTGGGGGTTTTCATTCATCCCCCCACTGATGGTTAGTCACGCAGAGCCTGATTGATTTTTCTAAGGGCTGAAGCCCAAAGAAAAATCTTATTTCACTTATCGGACCTTTACGGACAGTTGATCTCCCACTTATCTTCTTCGTATTCTCAGAATCTTGAAGTGGGAGTCAAAATGTCCGTTAAGAGTGGGATAAAGTGAAAATGAAGGCAATCAACACCCTGTCAATTGCCACAAAATATTTTTAAAAATCATATCTTGATGTGATCATTTTCTTTCTTGTATAAAAATTGACCCCATCTTTGCCATTAACATGCAAGTCTCCATAAAAACTATCCTTCCAGCCTGAGAATGGGAAGAAAGCCATTGTTGCCGGAACCCCTACATTAATGCCAAGCATACCTGCATCTGCTTCTTCCCGGAACCTTCGAACAGCTGCAGCATCCTTCGTATAAATTGTTGCGCCATTTCCGTATCTTGATTTTTCAATATAGCGCAAAGCATCATCCAAATTCTGTGCACGTAATAAGCTTAAAACTGGGGCAAAAATTTCTTCTTTAGCTATCGTCATATTCGGTGTGACGTGATCAAAAATGGTAGGGCCAAGGAATGTGCCTTCTGTTATTTTCTCCATTTCTTTCCGGCCATCTCGTAAAAGAGTTGCCCCTTCTTCAATTCCCTTTTCAATATATCCTAATACTTTTTCACGGTGGGATTGACGAATCACAGGAGTTAGTAGCACATCCTCATCAAATCCACTGCCAAGCAAAAGCTCATCTGCTTGTGTCTTAAGTTTCTGAACAAAAGCTTCATTATCCCCCACAACGATGACTGCACTGCAAGCCATACAACGTTGACCAGCACTTCCATAGGCAGAACTAATCACGTGGCTGACGGCCTTATCTAAATCTGCATCAGGCATAATAATATGGTGATTTTTCGCACCAGACAAAGCTTGAACACGCTTTCCATTTTTAGCAGCCTGTTGGTAAACATATTTAGCTACAGGCTGGGATCCAACAAAAGAAATCGCTTTGACGTCCTCATGTTCAAGTAGACCGTTTACCACATCATGAGCACCATGAACAATATTTAATACGCCGTTTGGAGCACCCGCTTCTGTAAATAATTCAGCTAATTTATTTGACAATAGGGGAGTTCTTTCTGATGGCTTTAAAACAAAGGTATTCCCGCAGGCAATTGCCAGAGGAAACATCCATAATGGCACCATCATCGGAAAGTTAAATGGAGTAATTCCCCCGACTACTCCGATTGGATAACGGAACATTTCTGAGTCCATCTCTTCTGCTATCCCTGATAATGATTCACCCATCAATAAGGTTGGAGCACCAGCCGCAAATTCGACACACTCAATCCCCCGCTGAACCTCCCCATAGGCTTCCTTATAGGCTTTTCCATTCTCCAAAACAACAAGTTTAGCTAGCTCTTCATGTTTAGAGGTTAATAAAGAGTGATATTTAAATAGAATTCTTGCCCTTTTAGGAACAGGAACATTCTTCCATATTTTAAATGTTGCCTTTGCCGCTGCTACCGCTTCCTCCACGTCTTTTTTTGAGGAAATCGGCACTCTTGCCAAAACCTCATTTGTTGCTGGATTAAGCACTTCTAGCGCTTCCTTGGCATTTGCCTTAATCCATTCACCATTAATAAAATTCTTTATTGTAGTAGTTTCATTTTCAGTAATTGCCATCAAAATCCCCCTAATCGTAATATGAATTACTTATTAAAGGAGATTATAGAGGAATAAGATGGAATTTTCATTAGACAGATTGTAAAATAAGTGCTTTTACTCACAACAATTACCAATTAAAAAAGAGCAGATATATGTTCTACTCTCAAAAAATGATAGATCAACCAATAATTGCTGGCTACCAAGAAGATCAAAAGCTTATTCTATAACATCTTCAATTTCTTTGCTCCAACTTCCTGAATCAAAAAAATTCCTGACTATTCATAGGCAGGAATCATCGGAAACTTTTATTGTTATATCTATTCATAGTCGCTCATTATCAAATTTATATTTTGTTACTGATTGATCGTTCCCCCTTTTCTGAACCAGAATGAATCCTTTTTATACAAAAGAAAACTCTATCTGCCAATTTACTTAACCCATTTAAGAAACATATTTACTCATTGTCACTTATAGAAAATAAATGGATAAAGCGATTAAATGCTTTCAAGCCTTGTTCATCCCTTTTAAAAACACCAGCATCCTCTAATGCCCTTAAAAATTTAGCTCCAACCTCCCGTTGCAAAATCTCTTTCACGGAATGAGGGGCTATATTCTCACCGTATTTGTCTTTTAATTCCTGTGCCCATAGTAAATGATAGCCAGCAACATGATGTTTCGCACCTAATAAATACTTTTCAATTTCCTTTAGTTCGGTTTCTAAACGGGCAGGTAATACCGCAAGTCCCATCACTTCAATCAAACCGATATTTTCTTTTTTTATGTGGTGCACATCCTCATGTGGATGGAAAATCCCATAAGGGTATTCTTTTGTTGTGCGATTATTGCGCAGAACGAGATCGATTTCATATTTTTCATCCCGTTTTCTTGCAATCGGTGTAATCGTGTTATGCCTTGATTCTCCCGTATAAGCTTGAATTTGGACTTCAGGATCACTGTAATCGATCCATTTGGCTAATATTTCATCTGCTGCATCAACAAGTTCTTCTACCTTCTCCCCTCTTAATCGAATGACAGATAATGGCCATTTTAATGTTTCTGCTTGAATGGAAGGATAATCCCTTAATTGAAAAGCAAAATCAGCATCTGCTTTTGCCATCGCAAATTCATATTGCCCACCCTGGTAATGATCATGACTTAAAATCGAACCGCCGACAATAGGAATATCCGCATTCGAACCTAAGAAATAATGTGGAAATTTCTCAACAAATTCTAGTAATCTCGCAAAAGTTAATCGGTCTATTCTCATATCTCGATGCTCACCCGATAACACAATACAATGCTCATTGTAATAAACATAAGGGGAATATTGTAAAAACCAAGGTTCATCCGTTAGTTCTAAGCGAATTAAACGGTGGTTTGAACGGGCAGGATGATTAATTCTTCCTGCATAGCCTTCATTTTCAACACATAGTAAACACTTTGGATAGTTTATAGAATTGGACTTTGCTTCTCTTTCTAATGCAATCCGTTTAGGATCCTTCTCAGGCTTAGAGAGATTAATCGTAATATCCAATTCCCCATAAGGAGAAAAAAAGCGATAATTAATATTTTTTGCGATGCTTTTGGTTTGGATATAGTTACTATTTTGACTTAGTTGATAGAAAAATTGGGTTGCCTCTGTTTTATCTCTATCATATTTATCATAAAAAAGACGATTCACTTCTGATGGTTTTAGAACAAGAACGTTCATAATTTTACTTAAAAAGATTTCCTTTTCAGCAAGAACATCATGGATAAGGCCATTATTAATAGCATATTGCTCTAGCAGTGCCAATAATTCTGGAATTTCCAACTCAGTTTCTATTGTGATTTGCTTGGGAAAACCATGCAAAGACAAGAGTGATAGGATTTGGTTACGGGCATATATCTCATCTTCCTTTTGAATCATTTCAAGAGTAGTAGCCCGTGTTAGCAACATCTGGATGATTGAATATACGTCCATTATTTTGCCCCTACCTTTTATAGCCATTTGGATGAGCTTGGTGCCAATTCCAGGCATCTTCAATGATTTTCTCGACAGATGTCCTTTTAGGAACCCAACCCAAAATCTTTTTTGCCTTATCTGATGAAGCAATTAATTTACTTGGGTCGCCTGCTCTTCTTTCAGCTACTTGTGCCGGAATGGAATGTTTCGTCACTCGACGAGCGGAATCAATGATTTCTTTGACGGAATACCCATTACTGCTGCCTAAATTAAAAATACTGCTCCCCCCACCATTTTTTAAATATTGAAGAGCAAGGAGATGGGCATCAATTAAATCCTCCACATGAATATAATCCCTAATGCAGGTTCCATCTTCTGTATCATAATCTTCGCCAAAGATCGAAATATGATCTCTTTTTCCTAAAGCAACTTGGAGTACAATAGGGATAAGATGGGTTTCGGGATGATGATCCTCGCCAATTTCCCCTGATTCTCTGGCACCAGCAACGTTAAAATATCTTAATGAAACATATTTTAAACCATATGCTGTATCACACCACTTCATCATCTTTTCCATCGTCAACTTCGTTTCTCCGTATGCATTGGTAGGGGAAGTCTGCATAACTTCTGTAATTGGCATGATTTCTTGTTCACCATATGTAGCCGCAGTAGAAGAAAAAACGATTGTTTTGACACCAAATTCGACCATCACTTCTAAAAGGACCTGCGTTCCATACACATTATTATTGAAATAATCTAAAGGGACCTCCATCGATTCACCCACTAAAGAAAAAGCTGCAAAATGAAGAACGCCTTCAATTCTTTCAAATTCAAATACCCTCCGTAAAAAGGCCTTATCGCGAATATCACCCCGATAGAATTTTGCCTTAGGATGAACGGCTTCTTTATGTCCCGTTTGTAAATTATCAATCACCACAACCTCATAATTTTGATCGATTAATTGATAGACAGCATGTGAACCGATGTAACCAGCGCCACCCAACACTAAAATACTCACAACACGGCCTCCTCAGCGATTTCTTTTGTTCCTTCTCCGATACTCGCTACATAAAAGGTAGCTTCATAGCCTATTTTGTCTTTATACTTCTTACCCACTTCTTTGATAAAGGTTTCTGTATACTTATTTTCAACTAATGCTATAGCGCAGCCGCCAAATCCAGCACCAGTCATTCGTGCACCAATTGTCCCTTTCTGATCCCAAGCAGCTTCTACTAATGTATCAAGCTCCAACCCAGTTACCTCGTAATCATCTCTTAATGAGATATGAGAGGCATTCATTAATTTGCCGAACTCAGCTAAATGATTCCGCTTTAATTCCCGGGCAGCTTTTATCGTACGCTGATTTTCATATACAGCATGTTTGGCTCTACGTATAAGCATCTCATTTGTAATTAAATGCTTGTATTGATCAAATTCGCCTTCTGATAATTCACCTAAATTATGAATATCAAGTTCTGCTTGCAGCTGAGTCAGTGCCGCTTCACATTCTCTTCTTCGCTCATTATATTTCGAATCCGCCAGCTCTCTTCTTTTATTCGTATTCATAATTATAATTTGCTGATTGGTTAAATTTAAGGGAGCATATTCATATTTTAAGGTATTGCAATCTAGCAATATCCCATTATTCGCCTTCCCCATTCCAATCGCAAATTGATCCATAATTCCACTGTTCACACCAATAAATTCATTTTCCACCTTTTTTCCCAGCTTTACTAATGCCATTCGTTCTATGCCTAAATGAAAAATTTCATTGACCATTACCCCAATCAACAACTCGAGGGATGCCGATGAGGATAGTCCAGCACCATTTGGAATATTGCCGTACACAAGAATATCGAGACCAGCAGGGAGCTGATATCCTGCTTCCTGAATAAAATGGATCATTCCTTTTGGATAATTGCCCCATTCATCCGACTCTACATACCTCATACATTTAAGTGGAAATTCAATGATCCCTTTTTCGGAAAAATTCATAGAAAAGAGACGGACTTGTTTATCATCCCGCTTCCTTGCGATTCCGTAAGTTCCAAAAGTAATGGCACAAGGAAATACATAGCCTCCATTATAATCGGTATGTTCTCCAATTAAGTTTATCCGCCCAGGTGAAAAAAAATATCGCAGCTCACGATCAGCCTGTGACGTAAATATTTCCTTATATTTATGAATTAGCAATTGATCATTATCCATCATTTTGTCTTCCCCTTAAAAATCCTTAATCTGTAATTTATAAGGATCCAGTTAGTTAATTTTGATCAAATTTATATCTTATTTCTTTTTTGGACAATCAAACAAAGGAACTGTGCGGTCTAATTATTAAAAGCTACTATTGCGCTTAATTAATTCTGTTGCAATAAAAATTTTCTTGGCAATTTTCCTTCCATCAATTCTTTCCGCTAAAGTGTCTACTGCTGTTTCCCCCATTAACTCTGTATAAACCTTTAATGTTGTTAATGATGGAAATATATATTTAGAGACGCTGATATCATTGATTCCAATAATATTAACTCGTTCAGGAACAGGAATATTTTCTTCATGAAGCGCCCTTAAACAGCCAATTGCAATCGAATCATTTGCTGCAAAAAAAGCTGTTGGCAGATTTTCTTTTTGCTCTGTAATCGCCTTTTTCATTATACGGTAACCATCATTCACAGAAAATGTACCGATATAAATATGAGTTTCATCTAAAAGGTCCAGTTCTCTCATGTAGGAACGGAAGGTCTTTTCGCGCGTATCTTCTAGCTCTTCTTTAGAATCTTTACACTTTTCCCTGCCACCAATATATCCAATAGACTTGTGACCTTTTTCGATAAAATAATGAATAATTTTTTTGGTTGCTTTTTCAAAATCAATAATAATGGAATCATATTGGTCCTCATCAGGGCAATAATCAACAAAGACGAGATTATCTGTTATTTCTGCCATGGTCTCCACTTGGATCTTACTGAATTTTCCAACTGCAATAACTCCTTGAATTTTTTCCAATTTTACTTCATCGATGTTGTCATAAAAATAATTAACCACCTGGACATCCAATTGCTGACAGCGATTTTCTATTCCAAACCGAATGGACATATAATATAAATCCTCAAGCTCTTCTTTTTCGGTATACCAATGGATAATGGCAATCTTTGAAGTCGCAGTTTTTTTTATCACCCTTTTTTTATAAGAAAGCTCCTCTGCCACCTCAAATATTTTTTTCCTTGTTTCATCAGAAACGGATAAAGTAGAGTCATAATTCAATACCCTTGAAACTGTACCGATGGAGACATTAGCTTTTTCGGCGATGTCTTTAATAGTTGCCATAAATTACCTCATTTCCTTTTTATAAAGGTAGTCTCAATCCCCCATTAGACAGTATGCTTTCTAACTATTCCATAATGGTTAAGTGATACCACCTATTATTTATTCCCAATTTAGGTTCCCCTATTACTTTAGTAAGCTCTTGGTTCATTTTTGAACATAAATTACATTCCATACTTTAAAGCAAAATCATTTTAGTAAAAGTTTTGAGTAAAAGTTTTACTACATTTAAAATATATAATGCACCTACTCTACTGTCAACTACAACCTATTATTTTTAGACTTTTTTAAAAAAATGAGGTTGTTTTACTTTGAAATACGTTTAAAAAAAATACCTCAATTTCAAAAAGAGACTAGAAAAATCTAGTCCCTTTTCAAAATGTACTTTATTCAATTGTAAGAATAGTTTTTACCTGTTCCATAAATGCCTTCCGCAATAAATGCAGCTTTTCTTGACTCTTCTCGAATGAATCTGATGTGACTCCAAAGTAAAATTTTACTTTTGGCTCTGTTCCAGATGGACGCAGGCAGAACCAAGATCCGTCAGCTAAATGATATTTTAGTACATTAGAGGCTGGTAAAAATATTGGTTCAACTTCTTCTGAATTTATATTGTATCGTTTACTAGTTAAGTAGTCTTCTATTGCGACAATCTCTACTTCTTCAATTTTCTTTGGTGGGTATTGTCTAAAAGAATCCATTAACAATACGATTTTCTCTGCTCCTTCTTTCCCTTTTAAGGTAATTGATTCTAGCGCTTCTTGAAAATACCCATATTTTTCAAATAACGCATTTAACCCTTCATATAGGGTCATACCCTTTAATTTATAGCAAGCAGCTGTTTCTGCTGCCAAAACAGCTGCTTGTACAGCATCTTTTTCTCGAACAAAATCACCGATTAAATAGCCGTAGCTTTCTTCATAACCAAATAAAAAAGTTTGTTCTTTTGTTTCTTCAAATTCTTTTATTTTCTCCCCAATAAACTTAAACCCTGTTAGTGTATCGATTGTTCTAATCTGATAGTCATTGGCAATAGCTCTCCCAAAATCAGAGGTTACGATTGTTTTGATAAAAGCTCCATTTTCAGGAAAAGTGCCTTGACTTTTTCTTTGAGATAAAAGATATTCAAGCATTAACGCTCCCATCTGATTGCCAGTTAGAACCTCATATTCACCGTTATTATTTCTAGCCGCCACCCCTAAGCGATCCCCATCCGGATCAGTTGCAAGTAAAAGATCCGCATCCATCTTTTCCCCATACTCAATGGCCAGCTGAAATGCAGAATGCTCCTCAGGATTAGGTGACTTTACAGTGGAAAAATTGGGATCGGGGTGCTCCTGTTCATTAACTACTGTAATATTCTTAAATCCATAAGCTTTTAATCCCTCTCTAACCAGCCTATTTGCTGCTCCATGTAGTGGGGAATAGACAATTCGAAAATCATCAGCCACCTGTTCAATCACATTCGGATTCAATTGAATCGTTTTTAATTGATGAAGATAACATTCATCAATTTCACGACCAATATAATGAAGCAAACCACTTCGAACTAGATCAGCTTCATCAGTAACTTCAACTGTTAATTCATTTTCCACTTCATTTACATATTGAATAATTATATCTGCTGCTTCTGGTGGAATCTGCCCGCCATCTTGGCCATAAACCTTATAGCCATTATATTCCGGGGGATTATGACTGGCCGTGATCACGACACCTGAAAAAGCATTTAAATATCTAACAGCAAATGATAGCTCCGGTGTAGGGCGAAGCTCTTCAAACAAATATACTTTAATTCCATGTTTTCCTACTGTCTTAGCCACTTCCAAAGCAAATTGAGATGATAGATGACGAGAGTCATAGGCAATGACAATTCCACGTTTTCTTGCTGTTTCACCTATTCTCTCGATATAACGAGCTAATCCCTCTGAAGCCTTACGCACGGTATAAATATTCATACGATTAATTCCTGGACCGATTTCCCCTCTCATTCCACCCGTTCCAAATTCCAAATGCTTGTAAAAAGCATCTTCCAAAAGACTTTCCGATTGAGACATTTCCTTTAATTGCTTTTTTAATTCTTCATCTAATTGGGTAAAATTAAGCCATTTATCTGCTTCGACTTTCCACATATATGGACCTCCAATTAATCTACTTTTATGGATGATTTGTTTATTCAAATTATACCATTAAATAGATTTATAATTAAATTTTTTACTAAAAATTTTACTAATATATTTTTTAATAATTACTTTTTTTGTATTACGTCAGTTTCCATATGTGAACGATGATTAGCAAAGTAATATGGTATAAAGAGTAATAAAAAATCCACTCGAATCACTATAACAAAGATTTTTCGAGTGGACTAAACAAATTGTTGGATATTCTAATTCTTGAATGATTTTTCCGATACACGATAATATACTTTAATATCACCATTCTTCTTTACTTTAATTGTATTAATTAACAAGTGTATTAACTCGGAAGTTAATTGATCAAAATAATTTTTGTACCGTTTTGAAAAACAAAGTTCTCCATGATACCTCCAGCCTTATGATTTTTATCTATCGATTATGGCAAGCTTACACCTCTTGAACTAACGTATAATGTATACCATTCGTCCCTACTTAGTGTAACATTTACTGCATCCGTACACGCCTGAATCCGGTCAAGGTTTGTAGTCCCGATGATTGGCTGGATATTAGCAGGGTGTTTCATCAGCCAAGCAAGAACAATCGCTTCAGTTGAAGTTTGTTTTTCTTCCGCAAGTTTCCGTACAAGCGATGCAGTATTTTTCACCTTTTCGCTTTCATTTTCTAGGTTTCGTCCGGAATACAAACCTTTGGCAAGTGATCCCCAAGCCTGAAGCTGAATGTTTTCCAATTGGCAATATTCAAGTGTCCCTTCTGGAAATACGTTATTTCGGGCTGCGATTTGGTTAACATGCACACCAGTTTCCAAAAATCCGATTTTGTCCAAACTCATTTCCAACTGGTTTACAACCAGCTTTTCATTGCAGAAATTTTGCAGTAAGCGGATTTGTCCGGCACTCATATTGGATACGCCAAAATAGCGAACTTTTCCCGAAGCCTTTAACTTGTGAAAAGCTTCTCCTACTTCCTGTGCATCCATTAAAGAGTCTGGTCGATGTAATAAAAGAATATCCAAGTAATCGATATTCAGTCTCGAAAGAATACCGTCTACACTTTCTAAAATATAAGACTTTGAAAAATCATATCGTGCTGGAATTCCTTTCTTTTCGACTGGAAATCGAATCCCTAATTTTGATTGAATAATTATCTTTTCCCTTAATTTAGGCTTTTCTTTCATTACTTGACCGAAAACAGTTTCGGCTTTTCCAAATGCATAAATATCTGCGTGATCAAACATATTGATTCCGTTTTCCAGTACAAGTTCCACTACCTCATGTGCCTGCTTGATATGTTCGGGTTGGACAGGATCTTTCGTCCACCCGCCTCCAAGCCCCATACATCCATAAATCAATCGGCTTGTTTGTAGTCCATTCTTGTTTATTGGTAAAGTTTTCATGTCACTTATTCCCCTTTTTATATGTGATATTGTGTTACATTTCCATATTTATCGATATAATCAATAACTGATTTGTTTGTTTTAAGGTCAATAAACAATGTGCAGCATTTCTGATCTTTTTTCCACGAAAGACGGATTTCATTATCGCCAGAATCCAATACGTTAAATTTTCCGTTAAAAGCCTCGTACTTATTTCGGAATCGAATCAATTTTAAAAGCCTTTGCACGACGTCTTTTTCGATGGCTTCTTCGATTTCATCAAGGCTAAAATTATGACGGTTAATTTCTCGCCCCTCTCCAGTTTTTTCAACACTCTCGTAGTCGTTTTCCCCAGCAAGAAGTCCAACATAATAAACTTGTGGAACGCCTGGAGCAAAGAATTGAATTGCTCTTGCTGCAAGATAAGCATCGTCATCACAATTTAGTGCAGAAAAATAAGAACATTTTATCTGATGGACATCGAATCCGTCTTTCCCCTTGTGTTCATCAGATAAAATAAGGCTTAGCGTTGACCCTCTTTCTACGCAAACATCGACTACTTTTTTCGCTTCTTTTGAGTCGATAAGGTCATCCAGATCTGGTTTTACCGGAATTCCGTCATGACAATCAAGCATCGTGAATTGCTTATGAGGGCGGTCTTTAAGGTATTGAAGGAGATTCTTACTTGACTTATTAATCAGCGTATCTAGTATTTGGTATGGCAGGATAAAATCATATATCCAGTAGTCATGTTCCGCCAATTTGTATTGGATGGAGTAATGCGCATGAACCTCAGGGAGTAACTCAATCCCGAGAGAATCAGCAAGTTCTTTTATCCAATCAAGGAATTCATAAATTTCCGGTTCTACAAAAAAGCAACTTGTTCCTAATCTTTTGCTTACATATCCGACTGCATCTAGCCTTACTATCTTTACATTTTGTTCCTTAAAATTCTGTAAAAACTGGGTAAGCAACTGTCTTACCTTCAGCGATTTTGTATCCAAATCAATTTGTTCGGAAGGATCTGTTTTCCCGAATGTTGTCCATACTTTTTCTTTTTCACCTGATTCTTCGATTGTAAAGGTCGAGTAAGGAAAATTACGTCGCAAAAACATCTTATCGATATCGGATTGAACCGGTTCTCCGTTTTTCCAATACTTGTCCAAAGTGATGAATAAATCTGCGTATTCGGATTTACGTCCCTTTTTTAAGAAATCCTGAAAATATTCAGATTTTCTCGAAATGTGGTTCACCATCAAATCGACCAAAACATCAAAGTTTTTTCCGATTTCTTTTATATCTTCCCAAGAGCCGAAATCCGGATCAATTTTTAGATACGTAAGTGGAGCAAAACCTCTGTCACCTGAAGACGGGAAAGGCGGCAAAATATGAACTCCACCTTTAAAAATATCCGAAAAATGCTTCAAAAGTACTTGATTGAGAGTTTTTAGATTTCCTCCCATTGAGTCTGGATAGGTGATTAGCTGTACTTGATTTTTTACTATCATCAAAACATCCCCCTATAATCCATACATTTCCTTTATTTCTTCTAGTTTAGGCAAATCGACTACTGCACCCGTATATTTCAATTTGTATGCGCTAACTGCAAATCCTGATAGGATTGCTTCTTTGATTGAATATCCTTTTACCAATGCGGTATAAAACCCAGACCAAAATGCATCACCGGCTCCTGTTGCATCCACCACTTCGGTTGCCAAAGTATTGAATTTTAATGTTTCTGTTTCGTTTGAAACAATTGCCCCATCTTTCCCCAACGTCATTATAACGAGATTGGCACCCAACTCCAAAAACTTTTTGACTTGGTTCTCGTGGCTATCCCTACCAAACAACCTTTCCGCATCATCCTCAGAAGGCTTTATGATATCCACGTTACGAATAATGGATTTTATGTATGCAACTCCATCTTCGCCTCTTTCCCATAACATCGGATGGTAATTTGGGTCAAAACATACTAATTTACCATTTTCCCTTGCCACTTCAATCATCTTTTCGGTTGTGTTACGAATCGGCACTTTCGAAATTGCCCAACAAGAAAAATGAAGGATTTTTGAATTCAGCACTGCTTCTTCCAATTCTTTTGTATATGTTAACTGATAATCCGCTTCTCTGTAAAAGATTGGGACAGGATTGTTCTTGCTTTTTGTAACTAACACCATGCTAGTTGCATAGTCAACCGCTTGAACGCATCCGGCATCGATACCCGCATTATGCAAATGATTTATTAAAAACATTCCTAATCCATCTTTTCCGACAGCCGATGCGACAAGAGAACGAATCCCTAATTTTTTTGCATTCATAGCAATGTTAGAGGGTGAACCGCCGAAAAATTTGTTATACGTCTTGCACGTAAAATCATCATCGTAATCGGCGGATATCATATCTATCAAAAGTTCTCCAACAGCTAGGATATCATTGCTTTTATTTTGAAGTTCAATTCTGCTATTAAAATCAAACATGGTAGTCCCCCAGATTTGTTTTACTCATTCGCCCAAGGCCTTTTTGAAGTCCTTATTTCCTTGTTTGGATTTTTAAGAGCTTCATCCATCATTAATGAAATGTATGTATCCTGCAACGCTTCCTTTAAAGAATAAAAATCTCTGCCCGTTGATAGATATTCACCCATTAAAAGCATGCATGTACCTACCGCTATTTCATCATCATTCAGTCTCGCATTCACAAAAGGATTTCTATAAAGAAACTCTTCCCCTAACATGATGGCAAAGTGTGCCCATTCCTGATTACTGTATTTTCCTAAATCGATCCGGTTTAATTCTTGTGTAACAGGAACATTTTCTCGTGTAAGGTAACGAATGGTTAAATCGTCGATTTCCCCTCTTGTCCCCTGAACTGTTAGTTGACGGGTACGTATGAAGGAATGATATTGTGCAGGATCCGAAAAATCGAAAAATGCAACTTTACCGTTATCGAATTCTAATGTTAAGCGATCTCTTGTACAAGAGAATATTTCCCCATCAAAAGCCATACCATCGCGCCCATATGTTTCCGTTACATCAAAGGAAAACCTTTTCCCGTATGCTACACAATTACCAAAACCAACGTTAAGAAACTTCCTGATAATACTTACTCCGTGATATCCATGAAGAGACGAAATATTGATGTTTCCTACTTCCCCGAGTTTTCCTTCCTGGATTACTTTTAGCCATGCTGCATATAGCGGCTGAACAAAATACTGTTCTGCAATTTGTATTTTTGCTTTATATTTTTTTGCTTGCTTCCAAAGTTCTTCCAGCGATTCGATGGATTCTCCTGGAGGTGTCTCACATAAGACGGGAATGCCTTTTTTAAATAGGTCAATTAAATAATCGGTAACCGTTCCTCTTTTTATGGATAATACGACATAATCCGGATTGCCTTTCATCAGTTCATCCAAGGAATTGACGACTTTCACCCCGAATCTTTCGGCGAATTTTTCTCCTTTTTCTTTATCCCTTATCAATACTTCTGTCAGTTCGAATTTATCCGAAACCACTTTTGCAATACGAATATAAAACTCTGCTCTCCATCCTGAACCGATAACCCCAAATCGAATTTTTTTCATTTATATTCCCTCCGTTATTCTTTAACACCGCCTGAAGTTAAGCCGGCGATAATTTTCTTTTGGAATATCAACACCAATAAAATGAGTGGGACCGTAACAACAACGGATGCAGCTGCCATATCGCCCCATGGAAGTTCATAGTTACTTGGGAATAAGGCAATTCCAACAGGAACAGTTTTCATGTCATCGCTAGTCATAAAAGTTAAAGCATAGATATATTCGTTCCATGCATTGATAAATGTTAAAAGAGCAACCGAAAATGTTGCAGGTTTAATTAATGGTAACATGATCTTAAAAAACATTTGGAACCTGTTGCATCCATCTATCTTTGCCGCATCCTCAAATCCTCTTGGCAATTGGCTAAAGAAGTTTGTTAATAGCCATATCGAAAACGGAAGAGAAAATGTTATATAAGGGATAACAAGGCCTACATACGTATTCAATAAATGCAAACTTTTTAAAATTAAAAACAAAGGGCTTACTGTTGAGATTGTCGGGAACATCGAAATGCACAAAATTGCCATTAACATTATTTTTTTCCCTTTAAACCGTAATCTGGCTAGTGCATACGATGCCGAAGCTCCAATGAAAATGCTTAGGAAAGTTGTAATAAGCGCAACTATGAAACTGTTTATTAAATATCTGCCAAATGGATGTTTCTGGAAAACATTAAAATAAAATTGTATGTTTATTTTGCTAGGGAACCATTTTGCCGGTATTGCCGATATTTCATTAAGCGGTTTGATGGAAGTTAAGAACTGCCAAACGAATGGTAATAAAATAAAGACCAAAAACAAAATGACAAATATACAAAAGATCAAACTTTTAAGAATTCCCATGCCTTTACGTTTCATTCCAGTTCTCCTCCTTTCTGTTATCCAACAATGTTTTTACCTATTATCTTCATGTAAATTAAACTAATGATGAAAACTACTAAAAATACCATAATAGACAAAGCAGAACCGTATCCGAAGTCAAGGAACTTCATTAAATTATCATAGGCATACAATGAGACACTCTCCGAATTATTTGCTCCACCGGTCATGACGGAAACAAGGTCGAATACCCTGAATGCATCCAATGTCCTGAACAGCAATGCTACCAAAACAGTGTTTTTTACCATAGGCAATGTAATTTTTACAAATGCTTGGAAAGAATTTGCACCATCTATTTTTGCCGATTCATACAATTCATTCGGAATCATTTGTAGTCCGGCTAAAATTAATAATGCCATGAAAGGGGCTGTTTTCCATACATCTGTAATAACAAGTGCCATGAATGTACCATTTGAAGTGCTTAGCCACGCTTGATATTTATCGATGATCCCCAATCGAAATAAAACGTCATTAAATAGACCATATTGGTCATTGTAGATAAATTTCCACATCAAAGCTGATACAGTAGTAGGTATTGCCCAAGGGATCAATACTGCTGCCCGCACCAATCCTCGTCCTTTAAACTTCTTATTCATAATAATAGCAGCCGCAAAACCAACTATTAATTCTAACACAACGGTAGTTATGGTGAATTTTAACGTAAATGTGAGGGCTGCCATTCCTCTTGGATCCTGGAATACTTTCATATAATTCTTTAAACCAATAAAAGGATAACCGGAACCCGGATCTGTCAATACCATTTGATGCAGGCTAATCCAAAACGTTCTTAATATAGGATAGACAGCAATTACTAACATAATAATGATAGCTGGCGCCATCATGATCCATGCATCTCTTGCTTCTTTTTTTTGAAGTGAGCTTTCCTTTTGCATATTAAACCTCCTATCTTACGTTTTCTCCAATTAGTGAAATGAACTGCAGAATATGGAATATATTCTGCAGTTCATTTCTTATTAATTGCTGCTATTATTTGCTTTTTCAATATCCTTTTGCGTATTATCCAATGCCGTCTTTACATCAATTGTTCCAGTTAATGCTTGATGGATATTCTTCTGGATTGCATCAGATACCTTTGCATACTTAGGAGACATTGGACGTGATTTTCCATTTAAAATAATGTTATAGAAATCTTTATAGAACGGGTTTTCTTTCAAAACATCTGGATCAGTATAAACTGCTTTCAACACTGGTGGTTGGGCAGCAATCAAGTTAAATTCTTTTTGTATCTTTTCGCTTGTTAAATATTTAATGAAATCGACAGTAGCCTGTTTGTGTTTAGCATCGATTGCATTATTGACGACTAAGTCAAGACCGCCTAAGCATGAATGTGATTGCATTCTGTCAGTTTCAACCGGCAAGAATGTAACACCTACTTTTCCTGCTACTTGAGAACCTTTTGCATTTGCCTGGCTCCAGAATCCTGACCAATCGCGTAAAAATAATGCTTTACCAGCTAAGAATACTTGCTCACTTTCTGGCTCAGCGTAGGTTGTTACACCTGTTGGAGCATAATTTTTCGCTAAATCAACCATTGTTTGAGTTGCTTTAATATTAGCTGAAGAATTAACAATTGGTTTTCCTGATTTATCCAAAACATCTCCGCCGTTATTCCACAAAAATTCAACCCAGTTTGTTACCATTGATTCACTCTGTGCAGCTTGAAAGTCTGCTAAATATTGAACACCGTTAACACCTTTTGCTTTGTTTGCAAGGTCAATCCACCCTTGGTATGTAGTAGGCGGTTGTGTTACGCCCAATTGATCGAGTACGTCTTTACGGTAGAAGAGAGCGCTTGCATTTGTAAACCATGGCACTGCGTCAAGTTTTCCTTTAAATGTTGCTGCATCAACCGTTCCTGGAATAAATTGATTAAGTGTTGATTTCTTAAAATATGGAGTTAAGTCAGTTAGCCAACCTGCGGAAGCGAACTCTGAAACGTAAACAACATCTGCAGCCATTACATCAACACTTGTATCTTCTGATGCTAGCTTGTTTACAAAATTGTCGTGTACCGTATTTGCATCCTGTGGTAAGATGACGGTATTTACATGAACTTTGTTTTGACTTTTGTTGAATTCGTTAACAATTTGTTGAGCCGGTTTTCCAACACCTTGGTCAAACGAAAAATTAATCGTTACCGATCCATTTGATGATGTTTTGCTGGATGAACTTGAAGAACTTGAAGTGCCGCTACATGCTGCTAACGAAAGAATCAGTGAACCTGCAGCCAATGGAGCTAAAAATTTCTTTAACTTAAGACGCTTCATAAATGACCCTCCATCATACATTAGTTTTGGTAGCACCAGGGGATAAAATCGTTCTCATTGGAAAACATTTTCATTAAAATTAACCCTTAATTTCTCCTCCTCCTTTATTCTTTTAAACTTATGTTTTCACTTATTTTGAAAACGTTTACCTGATATTTAAATTATATATAATAACTTAAATCAAAATCAATAAAAATATTATCATTTTTGTTTAATTTTGTAGGTTACAAAGCTTTCCTCTTTGTATTTTTATTTGATTTTTCCTATTTTTTGACAAAATAACAGGAAAGGGTTTTCCTTTTCAATAACATAATAGACTATATTTTTTTTACGCTGTTTCTCCTGATAATTTTATGGGGTATAAATTGTGTTTTTGGTATCGTTTGGTTCTTGTTATTAATAAGTTTGAAAAGTGTTTTGGCGACTTTAACCCCTTCATCAAAATAGGAGATGCGAACTGTTGATAATTCAGGACTAAAATATTTTCCTAATTCCGAGTCATCAAAACCCATTATTGAAATATCATCTGGTACTGAAACTTTTGCGCTTTTTAAAAAGCGAATTGCACCAATAGCCATAGTATCGTTACAAACCATTACTGCCGTTGGTAATACACTGTTTTCTTCGTATATTTTTCTCATGCAGGTATATCCAGAATCAAAGGAAAAATCCCCATGTTCAATATAGGATTTCGGAATTTCTATTTTGTTTTCCTGCAATGCCATTCGAAAACCTTTCAAACGTTTCTGCCCAGATGAATAATCGTTTTCTGGACCGCCAATAAATGCTATCTGCTTATGCCCATTTTTTATTAAAAAAGAAATGGCATCATATATTGCACTTACGTTATCATGTACTACTGTATAGAGTTCTTCTTTTCCATCCGCTGCCTCTTGCGTAACCAATACAATAGGATATTCTTGTTTCTTCATTTCTTCAACCAATGTTGTATTAATATCAACACCCGCAAATAAAACACCATCTATTTTTCTATCAGATAATACTCCTAATAATTCAATTTCCTTTTCTAGATTTCCACCAGATTCGCATACCATTAGTGTGTATCCTTTTTGTTGACAAACATCATTAATCCCTTTTGTCAATGCACCGAAAATCGGATTTGAAATATCAGGGACGATAATTCCGATGATGTTCGTCTGGTTTGTTATTAAACCTCTGGCTAAAGAATTGGGTTTGAAATTCCTTTTTTGAATGACATCATTTACTCTTTTTTCAAGTTCTGGGCTGACCGCTTTTGAACCATTGATTACTCTTGATACCGTTGCGATCGACACTTGTGCTTCTTTGGCAATATCCTGGATTGTGATTGGCATATATTCACCCCCTCTTTTCTCGAAAACGTTTTCCTGAACATTATATTAACAAACAATCATTATATTGGTCAATTGGATTCTTTGCTGTAATGATATGGTTAGATTTAAACAAACCACCAAGAAATGGTTTGTGCAGCGTATCTCTACGGTGAATTCAGTTGACCAAACATACATCTCGCCTATGGGTGAGATGATTCACACTTTGTATGCATTTTTGTTTTGATATTTGCTGTGCTACTCTGTTAGCATGAAATGAATAATCCAAAAGTGATAGGTTTCATCCAAATTATGAAGTGGTGGAAATGTAAGTCATCAAGCTTTACTTCAGCAAGGTCCATTGATCGCCATTGATGCTTTAAAACTTGAAATAGAGGGCTAGGATTCGTTAGGAAACTTTATTGCTATAATAAAAGCTCAACACTGAAATCTGTTCTTGACGAGTAAAAATAATACAAAAAAAAACATCTGTATCTAGTATGTTGAAAGTGCCAACCCACAACATAACGAGGTATACAGATGCACTCTTAGTTTAACAGTATTCTATTAAATTTACCAGAACTGCCATATTTTAAGGGACGAAGACTCTGTTTTGATTGAGGTAGAGCCAGTTGATTATTTACAGCCTTGCCCAGTTTGTACGTCTTCCAATACAATTCGTCGAGGGAGTGCTTATACTAGAAAAGTTCGCCACCTGTCTGCCTTCGGCCAGCGACTTCCTGCCATTCGTTTATCTTGTTGCGACTGTCACGCTTCATTTATATAGCAATACGAGTGTGTAGCTCCTAAAAAGAGATATACCAAGGCTTTTGAGGCAAGTCTACCTTATCATGTAGTTGGTTCTACCGTAAAACACGCTTCAGAAGTAACCAGTACCCCTTCGACAACGGTTGAAAGAGTCTTTAAGAAATGGATGGAAAACTAAAGTTCTCGGGTCCAAGAAGAATGCATAGAGAAAGCAAAAAATAGTCAACAACTCATCTTAGGAATCGATGATTTTGCGATCCGCAAAGGTCATACCTATAATACTGGCCTCCATGACTTACGTGGTGAAACGTTTCTAGATGTTATTTCTGGTAGAACACTTGATGAATTACTCACTCATTATCGAGTACATTCGGAGCTAGCAGCCCTTCAACCAAAGGCAGTGGTCATGGATTTGGCAAAGGGATATCACTCGTTTATTAAAGAAGTGTACCCATCAGCTATTCGAATTGCCGATCGTTTTCATGTGAATCGTTATGTGACAGAGGCTCTACAATTGGTTCGAAAACACGTGCAAAAGAACCTTTCATCTTTTGCCCGAGTTCATTTGAAGCAAAATCACCGTATACTGGGTAAGCGATTTGATCAATTAACGAACCAAGAACTTGTAACCTTAAAGCAATTACTTCAATATTCGGATACCTTGAGAGAGGTATATGAATGGAAAGAAGCATTAATCGAATGGTATGATTGCACTTCTCACTATAAATATGCTCAACAAGGGTTTGATCGATGGTTAAACCAAGGAAAACAAATTGAACATACGGCCGTTCAAGAATGCATAAAAACGATGATGAATTGGAAGGAAGAGATCTATAACTATCACCAAATACGGTTTACGAATGCAACTGTAGAAGGGAAGAACAATAAAATAAAAGTCCTTCAACATTCGACACTACTTTACTCGAAATCCTAAGTGTTATAAACAAAGAATTTTACTTGAGTGTAACATGGAATTAATTAGGTGAAATATGGGTCAAGACCATGTTTTGGTGTAGACCCACTAAAAAAAATGAAAACTAATAATAATTTATCAATTTGAATTATCAAGAATGTTCATCACTTGATCCATAACAGCCTTATGCAGAGAGGTTAATTTTTTTCGCTATTATTCAAAAAACGAGACAATAATCCAAAATTAAATTTTATTTTTGGTTCTGAATTCTCTTTTTTGGCTACGTTTACACCAGAAACCTTTGCTGCTTCGGGATTTCCACCAATAGCATACATATTTTTCCAAGTTTTCTTTTATTCCAGATAATCCAAATAATATAGGAGATTACAATAGCATATATGACAAAGTAAGAAAGTTCATAGGATCCAATGGCTTGGGTCTTCACTTCAAGAGGTAAATCCTCTGTAAGCACTTTGTAACCGTATACTAATGATAATGAAAAGCTCACAATAAATAATAAAGAGCCAATGTATATGCTATGTAAGATAATTTGCTCATCATTTCCCTCCGTTTCCAAATCCTCATTACGATCATTTAACTCTATACTATTAATCAATTGTCTAAGCTCCATTCATAAAACCATCATTTTTCTCAACCAATATTTATGACAACGCATTTACAATGATAAAAATCAAACTTGGCCATCAGTGTGGTAGCTGTCTTCAGTAGGGTTCATCATCATGAGTCAAGCTCCAAGAAAAATCAAGAACTGAACTAGCATAAACAAAAAACTTCAACCACTTATGGACGTTCATCCATTATGACTGCAGTTTCATTTATTTTATATTTTGAAAGTAAATTTTATATTTCAAACTTCTTTAATCTTTTATAAAATGTACTTCTTGGAATTTCAAGCAATTTGGCCGCTGCCGTTACATTCCCTTTTGTTCTCTTTAAAGCTTCGAGCATTAAATCCCTTTGAATTCTTTCACGGCCCTTTAATTTTTTTTCATTATTTTCGCAATTTTCTTGTGCAATTGTATTATTGACAGATGGATAAATTATCTTTAAATTTTCTAAGGGATGCGGTGTTACAGCTTGTTCTAGCTGAGAATTTGAACAAATTATTTGTGCACGTTCCAGCACGTTTGCAAGCTCTCTAATATTTCCTGACCAATCATATTCTTGTAAAGTTTGAATGAAATCCTCCGTAATGGGCAAATGCCAATTATTCTTTTGACAAATAAACCGAACAAGATGAGGGATATCTTCCTTCCTTTCTCTCAGTGAAGGAACATGAATAGGATAGACATTTAAACGATAATATAAATCTTCTCGAAAAGCACCTTCCTGAACAAGCTCTGGAATATTCCGATGAGTCGCTGTAATAATACGGACATCCAGCGAGATTTCCTTTGTGCCTCCTATTGGAGTTATTTTTCTTTCTTGTAAAACCCGTAATAATGCAACCTGCATTTGCAATGGAATTTCTCCTATTTCATCTAAAAAAATCGTCCCATTTTGAGCCTGTTCGAATTTCCCCTTATATCCCTGTCGTTTGGCTCCAGTAAATGCTCCTTCAGAATAGCCGAAGAGTTCACTTTCCATTAAGTCCTTTGGAATTGCCCCGCAATTAATGGAAATAAAGGGTCCACCCCTTCTTGGACTGTTATCGTGAACAGCATGAGCAATTAATTCCTTCCCAGTTCCTGTTTCACCAGAGATAAATACTGTTGCGTCTGTTGGCGCTACAAGTTTTACTTTATGAATCATGCTATGAAAACTTTCACTTGTACCACACTCTCCTTTAAAAACGAAGGAATTGGATAAATCTGCGGAGAAAAAAATGGGTTTAGGACTAAAATCATTTGATGGTGACAGAAAAATGCAACGAGCTGAAAAGAAATTGTCCTGATTTGATGGAAAGGCTATTTCTCGGTCAATCCGATAACCGCTAAATAATAAATCCTGTAGATTCTGTCCAATTATTTTTGAATATTTTTCGCGAAGAGGTTTACTCACAGCGATGATGATTTGTTCATTATTACAGACAACGAGGAAATGTTGTTGATAGGATTCAGCTAGTTCTGTAGCATTCTGGATGAGGGATTGTTCATTTTGATAGAAACGACTCCTGATATCCTTTTCAATAGCATAGGCAATCGAAGAAACGATTCCTAGCATAGAGGGATGAGAATTTTCAACTGGACAGGATATATCAATTACACCAATTAATTGGCCATTTTCCTGATAAATAGGAGTAGCAGAACAGCTCCAACGGTGTGAAGCGACGGAATAATGCTCTGCCCCGTTAATATTTACCGGTTCCTTCGTTTGTAAAGCCGTTCCAATGGCGTTTGTTCCTACCTCCTTTTCCGTCCAACGAGCTCCTTCAATGAAATTGATTCGACTAGCTTCCAGTAAGGTATTTTCATTACCAGTCAACGAAAGCACATATCCATCAGGATCGACCAACAGACTCATCATTCCTGAATCTTTAACTGACTGCTCTAATCTTTCTATATAGGGTGTAGCGGCTTCTAAAAGAAGCGCGTTCTTTACTCTCTTCTTTTCTAAATCCTCTTTAGCCAGGAGATGCAGTCCTTTATTTAAATAAGGATCCACATTTTCCATTTTACATCGGTACCAAGATTCCAATATTCTCTTGTTTATCCGTGCAGAATCAAGAACCCCTTCTTTTACAAAACGCTTCCATGTATCTAAATATAAAACCGTATTCATTCCATTCCTCCTCTAATCATTTGGCTTTAATCCACTTTGATTTGAGATTATTAATATCCTATTGTGAGGGTCTAAAAAAGCTTCGTGGTAAATAGTAGAAAAATGGATTGAGGTTTATTCCGATAGTCAACTCTCATTATATTAAAAATTGTATGCGCTTTCAATAAATAAACATTTATTATATTGAAAATTCAAAAAAACTCCGTGTGTTTTACACGAAGTTTTTATACGCATGGTGAGGAAATATACAGTATTTACTCTATGATTATGATGATTGCCTCTAATCATCCTGTAATCTTTCTCTTTTTCTTAAGCATGAACAGCATTACCTATTGCACTCAGTAAAGCTTCTTGAATTGCCTCCGAAAGGGTTGGATGCGCAGTAATCATATTTTCCAACAAATCAATAGTCAACTCAGCATGGAGCATGACAGTTCCTTGAGCAATCAATTCTGTAGCATGATGGCCAATAATTGAAATCCCAATAATCTCCCCGTATTTCGGTTCGATTAAAACCTTCACCTTTCCAAAGGGGGCATCCGCAATCATTGCCTTTCCATTAGCTGAAAATGGAAATTCGCCAATCCTTATATCCCCGTACGTTTCTCTAGCCTCCTTTTCTGTCAACCCAACACTAGCTACTTCAGGCAGAGTATAGATACATCGAGGAACAGCACGATAATTCACCTGTTCATCCAAGCCACAAGCATTTAATGCAGCAATAGTTCCTTCATGAAAAGCAACATGAGCAAGCTGAATACCCCCAATCACATCTCCACAGGCATAAACATTCTCCACGTTTGTTCGCATTTGATTGTTAACGAAAATCCCACTGGTTGAAAAATCAACTCCAATATCCTTAAGACCAAGATGCTCCAATCTTGGTTTCCTTCCAATTGATACAAGCACGACATCAGCCTGAAGTTCAAAAGGTCCTTGTTTATTTTCTAAAGTAGCTTTTCTTTTTGCCTTATCAAGATTCTTTAAAGCAGTCGACGGATAAATATTAACTCCATCATGTTCTAGTTGTTGATGAAGGATCGTGGCAATATCCCTATCTTCTCCCAGCAAAATTTGTTCGGCCATTTCCACAATAGTAACCTTTGTGCCAATTCTACTAAAGATACTAGCAAACTCGCACCCTATAACTCCTCCACCAATAACTAGTAAAGATGAAGGAATAGAATCAAGAGACATTGCTTGACTGCTATCGATAATCCACTCTGAATCAAATGGAGCAAACGGCAGCTGAATGGGCTCTGAACCCGTTGCAATAATATATTGATTAGCCTGAAACTCGGTTAGTTTTCCTTCTGAATAAATTTCTAATTCATGGCTTCTTTTAAATCGTGCCTCTCCTTTTATTACGTTAATCTTATTTTTTTTCATTAAATATTGAATTCCTTGAACTAAGCTGGATATAATTTTGCTTTTCCGATTTAGAATGGACTTCCAATTTATTTCTATTGAACCATCGGGAAGATGAATTCCAAATTTCTCAAGATGCTGACATTCCTGATAAACTCTTGCACTTTCTAACAAGGTCTTGGTTGGCATACAACCTTCATTTAAACAAGTCCCTCCTAGTGATCCTTTATCGATAAGTGTTACATTTTCCCCCTGCTGGGCTGCAGTAATTGCAGCCACATAACCAGCAGGACCCCCTCCAATAATAGCGATGGATGACATGTTCTTTTCCTTCTTTCTAAATAAGCATGGTAATTGGTTCTTCTAAATACTGCTTTACTGTTTGTAAAAAGGATGCAGCTGGCGCACCATCTACCACTCGATGATCAAAAGTTAAACTAAGTGGCAGAATGCTTCGCCTTTCAAATTTCTCTCCTTTGAAAATAGGAGTATCATAGACTGCACCAACACCCAAGATGCCCGACTCAGGTGGATTGAGAACTGGAGTAAAGTGCTCCACTCCATAACTACCAAGATTGCTGATCGTAAAGGTTGATCCGGTCAACTCTTCATTTGAAAGCTTAACTTCTCTTGCTTTTCGTCCGACTTCTTTTATTTTCTTAGATAATTCAAGAAGCGAAAAGTTTTCCGCTTGTCGAATGACTGGCACAACTAACCCTTTTTCAAGGGCAACAGCCATCCCGAGATGAATCTGTTTATATAAATGGATCTTATCTTCTAGATAGGCACTATTCATTTCTTGATGCTTTTGCAGAGAAAGAATCACTGCACGGGAAATAAAGTCAGTCATGGTTAATTTATGATCATAGTTAATTCTTATCGTTTCTGCTGTCTGCTTTTGTAAAGCAATCAACTCACTGACATCAACCTTCATATTAATCGTAAGTTGCGCTGTTGTTTGTAAGCTATTATACATGCGGTCTGCAATTACCTTGCGAATTCCGCTTAATGGGATTTTCTGTGCTTCTTCCTTATGTTCAACAGAAGGTACTGGATCTGGTTTTTCCTTATGATCATCTGTAGTTACCTGTACTTTCCTTAAGGCTTCTTGGACATCTTCCTTCGTAATTCTTCCACCTGGTCCAGTGCCCTGAATTTTGTTTATATTAAGATTTGCTGCTTCCGCAATTTTTCTTGCAACTGGAGATATTTTCACTCGTACTTTGGAAGATTTTTGAATTTGCAGACCATTCTCTCTTTCATCAATCATCATAGTTGAAGACTTATCCGTCTTTATTAGCTGTGAATGATTTAATTCTGCTTCTTCTATATCCTCTCCCGCTTTTCCAATGTAACAAATAACCGTTCCCGGCGGCACACCTTCTCCTTCGGGAACGGCAATTTTCAAAACTGTTCCTTCCGCAGGGGATTCTACTTCTATTTCAATTTTTTCTGAATTGACGCTTGCAATGGATTCTCCCTTTTTAACAAAATCCCCGACTCCTTTATTCCATATAGATACAATTCCTTCTTTCATTGCCATTCCTAATTTCGGCATTACAACTTTTACTGCCATGCTGATTTCTCCTTCCAACCTAATTCTTATACTTCAATTGGCGAATCTATTAACTCGGAAACCACTTTAACGACTCTATCTGGGCTAGGTAGGTAAATATCCTCAAGTGGTGGTGAAAAAGGTACTGGTGTATGTGGAGCTGTAATACGTTTAATTGGTGCATCTAAATAATCAAAACCCTTGTCAGCTACTAAAGCTGCGATATCGGTTGCAATTGAGCATCTTGGATTTGCTTCATCAATGACAATTAAGCGATTTGTTTTCTTAACAGAGGCAAGAATGGATTCTTCATCTAATGGTGACAGGCTGCGAGGGTCCACTATTTCAACCTCAATTCCTTTTGCAGCAAGTGTCTCAGCTGCGTCCAACGCAGTTTGCACTTGTTTTCCGATTGCCACGATCGTTACATCTTCCCCTACCCGTTTAATCTCTGCCTTTCCTAATGGAATGGTATAATAGTCTTCAGGTACTTCACCCTCAACATTATAAAGCGTCTTATCTTCAAAAAAGATTACAGGATCATTGTCCTCAATAGCTGCAAGCAATAAGCCCTTTGCCTCATAAGGTGTTGACGGCACAACCACCTTAACTCCAGGAATTGCGGTAAATAGCGCATATAAACTTTGCGAATGTTGGGCAGCTGCTCTAAACCCCGCTCCATGCATGGTTCTAATCGTTACGGGTACTTGAGCCTTTCCACCAAACATATACCGGAATTTTGCTCCTTGATTTAACACTTCATCCAAACAGCTGCCAATAAAGTCATTAAACATCAGCTCTGCAATGGGTCTTAAACCGGTAGATGCTGCAGCCATCGCTGCTCCCATATAGCCCGCTTCCGTAATGGGAGTATCTAAAATTCTTTCACGGCCAAATTCCTGAACAAGCCCCTTTGTAACTCCCAATACTCCTCCCCAAGCATCCTCGTCCATTAAGTGATCAACCTCAGCGCCACCTGCTACATCCTCCCCCATTAATATGACATTTTCGTCCTTTCTCATTGCTAGCTTCATTGCTTCATTAATCGCAGCTGACATGCTCAATTTTCTTGCCATTTTAACATCCTCCTTGTTATTTAATACGATTTTTTGACCATATAAAGATATTCACAAAAGTCCAGACGACTAATAGCTAACGTAGACGTCTGTTAAAAGTTCAGAAGCATTTGGATAAGGACTTTCTTCACTATACTTTACTGCTTGATTCACTGCTTCTTCGACAGTACCTTCCAAAATTTTAAATTCCCTTTCATTTATTAGCTGTTGAGTAAGGAGATGCTGTTTAAAAAACTTAATTGCATCTTTTTCTTGTTTATGTTCAAGCTTTTCTTTTTCTGTTTTATATTTTTGTGCGTCACCTTCAAAATGCCCATAATTTCGATAGGTCACACACTCAATTAATGTTGGTCCTTCCCCACGTCGCGCTCTTTGAACAGCTTCTTCTGCCGCCTGATATACCGCTAGTACATCTTTCCCATCTACCTTAATGCTGGGGATATTATAGCCAATTGCGCGGTCTACTATTGACTTACAGCTTGATGCATAATGAAATGGTGTAGCTTCAGCATACCCATTATTTTCAGCAACAAAAATTACAGGAAGTTTCCAAATAGCTGCTAAGTTTATTCCTTCATGAAATGTGCCGTGATTTTGTGCACCATCTCCAAAGAAACAAACGCTTACATCGTTTGTCTTTTTATATTTAGCAGTCAATGCAGCTCCACAAGCAAGTGGAAATCCGCCGCCAACGATTCCATTAGCACCTAACATGCCTTTATTCAGATCTGCAATATGCATGGAACCTCCTTTCCCCTTACAAAGCCCTGTTTCTTTTCCATATATTTCCGCCATCATCCCGTTTAGATCACACCCTTTGGCTATACAATGCCCATGTCCACGGTGAGTGCTTGTGATACTATCTTTATCTGTTAAGTGTGCACAAACGCCAACAGCCACTGCCTCTTCCCCCGCATATAAATGAACAAATCCCGGTAAAATTCCTTGCGCAAATAGCTCATGTACCCGGTCCTCAAAAAATCTAATCTCCAACATCTTTTGATACATCCATTGAGCCTTATCCTTTGTTAAAACAATTTCTTTGCTTTCAATTGTTCTCATATTTCTGCCTCCCCGTAAAAATTTTCTTACATATTTTGTTATTGCAATTACCGTGCCATTTTAATAAGATCCTGATATCAATAAAAAAAAAAAACACTAACAAAAAAAGGAGACAAAATGAGATGTTAGTCTCGTTTTGTCTCCTTTTGTTTCCTTTTTTAACGATAATGTAATAACTAGGATACAAGATGAATCCATTTCATTTTCCCTTCATATCAGGAAATGGATAAACCCATATAAAAGTAAAATTCCAAAAAAACAGGGTATTAATTAATTGTTTTATGCTTTTATATTTTAGAAATCTTTTATCCCTAACTTTTCTCCAAATATAAATAATCAAAAGAATGGAAAATATGGTTGGGGCTATTTCTGGTATGATTAGAAAAACTGAAAAGTCTCCAAGCATAAATAAAATATCTACTAAAAACAAAGAAAACCAAAATGAAAAATGCTGAAAATAGCGATGAAATAAATATATAATTTTCGAAAAAATACATTTCAATCGTTTCAAATGATTCACTCCGTTTTAAATAAATCTGCTGAATGATTTATCATTGAATATACGTTGGTATCATGAGAATCCCCATCTTGAAAAATATAATTTTTCAAAATCCCTTCCTTTTGAAACCCAAGTTTTTTTAACAATTGATTAGATGCTTGATTTTCTAAAAAGACAACCGCCCCAATTCGATTTAACTCGAGTACATTAAATCCATAAGAAAGAATCTCAAAAATGGCTTCAGTTGCATACCCCTTTCTCCAATAATCTGAATGAATCTCATATCCAATTTCCGCACGTTTATGTTTAGGCACAAATGCATTCAGACCGATTGTGCCAATTAATTGATGTGTGTCTTTTCTCTCTATTCCCCACCGAATTCCTCGATTCTCGTTAAAGTTTTTTTGAAATAAGTGAACAAGAGTGCAAGCCTGCTCTCTATTCTGAAAAGCTTCTTGACCATAATAACGTGTTACATCTTTTCTTGAAAGAATTGAAAAAAGAACCTCAGCATCATCCTCAAGTATTTCCCTTAATAATAGCCGTTCAGTTTCTAAAACTGGAAACATCATCTCTCACCCTTTACCATCCTTTTATGGAAATTTTATCATATAATTTCATTCTCGTATTTATGAAATTTCAAACATAATTTTTGTTTAGAAAATGCAATTTTGTGAAATAAGCATTGATATGCTAATTTTGCTTTTACACTTTTGAAAATGACGGGTGAATAGATATTTGTATTATTATAAGGATTGAGTTTGAGAAGAATTGTTCTTGTTGAAAATAGCTTAGAATGATTTTGAGGAATTCAGAAAGAAAAAAAGTGGTTTTTCATAAAGTTTAATTAAGATGGAATTAGTTTGATGAATATGTGAATATATATGTAAGATTGCCCTTGAAATGGGACTTATAAAAATGGAGGATGGTTGAATGAAAAGATTCGAATACAAAACAGTAACTTTTCCAAAAGCGGGATTATTTAAATCCAAAAACAACCCTGATGAAGAATTGAATAAATTAGGACAAGAAGGCTGGGAATGTGTGAGTGTTTACGCACCCGTCTCAGCTACTACTTTATCTTCCACCGAGATTTTTTATTTATTCAAAAGGGAGAGTGCAGAGTAGTCTTTTTTACAGGCGGAGATGTAGAAACGTATGATTTCAGGGATAATTTGCAAAAGGGGAATTTAAGTTCAACAAAAACCAATATGAATAACATTAAAAACGCTTGGGTTTAATCCAAGCATTTTTTTGTGCTATTTATAATGTTATTTGAACTGCTAGTTAGGTTGTTAATTATGACGCGATTTTATCTTCTAATTACAATTTTGTACTTCAAAATCGAACCCGTTATTATTTTAGGGGCATGGTTTATTTCTTAGTTATTCATTATGCCTGAAAGAGAAGTCGATTTCTTTTCTAAATTTGAAATCCCTCTAATCATCCCAATCATTAATCTCGTAAATAACGTTTTTATACTAATGCTGATAAACGTGTAATACCAATTCCAGCCTTTATTCCATCTGATCAACTTCGTTCTTTTCACAGCCCAATGCTCCATTAACACCATTGGAATCGTAATCAAGAATACTTTATAAAAAATAGCAAACGGTTTATCTTTATAGGTCAACTGATTATAAACGACTGTAACAGTAGGATAAATTAAATAGTCAAACAAGATATGGGTTTTGAATATTTTTGGAAAGAAGCGAATAGGGTACGAAACCGTTTTATAAGCACTTAAAATGCTATCAGCAATCCCATTTGTTACAGCATTAAATAAATAAACAAGCAACCAGTCCTTAATTGGAGGCTTCCTAAAAAGAGCGATGAACAAAATAATCAAATACAAAATGAGGTTAACTTGCAAAAAATTTTGATTGAATTGTTTTCTTCTCACTTTCACCTCACCTCTTTCTTATTTTATTATGTTCGTAAAAAAGAATTTTATTGCTGAATTTACCTTAAAAATTTCGTTCATCTTTGTCCTTTTCAAATAAAGTGAAACTTCCATCAGTGGGGTTTTCATTCATCCCCCACTGATGGTTAGTTGAACTTATCGGACCTTTACGGACAGTTGATCTCCCACTTATCTTCTTCGTATTCTCAGAATCTTGAAGTGGAATCTTACTGTTCGTTAAGAGTGGGATAAAATAAAAATACCCTACAAGAATTTCTTCCTGTAGGGTATTTCATTTAATTTTCTTCTATATTTTTTCTGTTTTTCTTAAATAGCTTGGATAAAACTTCATAAACGATTGGGACAATAATTAATGTTAACAAGGTTGAACTTGCTAATCCGCCAATAACTGTAACACCAAGCCCTCTGGAAATCAAGCCGCTTCCACCAGAACCAAGGGCTAATGGGATTAAAGCACCAATCGTTGCGATGGCAGTCATCAGAATTGGTCGTAAACGTGTTGCCCCTGCTTCGAGAATCGCATCACGCATATTCATACCGTCGCGTTCCATATGAATAATCCTGTCCACCAACACGATGGCATTTGTGACCACAATCCCGATCAACATTAAGAGACCCATCATAACCGATACAGAAATAGTCTCATCTGCAATTAACAGACCAACAAACGAACCAATAACGGCAAACGGTAAAGAGAATAGAATCGTAAACGGCGCAAGACCTTCTCCAAATGTAACCACCAAGATAAAGTACACAATGGCAATTGCAGCAATCATCGCTGCACCAAGTTTTGTAAATGTTTCAGACATATCAGCCTGAACCCCACCAACATCAAGTGTTACACCTTTTGGAATATCTAATTTATCAATTTCCTTTTCAATTTTCGATGTAGCTTTTGAGATATTTTCATCTTTTACTGTACCAGACACAGTTGCATAATACTCACCCTTACTACGCGATAACGTATTTAACGTTGTTCCTTTCTTCACTGTTACAAGCTCAGAAAGCGGCATTGTAGTCCCAAGGGCTGTCGGAACTGGGGTTTTTAAAATATCATCCACAGATTTAGGTTGTTTCTTTTGCTCTTGCTGAACAATGACATTTAACGATTTTCCGTCCTTTTCGACTGTGGTTAAGACATCATCTGATTTATTAGGACTTAACATCATGACAATTTGCCCAGCTGTTAAGCCATACTGTATTAATTCATTTTGATCAACCATAAAGGTGTATTCCACATAGGCATCTTCGGCACTTGATTTCACATCATCGAGGCTCTTACTCTTACTCATAACGCCTTCGACTTTATCAACTGCTTTATATAATTTATCTAAATCTTCACTGTAAAGAGAATAGCTTACTTCATTAGTCGAACCCATTGAAGAGAAGTTTTGGCTCTTCCATTCACCGGATTGTCCGATATTTTTGACATAGTCCTCAATTTTATCACGAGCTTTAGGAAAATCTTTCATATCCGGATCAAAGATCAGGTACATCAATGCACCATTTCCTCCACCGCCCATCATGGCAGCCATTTGGTCTCCGCTATCCGTTACAGATACTTGTACGATATCGATGTCATCACGCTTAAGCATCTTCTCTTCTACAGCTTTGACATTATCTAATGTTTCATCTTTAAGTTCGCCTGCTGAAGGAGTATACGTCAGATACATAACCTTTTCTTCATCACTACCCATAAAACTAAAGCCAATCAATGGAGTTAATGCCAAACTTCCTGCAAGTAACACGATTGCAAGCACAGATGTTATGACTTTATGATTAAGGGCTTTTTCCAGAACTTTTTTGTACCATTTAGATAATTTACCGGGACCCTTATGGCTCTTTTCTGTTTTTTCTCCATATAATTTCTTCTTAAACAAGAAGTGAGAAAGAGCAGGAACAACTGTAATTGCGATTAATAATGAAGCTCCAAGAGCAAAGGTCATCGTTAAGGCAAATGGCATAAATAGTTCCCCAACCATTCCACCTACAAAAATAAGTGGGGCAAAAACGGCAACCGTAACTAAGGTTGATGCCATGATTGGTTTAAACATCTCAATAGTCGCTTCACGAATTAAGGCACGGCCGTTTAGCTTTTCTTCTCTCAAATGCAGTCGACGATAAATATTTTCAACGACAACAATGGAGTCATCAATGACACGACCAATCGCGACTGTTATTGCACCAAGCGTCATAATATTCAACGTGATATTCATCCAGTGCAATAGTAATATTGCTAAGAAAATGGAAACTGGAATGGAAACGATCGAGATAATCGTTGACTTTATATCACGTAGGAATAACAAGATGATTAACACAGCGATTAGACCGCCAAACAATGCCTTTTCAACCATAGTAGAAATGGAATCTTGAATTGGTTTTCCTTGGTCAAGTGATACATCGATCACAAGTCCATCCACTTTTGATTTTTCCTCTTTAATGAGCTTCTTCACTTTATTTACAACATCGACTGTATTAGCCTCTTGATCTTTGACAATCTGAATAGTAATGGCATTTTTCCCATTGGTTCGTGAAACAGATTGTACTTTACCTACAGTTTTTATTTGCGCAATTTCACTTAGTTTTACAAATGGAGATGGATGAGCAGCTGATGGTTTTACCGGGATCATCATATTCTTTAATTCATCAACTGTCATAAACTTTCCATCGACAGAAACAGCTTCTTCTGCATCTTTAAATTCATATAGGCCTAATGATACAGAGAGGTTACTTGCCTGAATCATTTCTTTTACTTTATCTTCAGTTAAATCAAATTGAGCCATTTTTGCTTTATCATAAGTTAATTGAACTTCGTCGATATGTTGACCGGTTGTCGTTGCAGAAGCAACACCATCTATTTTTTCAATCTTAGGTAATAGTGTTTCTTCTACTGTTGAAGTCAAATCAACAATATCTTCTTTTGTGCTACTAACACTTAATGCAACAACTGGCATCATATTCATACTGATGGCAGAAATCGTTGGCTCTTTCGCCCCATCTGGAAATTTTACATTTTCAACCGCTGATTGGAGGGCACGTTTCGCCTCATCCATATCAATTCCGTACTCATATTCCACTTGAATGCTTGACATATTGGCGTAGGAATTGGAATAAACAAATTTAACATCTTCAAGTCCTTCAACTGCTTTTTCTATTGGAATCGAAATATCTTCCATCACTTTTTCTGGAGTTTCTCCCGGATATACATCCGTAATAGTTAAGTATGGAATGGAAATATTCGGGATTGTTTCCATATTCATTCTTGTACCAGAATATATTCCCGAAACTATAATAATAATTGTAAGCAGCCAAACTGCCAGTTTGTTCCTCAGAACAAAATTTACTAGACCTTTCACGATCACACCATCCTCATTTGACTATTCAGGCTCATTTCCCTATAATAATGACTACCAAGTCATTTGTCAACAATTAGACCTAGGAGTGAATGACAAAAATGATGAAAAAACAATTAATTATGGAAAAGGCACTTGAGCTTTTTGCCAAACAGGGATTTGAATCCACTTCTATTCAACAAATTACAGAGCACTGCGGGATTTCTAAAGGAGCTTTTTATTTATCATTCAAATCGAAAGATGAGTTGATTTTAGCCTTAATTGACTATTTTATGCAACAAATCACTTCCGATATTGACTATGCGGTCAAAAATTCAAAAAATGAGAACCTTTTATATATTTTTTATTCTGAACTCTTTCATTCGCTTCAAAAACATGTCAATTTTGCCAAATTACTCGTCAAGGAACAAACACAATCCTTTAATGATGAGCTCTTTTTAAAGATGCGATATTATGATTGTTTAACAGATCGCAGTATTTCACACTTAGTGGATCGATTATATGGAAAAGAAATTGAGCCGCTGAAATACGATCTAGTATTTACTATCAAAGGATTTATCAATAGTTATTTATCATTATTTCTATTTAATCACATTCCGCTTGACTTAGATTTATTATCGAAATCCCTTGTTGACAAAACAAATCTACTGGCGAAACATTCAAGTATTCCTTTTTTCTCCAAAGAACTTAAGCAAATACTGACAGAATCTTTAGATCATGAATTATCAAAAGAAGAGTTAATCGAATTAATAACCCAAGAAATAGTTGAAATAGAGGAATCTGTTGAGAAGGAATCCTTAATCCTTTTAAAACAGGAACTACTGCAACCTTCTTTCAATCCTGTCATTATCAGAGGATTAATTGAAAATATTCGAAATCATCCTCATTGTAAATGGATTTCTTACCTCCTTCGAAAGCATTATCATTTCTAAACCAAAGAGAGAAGGTCAATGATAATAGACCTTCTCCCTTTTCTAAATTACAGTGATAATTCCTGTCGTACTCCTATCACTTGAAACTGCTCTTTTTCAACTATGCGATATTCCGCTCCTTTTAAAATCATATGAATCAGTAAGCAATGATATGATTTGTAATTTCCATATTCTTTCTGGCTTTTTTGAATGCTATTGACTTAAATCTTAAACTTTAAACATATTATTAACAACATTCTGAGCAATATCTTTCCAATTTCTTAAATATGATTCGCTATCAAATTTTTCCACCGATAAATACTTAGCACGATCCCAATTAAAAAAGCATTTAGAAGAATAGGCATAAGCCCATAACTAACAAAGGGCAAAGAAATAGATATGATGGGAAGCATACCTAAAGTCATACCGATATTATAAATTAATTGGATGACAAAAAGGGTAATACTCCCCACTAGCAGCATATAACCATATGAGTGGCTAACTTTCTGAGAAATCGAAATCATTCTAAAAACTAATAACAAAAGGATTCCTACGAGGACAAATGCTAATAGATAGCCATAATGATTGATTAAAGTAGCAAAAACCAAATCCGTGTGTGCTTCCGGAAGGTCTACATTCCCAGTTGAGCCAACCCAATTTGAGGAGGCCATCATCTTTTTTAGATGAACATACACATAACCAGACCCATCTGCATGATCTTTCGGATGTAAATATCCAATTATTCTCGCCAATTGATAACTCTTGGCAGTGAACCAAATGGAAATGCCACCAATTATGGATATTCCAAGAAATATACTTGTTATATAAAAGGCCTTTCTTTTGCCCAATTTACTCCACCACAGCATTACAAACACCATGAGACTGTATAAAAAAGTAGTGGAAAGATTCGTTATATTTAAAAAGAGATAGAAAGTTAATAGGAATAAAAGAAAAAAATGCCATATTTTCAATCGGTAATGGTTGAAAAAGGAAGCCCAAGCAAGATAGAAAAAAGGTATGGCCATTAGTCCCTCAATCGTAAAAGGTCCTATATGAATAAATGGCTGCCCATTTATGATACCGTTTGGGAAAAATATTAATATTAAAAGGATCAACCCGCCCACCACAAAAAACGACCAACCATACTTTTCTAATTTTCGATAGTCAAACATCATTACTCCAAAAGCTACTACAGTTCCTATCATGATCATGATTCCTTTATTGATAAAGAAATCCTTGTTTTCTAGTGATACAATCGGTAAGAATCCGAAACCCATGGAAATCACTAATAAACTAATTATCCACCAATCTATTTTGGGTCGGTGGAGCTTGTTCAGTTCTAAACCTAATTGAATCGGACTTCCCATTTGTTCTACTGCTTTTCTCTCCGCCTCTTCTTCATCCAAACCCTTTTTTATCCAAGAGGCTTTTGCATTCTGCAAATGAAACTCCAGTTCAGACGCGATCAATTTCTTTGCTTCTTTAGATTGAATGTATGTCATTACCTCATTTAAAAAATAGTCACTGTTCTTATTCAAAATTCCCTCACTCCTGGCACAACTCTTTTAATGCCAATCCTTTATTTGTAGTACTTCTTTCAGCCTTCTGTAAAATTCTTTTTCCCTTATCACTGTTCAAATAGAGCTTTTCTCCCGAGGTCTCCCATTTTGAAATAATTAAGCGAGTCTGTTCCAAACGATGTAAAAGGGTATATAAAAACCCCTCATTATTTGTAAATTTATGAATTCCCCTTGCTTGGAGTAATTTAATCAATTCATATCCCGTCTTTTCATGAACAAGTAGTTGCAAAATAGAAATAATAACCGTTTCGAAATCCTCATCGGGTCTATTTATTTTCTCAAAAACTTGATTTCGCAGCTTATTGGAAAAATCCAATTGTTTAAAGACTGTCTTTTCCATTGATTTTCGCAGTCCTTTTAATCGTTCGTCCATGATGGTTTCCCATTCCTTTCCTTAAGAGTTCCTTCGCTCTTCTATGCCGAGTTTTTATTGTATTTTCATTTTCTCCAATCATACTGGCAATCTCTTTAATAGATCGTTCTTCAAAATAATAGAGATAGATAATTTCTCGATATTTAATTGGTAGATCCATTACCGCTGAAACAAGCATTCGATCCTCATCTTTCTGAATAACGGATTGTTCAACTATATCATTGGAACTGGTGGATTGATTGGGTTCTGTATCCGTAATCATGACCTTCCTGTTATACCAGCTTTTTAAATAGTCTTTACAATGATTAATCGCAATTCTCCATAGCCAGGTTCTAATCTTAGATTGACCTTTATATGTATCAAGTGATTTATAACATTTCACAAATATATCCTGTGTAAGGTCTTCAGCGATTTCTCGATTTTTCACGTAAGAAAAAACGAGCTGCAAAATTTCTTGCCCAAACTGAGTCATCAACTCATCAATCCATTTTTCTTTATCCTCAATCCCAATGACTTCAATTGCAATTTCATCCACATCTGTTCCTCCTTTCCTATTTTTAGACGATATAGCACTTCGAAAGGTTTTCTCTAAAAAAAAACAGTCTGGATGAACCAGACTGCACAAATAGCTATTCCATCCATATTCTCTCAAAATCAGCTTGATTTTCTCTAAATCTGAAAAGGAAAACATCTGGGTTTGTTAACTGCTTCCACTCTTCAAAACCAAAATTCGAATCATAATGATGCAAAAGTAATGATAGTAAATTACCATGAGTGACCAAAAGTGTATTTGAATATTCATTTGCCAAAATTTCCTTCACTACCGCTGTTGCACGATTGGTTGCTTCTCGATTTGATTCTCCACCTTCAAATGATAAATCAAAATTTTGAAAGCTCTCTTTTAATTCTTCAAGCCAATCTGGCATATCCTTATCACTCAAAATTCTTTCTTGAAGACGTTCATCTATTTCAATGGTTACATTATTTTTCATGCTCAATGGCTCAATGGATTGAACCGCCCGTAAAAACGGACTGGAAATAATTTGGTCAATCGATTGACTTGCAAGAAATTCACTTAATTGTTGTGCTTGTTTTATCCCTTGTTCTGTTAGTGGCGCAAATGCCTGCTGCCCCTGCGCTTGACAATGTCTAACCACATATATCTTTTTCTCCACCTAAATCTCCCCTTCATTTCTCCCTTTGCTTTAACATTCAAAAAAATATGAAGCTTTGCCTGCTTTCAGAAAAGCAATCAACTTTTCAAAAATGGTACCAGTCAACTCATTTAAAAAATTTTGTACTTTGTAAACCTATTGTAAATAACTGAATGGTCAAAATAACAAAAGATCTTCTTTTTATACAGTTTTTTTAAAACATACATTTTCCTTCATTAAATATCATAGATTTTCACTTTGCTCCATATGGATTGCCAATTCTTTTTCATAACTCTATCTTGATAGATCCTTTTCAAATTTGATTTATAAAAAGGGGTTGCCCTTACTTCCATCTTAATCACATCTTCTACTCCCCAAGGAGCCGCTAATACCACATTTTTCTCTTTCCCGAGCTTAACCCCTAAAGCTGTAGCTGTTTCAGGAAATTTAGAAATCCCATCGATAGATGAAGAATATGGCGGTAGTTGATTTTTCAAATGCATCCTTGATTGATTTTTAACTGACCAAGGTAGTTTTGGAGCTATCGATTTTAACACTCCTTCCCATTTCTTCTCCTCCTCTTCCACAGCATTAACTGAATCATAATATATGACATCAATATCTGGCAAAGGAGTTCTCTTAGAAAAATGATGCTGCGTATCCCATATTTTAGAACGGACAAATCCTGCACAAACCCACCAATCCGGTAAATTTAAGGTTTGGACAATATACAGGATTTCCATCATCCAATCGTCCTTTTGAATTTCAGCTATAATATCTTCTTCATTTTTTATCAACCTATTTTCACCTCTAAATATGACAAGCTACCACTCTCATCCATCATGTTGAGAATTTGAATAGGAAAAGAAAAATAAGAGCAGTTAAATTCCTTCGAACATTCTCATTTTCTTAGTGATGGTATTCTCTCTTATTTTCCAATTCTAGTAAACTTCTCTTCATTTCTAAACCTCCGCGATACCCGACAAGCGAACCATTTTTCCCTACCACTCGATGACAAGGGACGACGATCAAAATGGGATTTGCTCCAATTGCTGTCCCAACAGCCCGAGCGGCAGATACTTTATTTATTTCAATCGCTATCTCAGAATAAGAGGTTGTCTTTCCATATGGAATTTTACAAAGAGAATTCCATACAGCCAGTTGAAATGGGGTTCCATGAAGATCCATCGGAAGCGTGAAATTTTCCCTATTTCCATCCAGATATTCACTAATTTCTTGTTTATAAGGCTCTAAATTCTCTTCAGCTTCTATCAAGTGACTATTGGGAATATGCCTTCGAACCGCCAAGGACATTTCTTCAAAGGATTGGTTTGGTGCTCCAACATAACATAGCCCTTCTTTTGTTGCAGCTACAAATAACCCCCAATCCCTATACACTAATAAAGACCAATAAATGCATGATTTTTCCATCGTTTTCATTCTTCCTTTTGATGAAGTTTTCGATATTCAACAGGTGTATTCCCCGTTCTCTTTTTAAATAAAGTTATAAAATAGGAGGTGTTTGACATTCCCACACTTAATGCGATCTCTGAAATGGTCTTAGTCCCATAGCATAAATATTCTTTTGCCCTATTAATTCTCACATTCTGCAAGTACTCTGCAGGAGTAGTTCCAATAATTCTTTTAAAGGTTCGTTGTAAATGATAAGGACTCCCCATCGTTTCTTCGGCTAATGTATCTAAAGTGATTTTTTCTGAAAAATGTTGATGCAAATAATGGATAATTCGTTCTGCCCACTCTATATCTGGAAGCTTCTCTTCCATGGGATTACATCGTTTACATTGACGAAAATTAGCCTCTAGCGCCTTTCTCGCTGTGGAAAAAATAAGGACATGCTCTTTTTTGGGAACGCGTGATTTACAAGAAGGCTTACAAAAGATGCCTGTCGTTTTAACCGCATAAAAAAATTGGCCATTATAGGATTGATCGTTATCGATAATCGCTTGCCACTTTTCAAAAGTTAGTCTCTCCTCATCATTTTGCATGTCTGCCTGCCAACAATGACACTCTTCACTCTTTGACATGTCCATTCACCTCTTCTCTCATTATATCCATAACAATTTCAAATAGTGGATTCTTGTATTAAAATAGCAAGATAACGAAATGGAAAGAAAAATACCTTATGATAAACTTAAATTCAAATAATATCATGTATAAAGAAGGTGAACACTTGAACACACAAGAATTTCAAGATGAAATCATCATCACATTGCCCTTTGATTTTAATCTCTCTGCAAATCTTGGATACCTTTCAAGAAATACGAGCGAATGCATGTATGAAGTAGAGAATGCACAATTAATCAAAGTCATCGTTATTCATGAGAATAGATATTTAGTGAGAATCCATCTCAATAACCATCAACAAATGGTCGTGCATTTATTAAACCGCCCCCTCAATAAATGGGAGAAAGCCGGATTAATCAACTATATTCGGGAATGGTTTGATTTGGATACGGACCTAACGCAATTTTATGAAATCGCCCAAACTGATCAGTTGCTTCATATCCCTGTGCAAGAACACTATGGGCTCCGAATTATTGGGCTTTCCGATTTTTTTGAAGCCATATGTTGGGGAATTATCGGTCAACAAATTAATTTAACATTTGCCTATACCTTAAAGCGAAGATTTGTAGAGAAATTTGGTGAATCTATAGAATGGCAAGGAAAAAAATTCTGGATTTTTCCTACCTGCGAACGAATTGCGCAATTAACGCCCCCAGACCTAACAGACATGAAAATGACCTTAAAAAAGAGCGAATATATAATTGAAATCGCCCAGTTGTTAACAAGAGGAGCTTTGTCAAAGGAACAATTAAAAAACTTGAACTATAAAGAGGCCGAAAAGACCTTGATCAAGATTCGCGGCATCGGTCCTTGGACTGCCAATTATGTCCTCATGCGCTGCCTCAGATTTAAGGAGGCATTTCCAATTGATGATGTCGGCTTAATCAATTCTATCAAAACATTACAAAATATGGACCGCAAGCCAACTAAAGAGGAAATTCTAAAACTAGCTCACCATTGGAAACATTGGGAATCCTATGCAACCTTTTATTTATGGAGAATACTGTATTAATACTAAACAGACTCAGTATTCTTTTTAATACCGTATGGAGCAACGCAAAATGCATTTGTTGTGCACATTCAAAAGTTAAGAGGAATGCCTGCAAACGATGAAGAGATGTTCTTTCCATTAATAAGTAAATGCATAATGGAATGCACTTTAGATGATATCAATGATGATAGTAAAGAGACAGAAATCATGGAAAATAGCTAAAAGGTGTCCGTATGAGAGGCGGTTTCGGACTGGTTTCATAGAAAACAGCTGAATCGTGTCCATAAGCGAGGCTCTTTCGGACTGGGTTCACCGAAAATAGCTAAATGTGTCCGAAAGCGAAGCAGATGTAGCATTCCACTTTTTCAACTTCTACTACAAACAGAAAACAAGTTAATCCATTACAATGGCTACTTCATGAGGAATATATATGAAGTAGCCGATAAGCTCAAGAGGCCAACATTATTATGGTCTCATTATTTTTTTCTCTTTTTTTCCGCTTTATGTTTATTCTCTTCAACTCTAAATTTCACAATAGCACTGATCAAATCAAAGGGAAGCTTCTCTTTGATAGGAAATTGCACAGCCCCCTTTGAAGTTTTGTAGCCTGTTAATTGACTTTGGAAAGCCATTATTCCACTTGGTGTCGGATAGAATCCAATATGAATTTTATAAGCTGCGAAGTGGACAAGATTCCCATTTAAATAAAAAGTGGGCATTTGATAACTGATTTTTTCAGTCGCTTCCGGTGCAGTTTCACCTATTATTGCCCGCAATGCTTTTAACTTTTCCTGAATCTCAGGAGGAAATTGATTGATATACTCATCAATCGTTAAAAAATTCATTTTATTCACCATTTTCCCCTCATTATCCTTGCAACTCTTCTTTCATTTTAAAATTTGCAAATTCTCATTATTGAATTTGTTTTTCTTCTTCATGAAAGTTCCCGCTCTTTCTTTCAAATATTCAAAGCCATATAAAAGAATAGCTCTTGAGATATGAATAAATAAATAACGGATTTTCGTTAAATTCACTAAAGACAATATTTTGATTTGTTTTAGATAGTTTAATCCGATAAAAATAAACAATATATGTAACAATGTATTTGCTACAAGATATAAGAAAAATTTACCGTATGTCGCTTTTAACATCCAAAGACTACTAACTAAGTATGGCCCCAGATTTAAAAAATCCATGCTATTGAAAGGCCAAATTCCTTTATAAAATTTCCACCATCTATTTCTTTCTCCAAAAACATCTAAATATTTCGTGAAGACGCTAATAAAAATTGATGCTGGCCAATACTTTTTGAGAGTATTTTTTCCTAATAGAGGAACTGTAAGCCAAGGAAGGATTAGCATGGCTACTAATAATAATTTCGACTTTTTCACTCAATACACCTCCATTTTTATAGGATATCTATTTTGAGGGAAATTATTATACTTAAAGTAAATTTTTCCTCAATATAGATGTTCGCTGGACTTGTTTTGGAGTGTAAAAAGTTGAAACAAATGCTAAAATTTAACAAAGTAGCTTACTACCTTGAAGTCAGTTCTCCTCGATCGGCCGCATGCGGAGATTGCTCCATCCATCCATGATCAATATATATCTTTGTACCCTCATTCACATATAAGCTGATGTCCAAAAGTAACTTACTATACAATAATCCAATATCATGCCTACCATTTACAGAGTTTAATTGGCTTGATCTGATCCATTTGTACTTTCCCCCATGCAGTTTTCTATATAGCTTGAACCATATATATCAAAAACATGCACTTAAAGTAATTGCACCTAATGAAAACTCGCTGATTGGAAAGCCATCAGGCGAAGGCAGAGGCGAAGTTCATCGAAAAAAGAAAATGATTTTTTCGGTTGAGAAGCATTACATTGAAGCTTTCCTTATGCCTTTATAGATTATTCCTAAATTGGACACTAATCTTCATCATTGCTGCTAATTTACGCTATCTTAAAGAAAAACAAATTGACCGGATACCCTGTTTTAGGATACCCGGTCTTAAATCTAAATTGAAATAGCTTCTGGTTTTCTCTTCTCATAACAAAAAATGTATTTAAATCCAGCCTGCTTAGCCATCTCATATGCTTCCCTTACACCTGAGCCTACCGTTTCAGCAGCATGAGAATCGGATCCAATGGTCAGAATCTCACCGCCTAGCTGTTTATATAATTGCAGAACCGAAAAAGTCGGGAGAGTCTCTTGCAAATCGCCTCTAAGACCAGAAGTATTCACTTCAATCCCAATATTTCTAGCAATTGCTTTTTCTAATATTTCAACAAGCTGATCATAATGATCTTGAAATTTATAGTTTCCATGCGTGGATAAAGCATAACGTTTCATTAAATCTAAATGAGCAATAATATCAATGTCGGCCGTTGCAACCATTTCATATAATTCAGAGAAATAGGTATAATACCCCTCATACTTCTCTTTATCCGCCATAAAGGTTCTAAGCTTCATATTATGGATATTATGGACCGAACCTAAAATAAAATCTAATTCTAAGGGTTCTAATACCTCTTTATATTCATTGATTAATTGATGAGGTTCACAAATCTCAATACCTGCTTTAATGGTTAACTGATCTTGAAATTGATGCTGATTCATTTTGATTTCAGCTAAGTAGTTATCGAGGACTAAATGATTATAGGTAGTTGCTAGTGGATTTAATGAAAAGTGTTCAGTGAAACAAATCTCCTTGATTCCTCTATCAATTGCATTCCTACAAACATCCTCCATGATCGCTTTTGAGTCATGGGAATTATTTGTATGATGATGATAATCCATGAAAAACATTAATGATCCTCCTCTAAGGCTATTGTTGTAACAAACATCTGCTATTAGTGTGTATTATTTGTTCGTATTTGCACATTAAACACACACTATTCGATTATATAAGATTAATAGTTATGAAAAAAGATGATTATATGTAAAATGTATGAACATTAACTCATTTGTTACAAATTTTCCCTTTCCAAAATTTAAAGCCTGACCTTTTAAAATAAACTTTGTTTTAAAAGATCAGGCTTTATAAAAATCAAAAACGTTTAATTTTCATCTATTACCTCTTTTAATATTTCATATGAGCGTTTTTGTTTGTCCCGGTCATAAATATAAGAAACAGCCATAATCTCATCGACATGATATTTTTCTTGAAACTGGATAAATTGTCTCCTAATCGAATCCTTACTTCCTAAAAATGTTAGTCTTGACATAGAATTGGAGGCCTCTTTTTCCGCCGGGCTCCAAATAGCATCCATATTTAATGTTGGCGGCTGAAGAGGAATTTGCGATCCTCGCACTACATTTAAGAAAAATTGTTTCATTGTCGTCGACTCAATTTCTGCCTCTTCATCACTTTCAGCAGCAATAACATTTAGACAAACCATCATATATGGGACATCCAAAAATTCAGATGGCTGGAATCTGGCACGATATATAGAAATGGCCTCATCCATATAAGTGGGAGCAAAATGTGAGGCAAATACATAAGGCAATCCTAATTTTGCTGCCAAATAAGCTGAATCTGTAGAAGATCCAAGTATATATATCGGTACATTTGTCTCGATACCCGGATAAGCTTTTACATAGCCTTGTTGCTCCCTCGGTCCAAAGTATGCAAGTAATTGTCTAACATCATCTGGAAAGGTATAAACAGAGTCATGCTTAGAACGTCTAAGTGCGCTTGCTGTCATCATATCAGTCCCTGGTGCTCTACCAAGTCCTAAGTCCAGTCGATTTGGATATATCGTTGCCATTGTTCCAAACTGTTCCGCAACAACTAGTGGAGAATGATTAGGCAGCATAACCCCACCGGATCCAACCCGAATTTGACTGGTATGTTCTAATGTATGTTTAATCAAGATTGAGGTCGCCGAACTAACCAATGTTGGCGTATTATGATGCTCTGCAATCCAATAACGTTTATACCCCATTTTCTCTGTTGTTTGTGCCAAATCAACCATCGCATTAATCGCTTCTTTTTGCCCTTCTCCTTCACGAATAGGCACAAGATTTAAAACAGATACCGGAATTTGAGTGTTCACCATATTCATTTGTCCTTTCTTTCAAGAATTAATACTATAGTAACAATGATAAAAAAAGAAACAAATTTATATGCTCACCATCCTCAGCTGGAAATGAATAAAAGAAGGATCAAGGAAATACTGTTTACTTTTTTATGAAAGGTGTTTGCCTTTTATAATGAGTTAAATAAGGAATATCAAGATCACAAATACAAATGTAATTTTTATTTTTTCATCAGTTCAGCCCCATTTAAGACTTTTTCAGATTCAAGTTCACTAAAAATAATCAATCTTTGCTTATCTGAATATGGAGGATGACAGGTAATTAATGTTACCATTGATTTACCTTTCATCGGATTAATCACATCTATCTCTTTTGGATCCACTATTTTTTTCTTAAATACTTTATAAGTTAATACTCGATTCTGAACATAAATGATGATTTTATTCCCTTTTTTTAGTTCATCCAAACGGTTAAAAAATTTTCCATAAGTGTAGGAACGGTGCCCGGCTATGACAAAATTCTGATTCTTATTACCTAATTCGGTTGTCGAGCAACTAGAGGGAAGATGTCCAACAGCATAACGAATATTCTCTTGGCTTGCTCCTTCCACGATAGGTGTTTTCAAATTGATTTTGGAAATCTTAAGAATCCCTATTGTATCACCTTTCTTTACTTCTAATTGTTTAGGAGAATCTTCATCATATTCACTGGAAAAATTCAGTGAGGTATATTCTTTTATCAACTTTTGCTGTTCGAAGTATGTTTTCCCTTTTGTATAAATCACAAACATAAACAGAACAATTCCAATAAGAATGAAAATTGTACCGATTTTTTTCATATGCAATAGGAGCTCCTTTTTATAGACTCTTTTTGTCTAGTCTATTTTTTTCAAAACAGCTGCAAATTGTTGTTTCACTTTTTTCAAATACCAAAGATGTGCTTTGGCGCTTGAAATAAGCAAATATATACTGAAAAAAAGAGGGTGGCCAGCCCTCTTTTAAAAATACGCCTACTTAATAGTAAATATTTAGGCAATGTTCAATTGATTAAGCTTGTTTAAGATTAAATCTTCTAAAAGCAAGACCAATAACCATCATCATAAAGGATAAAAGAACTAGTAAACTAGAATCCAATAGAGAACCGGTTTTTGGTAATGTATTTTCATTTGTACTGTTTGTAACGTTATCCGTATCAATAACCTTGTTGTTATTCTCATTTATCGTTATAGTTTTATCTTTACCGTTATTGTTATTTTGATCATCATTACTTGGTTGATTATCGTTTCCTGGTTGATCTCCATTGCCTGGTTGGTCTCCGTTACCTGGTTGGTCTCCGTTACCTGGTTGGTCTCCGTTGCCTGGTTGGTCCCCGTTACCTGGTTGGTCTCCGTTACCTGGTTGGTCTCCGTTACCTGGTTGGTCCCCGTTACCTGGTTGGTCTCCGTTACCTGGTTGGTCTCCATTACCTGGTTGGTCCCCGTTACCTGGTTGGTCTCCGTTACCTGGTTGGTCTCCATTACCTGGTTGGTCTCCATTACCTGGTTGGTCTCCATTACCTGGTTGATTATTATCTTTTTGATCATAGGATTCAATTTCGCCTACACCAGCATGAACGGGACCAGTTATAGGATTATCTAAATCCACAATTGCAAGTCCACCATGTTTCCAAGTATATTCATCTGTTTCAACTGCTTCTCCTTCAATGACGCCTACATGTGCATCGCCAATGACTGAGCCTTCAACATCTGCATCTACTATGGCTCCATGTGTGTATTCATAATCATCCGTTTTAATTTTTGTACCTTCTATAACACCAGCATGCGTATCTCCGAGCAATCCAGAACCTTTAATATCGATCTGAGCAACTCCTCCAGTAGTTAAACTGCCATTCTCGGTTTCAACCTTTTTCCCTCCGAGGATATCAATATTGACTTCACCTAGGATTGGTTTAATAAGACCTCCCCCTAATCCAATATTGATAAGTGATCCCTTTTTTTCACTCTTAATACTTGGATCTTTTTCATCGGGATTACCTGTCTGAACGGGAGCTGTTTTCGGAATGATTGAATTAGCCTCTACTTGCTCTTTAGCTTGATCCTCTGCAACTACAGCGTTTTCATTTACTTCTTCGGCTGCAGCTGTCACTTTAGCATCTTCTGCTGAAACTTCTTCATGAACTGGATTTGTCTCAGCTAAAGTATTGGCATTATCAGCTTCTGTTTTTGCTACTTCTTCTGCGTCAGCTTGGTTACCAAAGATAAAAAATCCAAAGGCAAAGATAACGGCAAAAGCAAAACTCTTAAATGAATTAACAACGATTTTTTTATTCATTTTCTACTCTCCTTCTTCTTTTTCATTAAGCTCATAAGAAGAAGAGATCTTTTGGAGGTTTACCAGGTGGCGCCTTTATCCATTGATCTGGAAGTACGTTTTTTAAAATAAAGTGTAACTGATTATGAATATAATCTTCATTCATATACTCACGATCAAGGTGGGCAACGAGTCCATTTCCTCCTCCACCAACATTATTAGTAGAACCTGATGCTCCATTTCCAGAACCGTTTGGAACTATTTGACTTGTCGTTGGTATATCACTCATCAAATCGTTAACATCATTTTGTCCTTCAAGCAGTTTAGATAATGATTGTTCAATGTCCTTATTTAAGACAGTATGATTACCTGCATCAATCAATTCATTCATCCATTGAGAAACTGAACCCTTGCGATCTAATTCATTTAAATCATTCATTTCATCATCTAGAACATTAATATGTTCTAGCGCATCCAGATTATTTTCATTATCTTGTTGTAAATCCTCTTGATCTGGTATACTTGGGTTTACTGGACTACTTGGATTAGAAATCTCTTCCTCAGAGTTTTCATTTGGTTGGTCGCCATTTCCGGGGATTTGGGTTTCTTCTCCAGGTTGTTCATTATCTTTTGAACCATCATGAATTGGATCTTGATCAGAATTCGTCCCCTCGTTTTGAGGAATGTTCCCTTCATCTTCAGGATTGGTTGTATTTGAGTTTGGTTTTCCATTTTCATTCTTTTCAAATTCACCTGCTCCAATATGGACATCCCCAATTGGAGAATCCTCTAGGTCAATAATGATGATTCCTCCAGAAGTAGTTTTTCCTTCACTTGTTTCTTTTTGATTAAAGTCTATTACACCTAAATGGCTGTCTCCTAATATCGGATTAACAATTTCCCCGTTAACTAAGCTTGCGTGCAATTCCTTACTATCAGAAGTCTGTATGGCATTAACTTCAGCTAATCCTAAATGGGCGTCCCCAACAATAGAATCTTGAAGATCTGTTATTAATAAGCCACCGTGGAAATTACTTGAATCTTGAGACCACTGTTTACTTCCTTCAATAACACCTAAATGTGCATTGCCAATCTTATTGTTTAAGTTGATTGCTGCTAATCCTCCAGAAACACTATTCTGAGTTTCTGAACTTTCGACATTACTAGGTAATACCCCTACATTTAAATCTCCGAGAATCATAGAATTATTAAGTCCAATTCCCAATAACTGATTTTTTGAGGAAAGGACCTCCCCTGATGCAGACTTTTGACTGCCTCCAGAGATTAGATCGATACTGGCATCCCCAATCAAAGGCAAACTTAAACCAAGATTTAAAACGCCCCAATTTGATGAATCATTTAAACTCAGGCCTAATAGTGAAGGTTGGAATTGGCCATTTTCATTCATATTTGCACCTAAAAGACTAAGTTTAAGACCTAGGAGGTTAATACTCAAAAGTGGTTTCGGTTCAATTACCTTTGTGGAAATTGGTTCTTCTTTATTCTGTACGGAATCTCCGGATTCTATTAAGTCAGCGGATAATTTTGTTTTATCTGCTGATTGTTTTCCTTGATTATCAGCAACTTCTAAGAGTGAACCATCTTTATCATTTTTCCCTTCATCGATAGTAGTGGGTTCGTCTGATAATTCCAAACCACTCTGATCTTGTTCTGTTCCGTCCATTTCCCCCAATAATTCTTTTTGGGATTCATCCTGGATTTGAACTGGAATATTCTGTTCTTTATCCATCCCCTTTGTCTGATCCGCATCTCCCTGGATATTGATTTGATGTTCCCGTTCATTTGAATTAACAGATGAGTCCCCATATATAGGGGGGATTGCGGTTGTTTGCTCCGCCTGCTCCAAATCCAAAGGTTTTCCAATTTCTTCTGCTTGAATAACATTAGGCATAGAAAACAAAACACAGGAAGAAAATAGACAAATGAATCCTTTTTTCAATCTTTTCACCTCCCCTCCTCACTAAATATTGAACATTGTTAATTCTTACAAACTGTTCAATTGAAATCAATAAGCATAAAAAATCAGGAAATTATTACTGTTTTCAAAGAATGTTCACTTTTTCTTCTGCACCTATTCATTTTATTAGTACCAAATGATGATACAATTGTTAAATTATTGAAATTTGTATCACTCTTTTCTACTATTTCCTTTTTTCTTATTCCTAGATAATCATTGTTAAAATTCGCTAAATTTTCACATTTTATAAATAATTGGTCCCAAAAAAGGAATAATTTTTGGAGTTAGGCTAGGTTTTTCAACTCACAACTTTTACTTTCAGGCGGGACAAGGATAAATCTGTCCAAATTCTACGCACAAAAAAGGCCTAGAATCTCTGGATGCACAATCAGCACTTTCTAGACCAAACTATTTTCACATTTGCTTTATCATCTGACCCTGTTCAACAAATTTTCTCCTTTCTCCTTCTATGCAATTGTTTTGATTTGTTATAATATGGTATATCTATTTTGGAGGGATGAAGATGGGAAAGTATCTTGCTGCCATTTTACTAATAACCTTAGGCGCATTTGTTTCGCTTAGCTTACTGTTTTTTATTGATCATACAATGATTTACAGCATTTCGTTTATATTTATTCTATTAATCTCAATCGTTATTGGTTTACAAATGAAAATGATAGATATGTTGAAAAAAGAATAAATATTTGAACCCAGTGCTAAAGATTACGTTTCTATCCACAACTGTACTGGGCCTTTTATCATTGATTCCATAATAGCATTAGAACTCGATTTCCAACAAAAACAATGACAAAAATACAAGCAAAAGCGGGTTTCCCTGATATATAAAATAAAATGGTAGGAAGTCCGAAAAAAACTGCCTCCAAAATTAATTGATAAGAAGTTGACAAGGTAATGGGCGCCTTAGGAGATCCGAGCATTCCCCAGACAAGCGCAATTGCTAGTGGTGCGCCTATTCCTAAAAGTCCTTTCATCCAGTTTCCATGTCCCGTTTTAAATCCCCAATATCCAGCCATCCATAATGCGAATAATTCTAAAATAAAACGAAGAAACAGATTCCCCATTTTCAATATTTCCACTCATTTTCCTTCCTTTCATAAAAAATTCGGTTCTTATAAATGAGGAAAGCGGCGTTCACATTCATTTACAAAAAGTCAAAAAGTGCTAAAATCAGTTTCATAGTGTGAAAAGACAGTTTTGAACACATTAACTTAAAGTAGTAAAATAAAACTTTATGAACTTATGTAGTTTTATAGGGATAACAGGTTTATTTTTTTATAAAGGAGTATGCTTTAGACATGAGTTATATTCAGCGTGGGACTCACACATTTAAAATGGTTAACATTGCATTATTTGCGGGTGGTTTTAATACGTTTGCGATTCTATGGGGAACGCAGCCATTACTTCCTGAAATCAGCAAGCAATTTCATATTTCACCTACGATTTCTAGCTTAAGTTTATCCTCAACAACGATTGCATTAGCGATTAGTATGTTAATTGCCGGTTCCTTGTCAGAGGTGTTTGGACGAAAGTCAGTAATGACGATTTCTTTGCTTGCTTCTTCCATCCTATCTATTCTGACAGCCTTAAGCCCAAGCTTTCATTTATTAATTCTATGTAGAATTTTACAAGGAATTACGCTAGCTGGTTTGCCGGCTGTCGCCATGGCTTATTTGGGTGAAGAAATTGAACCGCAAAGCTTAGGATTGGCCATGGGATTATATATAAGCGGCAATTCCATCGGTGGGATGACCGGGCGGATTATCAGTGGAATTTTAACCGATATCTTTAATTGGCATGTAGCCTTAGCGGGGATTGGAATCATTAGCTTAATTGCCAGCATTGCCTTCTGGTTCATTTTACCAAAATCCACCCATTTTAAGCCACGAAAATTAGAACTCAACACCTTAATTAAATCCCTTTTCATTCAATTTAAAGAGCCGGGATTGATTTATCTATTTTTTATTGGCTTTATTTTAATGGGCTGCTTTGTCTCTTTATATAACTACATTGGCTTTCAACTGGTCGCTCCTCCTTATTCCTTAAGTCAAACTTTAGTTGGCTTTTTGTTTGTCGTTTATATTGTGGGAACATTTAGCTCGACTTGGATGGGGATGTTAGCTGATCAATACGGGAAGAAAAAATTATTACAAATTTCGCTGATGATTTTATTAGTAGGAGCTTTTATCACATTAAATTCTAATTTATTGATTAAAATATTGGGAATTGCCATTTTTACTTATGGCTTTTTTGCTGGACATTCTATTGCGAGTGGCTGGGTTGGACAATTAGCAACTCATGATAAAGCACAAGCATCTGCCCTGTATTTATTTTTCTATTATGTTGGTTCAAGTATTGGCGGAACTGTAAGTGGTACATTTTACAGCAGCCATGGCTGGAGTGGTGTTGTAGCGATGATCGGAACTCTTGCCTTCATTTCCATTTTGTTAGCCTTCCGCTTAGGAAGTCTGGCAACCAGAAGATATAAGCATACTCCCCATAGTGTTTAAAAGATTTTGGGAGAAGAGATTTTTTTCAAATACATGAATATATCATCCGCATGAAAAAGAGCTGTCCGAAAAATAATTTTAAGCTCGAATAAGTTAACATGTTAAACCCAAGAATGCTGAAATAACATCATTCTTGGGTTTATAGTTTGAGCAAAATGGATCCTAAAATGTGCATTTTAGACATCCCCTCATGACAAATGAATGATTAACCTTCAATTACCTTTGATCGCAGAGGAGCAAATTTAGGTAGAATTTCCTTCTGCATCAGCGGTTCATAAGTTTCAACACGTCGATCTCTAAAGAAATGAAGAATTCTCCGAGTCTTTTCGATTTCATGTAAATCGATCTCTTGAACTAGGATGCCTTCTTCCTTGTCAAGTTCTGCAAGGATATTTCCCAATGGATCGCTAATAAAAGTCCCACCATAAAAATGCATTTCCCTTTCCTTTCCAACTCGATTGGTTGCTGCCACAAAAACGCCATTACTTATCCCGTGAGCAGATATTGCCTTCTGCCAAGTGGATCTTGTTGATAATTCAGGATGATCAGGCTCAGAGCCAATGGCTGAAGGATAGAATAAAATTTCGGCACCTTTTAAGGAAAGAATTCTTGCCACCTCAGGAAACCATTCATCCCAACAGATTCCAATTCCTATTTTTCCAAATATTGTTTCATAAACAGGATAACCCGTATTTCCTGGGACAAAATAGTATTTTTCATGATACTGTGGTCCATCTGGAATATGATTTTTTCTCGTAATTCCTAAGCATTCACCATTTGTATCAAAGATTGCTGCACTATTAAAATAAATCCCTGCTCCTGCCCTTTCATAAAATGGAACGATTAAAACAGCCCCTAAAATTCTCGCCAATTCGCTCATCTCAGTCAACATTTCACTATGAAGATCTTCAGCTAAATCATAATTCTTAACATTTACAGTTTGTGGAAAATATTGAGATGAAAATAGTTCTTGTAAACAAATAATTTGCGCCCCATTTTTAGCGGCCTCAATAATTTTCCCTTTCGTTTTTTGAATATTTTGCTGAATATTTTCTCCGCATTCCAATTGAATCAGACCAATTTTAACCTTTGACATCACAAACGACCCCTTTGTTTGAAAGATTTTAAACGGTTGGAACAGATTGGTTTTCAAAAATTACTTTTCCATCCATAATGGTCAGTTTCACTTCTGTCTGAAGAATTTCTTTTGTAGGTATAGCAAATAAATTTTTATTTAATACAACGATATCTGCTAGTTTTCCAACCTCTAAGGTTCCTAACTCTTTTTCTCTAAAAGAGCCGTAGGCAGGAACGGATGTATAATTCTTCAAAGCTTGGGCTAAAGAAATTCCCTCCCCTTTCTCCCATGGATTTCTCGATAAATCTTCTCTTGTAATAGCATGATAAATACCATTCATCGGATTTAGAGAAACAACTGGAAAATCCGTGCCAAAGGCAATTTTTGCCCCTGTATCGCTTACAGTTTTTATCGGATAGTAAAGAGGTTGTTGTTGTTCACTAATCCTTGAGGTATATGCTTGACTTTCCATTAATCCGATATGATAAGGTTGAAAGGAAGCGATAACTCCAAGCTCTTTAAAACGATAAATATCATCTGGATGCAATACTTCCACATGTTCAATAACATGTCTGGAATCTCTGCTTCCATTTTCGCCTCTTGCTTCTTCAAACGCATCCAATGCTAACCGCACGGCCGCATTGCCTATCGCGTGAAAACGAATTTGAAATCCTTGTTTATCAGCCTGTTTGACGATGGCCTTAATCTTTTCAGGTGATTGAGTCGTTCCTCCTCTTGTTTCAGAAGAATCAAGATAAGGCTCAAGTAGAAAAGCAGTATGTCCAGTAACAACTCCGTCGATAAATTGCTTTAACCCGGATAAAGATAAGCATGGCGAATGATACTTTGCATGTAATTGCTGAGCTTCCTTCAAATCATTTCTTAATTCGGGGGAGAAATGAATTCGGGTTGTTAACCTTCCATCCTGTTCAAATTCCGAGAATAATTCTATATCCTCTAATTGATTAGGGGCAATCTTCGCTCCATATAAATCATTAACAGAAGTAATTCCAAATTTTGCTGTCTCATTTAAAAATCCTTGTAATAATTGTACTCGCTCTTCTTTTGACATTTGGTAAGCATAATCTGTTGCATACCCCATAGCATGTTCAAATAAAATTCCTGTTACCTGTCCATATTCATCCTTCCCGATTTCTCCATATTCCGGGTTGGGATTTTCTTCCGTTAATTGGATGACTTCCATGGCTTTACTATTAATCCATGCATAGTGGACCTCTGCATTAAATAATAAAACAGGTCGATCTGCAATATATGAATCTAGTACTCTTCGATGAGGAAGCTCTTTTTGATCCCAACTTGTATGATCCCAGCCAATTCCGATAATCCAATCATCTCCTGGTCTCTTTTCAGCAAAACCCGCAACCATTTCGGCAACTTCCGCTGCTGATTTCGTATTAAATAATGAGACACTTTCTTTTTCCATGATACTCCCCATCATAATATGCATATGAAAGTCATGAAATCCTGGAAGAATCAGTTCATCCTCCATATCATATACTTTTGTATTCTCTCCAATACAGTCTTGCAGTTCTTCCTTTGTGCCAATCGCCGTAATGATATTATTCGTAACTGCAATGGCAGCAGGAATAGGTTCATCCTGTAATCCTGTAAATACATGATGACTTGAAAGAAGCAAATCTGCTTTTGTCATGAAGCATTCCTCCCAATAATTGATATCAAATATTCATCTCACTTGTTTCTATTTGATCAATGGATAATTCTGGCGGACTTTGACTAAACAATTTCGTCATCGAAAGAAGAATGAGAAATCCAATGGCGAACCATGAAAAACCTAGAATCAATGCCTTTTTATCTAGATTAGCCCATAACCAAATAGAAAAACCAGCCCCTATCAACGGAATCATTAAATATAGGAGAAAATCAAATTTCTTTCTCAGTTTTTCACGTATAAAATAATGAGAAATAACCGATAAATTAACGAAAGTAAATGCAACGAGTGCCCCAAAATTGATAAAAGAAGAGGCTGTGACTAAGTCTACGAAAAATGCTGTCAACATAAACACACTTACTATTAAAATATTCACTGCGGGAGTACGATATTTTGCATGAATTTGTCCAAAAACCTTTTTTGGAAGAACTCCATCTCTTCCCATTCCATATAAGAGTCTTGAAACACTTGCATGTGAGGATAATCCCGAAGCCAATGCCCCTGTTATATAGCCACCTAAGAAAATGGATTCAAACAACTTCCCTCCGATATATTTAGCAATTTCAAGTGAGGCTGAATCCGCATCCTTAAATGCGTGATATTGCGGATAAACGAGATGCAAGAAATAGGAGATTAGGATGAATAGCGCTCCGCCTATCAGAGCGACTAGAAATATCGCTTTGGGGAGATTTTTTCGAGGGTCAATAGTTTCCTCTGAAAATGTGGTAACAGAATCAAAACCTAAAAAGGAAAGACATAATACGGAGGCACCCGTTAATACATATGAAAACGGAATATCCCCGTTAATAAACGGGGAACTCATGAATAGAGTCCCTGACCCCATTCCATTTACTAATCCTTTGATTGAGAGAATAAAAAAGATAAGGATAATAAAAAATTGACAAGATATTAATAAGAGGTTAACCTTCGTAGCAATTTTGACCCCAATTACATTCACAATGGTTATCAAAACGATATATCCAATAAGCCAAACAGAAAATGGGACGGAAGGAAAATAAGCATGTAAATAGATTCCAAGCAACAGTCCATTGATCATGGGTAAAAATAGATAATCTAATAAAATCACCCAGCCCACCATAAAGCCCACATGTGAATTTATCGCTTTTTGCGTATATGTATAAGCGGATCCAGAGACGGGGAACGCTTTAACCATTTTTCCGTAGCTGTATGCCGTAAATAGCATTCCAATTAAAGCAACAATATATGCAGCCGGAACCATTCCTTCTGTGATTTGTGCAACAACCCCATATGTAGAAAATACTGTGGTGGGTGCCATATAGGCTAATCCAAAAATGACTAAAGGAAATACGGTTAAGGATCTTTGTAGCCTTACATTTTTCATCTTCCACTCTCCCTTTTTTTAATAGATTGATCATACAATTAATGTTTTTCATTATATAAATACTATTTATGCAAGTTTCGTACCAAATTCATTTTTGTGAATTTTCTTAAAATTTGCAAAAAATTCCTTTCCTTTTATTCATTCTTACATAAATTATGCATATCTGAATAATACAATCCTTTTTTATCAAAATAATATGTTCTCTTATCCGATAAATATTTTGTTATTGACAAGTTGTTAATGATGGTTTTATAATTATCTCGAATTAAAGATAATTTAATTCAAAATAAAATATTGTTTTTAAAAGAAAATATTTACTAAAGTTTCAATTCAAAAAGGAGTCGATTATATGTTAAAGAAATTAGATAGCCAAAACATGGGAAGCAGCAATCTTGGGTGGCTTAGGAGTAAATTTCACTTTTCATTTTCGGAGTATTACAATCCAGATAATATTCAATTTGGAGTCTTGCGCGTAATCAATGATGATTTAATCGATCCCCACACAGGATTTAATACACATCCCCATCAAAATATGGAGATTATCACTTATGTTGTGAATGGTCAGCTAACCCATCGAGATAGCATGGGCAATGACAATACTATTACCCGCGGACACGTGCAATATATGAGTGCAGGAACAGGAGTTTTCCATAGTGAACATAATCGGGGAAAAGATCTATTACGATTATTGCAAATATGGATTTTTCCAGATGAAATCGGACACACTCCAAATTATGGTGATCAGCCCTTTCAATTCGAAGACAGACATAATCAATGGCTACACGTTGTATCAAATATGGAAGGCCATGCTCCAATACAGATTCATCAAGATGCAAATATTTACGCCCTAGAATTAGATAAAGGCAAAGAAATTAGCTTTCCGGTTAAACAAGGCAGACAAGCCTACTTAGTCCAAATTGAAGGAAACTCAACCATTAATTCTATCCAATTAGATTCCAGAGATGGAATGGAAATTGTTGAAGAAGACATTACCATTAAAGCAGATGAGGCTTCCCATATTTTATTAATTGAAATGGAAAAATCAGCATAATGATTTTAAAATTCAAGCACCCAATCGCTTTTACAAAGTTTGGTGTGCTTTTTTTTTGTATTTACTTTACAAGAGAATCCTTTTTTATAAATAAAGTTTGTGTGGGGATACCTTTGGAGTTTGAGCCACTGGAATTAAGCTTAACTTGAGATAACTTTTAAAAGTTTTATTTGGACAATTTCAAACCGTTATTCAGGTTGGCGCCCATTTGAAAATCTATTTAACTTTCAAATAGGCCCTAAAACAAAAAGAAGATTGCCCCAAAAAACAAGTTTTTGAAACAACCTTCTCTCTATTTTTTCTAATATCCTAAACCAACTTATGAGCATACCATTTATTTCCTTTAAATCGCCATTCAAAAATAATCCCGCGAACGGCCCATTCGCCAATCATCGCCAACCAAACACCTGTAATCCCAAATCCTAAGGTAATTCCTAGAACATATCCAGAAACTACCCGGAACAGCCACATGGTTAGTAGAGAAGTGATAGAGGTAAAGTTAGAATCTCCCGCTGCACGCAAAGCTGATGGTAGAACAAAAGCTGGTGACCATAAAATTGGTTGTGCAATTGCCGTGATTAATACCAAAATAAAAATGGTATGTTGAATCTCATCAGGTGAAGAAAACATTTTCATCAATGCCGGAAATAGAGGTAACAGAATTGCTGATGTCACCACATATAAAATCGAAGAAAGTCCAATGAACGATTTAATAAATTTTCTGGCATCCCCGATATTTCTTCTTCCCATACATTGACCAACTACAGTTAATATCGAAATACTTAAAGAATTCGGTCCAATTTGAAATAATAATGTGATCGAGTTACTAATAGCATTTGCAGTTAAGGCTAATGTGCCTAACTGAACAATAAATGTCTGTGTTAGAAGCTTTCCCCCATTAAAAAACAATTGCTCTGCAGCAAAGGGAAGTCCAATAAACATGATTTTTTTCAATATAGTAAAATCAATCCTTAGTGCATTTCTAAATTTAAAACTCAAGGTCCGATTATATTTCTTAATATAGGTAATCGATGCTAGCATCCCAATAACTCTAGCAACGATCGTTGAAATCACAAGTCCAATTACTCCCATATGTAAAGTCGTAATTAATAACACATTGAGACCCGTATTGGTTAAATTCATTAATAATGACAGACTTAAGCAAGGCTTTGTCTCTCCTACACCTCTCAGAGCTCCACTCACAGCCTGAAATATAGCAATAAACGGATAAGAAATACAGCTACCAATCAAGTAAATCTTCGCATTTTGAAAAACATCCAGATCTACTTTTCCAAAAAGGAGCTTTAAAGTTGGTTCATTAAAAATGATAACAAATGCACTAATCAAAAGGGAAAATATCGTAACAGCAGAAATAGCCTGTGTTGCCGTTTTGGAAACCATCGCGGCATTTCGACTCCCTTTGTACTGCGCAACAATAACTGTTCCACCAGTTGCCACAGCGATAAATACGTTTACCAGGAAAATATTTAAAGAATCTACCATACTGACCGCACTAACTGCAGCTACTCCAGCCGAGCTGATCATGGCGGTATTTAGTAGACTCATAAATATTAAAAATGCCTGATCTACTAATATCGGGATAATAAGGGCAATAACCTGCTTATAATTAAGCGAATCACCAGTCAAATATTTATCTAATAAACATACCGTTTTTTTCCTAATTATTGGTTCTATTCTAATCACTACACTACACTACACTTCTTTGTTGTATTTGTTTCTATCTCAAACATGCATTAAAAATGAACAGGAATTATTATATCACGATAAATCTGAAAGGGAAGTGTCTTTTTGGTGAACATAGGGCCTGTTCTCTGCTTCCAAATGTATACGAGGGCGGCACGAGGCATTTCAAAATCATAATAGAAGTGCAGCATTAACCTTGATTAAAGATAAAGTGGGTTATAAAAGATTAACCAATTAATAGGTGGAAGAATCCGACCTCAAAAGTAAAAATAATAATAAGCCGATATTTATGTCACGGCAAATTATTATTCCAATATTCTAATAATTTATGTAAATAGACTTCCATTACTCGTTCGAATGGATTTATATAACTTTTATGAACCAAATCCATTTAATTTTTTGGCAGAGCTGTACAGGGCGATTATAGGAAGCAAAAAACCGTCCCCTTGCTTGCTGTTAAAGACTAAATTTTACTAACTATCAAACTAATCATCTATAAACATCTCCATTTATGGTATTATATAGGAAATATGATTTATTTTATGGAAGGAGAATGTTGATGGAACAGATAGGAAATGCGATTCAAGATATTTATCCAGAGGATGTGGCTTGGTGCTATGGTTGTGGCCGTTTAAATGAGAGCGGTTACCATTTTCGAACAGGATGGGATGAGGAGAAGGAAAAAACGCTCACCATTTATTCTCCCAAACCAGAGCATACCGCTATTCCAGGCTTTGTATACGGCGGATTAATTGCCTCCTTAATAGATTGCCACGGAACAGGTTCTGCTTCTTTATTTCTTCATCGAAAAAATGGTCATGAAATTGGGGATGGCATCACCCCGCCAAGATTTGTTACCGGATCATTAAGGGTAAATTTCTTAAAGCCCACTCCGAATGATTTTCTACTAATAGCGATTGGAAACGTAACAGAAATTCATCCTAAGAAATTCAAAGTGGAAACGATTGTTTATGCCGGTAACGAGCAGGTTGCATGTGGGGAAGTAATTGCCGTAGTCATGCCAGAAACCTTTGCCAAAAAATAAAGAAACGCTTTTTTTATCACACCATTTTAACCCAACAAGTTGATCTATTGTCTTTCTTATTATCTGACTCACAATGGCCTATTGTGAGTCATTCCCCATATTTATTAAACAGTTATCTTTTATTCTTCTCTTTTAAATAGAATAATTTTTATTATCATTGACATTATTGTGAAAAAATAATATAGTAACACAAACAAATACTTTAACGCTAAAAAGCGTTTAAGTGAAAAAGAAATTATAAATCTGTCAAGCAGACCAAGTAAAATCACTATTCGCAGCATGAAGAGACTAGATGGTTGGTGTAAATCTGGGCAATAATGATTTGAAATACAACTGCATGAAACAATGACAGAAACGAATCAAGTGGATAGATCAGTTCTATCAAATAGGGTGGTACCGCGGAGCTCCTTCGTCCCTAGAGTGGAAGGGGCTTTTTGTATGCACAAAAATCATTTGCCCCATTCTCGATTAAGAATGAAAATCAAAAGAATGAAAGGTGAATTCCAAATGCAACATGATCAAGCAGTACTTAAACTTAAGCCTTTAGAGGCACTCATTGTCACTTTAATCATTTTTGGAACCATTAGTTTTTCTATTATTCATTATCAAGTGGTTCCGCATACCCCTATTATGGTCGCTATTTTTCTCTTACTCTTATATGGATTTTGGAAGAAGGTAACCATTAAGGATTTAGAAATTGGAATGATTGAAGGAGCAAAATCCGGACTTGGAGCAATTTTTATCTTTTTCTTTATAGGAATGCTCATTAGCAGCTGGATGGCAAGCGGCACCATTCCTACTTTTATTTATTTAGCTTTAAATGCTGTAAGTGGAAAATATTTCTTTGCAGTCGCCTTTATCGTTTCTTCCGTTGTGGGGATAAGTATCGGAAGCTCGCTTACAACAGCAGCTACAATTGGTGTTGTGTTCATTAGTGTTAGTTCTGTCCTAGGGATTTCAACGGTAATTACTGCGGGAGCGGTTATTTCAGGTGCATTTTTTGGAGATAAGATGTCCCCATTATCCGACACATGCAATCTTGCATCCATGGTAGTGAAAGTCGATTTATTTGACCATATAAGAAATATGATGTGGACAACGGTGCCGGCATTTATTTTATCGACGATATTCTATGCATTCCTATCACCTAAATCAGCGAATACAGATTTTAAAAAGCTTGCATTGTTAAAAAGCACGTTAAATCAGATGGATCTTGTCCATTGGTATTCACTCATTCCCTTTTTGGTCTTGATTATTTTAGCGATCAAAAAGGTATCTGCTATCGTGACTTTATCTATGGGAATCTTCTCCGCAATTCTGACTAGTTTATTTGTCCAAAAGGATTATGGATTGGGTAAGATCTTTGAAGTTTTATATGCGGGTTATCAGGCTCATAGTGGAGTTAAAGAAATTGATTCATTGCTAACACGCGGCGGAATGGAGAGTATGTTTTTTTCCATTTCGATGGTTTTCCTTGCATTAGCAATGGGTGGACTTCTTTTTAAGTTAGGCATTCTTCCTGCTCTTTTGGATGGAATAAAAAGATTTTTAAATCGAGCTCCTATATTAATCAGTACAACGGCTATAACCTCAATTGGGATTAACTATTTACTTGGTGAACAATATTTATCCATTCTTTTGCCGGGAAATGCATACCAGGAATCCTATCACAAAGCTGGACTCCATCCAAGAAATCTCTCCCGCGTTTTAGAGGATGCCGGCACTGTTGTAAATCCATTAGTCCCATGGAGTGTTTGCGGAGTCTTCTTAACAGGGGTTTTAGGAGTTTCAACAATGGATTACTTTCCATTTGCATTCTTTTGTTTGCTTTCACCCGTCTTGACCATTTTATTTGGAATAACAGGATTGACCATTTCAAAAGAATAGTAGAATGATAAAATAAGAACCGGATTCAAATAGAATCTGGTTCTTATTTCTATAGAGCAATAGACATTACGCTAACCTCTGATAATCTGATATTGATTAACAGGGCGGCCAATTCCTCCATATTCAATTTGAATCTCAACTCGCCCAATTTGTTCTAGATACTCTAAATAGCGTCTTGCTGTGACGCGAGCAATTCCGATCCCTTCTGCCACATCCTCAGCCGAAGTCGCTTCCTTTTTATCCTGTAAAAAGTGAATAACCTTCTCGAGCGTATGCTGGTTCAATCCTTTTGGAAGCTCTGCCTTTTTTTGTTTTTCGTGTGAAAATAATAAGTGATCTAATTCCTGCTGAGAAAATGTTTCCTGCTTTTGCATTCGTTCATGATAATGGCGATAATTTGATAACGCTTGTTGGATACGATCAAATTTAAAAGGCTTCATGATATAATCGATTGCCCCATATTGCAGGCAATCGCGAATCGTTTTCATATCGCTTGCAGCAGTAATGGCAATGATGTCCGTTCCTAGATTTTCTTTTCGGACTTGTTTAATGGTTGTTCTGCCATCCTGACTAGGCATATAAATATCTATTAAAGCTAGATCCGGCTTCATTTGTTTGATTAATCGAATTCCTTCAATCCCATTAGAAGCACAACCTATTACCTCATATCCTTCTACCTTCTCAACAAATTGCTTATTAATTTCTTGAACCATTGGATCATCTTCGATTAATAGAACGCGAATCAACTCTTCCCCCATTAAGCATCCCCCCATTCTTATTTTGCAAAAGTGATAATAAAGGTCGTACCCTTTCCAAGTTCAGATTCTACTTTAATCTCACCTTGCCCTTTTTCTACAATTTCTTTTATTAAATATAAGCCGAATCCTCGATTCTCCTTATCTTTTGTTGAGAAACCCTTTTTAAAAATAAGGGACTGGATCTCTTCTGGAATTCCCTTTCCATTGTCCTCAATTAAGATGGATAATAAGTCCTTATTTTGTTCGATGCTAATATACATATTTTTTTCTGCTTTCATACTGTCGGCAAATGAATCGAAAGCATTTTCAATTAAATTCCCAAAAATAATAACAAAATCATGCTCATCCAGTGGGGCCGGAAAGGATTCTAGTACACTGTTTCGATCAATATGTAATTGGATACCTAACTCCTTTGCCCGACTTACTTTGCTAAATAATAAGCCCGAAATACTTTCACTCTTGATTTTTTTTGATAAAAATTGAGTCAGCTCTGCCTGCTCCTCGGTTGTATGAAAAATATAGTCCAGCGCTTTTTTATGATGGCCTAACTGAAGCAGACCAGCAATTGTATGGAGCTTATTCATATGCTCATGATTTTGAACTCTTAGCGCGCTGACAAATGCTTTGACCCCTGTTAATTCTTCTGCGAGTTTTTTCACTTCCGTACGATCTTGGAAGATGGCAACAGCCCCAATAATTTCTTCATTGACTTTAATTGGAATCCGATTACTAACGATATTTTGCCCCCTAACCTTTAACTCCTTATTATAAATTGGTTTTTTAATCTCAAGAATTTCTGGTAATCTCGTGTCCTGAACAATCTTTAAAATATTTTCACCAATTACATCGCCAGAAACACCCATCATTTTCTTCGCTTTATCATTAAAAACGGTAATTCTTTCATCTTTATCGATGGCAATAATCCCCTCATGCATGGCATTGAAGGTTTCCGTTCGTTCCAAAACGAGTTGGGCAATCTCATGGGGCTCCAAATTATACATCTGCCTTTTCATTTTCGAAGCAAGCAGCCATGCCCCCCAGCCTCCAAACAAAAGAGAAATCGCTCCCGCTAAGAAAATTTCCACTCTTAAATCCCAAATCAGCTCAAATAATGAAGGAAGCAAATATCCCACTAACACAACGCCAACTTGTTTATGATCCTTATTCATAATAGGAACAAAGGCGCGAATAACTGTTCCCACTTCTCCCTTTGCTTTCGTCGTGTAAGTGAGTTCGGCAAATGCCTTGTTTTCATCTGAACCATATGATCTTTTTCCTATCAAGGCTGGAATTGGATGGGATAAACGGATATGATTCATATCCATAACGACGATATAGTCAGCATGATGAATAATCCGCAACGTTTCGACCCGATCACGAATTTTCATTTTTTGTGCAACTGATCCCGAAATATCTGATTTTATCTCAACATCCTCCGCAATGGTTTGAGCAGCAAGAATTGCTCTCTGCCTTAAATCATCCTCTTTTGAGTCGATAAAATTACTTATAATAACAATTCCAGCAAGTAGCAGAGAAAGGCCCACAATAAAAAATATCAATGCGGTTATCTTGGATTGAATGGAAAAACGCTTCATCATGAGGATTCCTTTCTCTTAAAATCTGACAAATATCCAAACAAAAGAAAAATTATTTTGAAAAAATGAATATTATCGAATATTTACTTAAATAATTTTATCACAGAAAACGATTACATGATAAAATTAATAGATAATAGACGTGGGAGGGAATATGTAAGTGAAGTATTTAATCGGTACTAGTTTACTAGTGATCTTCATTATCTTATATATCCTTTTCCATCCATTGGACTTTTTAAGTGGAAAAGAGCTTCCTTTTGATGATGAGCAGGAAGGTTTATCAAATCAAATTGTCATTCGCTTCAGTCATGTTGTTGCAGAAAATACCCCAAAAGGATTAGCAGCACAAAAGTTTGCCCAGCTTGTTGAGCAAAAAACAAATGGGCTGGTAAAGGTGGAGGTCTTCCCAAATGCCCGTTTATATACAGACGACGAGGAACTGAAGGCACTAAGAAATAATGATGTCCAAATGATTGCCCCCTCTTTATCGAAAATGACTAAATTAAATTCTGACTGGGGACTTTTTGATTTGCCATTTTTATTTCAAAACAAAGAAGATATTGCATCTTTCCTTTCTAGTAAAGCAGGAAAGAAATTTTTAACCTTGCATGAAGATGAAGGAATCAAAGGGCTGGCGCTTTGGAGTAATGGATTTAAACAGATGACAAGCAATGTAAATCCTGTCCAGCATCCTGAAGACTTTGTCGGCCAACGATTTCGTATTATGCCCAGTGATATTATTGCTGAACAATTTCAAGCCTTAGGTGCATCCCCCATCGAGGTTCCTTTTGACCAATTATATTCAGCCCTTCAAGAGGATCAGTTTGATGGTCAGGAAAATACGATATCCAATATCTATTCAAGACGCATCTATGGATTCCAAAAGTATTTGACCATTAGCAATCACGGCTTTTTAGGGTATGCCGTTCTCATAAATGAAAAATTTTGGAACAGCCTCCCTGATAAAGTGAAACCAAAAATTCAAGAGGCTATGAATGAAACCACCAATTGGATGATTTCCCAATCCCAAAAAATGAATGACGATCAATTAAAATGGATTGAAAAAGAATCCTCCATCCAAATTCATTATTTATCAGATAAAGACAAAATGGAGTGGTACCCAAAATTCAAACCCGTCTATCACAAGTTTCTTCAATCTGTTCATTCTAAGGAATTGAAGAAATTTGCGGAAGAAAGAATGGAACAAATGGAGACACAGTAATTCGGCTGTGCCTCTTTTCTTTTTCTCTCAAAAAAATAAACAAATTTGAATCACATACTATTTTTTAACCAAGTTACGATTCGAAGAACTTGAAAGGATTTAAACCAGGTGATGTAAAAGAATACAAGGAAAAAAATAATAAGGGAAATAACCTTTAAATTCCCCTTTTCCCTTTTCAAAATGGAACAAAAAACAAATATCATTCCGATCATAAAACAAACAAGCCCGATAATGACAATAACTTCAAAATAACCCTCTATCATCCAATTTATTCCGAATAATAGCGAACCTAAAACCATAAACACAAATGACCAATGGCTGAATGACTTCATCTTCATCCTCCTCAAGATGATAATACTATTTTTTAGGGCGTCAATTCCTATATTTTTTAATTTTACTAGATATGTCCATAGAAAGACCTTGCCTGAACAATATGAAAAAAGTTTGTGACCAAAAAGACCAAAAAGAACATTATCACCAAAAATATAAAAATTCGCAAATTTCTTTTAATATGAAATTAAGGGGACTGAAAGCGTTATCAGAAACCACAAGGGGGTCTTTAACAAATGAAAATAAATTTCCGCAATCTAACAGTCCAAGTGATAATCGGAATTATTCTCGGAATCATCATTGGTTTTGCCTTTCCGGAATTCGGAGCAAAGCTTAAGGTATTAGCCGATATATTTATTAAACTCATTAAAATGGTTATTGCACCAATCATCTTCTTTACGATTGTAATTGGTATTGGCAATATGGGAGACTTAAAGAAGGTCGGGAGAATTGGCGGCAAGGCCCTTATCTACTTTGAAGTCGTTACGACATTTGCCTTAGCTATTGGAATTACAGTCGTATCCATCATTCGACCAGGACATGGCTTTAATACAAAAGCAGCAACCGGAGCCGATGTTGCCCAATATACAAAAGCAGCCGCTGAAACAAGTCATGGATTCATGGATTTCATTTTAGGAATTGTCCCAGAAAATGCCGTAGCAGCACTAGCTGGTGGTGACTTATTACCTATTTTATTCTTTGCCGTTCTTTTTGGAGTTTCAGCCGCAATGCTCGGAGAAAAGGTCAAACCTGTGATCTCTTTATTTGAAAAAATATCAGAAATCTTCTTTATGATCGTTAATATTGTTATGAAGGTTTCACCAATTGCCGCATTTGGCGCCATGGCTTATACAATAGGGAATTTTGGAATCGGTTCTCTCGTTTCATTGGCAAAATTAATGGGCTCCGTTTATCTCACAATGGCGATCTTTATTATTGTGGTCCTTGGTTTAATTGCCAAAATGTTTAAATTTAATATTTTTAGCTATTTAAAATATATTAAAGATGAAATCTTGCTTGTGTTAGGAACTTCCTCTTCCGAATCAGCATTACCAAAAATGATGGAAAAGCTTGAGAAATATGGCTGCTCTAAATCAGTTGTTGGTCTTGTCGTTCCAACTGGCTATTCCTTTAACTTAGATGGGACTTCCATTTATTTATCCATGGCAACGGTATTTATTGCACAAGCATATGGAGTCCACTTAAGCGTCATACAACTGTTGACTCTACTTGGAATATTAATGCTAACATCTAAAGGAGCTGCAGGGGTAACAGGTTCAGGCTTTATCACTTTAGCTGCAACACTAGCCGCTTTCCCTATGATTCCAGTAGAAGGAATTGCCCTTATTATCGGGGTTGACCGCTTCATGTCAGAAGCACGTGCCATCACCAACTTAATTGGAAATGGAGTTGCAACCATCGTTATTTCGAAAACGGAAAATGAATTTCATTCAGCAGAAGCAGTGCAAAATGCACCTTCCCTTTCCACTGTTGATAGTAAATCCATGCGAGCTATTTCAAAATAATGATAGGTACAAAAAGAAGCTAACCATTCACGAGTTAGCTTCTTTTTATTTTATTTAATCTTCCCTTGTTTGATTAAACCTAAAACCAATGGAACTCCCATTCCTAAAATAACAATGGGAAGTAACCAAACACCCAATTCAAATCCCCAGTCCAATGCTATTGAGATCGATTCAAATAAGAGGAGAGAAAAGATAATAAAACAAATATTTTTCAATTGATTCAACATCTTCCGATTATGTAAATAAAAAAGTTCTGCATTACTTTCATTAAAACGCTGAGGAAAATTATAAACTTGTGGATAATTTTCCAATATTTGCATTAGGATGCCAATAAAAATTCCGAAACCTGGCAAAGTCCAAAGCTCCCATCTTCTCCCCCAGCGATTCACCTCACCGGAAAAATCAAAATGAGCCGGTACCTTTTCCGGAAGAGACTTCCAAACAAAGAGTAATAGAATCACTGATCCGACAAAAAAGAAATAGCCGATACCATTCCAAATCCATTCTCCCCTTGTTTTGGGGATATTTAATTTTGGCCTCTCATTTGCCATCTAATCCACCTCCTCATGTTGATCTAAAATTAGTCTCAACTTTTATTTTACCATAGTCGAACTATTCACCATAAATTACATTATTTTTTAAATACTGGTATGATGAATTTAGGGAATTTTCTGGTAATTAATTCTTTTCCTTGTCATTTTAAGTTTCATCGATTCTAATTATAAAATTTTTATAAAGTTTCCAGTTTTATTAAACTAGTATTTTATGATTTTTATTGGGAGAGGGATGTCATGAAACACTCAATTTTATTAGTTGAAGATGATCGAGAAATCGCCTTAAATATTCGCGAATATTTATTAAAAAGAAATTTTCTTGTAACATGGGCTACGACTGGATTTGAAGGTTGGGAGGATTTTCGTAAGGGAAATTACTCCTTAGCAATAATCGATTTAATGCTCCCAGAGATGGATGGTTTTACCCTATGTCAAAATATACGTTGGGAAAGCGATCTTCCCCTCCTTATTCTAAGTGCACGAAGTGAGGAGGATGATAAGGTACGAAGTTTAAAGCTTGGAGCAGATGATTACTTGACTAAGCCCTTTAGCTTAAGAGAACTTGAGGCAAGAATTGAATCCCATTTAAGAAGATATAATCGATATCTTGGTAAAAATGAGATGGAAGAGTCATTTATTTTTTTAGATGGTCTGTCTCTTTTCCCGGAAAAAAGAATAGTTCTATTGAATGGCATAGAAGTTACCTTAACAAATAAAGAGTATTCAATCCTTGTATTACTAGCTAAAAATCCTCAACATACATTTTCAAAAAAGGAATTATATGAACATATTTGGGAGGAGACAGATAATGAGGGGAATAATACCATAACCGTTCATATGAAAAGCTTAAGAGCAAAATTAAATGATTCTCCAAAAAAGCCAAAATTTATCCAAACGGTCTGGGGTACAGGTTATCGTTTTATAGGGGAACTCAGCAATGAAAATTAAATTTTGGCTAATGGGGTCCTATTTAATTGTGATGATTATCCCAATTATCTTTCTCTTTTTCCTTGTCCATCTAGTACAATCCTATGACAATAAACAGGAAATGCTCGATTACCTTGAAGTACAGAATAAGTTGGATCTTTATGACCGCCTTCTTGCCAATCCGATTCTTTATACTACAGGGGATGTCTCAGAATATGACCGTTTAGAAAACTATACTCAAAATCAGATCACCTTCACTTTATATAATTCAGAAGGATTTGTACGCTTTTCAACCGGACCCAATGCAGAAACTATGATGAAAAAGAGTTTAGCTAATATCTATCAAGGACTTTATGAAATAAAACCAAACTACAAATCATTTGTTTATAAAAGGCCTGTCTTTTCAAACAATAAATTAATCGGTTTTTATGAAATCACTTTTCTCCGACTTGACTGGCTAGGTGGAGTTGAAAAAAGAAAAGCACTAGCAATCATCCTCTATATTTCTATATTTATTGTGATTTATTCTTTAGCAATTTTCATGTTAAAGAAAAAACTTTTTTCTCCATTGCAATTATTGATGAATGCTATGAATGCCTTTGCAAAAGGGGAAATAGTTAAAAGTGTGCCAAAGAAGAAGGATGAAATAGGAGAATTGATCACTCATTTTGAAAAAATGCAATTTGAAATTAACCAAAAAGAAGCTGCTATTCAAGCCATTCAAGAACAAAAGCAATATATGATTGCTTCAATATCCCATGATATCAAAACTCCGTTAACAGTCATTCGTACTTCTGCAGAGGGAATGATAGATGACGGAATGGACAGCAAAAATGGTCAAGATAAAATTCAAATGATTTTAGGAAAAACAGATTATATTCACCAATTAATTGATGATTTAACAGTTTTCAATCTTCTCCAATCCAGCCATTACGTGCTCGAAACAGGGGAAGTGGAAGGTCAGGAATTTTTTGAAATGGTGTTATCAGATTATGAAACAATAGCATCTTCCGCTGAAATAACATTGATACATTACATTAACGTAGCAGGCCATTATCTTGTTAATACGAAACAAATATTAAGACTATTTGATAATTTAATTCTCAACGCCATTCATCATACGGAAAAAGGATCATCCATTTGGATTTGTGCCTTCACCCTTTGTGACACTCTTCCTACATTTCTTTTTCCTACGGCAAAAGAATGGATTATAAAAAATCAAGATAAAAATGGTGTTTGGTTAGTTGTTCAAAATGAAGGTGAGACATTTTCCATAGATGAGCAGGAAAAGCTCTTTGAGCCTCTCTATCAAAGAGATCCTTCAAGATCCAAAATATCAAAATTAGGAAACAGGGGAAGTGGCTTAGGATTATCCATTTCGAAAATGATTATTGAAAGACTTGAAGGAAATATCGTGATGACCTCTTCAGAAGGATTCGGAATCACTGTAATTGGCTTTCTCCCAAACTATCAGTTTATCAACAAAGGAGAAGTGAGATGAGTAAGGTAGTTAAATATTTATCTCCCGTCCTTCTCTTTTGTTTATTAACAGGTTGCGCACCCAAATTGCAGTCTATATCACCAAAGTTCCTTTTAGAAAACACGATTGAACGTAGCGAAAAACCAACCTATTCAAAATTTTATCAAGAATTAGAAACAACCACTTCAATCAAAGGAAAAATCGTCAATACTCAGCAATTAAAGGTATGGGAAGATACCATTTCAAGAAGGGCCAATTATGAATTAACAGATTCAGAAAATGGGACATTTTATACAATCATGTCAGATAAGTATATGACTCTTTATAAAAAAGGAAATAAGAATGCAACCGTTAAACCTTTATCCTTCCCTCATCCTGATTCTTTTCTATTATTTAAGGATGAAGTGATTCAAAAACTTAATGAATTAAGAACAAACCATCAGATTCAACTAATTGGAGATGAAAAAATTTCCAATGAACAAACCTATCATTTACAAGCAGTTCCAAAAGATGAAAATCAGATTCTCGGTGAACAACATCTATGGATTAGTCAAAAGTCTTGGATGATTCTAAAGCAAAGCTACCAGATAGAAGATAAATTTGTTGTGGTTCGAGTGAAAAAAATTGAGCGAAATGTAAAAATCCCTCAAAGTCGCTTTACTTTACCAAATTCAGACAAAATCCATTTTCAGTATGAACCAAAGTATATTGAAGATATCATCACAAATAAACAATTAATGAAACTAAACTATTTAACCTTAAAACCGAATAAGAGAATAACTACTTTTAAAGTTAAGAAACTGTTCTCACCACAAGAAGGAATTGAGATTCTATTTTTAAAAGATGGAGCAGAATTTCTCTTATTAAAGGCAGTTGAATTAAACAGTGAGGACATAAATGACGTTCGACCTAATGTTCCAAGTAATTTGAAGTTTTTTAACCAGCCTGTATCCGTCCAACCTATTCCTGGGGTAGGGATTCAATTAATGTGGACGTGGGACAAAAAACGGTATGAAGCTCTCTACTTTAATCAATTTGCAACAAAGCATGAACTAAATCAATTATTATCACAATTTAAATAAAAGTATATGAAGGTGGGATTCCATTGAAAAAAATTATGATTCCATTTATCTTCTTAGTTAGTCTCGTAAGCTTAAACGTTACAAAAGTACATGCTAATGATACTTCAATAATCACAGATTGTGATCATGAATTTGCCCAGGCATTAGAAACATATTTAAATGATACCATTAATTACTACCACAAGAACTCCTCCAAAATATTAGATTCAATCGATCTGCAAGGGAATGTTATCAAAACCATTCAAACAGATGATCCGAAAACACCTGAAAATGAAGAAAAAACTGAAGAATATACATCACATATCATCACGGGATATATTGAATATGAGCAAAAAAGGGATAAACTCTTTGTATTTAAGAAAAGAGATGTTTATTATTACGATCTAGATAAAAAGGAATTTCTCGCAGCAAATAATGTCTTTGGCAATCCAGAAATAAAGGCTTTTTTTCAAAAATATATGCATCATTTAGATAAAACCATGACACCTTTTTCAAGCACTTTGGCAATGATCCTGATTTCAAGTATCTTAATCATTCCATTTTTGATCATGATTTCTTATGATCAAGGGAACTCGATCAAAAAGACAAGATTACAACCTACTATAAGTAGAAGATACTGACAATATTGTTGGATAGAAGGTTAGTGATATATAGGGGTACCATAGTTGAAAATGATAGTTTTGGTACCCTATTCATTTAATAGTTTGTCCTAGTTTATTCCCACATCAACTTTTTGTCTATCGTTTAGATTTGAACGATTTTTTTCTTTACCTGTTCACTTTATCTATTGTTCATCCATCTTACAAATAATCTAGTTCAAATTCTCAGTGTGAATAAATTAGTTTCAGCTTTTTCTTGCCTAAGCCTTCATGCTAAAGACCACGCTATTTTATTTTCTCCTTCCATTCTTTTTTAACCTCACGAACTGGAATCTTGATAGTAAAAGTGGTCCCTTTCCCAACCTCACTTTCGACCAGTATATTTCCCTCATGCATTTCGATAATTTTTTTGACAATGGAAAGTCCAAGGCCGCTTCCTCCTTTTGAACGGTCTCTTGCCTTATCCACTTTGTAAAACCGTTCAAAAATATGAATTTGATCCTCTTTCGAAATTCCAATTCCGGTATCACAAATTTTGATGATAGCTTCCCCATTGACTTGCTGTAAACGAACATAAATCTTTCCTGAATTTGGTGTAAATTTAATACTATTATAAAGAAGATTCATCCAGACTTGACTCATTAAATCCTTATCTGCCCATACCATTACATGATCAAGTGAAGCCTCCATATCTATATCTTTTTCCGTCCAATTGGGTTCACAAGCCAATATGATATTTCGGATTTGATGATCCAACCGATATTCTATCCGTTCAAAAGACTGTTGCTCGGATTCTAATGATGTGAGTTTTAATAGATTGTCACTTAATTTTGATAACCTTCTGCACTCTGTTTCAATAATCGTTAAATAATGCTTTCGTTCATCTTGTGTCAGCTCGTCATATTGAAGCGCTCTTGCAAACCCTCCTATAGAGGTTAATGGCGACTGAATTTCATGAGAAACATTAGAAATAAATTCCTGCCGCATTTCTTCCATTTGTTTTAATTGCTTTGCCATATCATTAATATGATCAATGAGAAGGGTAAAATCATTCCTTCTATTGATATTAAAATCCAATTTTACATTAAAATCACCATGTGCAATTTTTCTTAATGCTTCGATAATTTCATTGAAAAAATTTCGTTGCTTGGTACGAGTGAAAAGATGAATGATAAAACCAATTAAACCCAATACTAAAAAGCCAAATAAAGTCTCAATTAAATGTAAAAAATAATCAAGAAAATGGAAATGGAGAAGATTCACAATAAAATAACCTGCTGTAAAACTAAATCCAAATAGAATTATTCCATAGATAAATCCCAGTAGATGTCTGAAAAAACGCTTTAATTTCATACTCTTACCTCAAATCGGTATCCCAATCCCCTCATCGTCTGTATGCGAAAAGGAAATTCTGACTCAGAGAAGCGCTCACGCAATCTTTTAATATGAACATCTACTGTTCGTTCATCCCCTTCGTAATCATAACCCCAAATATCTTCAATTAGCTCCTCCCTTGAAAATGTCTTCCCGGGGTAGCTGGCCAATTTAAACAATAGTTCAAACTCCTTTAATGGGATTGTGTAATCCATCTCCTTAAAAGAAATTTCATGGGTTTTCCGATTTAACTGAAAGTCACCAATATTCACTGTTTGCGAGACCGTTATTTTATATCGTTTCAATAAAGCCTTTACCCTGACCAGTAACTCGATTGGATCAAACGGCTTAACCAGGTAATCGTCCGCGCCAAGTCCAAATCCCTTTACCTTTTGTGAGGTTTCTCCTTTGGCTGTAAGCATTAGAATGGGCATATCACTAAAGCTTCGAAGCTCTTGGCATAGCTCCCATCCATCCATATAAGGCATCATTACATCAATAATGGCTAAGTCCATTTTGATCTTTTCCATTAAATCTAACGCTTGAACACCATCGGCCGCTTCATATAGCTCAAATCCTTCTTTTTTTAAAAAAAGATGAACCAATTCACGAATATGCGCGTCATCATCGACGACCACTATTTTCGTCATCTACTTTCATTCCTTTCATCCATTCAAGCTAACTCAATATTTCGTAGCTGCTGCTGAGCAAATTGGCGATACAAGGGATGAGTCCGTAAAAGCTGTTCATGTGTCCCGCTTCCGGTAATCGTCCCTTTATCCAGAAAGATAATTTTATCCGAATCAATCACAGTCGATAAACGATGAGCAATTATAATGGTCGTCCTTCCTCTCATGAGGTTTTTCAGTGCTTGTTGAACGACCAACTCTGAATTACTGTCAAGGCTTGAAGTCGCTTCATCCAGCATCAAAATTTTAGGATTTCGTAAAAATGCCCTTGCAATCGCGATTCTTTGTCTTTGTCCACCAGATAACTTAATTCCTCTTTCTCCCACTTCAGTATCATAGCCTTGCGGTAGTTCTGAGATAAACTGATCCGCATAAGCCATTTTGGCGACTCGATGGATTTCCTCATCCTTCACAAATCGATCCAAGCCATAACAAATATTATCACGAATCGTACCTGAGACAATTGGACTTTCCTGTGAAACATAGCCTATTTGACTTCTCCAAGAAAGAAGAGAAAATTGACGAATGGAGTTCTTTCCTAGACGGATATCCCCTTCTTTTGGTTGATAAAAACGTTCTATTAGCGAAAACAGCGTAGTCTTTCCACTTCCGCTTGGTCCGACAATCGCGGTTACTTTTTCTGCCTCCACCTCAAAGCTGATATTTTTTAAAACGTCCTCTCCGTTTTTATAGGAAAAATCCAAGCCATCTACAACAATATTTTGCTGAATCTCTTGAACCTCCAAACTGGCATCTTCTTCAACATCTGAGTCCATGATTGAAATAATTCGTTCAGTCGCACCTGATGCTTTTTGAAATTGAGTAAAAAATGCAGCTAGTTGACCCATTGGCATGACAATTTGAAACAGATACATAATAAAGGCAACTAACTCACCGGCTGTCAAAGCTCCCGATGAAACTCTCATTCCACCATAACCTAAAATCAGAACAAGTAGTACCATAATAATTAAGCCCATTAATGGAGAGATTAGCGCCTGAATTTTGGCTTCTTTCAACCCATATTGAAATAAATTTGTTATCCCCTTTTTCCCATTCTGATATTCAATCTGCTCAGCATTAGAGGATTTAACTAGACGGACTTCTGATAAAACCTGTTGAAGAACAGATGTAAATTTGGCCGTTTCGTCCTGCATACCTTTTGACACTTGATGCATTTTTTTCCCTAAAACACCTAGAATCACCCCAGCTAAAGGAATAGCTATAAACATAACGATTGTCATTTTCCAATCTAAAATTAGCAAAACAATGATAGAACCGATAATCGAAATGACTCCTGAGATAAAATTTGTGAGATGGTCAGTGATGAGTGTTTTAACCACAGCAGTATCATTGGTCATCCGACTGACTGTTTCGCCAGATTGATGTTCATCATAATAACTGATAGGCAATACTAATAATTTTTTCCAAAGTCGATCGCGTATCCCAGCGACAACAGACTGTCCAATATGATTTAGTAAATAAATGGAGACCCCGCTTGCTAAAGCCTGAATAAGCATAGCTGAGACGAGAAGAATAATCTTTCCAGCGCTTAAAGAACTAAGTGAAAAATCATTGATCAGATTTTTAGTAAAAAGCGGGACCAATAGACTGACCCCGGTAGTACCCAAGCTTAATAACAACGCAATACCAATTAAGAGCTTTGGCGGGTTCGTTTGTTGGACCATACGAATAAATGACCGCCACCCTATTTGCTTCTTCGCTTTTGACATATTTATATACATCCCTTCTATAATAACTTCTAATTTGATAATTGGATTATATAAGAAGTATATGAATGGAATATGAACAACTATTTTTCAAAAATATAACCATTATAACGAATATGGATTTTTTATAACCTAATTACCATTTTGAAGATCCATCATACAAACAAAAATCTCTGCTAAAACAGTGTGAATACCATTGTTTTAGCAGAGGGTCATATTCTTAATCCCTTGGCGGTTTATTATATCCTTTTTCCCCATATGGCTGCAGCTTCTCTAACCATGGCTTTAAGATTTGTTTTAACTCCCATTTTCTATCTGTCACTTTGGAAAGATCTTTTTGCTCTAATACTTCGTAGGTAAAGGTTTCAGGTCCAAACTCCTTCCAATCTTTTTGTAATTCAGTATTAGCATGGGTTCCCATATCTAATTGCGCTTTTAAGGTTAACCATTTGTTTTTCAAATTTGGGTAAGAGTTCAAGAATATTTTTCCATTCGCTGTATTTGTCACTTGAATGACACCATAATAGGTCTTAATCTGCTTATATTGTTCTAATAATTCTTTCCTTCTTTTCATATCCATTCTAATCGTCCTTTCTTTTTCTTTTTATAAATATCGGGCAATAATTCGAACTAGCTGGGTAGGGAGCTCATGAAGATTTGAAATATCCAAAAACCGTTCTTTTCCATAGATTTCATTAATGACTTCCTTATCCTGTCCAATGGCAGCTGCCAGAAAGGTTATGCCTTTTCGCTCATATTCCGCAATGGTTTGCTGCATATCCTTTACAGCATAGCTTCCCGTATAATCCGGCATGGCCTTTGGCTGCCCGTCACTGATGCTAATAATGAGCTTTGTTTGTTGAGAAGACTCCGCTAACCGATCAGCAAGAACTCTTAACGCCATCCCATCCCGATTATTACTTCTCCCGCGAATTCCCATTATTCGATATCGGTCATCAGGATCCTTTTTATGAAAGTCAGCATAGGCAAAAATCGACATTTGTTCTAGCTTGGAAGCATCCGCGGTGTCCCCATAAATAGAAACTGGAATCTCACATATTTGACAAAATTCATAGACGGCAAGTGCAGCTCTTTTCGCTGCTTCTAATCTTCCAAACGCTGTCATAGACGCGGATTCATCTATTCTTAACCCCACTACAAGTGAAGGGGATTCAGTTGGTGGTCGTTTTTTCAAAAAATACCTAAAATCTTTATTCACAATGCTCTCTGCCTGAAATTTACTGCCATAATAATGATTTTTCACGAATTCGGAAGAAATCTCGTGCTCAAGTAATGGAAGCGTCTTTCTAGCAATTTCTCTAACGATTGGCATAAGGCCAATTTTCAAATCTTCATATTCCTTCCTATTTTTCATATCAAAATCTGGGCGATGGACAACAAGCTTCACCCCTTGATGAATAGAATGGGAAATAATCTTTCGTGCCTCCTGATTCAACTTTTTTCGAAATGCTCGTTCCTTTCTTATTTCTCTTTCTGACATCGTTTCTGGGTTTACTTGATGATACTTTGGCTTTCCATCTTCTCCAATTTCTGAGCCACTTGTATCACCTAACTCATTCGAAAGATCAGAGGAATGAGTTTCACTATTTGGAGCCTTTCTTAAGGCAATTCCTTTTTCCTCATCATGCTTTTTCTTATCTATTTTCGCCCCATCTATATTTCCTGATGTGGTAATCTCTACTACATCAGAATTCCGTTTTTTTTTAACTCATTCCCTAACTCATTTAATTGCTCTAGCAAGCCTTGTGATGTTAATGCTTCCTCTAATAGGCTAATTTCTTCCTGATCCGTTGTAATTTTAAAAATAACTTTATGATAAAGCGATTCTTTGACAGGGGCACCGTTAGCTACTGCATCTGTCCAGTAAAAGTATGAACGCATACCTGCAACCCCTTTAATCGCATTTGCACGCGCCGTTTTATCTAAAAGAATTATGGTTTCAGCTAATACACCGAGCATTCTTTCATTTTTAAAACCTGTTTTCGCCTTTGCACGTTCCATCATGGTTTCCTTTGAAGGTAAATCCATCTTCTCTGTATGTTGAAAACGATCTCGCAGCGATTCATTTAATGGTCTACAGCCTGCATAATTGCGATTCGTCGTGATGACAGCAATAAAATCCGGATGTCTATGAATCATTTCTGTTGGTAAATTGATGCAACCATCCATCTCCAAAGCAGAATTAAGGGCCATTAATACCGCAGCATCCCGAATGACTGTTGGTTCTTGAATCTCTAGAAGATATCCCTTTTGAAAAGCCCGTACAATCTCGGATGGATAAAAGCGATACTCAATTACTTCATCCCCGCCTTTTTCCTTCACAAGCTTCAATAATTGCTTAAATCTGAGAGCAGCCTCTTCCTGAGTAACACCTAAAAACCTCATCAATATTTCTGTTGCACTTTGAAAACCATCGCTCTCATACAGTGCCTGCAGCGCGAATTTCGCCTCCGGTTCCATCTCCTCTAAACCTTGAGAAGAGATGATAGGCAAAATCGCACCAATGATATCCGTTTGATCCATATCAGCAAAACAAGTCACCTTCGTATACGGAAGGCCTAAATTAGCGGATAAAGCTTTCGCTAATTGTGTTTTCCCGGAACCTGCATCCCCTTCTAATAAAATATTGGTGATTTTCATTTCTCCACGATTCCAATTTCGGTTAATTTCACGACATATTCTTAATTCTTCAATGCTCGTTCGATGAGATAAAGGCTTCTTCCAAATTAAAGCTTTTTCAGATTCCATAAAGTTTCGATTCCCTGTTAAAATAAACTCTGAATGGATATTGGCATATCCATTATCTGCTGTACACACAGTAATTCTCCTTTCTAATACCCCATTTCTTTCAAAAGTCTTGATAATACGCGCAGTCTTTCGCCAATCATTTCTCCATCTTCGCTTAGCGCTTGTGCAAATAATTGAATATCTTCATCAATCATTGGATTATCTTTGCAAACTTCTACACTCATGGCATCCCCTTGTAAACCGATTCTCTCGATCAGCGAATTCTCTGGATCATACATTTTCGGGAACCTATAAGCGTCTTGAAAGTACAAATTTGTTCTACAAATTAATATGGCAAGATCTAAAACGCGATGCATCGGTAATTCTTCTGACTGTCGAGACCATTTTTCACCTGTATAGCGCCAGACTTTGGCGGAGATATCCAGTTTCCCTCTTTCATTCCATTGAGCAAGGCCTAAAGAAAGACCTTTAGCATCCGTCTGATAAGCATTTCTTCCATCTATATTTTCATAATTCTCTGAAACAATCACTGGTTTATGTTTAAGACTAGTTGGGATTTTCAATTCCTTTCTCCTTTATTTAAATTTAGTAATTTAGTAAATTACTCATTTAGTAAATTACTAAATTTATTGTAATGCTCTTCATCTTCTTTTGTCAATAAGCGATCAATAAATCCATTTTAATTTATGCTCTTCCATTAAATACAAATGATCAGCCACCTGGTCCACAAACATTCGATCATGGGAAACCAAGATAACGGTACCTTCATATGCCTTTAAAAAACGTTCCAATGCTTCAATACAATAAACGTCCAAAAAGTTCGTCGGTTCATCGAAAATTAATACATTGTATTTTCCTAAGAATAACTGGCACAATATAAGGCGAATCGCTTCTCCCCCACTTAAATCACGGACATTTTTTCTTAAATCATTCCCTGTAAAATTCATAGCATGAAGAACCGAACGAATTTTACCCTCATCGTATTCACTTCTTTTTTTCATATAGGATAGGACCGTTTCATTCTTTTCAAACTGATAGCTCATTTGTTCATAAGCCCCCATGACCGCTTTCGGTGAGAGGAAGATTCCTTCTCTCCTTTGTAAAATATAGCGAAGAAGGGTTGTTTTTCCTGAGCCATTATTTCCAGTAATAGCAATGGTTTTTCCTAAAGGAAATTGAAAACTTACTTCCTTGAGAAGAATTTTATCTCCCGCTTTAAGGGTGAGACGATCAGCCATTATAGGAAATTTATTGTGCAGCTGTAAGGCATGTGGTTGATGAAAATGCAGTTCCATTTCTTTAAGTGGAGCCTCCACAACATCAAGCTTCTGAACTCTTTGTTCGATTGCTTTCGCTGCTTTTTGAACTGCTTTTTGCCCTGTATCCTTTGATTTCGTCATAAACATTTTATTTGCCTTTGCCTTGGATTCTTTTTTGGAAATATGACCATTTGCCTGAGTCATTTTTTCTGCTTTTTTCATCTTTTCTTCTGCTGCTTTTATTAGGCGATTTTTTTCTTTTACATAGAGTTCATGCTGCTCTTGCTGTTGCTTTTGCATTAATTCCTTTTGAGCAACATAAGCAGAATAATTACCTGTGTATTCTGTAATTTGTCCACCTTCTATTTCCCAAATTTTCGTAACCAGTTGATCTAATACATGACGGTCATGACTGACAAGCACAAGGGCACCGTAATAATATTTCAACTCTTCGATCAAGAACTGTGTTCCTGCAGCATCGAGATGGGTCGTTGGTTCATCAAGGAGTAATCCTTCATGGTAATTGGAGAAGATTTCAGCAAGCTTCAAACGAGTTTGTTCTCCTCCACTAAAATGTTCAAGGTCCGTTTTTGGGATCGATAGCTTCCCAACCAACTCATAATCTACCGTTTGAACAATAGGCTGTGAAAGCTGATCAAAATAAGCGAAATCTACTAATCCTTTCACATGTCCTTTATCTGGTTTGATTTGTCCATTCATTAGCTTTAAGAGAGTACTCTTTCCTGCCCCATTTTTCCCGACAATTCCTATCCGATCAAATTGATAAACGGTTAACCGCGGGATGCTCAGTACCAATCGATCCAAATAGGAAACTTCAATATTTTCTAATTCAAGATATACTTTTTCCATAAATTCTTCCTCCAGCCATTTTTATGTGGTTGTTCTTTTTTCAGCTTCTTATTGATCCAACCGTGGTCTTTACTTTTCTGACTCTATAAAAATGAAATCCTTTGATCAGGCAACGAAAAAAAATCACAGGCAATCTGCCTGTGATTAGAGTAAAAGTCGGGAGACCCATCATGATTGGATTAGGGCAATTAAGGAGCGCCACCAAATAAACCTTCTTTTTGCCTAAACAAATGAAGGAAATTCATGAAAACATAAATAAAGAAAGGCAGCATCATCCGCCTTTCTTCATATGCCCTGTATGAATACAAAATGAAGATTATTAAAAAAGGACAGACTTATCCCGTTTACTCTGTATACACAAACAGAGCCTTTGAACTTATTCAATTACTAGTTCAAAGTCAGGAATCGAAGTCTCATCGCGTGTGTCATTTTTTAATAATCCTCCTAAATATTTAAATTCACGTTCATTATAAAGTTCCTATTAAAAATTGTCAAAATATCATTTTTTCCATAACGTTCATGCAATAGATTTTATTAAATCCTCATAATCTTTAACTGTATCAATATCCTTTGGTTCAGGTACATCACATTCTACAAACATAATCTGATTCTGATTCATCTTCATTACATCTCTTGCCCCTTTATCACCAGAAATTTGCAGAAGCTCATCAAACCACCTTTTGGAAAATAGCACCGGATGGGATGGCTTTGTTTGATAAAGGGCTTGAATGATATCAAATCGATCTTTTTTATATTTATCAATTACACGATTAATGATTTGAACATCAATAGTTGGTTGATCCGCTAATAGAATAATCGCAGAACCTGCATTTCGTTTTTTCAAATATTGAATCCCTAATTTGAGGGAAGAACTCATTCCTAAGTGTGATTCATCATTCTCAAGGATGACAATCCCTAAATCTGCAAGTTCATACTTTTCTTTTTCAAAACATGAGTTTGTTACAACGATGATTCCATCTGCCTTTGTTTGATTTAATTTCTTCACAACATATCGAATCATCGTTTCACCTTTAACAGAAAGTAATAGCTTCTGCTCCCCCATTCTTTTCGAAAATCCGGCAGCCAGAACAAGCAGCCAGACTTCACATTCGTTTAGTTGCACGTTTTCTGTTTGCATGGCATTTCACCTAATTTTTTGTTTTTATGTGCCAGTATTTCTGAAAGAATACTTATGATAATTTCCTCCGGTGATGCTGCTCCAATATCTAATCCGACCGGGGAATGAATCACTTGAAATCCTTCTTCTTTAATATCAGAATCTCCTGCTTTTAACATCTGCTTAAGTTTTGTAAAGCGTCTGCTTGAACCTAAAAGACCAATGTAAGAGAGATTTAAAGTCACTAAATAGTTCAGGGCTAGATAATCAAATTCCAAATTATGAGTCATAACGACAACATAAGAATGAGGTGGAATATTCACTGATTGGTAATCGGTCCGTTTAATTAAACAATGATGAATATGAGGAAAATGTTTGATAAGGGTCATTTCTCTATGATCAATCACACTAATTTTCCAAGGCAATTCATTTGCTTTTCTTGCAAGCATTGCGGCATCTGGACCCGAACCAATAATATATAAATGGGGCATCGGCTCTACTTTCTCAACAAACAATGTCAATTGAACTCCATCTAATTGGATTTTCAATATACATGATTTTGCTATTGACTCCATAAAAGAATAATATTGAGGGCTCTCATAAGAAGATAAATAAAACCCAAGTGGAAATTTTTCTTTGAGGCTAGATTCAATCACGGATACAAAATAATACGGTTTTTCGCATGAAAGCCTTGCTGCTATTTCATTCAAAAGTCTTTTTGCCTGCATCGGTTGTCCAATGGGATCAAATGATTCAAGCCAAATGGATATGATACCATCACATCCTACTCCTAAACCCCATAAATCATCCTCTCCCCATCTAAAATCATATTCCAACTTAATGGGTAAATGGGTTCTGAGTACTTCCTTTGCGTGTTCAAATAAATCTTCTTCCACACAGCCTCCGCTAATAATTCCAATCATTTCACCTGTTTCAGAAATGAGACACCGGGTGCCTGACTTTCGGTAGGCAGATCCATTTACATGGATAATCGTCGCTAAAACGGCAGTTTTTTTTTGTTGCCAGCATTGTTCCAACCTACGATAAATCTCCTTCATAATCTCACCTCTGATTTCCTTTATTTTTTCATGAAAATTATTTTGTTTCTCTTATTGCACACACATCAATACCAGACTCTTCTAATGTACGTCTGATTTTTTGAGCAAAAGTTAAAGCTTTGACTCCATCTCCATGAATGCAAAGAGTTTCAGCAACAATATCAACATCCATCCCTTCTCTTGTTAACACCTTTTGTTCTTTCACCATTCTGACAACTTGTTGAACAGCTTGATTTTCATCCAAAACCAATGCATCTGCTTGCTTTCTTGAAGTTAAAGTACCATCCTGTTGATACGTTCGATCTGCAAATACTTCACTTGCCGTCCGCAAACCGATTCGTTTCCCAGCCTTCAAGATTTCACTATTTGCTATACCAAATAAAATCAAGTCAGGATTCACATGGTATACCGCTTTTGCGATTGCCTCTGAAAGTTCTTGATTTTTAGCAGCCATATTATAAAGAGCACCATGAGCCTTCACATGCTGGACTTGCCCACCCTCAGCTTTTACAAAAGCAGATAGCGCCCCAATTTGATAAACAACCAAATCGTAAGCTTCTTCCGGAGAAATATCCATATAACGGCGACCAAAGCCCGTTAAGTCCTGTAAACCAGGATGTACCCCAATTCCAACATCGTACTCTAAGGCAAGTCTGACTGTTTTCCTCATAGTGGATGGATCTCCTGCATGAAAGCCACACGCAATATTGGCAGAGGTAACATATTTTAAAATTTCAGCATCTTCACCTAATGTATATGCTCCAAAACTTTCTCCCATATCACAATTAATATCAATCACACTCATTCTAGGAACCTCCAAATTTTTTCAATATATCTTTCATACCTTTTTCCATTAAACGTAAATCCTGTTCGCGTTTTATATATAGTTTCTGAGCTTCATGTAGTGAAATTTCTTGAAAATGAACCGAGGACCCTAGATTCAACTGTGCCATAAGCGGCAAATCAACAGATATTACCTCAGCTATCCTCGGATATCCGCCAATTGTTTGATGATCGGCCATTAATACAATGGGTTGACCATCTGGAGGTACCTGAATCGTTCCAAATGAGACCGCCTCTGAAATGATTTCCCTTGGCTTCTTTAATCCAAGCTCTGCTCCTTTTAATCTATAGCCCATTCTGTCCGATGAAGCTAAAACTTTATAGGAGCTTTTAAAGAATAATATTTTACTTTGAGTAGTAAAAAGTTCAAAATGGGCTCCTTTTATCACACGAATCAGTGGATTTTTTGAATAAAGTGGCTTTACATGATGTGAAATAAAGCATGGTATTGAATAAAATGAGCGATTTTCGTTTGAACGAATAGTAGATAAGATTGCTTTACTTATCGTCAATTTTTTTCTTGTCTCTAGAAAATCACCTGCTCGAAGTGCCCTTCCTGAAAAACCGCCAAAACCCGCACGCAAATAGGTGGAACGGCTCTCCATTTCAAGCGGTAATTTGAAACCTCCACAAATGGCTAAATAGCAACGTATTCCTAAACAAGCAGATCCTATTTTCAAGGTGCTTCCTGCTTTCACAATATGAGGCTGCCACATGGGGACTTTTACCCCATCAATGGTTGGCTGAAAATCACCGCCACAAATGGCAATTAAGGAAAAGGAATCAAAATAGACCGTTGGACCAACTATCGTAGCTTCAATTACCGCTTCATTGCTCTCATTCCCAACTAATAGATTCGCTGCTCTCATGGCAAATGGATCCATAGCGCCATTCACGATGACTCCATATTTTTGATATCCTCTTCTCCCAGAATCTTGAATAGTGGAAAGGATTCCAGGCTTCTTAATGATAAGGCTCAACTTTTCACCTCCGTTAGCTTCAGATATTCCGCGTATGAAATGGATCTAAACCGAATCATATCACCCGATTTAATTAAAGTGGGGGGAGACTGATTTGGATTAAATAAATGTAATGGTGTCCTCCCTATCAACCGCCATCCGCCTGGTGAAGCAATTGGATAAATTCCAGTTTGTTTTCCGCCAATTCCTACAGTTCCGGCCGGAATATGAAGCCTCGGTGTTTCACATCTTGGAGCTGTTATCCTATCCGATAACCCCCCTAAATACGGAAAGCCCGGCGCAAATCCAATCATATAGGTTAGATAGTTTCCACTTGTATGGATTTCGATTACTTCTTCGGGGAGCAAATGATTAATTTTCGCAACGAACTCCAAGTCGGGCCCGAACTCACCACCATAGCAGACGGGAATATCAACGATTTGCGGTCGATTCCGAGACTTCATCTCAATAAGAGAAAGAGTTTTCTCTATTTGGTTTTTCATATATTCATAAGGAGAGAGGGACTTCTTTTTATCTTGAGATCTCTCTGCCTTTGCACAGTCATAAAAGATAGTTACACTCGTAAAACTTGGAACATGCTCAATCATGGCGGGTAAAGGGTTTTTCTCCAAAAACAATCCCAACTCTTGAACCTTTTGATGCGTTTCTATATCGATTATTTTACCAAACTCTACTACTATTGCTGAATCACCAAGGGGAGTTATCCTTTCAAAATTCAAGTTCATCACACCTTCATTCATTAAAAGCAGATAAATTTATATAAAAGCGCCCCAATGGATTGGAGCGCCTTCATGTTACCGTTCAAACTTATCTTATTTCGACCACTTTTTAAAGCCATCAATAAACAATATGCCATTGATACAGATAAAATCCCAGCATGTATACTTTTCGCCTTGCGCTTCCTTATTACCTTTATTCTCTCATAATAATTTCAGTATTTTCAAATTATTTATTGAAAAATATGTTTACTTTGTCTTTGTCTAGATAGCCCTATTTTTTATAAAATTTAATTCAATTGCTTTAAATATCTCCATGTTCCCCTTAAATATTGGCAGAATCAGTCAAAATAAAACACATACATGCTTCCTGCCTAATCGATAAAATCGAAAACTCTGACTAATTTGTTCAATAAAATTAATGGTCTCTGTGTACGATGTAATTCAAAAATTGCTTAAAAAATGATAGATTACGGGATACTTCTTGCAAGGCTTCTATGGCAAGACAGTATTCTTCCCACATTGCCTTTCTCGCTCCTTCCATTCCAAGAACCGACACAAAGGTAGAATTATCGTTTTCAGCATCTTTTCCAATTGGTTTACCTAAGGTCTTTTGTACACCCTCTACATCAAGCAAATCATCTTTTATTTGAAAGGCAATCCCTGCATGTTGAGCGTATTTTTTTATTGCCTTCATTTCAGATTCCTCTGCATGGGCAAGAATTGCAGGCACAATCAGAGAAGCTTCAAAAGCTTTTCCCGTTTTATAATAGCTCATCACTTTTAATTGTTCTAATGACAATGATTTTCCTTTTGCATCCAAATCCATTGCCTGTCCTCTACACATTTCTGCAGTCATTTGTGCAGAATATTGAATTAACTGAAGGATTGTTTTTGCATCAAAAGTCTTTAAATTGGTTTGCTCTATTATGGCTTTTTGAATTAGAAAAAGACCAGTTAATTCCGCGATGGCATTGTTATAGACTTTATGCAAAGTTGGACGTCCTCGCCGTATGGACGCATTATCCTGACTTGGCAAATCATCAAAAATAAGGGATGCCGTATGCATATATTCTAGTGATTGTAATAGTGGCATGATATCTGTACCTTTTAAACCAAATCCATGCACACCCATCACCCAGGTCAAGATTGGCCGAAGACGTTTTCCATCACCTTCAAGAGTATAGTTGGCAGCATCAATAATTTTGTCATTTATTAAAGAATCAGAATTCATTTTCTTGATTAGCAAGTTTTTATTAATTTGTGTACGAACATGTTTAATTGTATTTTGAAAGTTCTCCTGCTCTTTTTGTTCAATGTTTAATGAATCGATGATCAAGTCACGAAGAAGTTTATCAAAAAAATCTACATCCTTAGCTTTTTGAACAATTCTTTGAAGCTGTCCTTGAAATTTTAGATTATTGGTAGTGAAGATTTCCATTATCTCTTTGTATTTTTTTGTCCCCCATTTTTCCTTGAAACGCTTTTGACTATTGATTGCTCGATCTAAAATGACTTCTCTTGTTTTAGTATCTGAATGGTACACATCATGAATCAAATAAGAAATAACCGTCCAATACAATTCAAATGGATTGACTAAATCATTTCTTCTTTTATGATATTTCAGATAATAGGTATATGGGGTAACCGCTCCTTTTTCCAGATCTTCAAATATATCAGTGAAATCGTCGGCCAATTGATTGTAGATTCCATAATAAAAGGTACGCTCATCAAAACCAACATCCTCTGGTGCACTTATCACAGAACGAGCAATTAATCGAGAAAATGAAGATTTCAATATGATTGGGACATATAGTTCTTCGTTGGTGTAATTTGCATTTGAAAGGTCTTTATTACGATCCATTTCCTGAGAACGGAAAAAAACATAGGCCTGTTCAAAAAACTGCTCTTGAGCTTCTTTTGGCTGTTGAGACTTAATGTATTCAAAAGCCTGACGTAGCTCAGCATGAATAAATTGAATAAACTCTTTATTTTTTCCCGTCCATACTCCTAAATTCGGCACAGTCCCTGATATTAAGGTTGTCCGAATCATTTCCGTATATTGACTCTCCTCCTTTGAAGTTAGGATTTTGGCATCAAGGAGATCATCAATAAAGGGGTAGGTTAAGCCATAAGAATAGCCAAGCCTTATCGCTCTATCCAATTTCTTAGTCCGTTCTTGAGGAGAAATATGATTGTCCATCTCCTCCCATTGATGCATAAAAACCCCTGCAATAATTTTAATCAGTTTCCTTTCAGCATGAAGAGCATCCATTTCTTTTGGAAAATGCGTAGTGACCTTTCTTAATTTATTCATCACCCAAATCAGGGTTGATTCTATTCCTTCCCTCTCCGTAAACCGATACAGCCTCGCCAAGTTAAATGTTTCATTGCTATTCACTTGATTATTTAGTAAGTGGCTTTTTAAAGCATCGACTATACTCTGTATCCTTTCCTGTGTTTCCTTAGAGTGGAGGGCTTTCCCTAAATCCCTCATATAAATATAAGAAATGCTCCGATCTAAATACTGATCTAATTTTCCTTTTGAATCTAACCAACGTATATAATCCTGATAATCTGAATATCCTTTCTTCGATGAAAATAAAGAAATGAAGGGTGGATGAATATGGAACTTTCTCCATGATTGGATATCCTTTGTGAGCTTTGTGACATATGTCTTTTCTAACGCTTGTTTCTGAAGTAATTTAAAGTAATTGCTCGCTTTTTTCTCAGCCTTCCAATACCAGCTATCCGCTTTATTCTTTTTCGTCTCATTCATAGATTCAGGTACCTCTACTTTTTATTCTCTATATATGTTCATCATAACATTCAAACGAAGAGTATGACCTTAAAGAAAAAATCATTCATTTTTTTCTATTAGAATATTATTATAAATAGTATTGCTAGAAGTACTTTATTCCTGAAAAAATAAACAGCTTAATTATCAGTTGCAACTTGCTTATATGAAAATTGTTGTATTTAAACATAAAAAAGCTCCAATCATTTTTGATCGAAGTTTTTTATGCTTTTTTATTTCCATTGCTGTCCAATAGCCATGTAAGCAACAAATAAAAAGTAAAGATAAACACAGATTGTAAAATATTTCCCACCCAATTAAATGTATTATTTCTAAAATAATCAAAAATTATAAAATACCGCAAATATAATTAAACCTCTATAAACTAAATTCATATTAGACTCCATTAATCTATAAAATAATAAAATTTTTTCTATGATTTAATTAATAGTAAGACCCGTGATTTATAATTCTTTTTGATTTTCAAGCTGTGATATTTTGACTTCTGTAGGAATAGTAAATACTCTAGTTTTTTTCTCAGATACAGCTTCTATTGAATATTAAATATACATAATAAAGGAGCATTTCTTAAACTAATTTCATTTAAGAAATACCTAAAGAACTAATTTATGTAAATTTATGATTTATGAAACCATTCCTGTCTTCCCTCTTCTTCTTTAAAAAGAGAATAATATCTTCTTTTGTTAATCCAAGTCGCTTTGCTTCTTGAATTAGCTGTACCCACTCAACATCTAGGTCATCATTATGATTATTTGCTTTCAACACTTAATTCCTCCCAAAATACTGATTGTATTTCAGGCAACCCAGCCGTCATAGTATACCATTCGTACCTTAGACCTGTGATTTTGCGCCCCAATCTTTCAATTAGTTTGCCCTTTACTGAGCAATGAAATGAACTCTTTTAATTTATGGAACTAATTATAATTTTCGGTAGAAAAAAGCATTTCATTAATATAACAGAATTATCTAACTATATTTAAATTATATTGCAATTGACTCAATTCCAAAAGTATACAATTTTATGTCTACCATCAGATTATAATAAATAGCATAATAAAGGTATAATGAACCAAACATGTCGAAAAACAGAAATTAAACAAAATATACTTTTGAATTAAAATAATCCCCATTTGCGACATTTTTCAGCTAACTCCTTACTTGAACGTTGCCAGTCGAACTTTTTCATAATTCTCCCTGTTCTCTTTTTTATAGCAGCCAAGCTGACACAAAATTCTTGAGAAATCTCTACTTGTGTCTTTCCTTCCAATATCATAATTAAAAGTTCTTTATCTCCCTCACTAAGCAAGCTTTTCTTTTTCTCATAAACGAGCTTCCGTAGTCTCTCGCCAAATTTATGGGGCTCGTTTTCCATGGATCTTATCATGATTTCTGGTAATTGATTGAAATCATGTTTGTACACATATTCATAAGCCCCATTTAAAAAAGCTTCGTTAAAAATCTCATCATTTTGATCTACAGAACTAAGCATAATGACTTTCACATTTGGAAATTGAATAGCGATGTCTAAGGCTGCATCAAGTCCTGAACCACATGAATGACTTAACATAATATCCATAAGCACAATGTCAATCGGTTCTTTATGTAAAAAAGTAAAACACTCCTCAATGGTTGCTGCACAGAAAATTAGATTAATTTGCTTATACCCCGAAAAATAACGTTGTAACCCCATTCTCCAGTCAGGATCATCATCAACTATCATGACCTTAATATCCTCGTTCATTTCTCCAAATCCCATCTTTTTAACATAATTTGTATTGTTGTACCTTCTCCCAATTTGCTTTTTACGAATACTTTACCTTTATGTGCCTCTATAACCTTCTTAACATGATACATACCTAAACCAAAATTAGTCCCCATTTGATGTTTTGTTGAATAGAAGGGTTCAAACATATTTTGCAATTGTAACGGATTCATTCCCTTCCCCGTGTCACTAATAGCAAGAATGAACACTCTTCTCCTTAACTCTAGTTCAATCCGAATAACTCCTCCATCCTCCATTGCTTCCACCGCATTATTGCATATATTTACTAAGCATTCGATAAAACACTGTCGGTCGACAAACACCTGATAAGGAAAGTAATGTTTTTCCACTTTCATGTTTGGAACACTTTCTATCACTTCCACTACTTCATCAAGTATGTCTGATAAATCATGTTCCTGCGGATTAATTTTCAGCTTATCTGAAACTGCATGTGAAATTTTAGTCATCGTACCCATCATTTCATCATAGGTTTTAAGAAGTTGTCCGATCTCCTCTTCAACTTCCAAATAATGTTGAAGTTCTATGCTTTTTCTAATATTAAGAGCAACCAGCTTAATCTTGGCTATTGAATTCTTCAAAGAATGATGGATAACGGCTGTCCCTATATTAACAGTCTGTATTGACTTTCTCTTCACCCCTATGAAAGTTCCTCGCAAAAACAAAAGAAAAACAAAAAGAAAACTCCCAATACAGATGAAAGGAATCATTTTCAAAACCTGATCACTATAGGGATCAGGTGTAAAATGAAACACATTCAAGCAAATTAAAGGCACAAGAAATATGAGGGAAACAGAACTATGATACATTCTTTCTGATCGATCATTACTAAGAATAATCGGTCGAAGCGCTAAACATCCTGTTATTATCAAATAAATAGCTCCCCAAGATGCAATTGAAACCTCATCCAATTCATTACTCGATAAATCTGAGAAGAAAAATAGGGAAATCCATATAGGAAAGCTCAAAACGACCATTATCCATTTGTTATAAAGAAAATATCCATTGTAAAACAAGAAGAAGATGAGAATGCCATAATAGGGGAATATATTTATAATCAGATTTAAGATTCCTACTATTATAGTCCACACATGTACCATTTGATGGCTCCCATGGATAATGATAATTGGTAGAACTTCTTTTTCTAGAATAATCTGCAACCCAGTAAACCCACCACAAATTGAGATAAGTGTTGCCCATAACACCAATCGACTTTCTTTATTTTTCCTTCTTAAGTAAATCCCCAAAGTCGTAAGGATTATAAACATCGATAGAAACATAATATTCATTTAAATAGCTTGGCATCTCCTAACCTAATTGATTGATTCAATTAATTATCAGAACAGAATTATGTTTATATATTCTATATATTTCAATAATTTCCTTTTTTCAAGTTATTAGCTCTTTTTCTTTACCCTACCAATGTTTGTACGCTTTTAGCATGATTGTTACTGAATATAAGAATAAAAAATATAACTTTGTGCAATAACGAAATTCTTTAAACCTAAAAATATATTGCGAACTTTTGTATTCGATTTAATGGAATTGTTACGGTATATATGTAGTTAATCCTAAAATTAAGGTAACGATGGCAGGAATGTGTTAAAGTAAAAATCGAAATAAACTTTAAATCGCTATGCAAACTCATAAAGTGAAACTTCCATCAGTGGGGGTTTTCGACGCACAGGACGTGCTAGTGCAGACGTTGCGATTGACGTCGCGCTTTTAGTCTGCCATTCATCCCCCACTGATGGTTAGTCACGCAGAGCCTGATTGATTTTTCTAAGGGCTGAAGCCCAAAGAAAAATCTTATTTCACTTATCACGCTCATAACGCCACGTCCTGTGGCTTCGCCTGACTAGGACATCCTGTCCGTCGTCGGACCTATACGGACAGTTGATCTCCCACTTATCTTCTTCGTATTCTCAGAATCTTGAAGTGGGAGTCTTACTGTCCGTTAAGAGTGGGATAAGAATTTAGCTGAAATCATTCATATTAACCTACCTGCTATCCTAGATTGGGAATATACTTTATGCGGCTCGCCTTTAATTGATATAGGAAATATGTTGAGGTATGAAAAAATTCCGATAACGGATTTTTGGTATCCTTTTATAAAGAGTTATCAAAATAATGGCAGAGTTCTAACGAAAGAATGGTTACAGCAAGCGAAACTGCTGGATTTAATCGCATTGTGCCAATTATTAAATAAGGAGAGCTGCGGAGAAAATAGAATAAAAGATATTAAGAGATTGATAATAAATATGATGGAGGATTGGAATATTTATGATAAAGTTCAAAGGGAGTTTGCTTCAAACTAATTTTTTTATGAACTTACTCATTTTACATATATAAATGGGAAAACTAAAAATCCAAGATTATCTTTAGAACCCTTTGTATTAAAATACTGTATTTTCACTTTTTAGCCGTATTTGATTTGCACTTGAGTTTGGAAAAAATTGTCGAGGTGTTCATACTTTGTTTCGATATATCTATCATTTAATCGTAATTGGCTTATGTTCAATTCTTTTTGGATTTGCCTATAATTCTTTTTTAATCCCTCACAAACTTGCATCCGGAGGGGCTACGGGCATCGCTTTTTTTATACATCATTTTATCCATATCAACACTGGGTTAGTCGTTTTACTCATCAATATTCCCCTTTTTATTCTGGGAATAAAATATTTAGGAAAAAGATTTATTGTTTTAACGATATATGCTGTTCTTGTTTTATCTTTTAGTCTGAAGTTTATTCCAATCCGTTCTATTAGCAATGATATTCTTCTTTCTTCAATCATTGGGGGAGCCCTTTATGGAATTGCTGTTGGAATTATCATTCGCATTGGTGGTTCAACAGGGGGAACAGACATCGTCAGTCTAATTCTCGCCAAAAGAAAAAACTTTCAAGTTGGCCATTTAAATATATGGATGAATCTACTTGTGGTTGGCATTTCTGGTATTGTGTTTGGCTGGAATATCACATTATATACGATTATCGCGATTTATGTAGCTGGTCGCGCGGTCGATATGGTGTATACAACACAAAACAAATTAACAGTAACTATTGTTACAGAGAAATCGAAAGAGCTTACTGATGCTCTTATCCATTTACATGCAAGAGGAATCACAGTTTATGATGCAGAAGGGGCATACACCCATAAGCCAAAAAAAATTTTAACAACTGTTATCACGAAATATGAATTAAATGAAACGAAACATACCATCAAAAAGACGGATCCGCATGCGTTTGTCAATATCACCAAGACGCTGGAAGTCGTTGGTCATTTCAGAAAAGACTAAAAAAATCAATTCGTGTCTCAACGAATTGATTTTTTTATACAATCTAGCAGGACCACTGCATGATTATAGATTGGATCCTTAGCTCCATACAAGAGCGTTACTCTCCCCTCTCTTGCCTCTCCGATAATTTGCTCTACTGCCTTTTTTTGCAATGGGTTAGTCCGTAATTCATTTTGATAGTGAGCTTTAAATTCCTCAAAAAGCTCTGGCTTATGACAGAACCATTTTCGTAATTCACTACTCGGAGCTGCTTCCTTTACCCACTCGTCTAAATTGGCTGCTTCCTTTGATATTCCTCGTGGCCAGAGCCGATCAATCAATATTCTCAAACCGTCTGATTGCTCATATGGTTCGTAGATTCTTTTTAGAAAAATATTTTGCATCTATTTTCCTCCCTGAAAAAAAGCATTACTTTAATAACAATTGTCGGTTATCTTTATCCATATAGGTAATGCTACATTGACCTCCAAGAAATTGACTAGTAAGCCCCGAAAGTTTTTCGGCTGCCTCTTTTAAATCAGAACTTCTTTTGGGATCGACTGATTCAATAATTAAAAAAGCATTAACCGTATCCTCTGTTAACATTGTTCGCTGCCCATCACGCCAATTCCAACAACGGCAGACTGCCCCTTCTTCATCTTTATAAATGATTTCACTGGGCAAAGCATGATCGAACTCTTCATCGCCTAATGCTAAGAAAAGTTCATCCCCATCTGCTTTTGTTAAGAGCAAATCTCCCTTGAAAGTGTCGATATCCTCCCCTCCACATGGTAGTCCATAGGTAAGGGAAACAGAGTTATAGATGTCTACTAAAGGATTAATCGTGCCGACTTCTCGCCCTTTTTCAATTCGTTTGAGTAATGACTCTATGGAAGATCTCGCGCCTTTCTTTGTTTTAAATTTCTGATAAGCCTTGCGCCATACAGATATCACCTGATTATTACTAAAAACATCCTCAGTTAAGAACCGTTTTGCTTCTTTGTTGCTATTTTCCAAGAGTTCAATAATATCTGGTCTTACATTTTCCACTAATACTTCACTATTGGTAATCCCCTTTGCCACAATAACGGCAATTTCAGCATGTGGAAACAGCTCCCAAAACGCATCGGTTATGTAGAATTTTCCCATGAGTTCTCTTCTCCTTATTCTATTATGAAATATACTATAAGCATATCATTGTCCAAGTTGGTATACAAAAGGGGTAATTTCAAAGAATAATGAAAAGAAAAACCTCTTTCATTCCTAAAAATACCGAAATTTAATGAATATCGATAGGTCTTCAGAATTCCTCTTCAATTAATTTATACCTATTAATCACAATCATGACAAACCGGGATCTCACTCCGAAGATAAACAGAGTCTTTGAGTGCATTAAATTAACGATAAAAAGGGGAATTAATCCATTACCCAGAAAACCTTCATTCCCAAAATAATCCATTATAATTAATGTTCCAATATATGATAGCATTTCTGAAACTATCTATTTCCAAAAAGTGAGATGATATCAAATTCCCAAAAAGACAAAAAAAGAGATAAAATAAGATATGAAGGATTTTCAAGAAAGGAAAGTGAAGAATGATGGAAAAAATAATGTTTATCGAAACTGGGATGGGAATCGATGTTCATGGTCAAGATATTACCAAAGCAGCTATTCGGGCTGTGAAAAATGCCATTCATTATAATTCTATGCCTGGTATCCGTTCTGTATTACCTGAAAACAGTTTACATAATATGAAAGTAAACGTAAAACTTGCAGTACCATGTGAAAAAGAAACCCTTGATATTGAAGCAGTAAAGGAAGCCTTGCCATTTGGAATTGTCACGGTAGAAGTAATGGATGGAGGAATGTTAACAACTAGTGGAATTGTCCTTGAAGAAAAAGGGGATAAAAATGATATGATGTATATTGTCATTGCATCCGTTGAGGTTGGTTATTAATTTTCAAAACCTACTCTTTTTTAACCATTAATAGGAGATGATGATATTTTTAATTCCTTAATATTTCATTCAAGAAACCATCTCCATTTCAAAACTCAAGGCGTGAATCCACAACATGATTCACGCCTTAAACCTTATTCTATATCACATACACAAAATACCCAATAAAGGTCAAACATAAAACATACATAATCGGATGGACTTCTCTCATTTTATTCATAGCAATCATGCTGATGGGATAGAGAATAAATCCGAGCGCAATTCCCGTTGCTACACTATAGGTCAATGGCATCATAATAATCGTTACAAAGCATGGGATGACAACCGCAAAATTCCCCCAATTGATTTTGCTGATTTCCGTAGCCATTAAAGCTCCAACAATGATAAGCGCAGGTGCTGTTACTTCAGGGGTAACAATCGACAAGATCGGTGCAAAGAAAAGTGATATAGCAAAACAGGATGCGATAATTACAGATGTAAACCCTGTTCTTCCCCCCACTGCAATTCCCGCAGAAGATTCTACAAATGATGCAGTAGTGGAGGTACCAAAAATCGAGCCAACAATCGTTGACATCGAGTCGGCAAGCAGTGCCTTCCCTGCATTCGGGATCTCATTATTCTTCATCAAACCTGCTTGGCTCGCCACGGCAATTAAAGCTCCAGCTGTATCGAAAAAGGCAACGAATAAAAAGGTGAAAATAACAGCTAACACTTTAGGTGAAAAGATTTCATCTAAGTGACTGAAGACAACGCCAAATGAAGGTTCGAGACTAGGGATTTTTCCAACAACGGCACTTGGCGTATCGATGATTCCAAAAACAACGCCAATGATTGTGGAAATGACCATTCCATAGAATATCCCGCCTTTTACCCCTTTGTTTAAAAGGATAATCGTAATAATAAATCCAACTATGGCAAGCAAAGTTGGAGCTGATTTTAAGTCTCCAATCGCAACAAAGGTAGATTCATTTGCCATGACAATCCCTGCATTTTTCAAACCAATAAAGGCAACAAAAAAACCAATTCCTCCTGCAATCGCATGCTTTAAATCCTGAGGAATCACATTAATAATTTTTTCACGAATTTTTAGCAGGCTTAGTATCATGAACAATACGCCTGCAATAAAAACGCCTGTCAGCGCTGTTTCCCAAGGAATTTTCATGCCAATACAGACGGTAAACGTAAAAAAGGCATTGATTCCCATACTTGGTGCTATCCCGATTGGGTAATTCGCAATCAAACCAATTAATAATGACCCCACAATTGCTGAAAGTGCAGTAGCAGTAAATAAAGCTCCCTTGTCCATGCCTGTTTGACTTAAGATGACTGGGTTCACCACTAAAATATAAGCCATGGATAAAAACGTCGTAATTCCCGCAATAGTTTCCTTCTTATAAGAAGTATTCCGTTCGGAAAATTGAAAATAGTTTTTCATGATAGTTCCTCCGAATCTCGTAAAAAAAATCCTCCGGAACACTGCCGGAGGATCTACAAAGGACAATAATTATCTATTTATCATGCCCCTTGTAGACAGGCTATTTACGGCAGCCCGGTAGAGACGTTCAAGCCATATTCTTGAACTTATACAAGGTATTTCTTCTATTAGATTAATAGGGTTAATCTTAACAACAAGTATTTTACGAGTCAATATCTATGGGTTTTTTCAGGCAATTAAGTTTTTTTAGGCTTTATTATCGTACCTTCAGACTTTATTTTTCCCTATATTCCTTTTAGTCTATTTTTCAATAATGAATTGAACCATTAAATGATTACCTCTTCCTCAATAATTCTACAACCCCAATCATTAACGTAATCAAAATTGACAGTAGTAGTATAATAACCATTTCAAAACCAGTAACATAATCATGGATCATAGAGATAAATACATACGCCAAAAATAAACTGCCAAAAAAAATCAAAAATGCCATAGATATGTATCTTTTCATCAATTACCTCCATTAAACAATACTAACCATCTCAAAAAAATCCAATTTCATCCATTTATATTATATTTGATTGTAAAAAATAAATGAATCCATAAAACACCAATTTTCAAAAAACATGTAAATTAAAACTCAAAATAAAAATTTATTTCACTAAAAACATAATGACGAGACAACTGGTAGATGAAAAAAATAAACGAAGTACTTTGAAATGAATATTAGATTCGAGCAGATTAGAATAAAGTGAAACTTCCATTAGTGGGGGTTTTCGACGCACAGGACGTGAAGTGTGCAGACGTTGTGATTGACGTCGCGCTTTTAGTCTGCCATTCATCCCCCACTGATGGTTAGCCACGCAGAGCCTGATTGATTTTTCTAAGGCTGAAGCCCAAAGAAAAATCTTATTTCACTTATCACGCTCAAGGAGCGCCACATCCTGTGGCTTCGCCTGACTAGGACCTTTACGAACAGTTGATCTCCCACTTATCTTCTTCGTATTCTCAGAATCTTGAAGTGGGAGTCAAAATGTCCGTTAAGAGTGGGATAAATGGCAACTAGTTTAGAAATATAATATGGCGGAATTTACCTTGATAAAAAAGTACTCCCTCCCTTCCGTCTAAATTCCAGACCAGAACTTTCCATAACCGCTAAATAAAAATAGGTCTACCTTCATCTCAAATAATTTGAATAAAGGTTAGACCCATTTAAACTTATACAGGAAAATTACAACTCATTTGACTTAGGCTGTTGTTCAGATTTTACTTCCTCAACCACCTTGTCCTTTTCTTCTTCAATTAATCCTTTCGTAGAATTCTTAAATTCTCTTAAGGATTGCCCAATTGCACGCCCAATTTCCGGAAGCTTTTTCGGTCCAAAAACGATAAGGGCAAGTACTAAAATTAAAATTAAACCTGGAACTCCAATATTTGAGAACATTTGACTGACTCCTTTTTTTGTAATTTGTAGGACTTCATTTGTCATGATAGCATCAGTTTTAAAAAGTATTTCAAAAAATCGGCACATCTGGAATAGTACGGAACCGTTGTGCAAGAACGAAAGCGTTCACAAAATGATTTGCCCAACTTCCAAAATGTTGATAGAGATTATTTAAGTCCACATAAATATATTAATTTCTTTCCTCCTTTAAATAAAGACATTCCTATACCTCTTTGAATTAAATATATCATAAACTTTAGTTCCATTAATAGATGTACAAGCGATTCTTGATTTTCCTGAACAAATTGAATACCCAATCGATGATAAAATTCTCTTACCACTAGCAGCCCATAAAACGGATAGCATGCCGTCATTATCCCATTAGACGGACTCCCAGAGCTGATCCGTATTTATCCATTAAACGTTTTGTCAATCGCTCATACATTTCAAAAATGAAAGGATAGACAAAATCTATCTTTATTATATTATTTTTTACCAGAAAGAAGGTATGTCCCTAAGTAACAAAGAATCATGCTGTTTTTTGTGCTCCGTAACGATAAGAGTGGAAACATGTCACAATTCTATAAATGTAGAGGAATGAGCCCGGTTGATGAAAACTACTATGCAAATACCCTTAAATTCCATTAAATGATTTCCAATAATAAAAAGAAAAGCCAAAATTCTGAGAACTGCTAACTATTCTTATCAAAAACATATCCTTACGTTATATTCATAAATTTGCCATATTTTTTTAATAATTATTTTATATAAAACTGATAAAATGTGTTTCGAACTTAAATCAATGAAACGGAGTTTTCATTATGAAGCAACAACACCCACTAAGTGAAGAATACCTTAATTTGCAAATTAACATCTTTGAGCAGAAACTTCTTGATATCATTCATAAATATGGAAACGGGAGCCATGAAGCTATTCTTTTTTCAGAAAGACTTGATGGATTAAAGCAAAAGCGCCTGAAATTTGAACGGAACCAATCTTTATTCACATCATATACTCAAGAATAATGGTTCTTTCTACCGTTAATAATTTCCATAAGATCCTTTAAAAGTTTAACAACACCACAAACAAACTTTTACCAATTTGAACGACTTTTTCTCTTCCTTTTTTCTTAAAACTGTTATTGATCCAGCTTATGAACGACCTTTTCTCATTAAATTTTCTTAAAAATGTCGTTCATCCCCTTTCAATCGTCCTATTTCCCATCATAAAATAAACTCGATTTCTCACATGAAGAAATCGAGTTTATAAATTACCTACTTTACTAGCAAAAACGGATTATAAAACCGATTCCCATCATAAAAAGTAATCATCAATGTCAAAACAAAGAAAATTGAAAATAGTATCATAGTCAAATAGTCACCTTTCTTAAAAGGACGTGCACTATACCAGGTTCTCCGTTTCTTTTTTCCAAACCCTCGCAATTCCATGGCGTTACTTATTATCTCAATCTTATCCAGACTGGAAAGAATTAATGGAAGAATGATAGAAGCAGCATTCTTTATCCGTTTTAGCAGCTTTTCCTTTCGTGACAGATCCATTCCTCTTGCTTGTTGAGAAAGGGCGATATTTCGAAAATCCCTTTGAATGTCTGGAATGTAACGTAGTGCTAGAGAAACAGCATAAGCAATTCGATAACTCACACCAATCTTATTAAGCGATGCCGCAAATTCACTTGGGTGTGTCGTTACCACAAATAGCAAGGCGACTGGAATAACAGTAAAATATTTTAATGTAATATTCGTTTGATAAAAAACTTGTTCCCACGTCAGATTATATCTTCCGGCGATTTCAAATAGAACATGGCTCGTTCCATAGATTTTCACCCCTTCCTGTGGCGAGAATCCATAGATAGCCAGATTATTAATCAATAGAAAGATTAAAATAAAAATAAGGACAAAAGAAACCTCTTGAAGCTTAATTTTTGAGAGGATAAAAATAGCAATACTACAAATAAACAAAAAAACAAGAATTCGAGTATCATAAGTAAGCATTGCAGCAGTCGACCAGATTAGAAAGCATATGAGTTTTGTTACACCTGTTAATTGATGAACAGGCGAATTTCGTTCAATATATGATAACATCTCTACTGCCATATCTTCCTTACCTCCTTATCATAGGCTATAAACCTTGCAACAAACTCGCTCGGGTCACAAATCCCTGCTCGTTTTGCCAATTCAAATAAGGAGGTCTCTTTTAAATTTGCTTGTTGGATGACTTTGGAATCTGTCAAAATCGTTGCAGAGGAAGCATCAGCAATTTTTCTGCCACTCTCAATTACAATTGCACGTGGAGTATATTCAAGCATCAAATGCATATCATGAGTAATCATCATAATCGTCATGCCTTGGCTATTCAATTCCTCTAAAAACTCCATCATTTCTGTATAATGACGAAGATCTTGTCCGGCTGTCGGTTCATCAAGAATGATAATCTCAGGTTCGAGAACTAAGATGGAGGCGATCGTTACTCGTTTCTTTTGACCAAAACTTAATGCGGATATTGGCCAATTTCGATATGGATAAAGGCCACACACCTTCAACGTTATTTCTACTCGCTCCCTTACCTCCTCCACCGGCACTCCACGAATCACAAGTCCTAGAGCGACTTCATCAAAAATCATATGCTTCGAAATCATATGATTTGGGTTTTGCAACACCATGCCAATTCTTAAGGAACGTTCCTTAATGGTATCATCCGTAATATTTGTTCCATTATAGAAGATGTCACCGGAATTTGGCCTTTCAAACCCGCATATCAGTTTGGAAAGAGTGGACTTCCCTGCTCCGTTTTTCCCCACAATACTAACCATTTCCCCTCGCTCGATCGAAAATGATATACCATGAATGGTTTCCTTTTCAGGGGAATAAGAAAAAGTAATATTGGCCAATTCAAGAATTGTAGACTTTTTTTCCCTAGGTACGATTGGAGAAATGGATTCAAACCAATCCAATAATTTTGTCTTACATTGTTCAACGGCAAAAGTACTTATATGATCAGGCTTCATCTCTTCCGTTATGCCAATTCCCGCATATTTTGCTGCTTTCAGATATAATGGTTCACGAATATAGCTGTTTTCTAATACTGGGCTTGATAATAACTGGTTAGGGCTCATGTCCCCAACAATCTGTCCTTCATCCACCACAATAATTCGGTCAACAGAACAATGCAAAACATCTTCTAACCGGTGCTCAATAATGACAACGGTAGTATTCGTTTCTTTCTGAATTCGGTCAATCAATTCAATCGCATATACTCCTGTAGCGGGATCAAGATTGGCAAGGGGTTCATCAAATAATAGAATATCTACCTGATCTACGATGACTCCAGCAATCGAAACTCTCTGTCGTTGTCCTCCAGATAAATGATGGATAGAGGATTGAAGATATCCATCCATTTCCACCATTTTTGCCGCTTCATCCACAAGATCAATCATCTTCTCTTGTTCAGTAGTATCATTTTCTAGTGCAAAAGCAATGTCCTCTCCAACCGTCAACCCAATAAACTGTCCGTCTGGATCCTGTAAGACCGTTCCCACTATTTTAGACCGGGAAAAAATATCTAATTCGTAAGCATCCTTCCCTTTAATTCTAAGGCTACCAGAAACCTCTCCCTTATATGAAAAAGGGATTAGCCCATTAAGACAATGTCCAATCGTACTTTTTCCTGAACCAGATGGGCCGACAATTAATACCTTTTCACCTTCATAGATGGTTAAATTCAATTCTTGAAGGGTAGGTTGTGACTGGCTGCGATATTTAAAACTGTAGTTGTGAAATTCAATGACTGGCTTTTTCATTGTGTTCTCCTATTTAAACCTTCTACCTCTTCAAGAAGGAAATTATAATTCTCGATGTAGACTGTTGCTTTGACTACGTGTTTTTGCATAAGCTAATAATAAAATCGTTCCAATAATCCCGACCGTGACCATATTAGAAATACCAGCAAAAAGGCCTTGAACGAAAACCTTATTTGCCGGTTCTGCATAAATCAAAATATCTAAAGATGGCGCAATCAAAAACCATCCCACTGCTTGTGCAACAACTTGAACGACATTAAAGGTAATCACCTTTTTCGTATTAAATACACCAGATTCAATATCCAATTTGTTTGAAAGCAGCCCGATTAAAAAACCAACAATCATAGAGACAATAACCCAGCTCCACCAAACAGACCCATAGGAGATGGCATCATTCAAAGCATGACCAATTAATCCAATTAATCCTCCTGCAATTGGGCCGAAAACAACCGCCATTAAGGCTAAGAACGCGTAAGACGTTTGAATCGTCGTATTCGGTACCGGTGATGGAATGGATACAAATTTCGCTAAAATAATAAAAACCGCCGCTCCAATTCCAATGGCTACAATCGTTTTAATCGATAATTGATTCCTTTTCATCCTTATCCAACTCCCTTTTAATTTTATCTGAATTTTCCTAATTATAAATGATTTTCGGTACTTTGCGTATTGTAATTTTCCAATTAATACCGGACTGGATATGATAAGCCTTGGCGAATGACCCTTGATTGAGAGCAACCCCTATATTATCAAGAGAATTGACATATAGCAGTGGCTCTCCTAAATGGCTATCAGCAAATGATCGTCCAAAAGTCATAATATTTTTATAAACTTGACGCTGATCATTTTCAATCAAAACTTCAAAGGAATCTCCATATTCAATCTGTAATTCTCTAAAAAGTTCCCGTTCAATATTTGTCCAAAGGTTCCCAAAACGAACATCCAAAATGTCAATATTGCCTGTTACTTTTCCTTGGCTCAAACTTGCCTCAGGAACAGACAGTTCTACAATGGAATCAACAGACACTTCAGGTCCCACTTCTTGAAATAAAATCACTCCTGCTGAAAGTCTTGCACCAGTAAAGGCATATACATCGCGACCATGAAATGTATAAGATTCACCAGAATGCGGAAGTCGATTCACCTCTTCATCAATCAATCGTGCCTCCACAATCCCAATATGTTTCTTGATTTGCGTGAGAGTTCCATTATCTGGAGTCACAATATATTGATTCGATGCCGTTTTGGCAACAATACTTCTTCGCTCAGACCCAACTCCCGGATCAACGACTGAAACAAATACAGTGCCCTCTGGCCAATAGGAAATCGTTTGATATAAACGATACGCTCCTTCCCAAATATTATATTCAGGAATATCATGCGTAAGATCAAAAAGACGAAGTGTTGGCTCAACGGATAACGCTACGCCATACATCGCGCTAACTGCCCCATCACTCGTACCAAAATCGGTTTGTAAGACTAAAAACTTATTCACAACTCTTCCTCCATTCTGCAAAATGTTTCCCTTTGAGTTTTCCTCTTTTTGTCGTTCATCAAACTGAGAAACCACATTTTCCTTCCTTTGGCTTTTTCTCTTTCATGCATATGCCTAGGATAAAACAAAAAAACCACGTCTTTATCCAATCGGATAAGGACGTGGTTTATCTCACGTGGTACCACCTTACTTTACTGTTTGTTCACGCAAACAGCCTCAACAAGTACAAGGCATCAATGTGCCGGAATACTGTGGTATTGATAACGAGTACCAAATCTCGTCGGAACCTACTAATATCAAGCGATATGTTCAGCACGAAACTCAGAGGCCATTGTTCAGATTAGTATTCTTGCTTCTTTTCAGCTACCGAAGCTTTCTGTGTAAAATAGGCTAATCTTACTTTTTCTCTTCATTGTCTTTAGGTTAATTATTGTATAATATTAAATTGATTATAGTAAAGAGTTCATAAAAGCGCAAGGAAAATTATATAAAATTATGAATTTAATGATAGTTAATTAAAATAGACTCGTCCTCTTCAGCATAAACTGATTAGAATGGATTAGTTGCCAGTAGACTTGCTGTTTTCACATAAATACGTGGATGCAATTTTAATTGGGAAACGATAAACTCAGCAATATCTTCAGGTTGCATATATTTTTCATCATTGTTTTCAGAAATTAAGTTTGTTTTTATCGCAAGTTCAGTTGCTACTGTACTTGGAGTTAAAGCAGTAACTCTGATATTATTTCTTCTAACCTCTTGTGCTAATGATTCCGTTAAGCCAATTACGCCAAATTTAGATGCGCTATAGGCACTCGATGTGGCCGCACCGCTTAACCCATTGGTAGATGAAATATTGATAATATCTCCGCCATTTTTTTCAATTAATTGAGGAAGAACAGCACGTGTCACGTAATAGGGACCCATTAAATTAACATCGATGATTCTCTTCCATTCTTGTGGATCCATATCTATTAATGTTTCAAATTTTCCAATTCCCGCATTATTAATCAGGATATCAGCCGTTCCCAATTCATCTGTTATCATTTTAATCGCCTGTTCTACCTCATCCAGAGATGAAATATCTACTGCAGCATAAGCTGCTTTCACCCCTAAACCTTTAACTTCATCTGCAACTTTTTTTAAATCTGCCTCAGTTCTAGCAAGTAAACCAATGTTAACACCTTCATTTGCTAATGCAATTGCAACCGCTTTGCCAATACCTCTTCCAGCACCAGTTACAAACGCTACTTTTCCTTTAAGTGATTGTGTCATAATCAACAACTCCTTTCACATCCATTATATTATTTTTATAAATTATTTCTAATGTTATGCTTGGTTCATCTAATAAACCTTTAGACACGAACGGTGCAAGACAACTAGGATTTATGCTAAAACATACACACTTGCTCTTTTCCTCCAAAACATGAGTAAATTTAACTTAACGTTTTTTAAAAATTATGACTCCCTACTTTGCCAATGGTATTTTAATATCATTTCCAATCTCAAGAATGCAGTCTTGGCGGTTTGTTACCGGGGCAAAAAACATAATATATTCGTCATCTGCTCCTTGTACTTCACCTTTACTAAAAATAGGCTCTACCCTTTTACCTGTTGATCTTAAAAATACACCAGATTTTTTTTCATCCACAATATATCCCAATTTTTTATCGAATTTCCTCGCATTAAGAAATTGATTCTCCAACTTGCTCATGACATGGTATTTTTCTCCATCTGAATCCGTAATAAGTTTCGTGTCAGTTCCAGATACAACGATTCTTGTTTCCATCGCGGAAAATTCAATCTGTTTAATTTTATAACTTTGGCCTTCAAACGAGAACGTTTTATTTAGGTTAATGGTTTCTCTATCGGAAACGGCTGTTTTATCAAGTTTGAAGTGAATCGGCCAGATGGTTTCAAGTTTACTAGAGCTATTATTACTATAAATCGTTAAATTTTCTATTTCTAACTGAATATCTTTGCCCTCAAATTCCTTAATTGATGCGAACGACAATGCTTCCGCCACTTTATTTTCATCACGATCGTAATGTCGACTTCCCCAACCTACATTTTCTAACTTTTTCTTTTCTCCATCACTGGTAATTAGGTTGATTGTGCTCGCACCTTCAAAAATATCCACATAATAATTTTTTAAATTTGTTTTATTACTCTTAAAAGTCAATAGTAGTTTTGTTTCCTTATCATCCGTCAAAATACTGTCAAAGTGAACGGTAATATCATGTATCTTATCAATATATATTTGATTAAGCACCTGACCATGTCCCTCATTAATAGCCATTCTTAATCCGGTATCATCGATCTGTTTACTCGAAAAAATCTTATCAAATGTCGCCTGAATTGCCGCCAGCACAGGAGTAAAGGTTAAAGTGGATACCGTAATCAAGCAAATGACTGCTGCAATTGATAATCGTTTGTAAAGCTTTCTTTTTTTATTAGGAGAATAGACAGTAACTTGCCAGGCATCTTCTATATTTTCTACATTCTTTGTATTATGTATCTTATTATTAATTTCTTCCCAGACATCCGGTACTTGTTTTTCAATTGCATGATTCAAATGCTTCAGCATTTTTACTTTCTCCAAGAAGATTCCTCCTTAACCTATATTTTTTCGCAGTTTTTTTATAGCAGCATTGTATTTCCAAATTGCTGTTCCCAATGGAATATCTACTATATTGGCAATTTCTCTATGCTTCATTCCCATGATGCCTTTCATGATGACAATCTGTCTTTCCTCTTGGTCTAGCAATTCCAAGTATTTGGATAAGACCAATTTTTCTAGGGGATCTTCTAAAATACATTCCAACCGTTCAAAATAATCACTATCCAAACCTGTAATTTCACGTTTTTTCTTTCGATACTGATCTAACGCTTTGGTTCTAGAGACTGTAATCAGCCAAGCCTTCACATTTGAAATTTCCTGATATTTCATTTGCTGAAAAAGCTTAATATACACTTCCTGCAGTACATCTTCAGCCAATTCAAAGTCCCGCAGGATTGAAAGTGCTATGGCAAACACATACTTCTTATTTTCATCAAACAATTTTTTAAATTCAGTTATATTAATGGATTCTTCGGATTGTTCCAAACACATTTGAATTTTTCACACCACCCTTTCACTTAATAAACGTTTTAGCATCCTATTTTATTGGAAAAAATTTTTTTTATAATTCCGATTCATTTGAAACAATCAGGTATAAACATCCAAATTTACACATGATTTGTTGATATACAAGAATTTCTACTTGTATAAGCAAGTCTACATCATGATATGCACTCCGATTTTTGGATAAATTTCTATATCATCCCATTATTTCCCTATATTTTACCATTCTGATATTCTCGACAAATAGTAATTTTTGAAAATGCCTAGACAACAGTTGTGAAAAATTAATAAATCAAATGAAAGGTTCCGTTTAGACTCGCACAATTAATCATTTTTCAAATAAAAAAAACATAGGCAATCTGAACTATTTCAGGCAACCTACCGTTTTTTTATTATCTTACTTGGAAAAAGAATAATTTGATTATTGATGAGCAATTTTCTTATTCTATTAAATATTGGCTATGTTAAAGACTGGTGTTGAAAATGACACACCTTATCTATATGCAAAACTATCCAGTTTTTTTTATAATGAAATTAATTCGTAGTTGTAAATTATTGTGTAACCTGCGAGAATCAAAAAACGGGGGTGCTAAAGTGAATAAGAAATGTTTAGAATCTGAAAGATTATTTCTGAAACCTTTATCTTTTCATGAATTACAATATATAAATAACAATGATTTAAATAAGATTGAAACTTCAATTGAATTAGAATCAATATTAGATTCTGTTAAATTAGCAATATCAAAGAAACTAATGAAAATGCAAAACATTAACGAAGATATTCATGAATGGTATACATATTGGCTGATTATTAATAAGGAGAATCAAAAAGGAATAGGTTTTATAGGGTTTAAAGGAGCACCAGATGTAAATGGTTATTCAGAAGTTGGATACAGTATTTCACCTAATTACAGAAAGAAAAGATTTATGACTGAGGCTTTAGAAGCATCAATAAACTGGGCTTATAGACTTCAAGGTGCTAAAGGTATAACCGCAAAAGTTCTAAAAACGAATGTTGGTTCTATTAAAGTATTGAATAATTGTAATTTTAAATTGGTTAGTTCTACTGAACAAGAGCATAATTATATTATTAAATTTAGATAAAATAAATCGTATGTATTACGCAATGTTCAAATATAACAACTAAAGAAGCCTGATTAATAGAGGCTTCTTTTAATATTGTTATAATATCAACACCATTCTTTAACATAACCTAAATATTAAAAGTATGAACCTGATTCCTTAATTTTTCAACCATATTTGCCAGGTTCCAAGCAGAAGCTGCAACTTCTTGCATAAAGAATGTTACAATTTCTTCTCATTACTTAGTATTCCAGTGATATTCCCGCAGTGCATCTAAAGTAAAATCATATTCCTCTCCCGTTAATCCAAGGAGAATGATATTATATTGTTTTTCGATTGTTCTAATTTGCTTTTGGTGTTCCTCCGTTAGCTGCGTTAGATTGAAATTCATTTGGGGTGGACCTCCAATTTAGTTTTTTCCTTATCGTTCCCACCATATTTTTTTTAATACTATAAGTGTCATTGATAAATAAACAGGTAACTCTTGTTCCCTTTTTGTATGAATACATGAGGAAATTACTCTCTAAGTTCAAATCCAATTAGGCTAAGCAACTTACTATTTTAAATAAATAATCACTCTTTGGTGAAAATTCTCCAGTATTTTTGGTGTGATGTGTTATGATATTAACTATTAGTAAACTACATCATTGTTTCAGTTAACATATATAAAGATGGAGGGATTTAATGTATAAACTTCGAGGTCATCATATCTTTTGCCTTTTGGGGTATCGCGGAATGGGCTATTCTCAAGAATATGTGGAAAATATGACACGTCTTCACCAGACATTACGGGAAAATCCGAAAATTTGGATTCAACTTGTAAAGGGTCCTGATCAACTATGCGAAAAATACCCAAACTCAGGTGAATACCACTGCCAAAATGAAAATATTCATAATAGAGATGCCGCAATTTTGGAAAAATTAGGTTTGAAGATTGGACAAATTATGCAGTGGAAGGACATTGAGTCACTAATCCGAAAGTCCACCGTTCCCACAGATATTCAAATTATATGTGAATCCTGTTCTTGGCGGTCGTATGGGATTTGCGAAGAAGGGGTCCAGGATATTCTTGAAGAGAAAGGATTAAGAGAAATTAAATAAGACTTTCTCATTGATTCAAGATTAACCTTTTGAATTGATCTATTTATTTGATCAGCGTGTTAACGGCATTAAGAACTATTTTTACTTATTCCGTCTGGTTTTTTTGAGGGTGAATTTAACATTTGATGAGTAGAACAAATGCTTATTTCAGCAAGTCAAAAATCAAAACTCCAAGAATAGAAATTTAAAAATTTCTCAAAAAGAGGTATCTTTACTTTATAAATATTGATGCGATGATAAATCCTATTATGAGTACTAGAATAAGTGTACAAATCCCTCTCCTACCTAAACACCTACTAAGTCAGCAAGGTTTCCAGTATCAATCCTATGAAACGCATCATTCATATTTCCCGTTGGGTTACTTTTTAACTCTTCTTGTTTAAGTCTTTCTCTTCTTCTTTCATTAACAACATCACCATTTTCTATTAATGCAGAATATATTTTCAAAAACGCTTTAGATAAATCCCTCTTTGGAAATTCACAACATTTTTAATATATTATGGTAATTTATTAAACTAAAAACACAATCTTACAGAAAGCTGGCTTTTTAAAATTCTCTTATGTAAAAATTAGAAAAAAGACAATTCTATTTCTACACTCGATCCATCTATCCCCCAGTTCATTGCTGCATCTTTCTGTTCATCGTTTTTTTGTTTTAGTTGAGTACTTTTGAGAAAAGAGGATGATATTCGGATGTACTTTATTCAGGGTGTTATATTTTCCTCGTCATCCTCATTTCAATCCACGCACTCATATAGAGTGCGACCCTTCTAATGTCTTGATGCCACAATAAGTACATCTATTTCAATCCACGCACTCATATAGAGTGCGACTGCTTTGGCTCCATACCGTACATTTTTGGAAGTTATTTCAATCCACGCACTCATATAGAGTGCGACTCTTCCTTTGATTTTCCTTCTTCATACACAACAAATTTCAATCCACGCACTCATATAGAGTGCGACTGCACATATAAAAAAAGATGATGTGATTGTTATTATTTCAATCCACGCACTCATATAGAGTGCGACCATATGTGGATTAAACCCTTTATATAAAGGAGGTATTTCAATCCACGCACTCATATAGAGTGCGACTATTTTCCCTTCAATATAACGGCTATTCATAGATATTTCAATCCACGCACTCATATAGAGTGCGACATGGTGTGAGTTTTGATATATTGCTAGATCACGAATTTCAATCCACGCACTCATATAGAGTGCGACATAACATATAATTAATTACATGTAAATAATTATATATTTCAATCCACGCACTCATATAGAGTGCGACTGTCTATTTCTAGTCATTCCAGTATCAGAAATAAAATTTCAATCCACGCACTCATATAGAGTGCGACGCGTAAAAAGGAAATCTTCGAGACTCTATCAAAATTTCAATCCACGCACTCATATAGAGTGCGACAGCAAAAGCGGAAGAACTCTTAAAAGGGGATTTATTTCAATCCACGCACTCATATAGAGTGCGACGGTACCCTCGCTGCACAGTAGCTCCGATTGAAGAATTTCAATCCACGCACTCATATAGAGTGCGACGGTACCCTCGCTGCACAGTAGCTCCGATTGAAGAATTTCAATCCACGCACTCATATAGAGTGCGACTTTTACTGGAAAGCCTAATTTTGTTATCGAAGCAATTTCAATCCACGCACTCATATAGAGTGCGACTTTAATGCGACAAAAGCTTATCAGAAGGCTTATATTTCAATCCACGCACTCATATAGAGTGCGACGATTCGCAGTGTGAAAGGAGCCATTTCCCTTCATATTTCAATCCACGCACTCATATAGAGTGCGACTGATGAGGATCAATTGAAAATGGAGCTAGATGAATTTCAATCCACGCACTCATATAGAGTGCGACTTAAAGAATTTGAAGGGTTTAATCCTGTCATATAATTTCAATCCACGCACTCATATAGAGTGCGACTTTGCTTCATCAAAACTTTGATAGCATCCTAAAGATTTCAATCCACGCACTCATATAGAGTGCGACATTGCATCTGTGGCGGTAAATGCTGTTATCATAATATTTCAATCCACGCACTCATATAGAGTGCGACGGTAAAACTATTATGGGCGGTTCCCCGGTCATCTATGATTTCAATCCACGCACTCATATAGAGTGCGACTGCAATTCTTTCTTTCGTACTTACGCCTAAAACTATTTCAATCCACGCACTCATATAGAGTGCGACATGAATATGGTAAAACCTTATTCCGATGAAGAGTATATTTCAATCCACGCACTCATATAGAGTGCGACAAAAAAAGATGGGAGTTTACAAAAAATCATCGAAATTTCAATCCACGCACTCATATAGAGTGCGACAGCGATTGAATACGCGATTCGTTTGGCTTTTGAATTTCAATCCACGCACTCATATAGAGTGCGACGTCATTGGGTTCGTACTGAAATTCAGTTTCGTGATATTTCAATCCACGCACTCATATAGAGTGCGACGGCAGTTATTTAACGGAACGTTGGTACCAGCTGAATTTCAATCCACGCACTCATATAGAGTGCGACGGCGCTATCGTGAACAGGAGCCAAAAATCATTGGTATTTCAATCCACGCACTCATATAGAGTGCGACATTAGATCCACCTCCTCTACCACGACCGAATAACATTTCAATCCACGCACTCATATAGAGTGCGACATTGTTAGAAATTATTTAAGGATTGATTTCGGATATTTCAATCCACGCACTCATATAGAGTGCGACGATGAAAACGCTGTCAATATTTTTTTACCCCGTTATTTCAATCCACGCACTCATATAGAGTGCGACAGGAGAGAAAGGATGATGTTCTCAACACAGGAAAATTTCAATCCACGCACTCATATAGAGTGCGACAGGGCTTATCTGTTCAAATTCTTGGCGATTTAGTTATTTCAATCCACGCACTCATATAGAGTGCGACAATAGATAACATTGAGGTGACGGTCAATGCTTGATATTTCAATCCACGCACTCATATAGAGTGCGACAGCGTCTTTATGTAGAAAACAATCATTTTATATGATTTTCCACATTAAAAACCACCTAATTCTTATATTATTTTAATAATAATTTGTAAAAAAAGAACATAAATGTAAAAAAATATGTATAATTTGAGGTGCGAATCTCCCTAAACATTCATGGGAGCTCTACAGTCGCACTAAATATAGATAATGAATGGATAAGTTTTTTTCACATCTCCCTTATATCCAATTATAACCATAACAAGAGATGTTTTTTATTATTATTTTGTGAAAAAAACGCCATCACAAGGAATTGCCAACAAATAAATAGCTATAAAGAGGAACTACCCCACAATACCAGAAATATCCAGAAATATAAATAATGGTTGATAATTCCAATTCATGGTGCTAACCTTTTACTAAATAAAATTAACTTGCTTAGGAGGAAACAAAAATGACTCGTTTCTTACGCCTTTTAACAGCTATAAGTTCTGCTATTTTATTTATCGTTCTTGTATTTATGAATTTACTGGGACTTTGGACAGCTAACTCTTCAATTCGAATCCTCTTTTTCTTTATTATGGTTGTAGCTATTTTCAATGCAGGTATTGAAATCGGTAAAAATCTAAAAAACAGGAACTAGTGATATTTATCGCCTTGATTTGTATAAGCGTATTATTTTTAAAACCATTATTATAATTCCTGTCCTCTCTTCAAGACATATAGATCCTTTAATCTTCAGAATCCCTCTCAAAAAATTCAAACCAACTTTTATAGATCTGTCTAATTCGTTAAGTAAAAAAAGTTTTTTAAAAAAACTGGTAAACTATCGACCTTTTTCGACTTTACCTCCAATTGTTTTTTCTCCTTTTCAATACATTAACATATATCTTCATTCCTATCAGCCAAATACTGGAAATATTTTCATTTCACTAAATCAATAATAAAATTTATCTCTTACCACTCAAATTGTTGTTAACTAGGAGCTATCTAGGGATAATAAAAAGAAAACTATGAATTTCATAGATCATTTAATTTTTTCAATTTTAATAAGGTTTTTATTTTCCACAGGATTATATTTGAAAAATGTAAATAGAAGTATAATTGAAATCAGAATTATTACAACCATTAGAATTTCTTTAGTATGTTTTTTTTCCTCTCTTTTTTGCTTTATTATTTCCCTATATTCATTTTGAATTTTATAATTTTTCTTCATTATAAAATCCCCCTCAATCAAAGCATGAATAATGATGAAATATAGATTGCAATACAACCAGCAAAAACTCCCATTGTTAAGTTTTAATTCAATCAATTTACTAAATTTTAACATATTAATTCCGAATATATTGAATTTTCCTATGAATATTCGTTGAAAAAAGTTACCATATTTTTTCAATATCAATTTCTGCCTATTCAGTAATCAGTGCCTGTTTTTCCTTTCCCATTAAATAAGCGTCAACACCTTCTTTAAGGTCTGAACGCTTTATAGATATATCCGTATGTGAAGGCCTGTTTTCTTTTTGATATTTATTGAACCTGTTTAAAATAACTCCAAACATGCCCTAAAAATAGAGTATCTTTTATTAACGAATCTCTTGCTCGTCAATAATTACCACCTCTTCTCATATAGGAAATACTCGAATTACTCTATCTTAAGTATAAAATTCTCATCTGGGGTTAACTTTATTGTATAACCACTATAAATGAGGAGTGCCTATGCCTAATAAAATGGAAGCCTTATTCGATTATTTAAAAACGAGATTTGACAGTGAGCCTAAATCGAATCTTCATATTGGTGAAGCAATGGGATGTTGGCTATATTTCACCGCACTTGCAGAAGAAATACCTGTCCTTGAATCTGCTTTAAACACCACTTCAGATAATGTTTTGGCAGAATATTAAAAGATCTTTAAGGCTTACAAATAAGCAATCAAAAATATTAAAAGATTTCATGATAAAGGAGGGTGTACCTCTCCCGGATACAACAGGAAATAAGCCGCACTCGAACCCTGATAGTATTCCTTTAGGAGTTAAGGCTACTGATACAGAAATCGCCAATTTAATCTCTGCCAAAATCGCAGCAAATATTGTCTTGTGCTCCACGAATATTAGCCAATGTATCAGAAGTGATCTGGGACTACTATGGATCCGGTTCCATTCAGAAAAGTGTATTTATGGAATGGACGTTAAAACAAAAATGAGAGAACATGGATAGATTAAAGTCCCCCCATACTACTATCCACCAGGGGCACCCAATTAATAAAGGCACCCCTAATTCCATTAAGGGCGAAAAGTTGATCAAACTTAGCTGATTAATCATCTTACTAATAAAGGTCATCCAATTGTTAGAATGGAGAAGGAGAATATTGACTTATATTTTTCTATCGTTGTCTTATTTAATCCTAATGATTATCATCCTTAAAATGCCGAAAAGATTAAGCCTGCAAGAATTTTATATAACTTTTCTTGTTGTTTCTTTCCACACCCTTTTAGCGGATATCCTATTTGCAGATATTATGGATCTATACGACCTAATGAGGATTAATGGTCCTCAATATTCAGATATAGTCATTCAAACAACGATACCTGCTTTATTTGGATTTATTTATTTAAACTTTATGCCAAAAGATAGATTTATTGGCTATTATATTTTCTGGATCGTTTTTTCGATCATTTACGAGCAAATTTCTCGATATTTTGGTTACATCGACTACAAAGGATGGAAAATATGGTATTCTGTTCTTTTTTATATGTACGCCTGTGCATTTATGCGCTTGCACCACAAATTCATTAGAAAGACGATTTATAAAGGAAAAAAATAAACTGATACTGCACTAAGAAAAATCTATGGCTATTTTCAGATTGTTATCGAGTTTTTAAAAAATGTGATGCCTAGGAAAATGATCAAAATGTTCAGTTCATAAAGTTCTCCTCAAAAAACTTTCACAGTTCCTTCATGTTTCATAACTCCAGAATTTTTACCATACTGTAGAATTAAGCTGAAAACATAATCTTTCTGGAGATGATTCTAATGTTTGTGAAGCAACGGAAGCCATTTACCTGCTATTTATTAATTTTTTTGCACATTTTTCTAGGAATTGGTGCTCTATTTGGTGGAGGTGTACTGATTGTTTCTCCTGACGGTTCGATATTGTCTATGCCTCTGAAAATGTTGCAAAATAGCCCCTTTAATAACTTTCTCATTCCAGGACTTATACTATTTGTAGGGTTAGGTCTGCTCCCTCTGATTACTGCATTTTTTCTTATCTCTGAAAAGCCGTCAAACTTCGCTGAAAAACTCAAACTTAATAAAGAAAATGATTGGTCATGGAATAGTTCGTTGTACATAGGTTTTATCTTAATTATTTGGATTACAGTCGAAATGTATATGATTCAAGGAGTTGCCTTTATTCACGTTTTCTACATCTTCCTTGGACTCTTCATTCAAGCCATTACTCTTCTCCCATCTGTTAAAAGGCATTACTTACAAAATCAATAGTTTCAAAATAGGAAAATCCGTTAGGAATCTTTATTCTCTAAGCTGTTCCGATATAAATATGCTATTGAAAAGATAAAACCAGTAAAGAAACACTTATTGTTATATAGGATAAACCTGTAAGACAAAAAGACAAATCTGCACTAATAAAAGTAAACAGTAACCATTTTACAGACGAGGGTAAATATTTAACCATTCCCATTGACCTCTTTTGATTCATTTGATTTCCAATAATAGTGGGCAAGTACATCTGAAAATACATCAATTGTATTATTGAGTTCATTCAAATTATTATCTACACCGCCAATTCAAGATTTTCTATGTAGTTTTTATTTTCTCTACCTACCACGAAATATAGGCTTGGGCTGATCTCCATCCTTTCTTTAGTAACTTTTGCGTCATATTTGTTTTATCATGTTTAACCCCAATCCCTTTACTCATTAAATTCCCAGCTAAGCGATCTCCCAAACTAATTACATTTACTCTTTCATCGGAGCTAATAGCGTCGTTAGGGTTTTTTGCATCTTTTAAGACTGGCAAAAATGATTTTACAGACAAAAAAGCATGGTCCTTAATCCCTTTGCAGTAGGGTATCGACCATGCTTTTTTTATAATGCCAACCAGCTGAGCATTTTTACTATATTTACATCAAAATCACCTAATATCTCTCTTTTTATGCTATCTCGCGACCAAATCCGTAATGAATTGTAGTTCCCATCCTATAGTAAAAACTTTGTTTATGGTTTAAATCCATTAATTCTTGCCAGTGGATAATTTACCCTAGGGCCAGAAAAACTATTCATATACATTATCTGGCAATTTTGATTAAAGAGAATAAAGAATCTTTCAATTCTAATAAATCAGCACTTGCATAACTAGCATTAACCCACCAAAACCTAGAACAAATAGTACAACTGGCCAAACGAATCTAAACCAATGAGAATACTTCATATTCAACATTTGTAAGGTAGCCATTACTAATCCAGTCGGTGCCAAGAAGAGCATAGCATACTGTCCAAATTGGTAGGCAGTAACAATCACAAAACGTGGGATATCCACAGTGTCAGCTAAAGGGGCAAGGATAGGCATAGAAAGAACAGCTAATCCAGAAGACGATGGAACAATAAATCCAAGAACAAAAAAGATCAATAACATAACCAGAATAAAAATTGGCCCACTTACATGCGTAACAAGAGAAGATGAAAATTGAAGTATCGTATCAGAAATCAAACCTTCATTCATCACGAGATTAATCCCTCGAGCAAGACCAATAATTAAAGAAACACCCACTAAACTCGATGCACCACCTACAAACGCATCGACTACGCCTTTCTCGCCTATACCATTTCTTCCCGTAGCAGTTAAGAACATAATGATAATAGCAAATGTTAAGAATGAAGCAGCCATGGTAGGAAACCACCAGCCCTGAGACATAACGCCCCATACCATAATCGGGAATCCTACGACAAACAATGTCAAAATCAATTTTTTACGTACTGTAAATGAAGAATTTTCGTTGCCTTCAGTCGATGTTACAGACCACATTTTATTGAATTCATCACGATCTTCATATGAATAGGAGAACTTAGGATTAGCTTTCACTTTCTGAGAATACCAACGTAAATAAAGGATCACAAAAATAGCTGCGACAACACACCCAGCAATTCGCCAAGTAAGACCTTGAGTGAAATTTATACCTGCAGCATTAGATGCAATGACCACGGAAAAAGGATTAATTGTGGAAAATGCGGTACCAATAGAGCTTGCTAAGAATATTGCACCTACACAAACGATAGAATCATACCCCATCGCTAAAAACACAGGAACTAAAATTGGATAAAATGCTACGGCTTCTTCCTCAATACCGCATAAAGTTCCACCTATAATCATTAAAATAGCGACCAAGAATATTAAGAGAAACTCACGCCCCTTAGTTTTTTTCGTCAAAGCCAAAAGTCCAGATTCGAACGAACCACTTGCCTTGACAACACCAATCAAGCCGCCTAAAACCAAAATAAATACCATAATATCAACAGCCTCAGTTGTCCCGCGTACCATACTGCTTGTTATGGCTTCAGGTCCTGCTGGCCTTTGTTTCAATCTTTGATAGGTGTTTGGAACAGAGACTGGTTTAGTTATTCCTCCTGAAGTAAACTGGGTGACGTCAATCTTAACACCAAGTTTGTCAAGCTCTTCTTGCGTACTAGGGATACTTTTGACTTTTCCATAAGGATCAGTAATTTTCAATTGAGAACTAGACTGATCATAAGATAACTTTGAATAAGACCCTGCTGGAATAGCCCATGTCGCTATCACAGCAACAATTGTTAAGAAAAACAAGATGACAAATGCTCCGGGCATTCTTAATTTAAATCTCTTTTTAGGGTCCTTTTCTGTGCTATTTGCTACACTATATGCTACATTTACATTGTTCATAAGGTCATCTCCTCTGTAAAAATATAATCGTATAAGGTTGAATTTCATAGTTTTAAAAGAGAGCATATTTCCTTGAAATTTTGAACTTTTGCTTATGCAGTACGAAATAGATCTTTCATTTTAAGTTACAGCGAAAAGTCGAAGGGGCAATTTTTTTCGACTTTCTTTAGATAATGTAGTTAGTGATTCATATTTTTTAACGTGATAGAAGCGTATGTATCAACGAGAAATTAGCAACTTTTGATAAGTGGAACTCCACCTATTTGTGAAGTCCCACTTATCAAAAATAGCATGGAGACAGTTGTGATTTGATTGCCAATATTGACTTTTGGATTTAATGTTTTTTAGCTTGCTAAAAGCACTTAAAGTTGCTGCAGATTTATTTGTCGCAACTGATCAAGGTGTCCGCAATCACAAATGAATCCTTTCCGGAATGTCTCAATGGTATGATAACCACGTAACTAATTCATTTTTGTGGGAATCAGCGCCAGGCCAGAGGCAACAATCGATCATGACTGTTCTTTCAATTCGTTAGATCTGGACAAATGATAAAAAAGCTGCAGACTAGAAAGGCCTTGAAATAGAACCGTCATAAATTTATTTTTTGATACGAGTACCAATTTTTCCAGCTAAGGCTTCATCTAGATGGTCAAGTGAAGTAATCAACGCAGTACCATTTGGATTTTCATCCACAAAGCTTAAGCAAGCCTCAACTTTAGGCAGCATACTCCCTTTAGAAAATTGATTTTCCTTGATAAATTCTTTTAATTGCTGAGTGCTGGTTTCTGTTAATGCGGATTGATTTGCTTTTCCATAGTTCACATAGACAAAATCAACAGCGGTTAGAATGATCAATTGATCAGCAGCAAGTTTTCCAGCTAATAGTGCACTTGATCTATCCTTGTCAATAACTGCTGGAACTCCTGTATAGTTACCATGGTTTTTCACAACAGGCTCACCGCCACCGCCACTTGCAATCACTAAAGTATTAGCTTCAATTAAGTGGTTAATACTTTTAAACTCTACGATCTCTTTTGGTAAAGGTGAAGCTACAACTCTCCGGTAACCACGACCAGCATCTTCAACAAAAACATAGCCTTTTTCTTTCGCAATTTTTTCTGCAGTTGTCTTGTCATAAAATGAGCCGATTGGTTTAGTAGGATTGGAAAAAGCTGGGTCGTTTGGATCGACCTCGACTTGAGTAATCAAGGTAACTACTTCTTTAGTCAATTTATTTTTGCGTAATTCGTTTTGTAAACTTTGTTGCAAATGGTAGCCAATGTAACCTTGACTCATCGCCCCGCATTCTGGGAATGGAAAAGCTGGAGATTGACCGTGCTCAGCTGCATAGTTCATCCCTAGATTGATGATACCTACTTGAGGGCCATTACCGTGACTGATAACCACTTGATGGCCTTTAGAAATCAATCCTACAAGAGAAGCTGCCGTTTGTTGAACCAGCTCTAATTGTTCTTCAGGGGAATTTCCTAGTGCATTTCCACCTAAAGCAACTACGATCTTAGCCATTCAGTTTCCTCCTTAATCTCCTAATGTTGCAACCATTACAGCTTTAATAGTATGCATCCGGTTTTCTGCTTCTTGGAAAACAACTGAAGCAGAGCTTTCAAAGACTTCGTCACTGACTTCCATTTCTTTCAATCCATATTTTTCAAAAATTTCATTCCCAATTTTGGTTTTCAAATTATGGAAGGATGGTAAGCAATGCTCGAAAATTACATTAGGGTTTTGCGTTTTATCCATCATTTCTTTGGTCACACGATAAGGTTCTAATAATTTGATTCGTTCTTGCCAAACATCATCTGGTTCCCCCATGGATACCCAAACATCTGTATAGATCACATCAGAATGCAGTACACCTTCATCAATGTCATCTGTGACTAGAATGGAGGCTCCAGTTGTAGACGCAATTTTTTGACATTTGGCTAATAATTCGTCAGTTGGATTTAATTCACTTGGACAAACCAAATGGAATGTCATACCCATGATTGAAGCACCAATCATCAACGCATTTGCTACGTTGTTACGGCCGTCACCTACATAAGTAAAGTGAATTTGATTATAAGGCTTCTTTAAGTATTCTTTAGCGGTTAAGAAATCTGCCAATACTTGTGTAGGGTGATCTTCATCAGTTAAGCCATTCCATACAGGAACGCCAGAATATTTAGCTAAAGTTTCTACTGTTCGTTGCGAGAATCCGCGATATTCAATACCATCAAACATTCCCCCTAGCACTCGTGCAGTATCTTCGGCGCTTTCCTTCTTCCCCATTTGGCTTCCAGTAGGGCCTAAATATGTGACATGTGCACCTTGATCATAGGCTGCCACTTCAAAAGCACAACGAGTCCGTGTGGAATCCTTTTCAAAAATCAACGCGATGTTCTTCCCACATAATTTCTTTTGTTCAAGACCTGAATATTTGGCTCTCTTCAGATCTTCGGATAGATTCAACAAAAATTCCATTTCTATTGGTGAAAAATCCAGTAGTGTCAAAAAGTTTCGGTTTCGTAAATTTTTCATTGTTTGTTCCTCCTTTAAATTCTATAATCAAAGTGTATTTGGAGGCTTCAAAAAACTTCAAAAAGATTCGACAAGTTTTTTTGAAGGCCACTGAAAAATTCCTACTAAATTAAAAGCTAAGACGAAACAACACAATATGTTGAAAATCAACATTCTTTAAATACTAGTTGTAGATATTCTTATAGGCTGTTTTTGATGGCTAAGTACTTTTTCAGCAATCTCGTTTTTTGGGGGAGGGTTTTTTTATGCCGTTTTTTTCTCGCAACATTAATCAAGATAAAATCAAGAGAATAAGCGTTGCTGCAGCTTGTATCGCATTGGCGGCACAAATTAATATGACGTTTTTTGTGGATGGCTTCATTTTGACCCTGTCCGTCATCTTATTACCCATTTTTTTATATTTTAATGATGATCTAAATCCGATACCATTAACACTTGGAATTGCAATTGCTTCACCTTTTTTCCGAGGACTTCTGCTTTTTATAACCAATAATTATGCTATCGAAACAATTGCTCAGTATATATTTACCGATATTGCTTTTTATCTTTGTTACGGATGTGTGTATTATTTTTTATACTGGCACCGCGCATATCGCAATGATAGTTCTTTCTTTTTTACTATTGTGCTGTGTGATTATATTTCTAATATCTTAGAAGTTAGTCTGCTGTTGAATTTTTCAAATTATAGTCTACGTTTATTTAAAATATTGTTTTTAGTAGCGTTGCTACGCAGTCTTATTAGCTGCTTTATTGCATTTTTGTATCATTACTTCACGCTTATGATTAGAAAAAAAAGTCATGAGCAGCGGTATTATTACTTTTTGTGGTCAGTTTCAGCAGTTAAAAGTGAAGTATATTTTATGAATAAGAATATTAACGAAATCGAAAGAATCATGAAAAATGCTTATTTACTCAATAAAGAGCTTTCTAATGAAAACCCTTCCAGCAAAAATGGAAGTATTGCGTTAGATATTGCCAGAGACGTACATGAAGTAAAGAAAGATTATCAAAATGTTATCAAAGGTCTGGGGAGTTATTTTGAAGTAGAAAATGACTCATTTATGCGTTTAAGCGATATACTGAAAATCGTCTTGATGCATTCACGCAGTCTTATCAGAGAAAGAGAATTGGATATTTTGATTACGGTCAAGAACCAAATTGATCTACAAATAAATAATCATTACTACTTGGTTTCAATCTTGTCGAATATTATTGCAAATAGCATTGATGCAATAGGAAATCAACATGGAGGCTCAATAACAGTAATTGTCAAGGATCAGGGAGAGCAGTTGCTAATAAGTATCTCTGACAACGGTCCTGGTATTCCTTCAGAGATAAAAGATATGATCTTTCAACCGGGTTTTTCTACTAAATTTAATCAATATACTGGAGATATTTATCGAGGGATTGGCTTGTCGCACGTTAAAATAATTATGGCAGAACAATTCGGTGGCAATATAAAAGTTGTTTCTGAAGAAGGAAAAGGAGCAATCTTCTTTTTAACGTTTAACAGGGAAAAACTAACTATGGGGGAACAGTCATGAATTTTTATATTATTGACGATGATCTTGCAGTTACAATGATCTTGCAAAGAATCGTGGAAGAAAACATGAACAATCAGGTAGTTGGAAAATCGGTATCGCCTAAAATAGCCTTAAATGAACTGATGTTACTGAATGTTGATATTGTTTTAGTAGATTTGTTAATGCCCGAACTAAATGGTATTGCATTAGTTGAAGCACTTTGCAAAGCTAAACCTGAGTTGAAATTTATTATGATTTCACAAGTACGAGATAGTGAATTGAGAGAAGATGCTTATAAAGCTGGAATCGAATTTTTTATCGATAAACCAATCAATATTATTGAAGTCCGGACAATCGTTGATCGTGTAAAACAAAGTATTTTGATGGAACAAAAGCTGAAGAAAATTCAAAACTTATTAGGATCTTCTTCAAATGGCTATTCAAATTTAAACTCAAATCAGTTTAATGAGACAAAAAAAAAGGTACGATCTATTCTGGGTTTTTTAGGAATAACTTCTGAAGCAGGTTATGCTGATATATTAAATATTAGTCAAGTAATGATCGAACAAAATATTTCTTTTCAATCTATCAACTTTGATCAACAATTTGCTTTAGACTCTCATGAAAAGAAAATTATTTTTCAGCGCGTTAGACGAGCTATAAAAAAGGGCATGGTAAACCTTGCTAATTTATGCCAAGATGATTTTGACAATGAATTAACTATTGAGTGTGCGAACACTCTCTATGGGTATAAAAATATCCACAAAGAGATTCTCTTCTTGCAAAGAAAATCGTCAACCGGAGGCAAAGTATCTCTAAAGCAATTTTTTGATGGCTTAGTAATGCATGCCAATAATTAATTGCAGTTTTAGGGGTTCCGGTCCATAGCCATCAAGATAAGAAATCAAGTCCCCCTAACGACTCGTTTTTTATGTCTTAGTGCATGAAAACCATGTAAAATAAGGGGAAAAGCTGCATTCTTTGAATTAGACAATCACTTGAACGACCAACAATATTTTTAAGATGCTGCCTTATTTAGAAATCTAAATAAAGCAACAGTACTCAAACAAATTTACTATTGAATTTGGTAATTTCGGCATTAATGGCTATATACAGGTGGCGGAATACCCCATTGTAACAGGGGGAATTAAACTCATCAAAAATCGGAATTTCGAGGTAACCTTCCTTGGAAAGAAAAAAATGAACAATAACCATTCCTTTTGTAAACTAAGGGTATAGAATTAGTGCAATTCTTACTACTGAATAAATGTGAAATTACATTTTTAAATATTAAAAGAGGCTGAATCCTTACTGGTAGAAATGATTCAGCCCCAATGCAAGAATGGTTCCGACTGGTCTCGAACAAGCGACTTCTACCCTGTCAATTTTACTTTTTGGATTTTAACTAATTTAACTGAATTAAATAAGTTCAATAAAGATTGATATATCAAGTTTTAAATGTTATATAAAAGCAATTCAGTTAAATAAATTCAACTCAGAAAATTAATTATGTTAGCAAGTTGGTGAATAGGTGACCTCTTATACTCTTTCTTACTAATACAGTTTGAAATATAATAAAACCTCTAAGTTTCCACACTCCACGTGTGTAGTGTGCTATCTGTAGACACCTAATAATTGAGTAGTGGAATTCACCTATTGTTCTATGCGGTTCACCGTAACGCTTTAAAGGTAGCCAAATAAATTCCAAGCGTGATTGGCATATTTCTTAATGATAACGCAGAAAAAGGATGGATTAGTAATAACGAGACCACTGAAAAAGTACGAATGAAATGAAAATTAAGACGTTCAGCTACAATATGTTGAAGATTAACGTTTTTTATCTACTAGTTATAGATGTTCGGAGAGGTTGTTTGTTGTGAGTAAATACTTTTTCAGCAATTTCAGTAATAACACCCCCTCCTTTTACTCGTCTGTCTTTTATGAATTACTCATTTACATCTTCAAAAGAAGTATTGCCACAAATCTATAAAGGGACTGAATAAGCCGACTATCTTATTCTGCTTTTCATCACTTAACTGATAGAACAATGAAATGCCTGCAAATGTAGTTGCTGCTATAGATAATACAACTGTAATAATTGAAAGTCCAAAAGTCCTTCTTCTTAGAGAGTTGTTTGTTTTAATTTCAAGCAATTGAACGGTGTCATCTATCATTTTTGCAAAATTTCGGAAATGTTCATATGTTTTATCAACAATATACTTAGTGTTATCGACAATCATTTCAGTTGCACTCATACCATTATATCTACGGTTTGATGGTTCAAATTCAGCTATTTTATTTATTTTAGATTTTACTCTATTAAAGTAGTTATCATCAATTTCATTTTTAAATCTTTTAAGTATCTGCGAGTTTCGTTCTAATTCATACCTTATATTTATCAATTTATGATACTTAGGTTTTTCCTTTTGTATTGATGAAAAAGTCCTATTTTGTTGTATAGCAATCTTCTGGCTGGAATCTACCGTATACTCTCTCATCACCATAATCGGTAGAAATAAATTCGCAAATTCTTCTAACAAATAAACAATCTGAAAGTCAAATGAATGATACATTGGTTCCCGTTTAATTAATGAGTTACAAGTAACCTTTAATGAACTATCTATAAAATATGGCCTACTTCCTTCGGTAAATAGCTGCCAGTAACCATCCTTAGATATGTCGCTAAAAGGTCTATCCATTCCGATTGAATGCCAGAATGAACTTCTTTTCTCATGTTCATCAATTTTAAAAATAGATGAAGTTTGATTCAACTTGTAGACTTCGATACTTGGAGGAATCAGTTTATTATTTGTGAAATACAAGGGAAAGTATTTACTGATTTCTTTCATTGTCCTCCATTTTAGTTCTATAATTAAATCTTCTAACATCTGATTCTTTACAATATCATACGATAAGCCTTTCCCTCCCCAAAACTTAAATAAACTCTTAAAACTAAGTTCAAATGAATGACCCTCTTTTATATCACTTTGAATTAATTTCTTATATTCACTAATGAATTCATCAGAAGGATTTATAACAAATTGTAAAATAATAGAAGATGAAGATAAGTGTGTTCCATGGATGTGGATGTCTTTTACAAAATCTGAAACTTTTTTCTCCTTAGTGAAATCTATAAAACCAAAGTTACTCCAACGTCCTCCATGAATGCTCTTTTTCACCTCATTACAAAATTCATCTACATGCTCAGCTTGTCCATGTTGAAAACGAAATGGATAGTTTTTCACCAGTTTTTTTAGTCCTTTATTTAGCTTATCCACGTTCTCAATTGGTATATATTCAGCTACGTACACAGAAAGCAAATCTAAGTCAATGTCTTGAGGGATTTCAGATGTACTGAATCTATCACTTTCCCAATCTTCTACACTAATTCTTGCTGATTCTAACACTTTAAGAATGTATTTTGACTTTGTCTGCCAATTCTCATCCAATGAAATCCTTTTAATATAGGGAACGATAAAATCAGTAAACTTTTTATTGAATTTTCCTTTCAAACTTAATCTATTACGACTGTATGGATTTTTTATCTCTATCATTTTTACCCCCAAAATCCTTTGATAAAATTGTAACAGATGTGTACAACATATTGAGTTCTTACAAATAATAGTTTCCTAGTTAGAAAATGATTAATACTTCAGTATTGTGCAATTTTTTTCTAATATGAATTGTGGGCTCTAGGTTACTTTGTATGGTTAGAATACCTCTATATCTAAATCTCCTTCGCCAAAGCCAAACTCCACTTGCCCTTTCTCTGTAAATAGTGACTCTTCACCGTTTATTAACCTTCACAAGACTGCTTCAACCTTTATCACATCATATATTCCTTATTCAATTGCTTCCATAACAACAGCATCCATCTTGACCTTTTTAAATGCCTTGTCTAATCTTCTTCTTGATCATTCATATTTCTTTTAACAGCCTCTTCAAATCTAGTAAGGCTCATTCTCGAAAACGTATGTCCGATCAAAAGCAATGTCTTACTCAATTTTATCACACCAATCTAGCTACTCTTCAATCATAACTTCCGTGACAGAAAAAAGAAAAAAGGTTTGTAATAAAGATTTATTACAAAGGCTTAATAGTATCAAATTCAATAAGAAAAAGTAAGAGGGCGGTTGTACGGGTACAATTACCTATTATTGTTTGAATATTTGATTGGATGTCTAACCATAGCTTATTGAACCAACAAAATAAGCTACAGAAAACGACATTTGAACCGTAATACAGTAGCCTTTATTATCTCCAATCAATTAGCGTTTGCCTCTCTTGTTACAATCTCCTGCAAAAACATTTAGATGTCCTCCCTTTCCCAAATTTCAAGTAACATTCTTAGCTTTATGTTCATTTCAGGGAATCTCCTGTATTTTTCTATTCCCCAAATGTACGATGGTGAGTATCCTCCAATAATTCGAGACATATCCTGTAACGAAAGATTGTGTGCCAAGCGATATTCACGCAAAGACCTCCAAAGTCATCAATAACCTTATTAATCCTTTTCATTCTTTTTTTCCACATTGCTTATTTTGATATCCTCCCTATAATTACTGGCAGTTTTCCCAGTACCTTTTATTTTTGTGAACCTCTTATTATACACATGTATGTTATTTGCCATAACAATCAATGGAACCAGGAATATTTCTTTTCTATGACTCTACTATATAGATATAAAGAAAAAGTCATCCAAAACTAAAGGAGTGATAAAGATGACCTCAGAGGAATTCATGAGTTTATCAATGAAAGATAAGCTAAAGACTGTGAACAAAATGCTAGAAAAAGAAGAGAAAGACCATTTGAAAAATTTTAGTGAGAAGGTTGGCATTCCATACTCAGACTTTACGAAAATCATGATGGATAATGACTACCAATACAACCAAACTAGCAAGAAATACGAGAAGCTAATGAGCTTAGAGGAATATGAAAAAAAATCTCCTGTTCGGGATAAACTTGGAAGATAAATCTAATGGAACGCTGAATTTCCTTGAAGAACTGATGCTAGACTAAATAGTAGACACATATCAACTATAACGAGGTGTGTCTGTATGGGTAGACGATTCGAAGAGGAGTTTAAAATTGAAACCGTAAAGTACATTAGTGAAAACAATAAGCCTGTAGCTCAAGTTGCCAGAGAAGTGGGCGTCAACGTCAATACTTTACATGGCTGGGTCAAGAAGTATGGCGAACAACCAGAGATAAAGGCTGTAAAATTGTAATTTTAAAATGAACAGTGCCTGTCACCCTCGAATGCCGAAGCTTTCGACAAAAAAGCAGGTTGTGACTGGCACTTATTTAGAATATCTTTCCACAAAATTTACACTTGAGCGGGAGGTCTGACCCCAAATTTTCAGGAGAGGGTACATTTAAAAACTATCTTTTCCAAATGAGTTTTTCCAATCCTCGGTAAATTGGCACACACTTTTATCCGTATATAGAGAATTTACGAGTTTCTCAATAATCTCAGGATTGCAAGTGACCGCCTGAGCTCCTGCTAAACTACATTGATGAACTTGACTAATATTTTTGAAACTTGCCGCCAACACACCAGCTTGTAATCCGTATAAAGATAGTAAATGAACAATATCCGAAACTACCTGCACCCCGTTTCTTGAAGCATTATCAATCCTGTTTACATATGGAGCAATATATTTAGCCCCACACTTGGCTGCCATTAATGCTTGTTGAACTGTAAATACAGCTGTAGCTAAAACATTATAGCCATTTTCCGATAATGTTTTCATTGCTTTATACCCTTCTTTAGTTACAGGCACTTTAATGAAAATATTTCCCTCGATAAGACCACGGATCAACTCTGCTTCTTTAACCATTTTCTCTGCAGTTTGGGCTACCACTTGAACGTGCAACATTTTTTCATTACCAATGATGGAGTGGATTTCCTTCAATACATCGATATAATCCTTTTTCTCTTTTGCCAATATCGTCGGGTTCGTTGTCACACCGTCAATTGTGTAATATTCATTTAATTCGCGTATTTTTTCAACATTTGCGGAGTCAATTAAAATTTTCATCATGATCTCCCTATTCTAATTTATTTTGACAAAATGGCCTGGATAATTATACTAATGAATTCATACAGAAACCTTGCATCTATTAGCAGCTTTTAATCTCTCAATAATAGTACGATAATTTTCCATTTTTTTAAAAAGGCAGGATGTCCCCAGGATAAAACCTTCAACGCCTTTTCTAGATAATTCCCTCACTTTTTCTGCAGAAATGGCCCCGTCAACATAAATTTTAAAATCATATTCTTCTTTTTTGGAAACTATTCGATTAATTTTATTATCGACAAATTCCAAATATTTTTGCCCGGCAAACCCCGGGTTGACCGTCATCACAAGGACAATATCAACGATTGGCAACAATTCCTGTATTGTTTCCATCGAAGTTCCGGGATTTACGGCAATTCCGGCTTTAATCCCTCTCTCTTTGATTTTCAAAATTGTCCGTACAGGGTGAAGATCCGCCTCAGGATGGAAATATATGATATTGACACCTTTATCCTTAAAAAAATCAATATAATTTCCTGGATTTGCAATCATCAAATGAGCATCTACCGGTCTTTGTGTCAAAATCCTGATGGTCTCCAAATCCATTAACCCCATACCAAAATTCGGCACAAAGTTTCCATCCATAATATCGATATGAAAACAATCAATCCCAGCCTCATCCAGCTGTTTCACTTCAGTTTCCAAATTGGTAAAATCGGCACACATCATAGAAGCGGCTAAAAATACATTTTCCATCATAAACGACCCTTCTTTTATTTGAATAAACATGATACAAACTTTTCTCTATTCAAGTCTACTAATGACAACTTGTATTCCACGAATAAAAAATTGCGACTTAAATAAATCTATTTCTGCTTGTGGTAGCGTTTGTGCATTTTGCAATTGATACTCTTTTCCCAAGTTTTCATATTTTTTTCTGCCGTATTGATGAAATGGCAAAAGATGGGCCTTCTATATTTGTAAGTCATTTAAAAAATGAATAGTTTCTTCCATATTTTTCTTTGTAGCGGTATATCCTGGTATTAGAGGAATCCTTGGAATGACTTTTATTCCTTGATTAACAAGCCAAGCGAAATTCTACTTCACGGTTATCAAATTGGCCCCCGTTATTGTTTTTAGCAAAAAGGGATATTGCTAGATTATTTACGAACATCCCGTCCATTACATCACAATGCAGCCAATCAATCCCGGCATCTAAAAGCTCTTCCAGTTCTTCTCCCAATCTTAACTGATCGGCACACATGATTGAGGCAACCAATTTTTCCATTTACCATCACCAATTTTTTATTTTTGCAAGGGGAAAAATAATGGATATTTCTCCCCCCCTGCTCCTCGCCATTTTTATTTCAATGTCTCTTTAATGTCTCTATCAAACCATATTGCTGACTTCTAATAATGCGAGTATCAGCGCTTGTAATTTACAGAGCCTATTTAATAAACATACTAGTGAAATTTACTTTCTGGATTTCTTACAAAAGCTTGAAGGACGCAGACCGGTTTATCCGAGGAGGTTTTATTGACCAGCCTGTATTGCTTTACTGATGCCGGAACAATAAATGTTTCTGCGTAATGTACTTCAAAGGGTTCAAAACTACTATCAACGCTTTCAACCGTTATTTTTCCCCCTTCAACCAAATTCAACATATTCACACTTTCAAACGTTTCTACAATTGCATCATTTTTGAACCAATGACGAAGAGTTTCTACAAATTCAAGATGATGCAAGCCGGTTTTTTCAACGACAGGATCCTGTTCGTTTAAGTCAGGAATGCCCTTAAATCGGTTTATTAAATTTTCTTCGACCCATTTGGTATCCCGTTCTTTCACAATATTTTTCAGTCCATGTTCAAGGTGAATCGGCCTTGGCAGTCCATCAAAGTCGACACGTCCCCAATCCCACAGTTTAAATGTAAAAATATACGGGGTGGCGCTGATTTCTAAAACTACGGTGTTCTTTCCCTGACAATGAACCGTACCGGAAGGAATGCTGTAATGATCATGTTTTCGGGCAGAAAAATGATTTATAAATTTTTCATCTGGAAAGCGGAATTCACCTATCTCTGCCTTTTGCAAATCTTCTTCAAGTTCTTGAAAATCTACATCGGCTTTCAAGCCTAAATATACCGATGAGTCTTCCTCGGAATGTAAAATATAATAACTTTCATCCTGGGTATAATGCATGCCAAACGTATCTTGAATGTATTCAACAAGCGGGTGAACCTGCAAACTTAAATTACCCCCGCCGACCGTATCCAAAAAGTCGAAACGGATTGGAAATTCCTTGCCGAAACGAGCCTTCACCTTTTCTCCCAACAATTCAACAGGATGGGCAAACACGAGATTAATAGATGGAACTTCAATCTCTACTTCCCCAAAGTTCAATATCAGGCTGTTTTCTTCCGGTAGCCCGTCAAACCCCCAGCCGTAATTTACTTTAGAAGGATCAAGATGGAATGTTTCCATCATCCATTTCCCACCCCAAACGCTTTGATCAAAATAAGGCACTACACGGAAAGGGCGATGGGTCACTGTTCTTAATGCATTGCGGTAATCCTCACCCGATATCATTTTGGGCAGGCCCATAATGGTTGTATCCAAGAGATAATCAATCTTTTCATATACTTTTTGTTTTTGCCGGTCTGCGACTCTCCATTCAAAAAAATAGCCCCGTTTAAATTTTCTTTTTGCATCTTCATCCGGATTATCTGCTTTCCAGTTAGGAATGCCGCTTCGGTGACGACATTGAATCTCCCATCTAGACAGGTCTGCGTAAATCAAGATATCATATTGATCATATATGACTGATGCACCCGTACCATAAATGACAACCAGTCCATCTGAATTTTCCACCTGTTCTTTTACTTTTTCCGTTTGATCTTTCAGCAAAAAGTCTTCAAAACGGTAATGGGACATGATTCCAAAAACACGGTCATCCGTCAACGTAGACTTTACTTCTTCATTCAGATTTCCTGCATCTAAAAAGCAGGAATCCGAATGAATAACAACATCTGCATGTAATGAAGCGATCAGCTCTGTTTTGATTTCATCATCACGAACCCCTGGATAGCATTCGACCACCAGAACTTTCCTGCCCCTGCTATTCATCTTTTCAAGTCTTTTTTTTATTTCATCAGTAATTTTTTCATAACCCTTTAAAGCAAGCCGAAACTGTTTAATGTTAACTTTTGGTTTTAAATCGTAAGACATATAAGATAGCAACTCCTATTTTTCCTCAAAATAAAAAGCTTTTTTCAGCATTCCTTCCCCATCCCTCTTAGTGGGTGGGTGAGTGAGTGAGTGAATGAATCGAACTAAGCAGCACGTATTCTCCCGACTATCTTTCTTTTACTCCTAAGCACTTGAAGCAAAAGAATCAAGGTCCGTCAGAACCGACTAAAACCAATGTTTTTAAAGCATAAGCCACTCCATCTTTTTCATTAGACTTTGTTACATAATTCGCTGCCTCTTTTACCTGATCAATTGCATTTTCCATTGCAATTCCTAAGCCGGCGTATTCAATCATTGTCAGGTCATTTTCGTGATCCCCGAAAGCGACAACCTCTTCTTGCGGAATATGAAGAGATTCAGCAAGAAATTTTAAAGCGCTCCCTTTTCCTGAATTTTTATTAACAATTTCTAAATAGTTGTCCCCACTTCGAACAAAATGAAATCCCTTAGTAAATTCTTCAGGTATCCTTCTAACCGCCCAATCTATATCTTCTTTTTCTCCACTGAAAATGACCTTATAAATATAGTGGTGAACCGGCAATTGTGAATCCGCCAAATAAAGGATTGGAGAATTAGTTAAATAGGATTCATGAACGGTATATTTTCCAATTGGATTTTCAAATGTATATATTTCTTTTTCTGATACAAAATGAACAGATAACCCCGCTTGCCAACCAGTTTGCTTTATAAAGTCCATATCGCTTTTTAATAAAGGCAATCTGTAAATATTGCAATTCCCTTTCACTTCGTTAATTAATGAACCGCTAAAGCCAATAACATAATCAACGAGATCTTCTCCAAGTTGTTGGATATATTGGGACATACCTTGGCAAGATCTTCCGGAGCTTAATACAATGAAAATACCGTTTGTTTTTGCACAACGAACTGCTTCACAAACTTGTTCGGAGATCTCCTTTTTCTCGTTTAACAAAGTACCATCCAGATCAAAAGCGATTAATTTATACATTAGATTAACACCATGTCCCATCTATACTTTTCTTGATCATATGACCCTTTTTGCAAATTTGAACGGATACACAAAAACTAAGATTAGCAATGTTCAAAGAGATAGTGCAAACCCCATTTATTTCTCACGTTGTCCATAATTTCCAGAACATCCAATGTGTACTGCAAGTTTGGATTTTCTTTTTTATATAGAATGAGGTCAGTTATCTTCTCGACTTCGTAGGCAAGACCTTTAGCAGTCTGCCCTTCCTCGATTATGGTCACATTGCCTTCTAAATCCGTAAAGATTGCTTTGTCTGCCCGTGGGTAATTTGTGATTGTGAAGTAGCCGTTCTCGAAAGCAACCACCCCTTGTTTAGGCATTTTCGCCCGAAAGGTCAACGAAATCGAAGCCAATTCTTTTTCCTTGTTTCTCAAGATAATGACCGATGATTCGTCTACACCTGTTGAAGTATGAATATTCCCTAAAGTGTCTATTTCCTCCGGTTTGCTCGTTAAAAACCAACGGGTGAAATTCAGGGCATAAACGCCAATATCAAACAATGCCCCGCCGGCTAAGTCTTTATTAAAAAAGTAACGGGACTGATCAAACGTTTTAAAGCTGCCAAAGTTAACTTGCACCATCTTTAACGGGCCTAAATCATGTGCTTTTATCCACTCATTTAATTTTGTATACAGAGGCATATAATGAATCGTCATTGCTTCAAATAACAATACATTGTTCTTATTGGCCAATTCTGTCGCTTTATCTAATTGTTCTTTTGAAATGGTAATTAATTTTTCACAGACCACATGTTTTTTCGCTTTTAAACTTTGCATAATCAACTCATAATGTATATTATGCGGAACGGCAATATAAACAACATCCACTTCCGGTTCATTGATTAATTCATCATTCGTGGCAAATACTTTTTCAATATTGTATTTTCCCGCAAATTGTTTGGCTTGTATTTCGCTTTTGGAAGAAACCCCATAGAGATTCGCGTTACCTGCAAGAAATTGTTGTGCAAATTCATTTGCAATAACTCCAGTACCGACAATTCCCCAATTTAACATTTCTAACTCCTCCAATACATGTTTGGTGTCGCGATGATAACTTCTGCCGATTGTCTTACATCCAATTTTTCGCCTGGTAAAATAAGTATGCTCATTCCTTTTTCAACCGTCTCGTTTTCAATTCTCAAAGTACCGTTTATAACGGTCATTGCTTGGGCTACTGTTTCTTTGTTTTCGTATCCTTCTTTAAAATCCGTAAGCAAAATTTGATATGGCTTTTCTTTTTTCCATTCATTTTTTTGTAAAGCCGATTTCTCCGGTTTCTTTGATGGCTCTAATGTGTCCAGTGCATTCTCGAGATGCAATTCGCGTTTTTTTTCATCCTTATCTACACGGTCATAATCATAAAAACGGTATGTAATATCCGTTGATTGTTGAATTTCATAAACAAGTGAGCCTGTTGTTAATGCATGAAGGGTTCCAGAAGGGATAAAAACGTAGTCTAATTGGTTAACAGGAAGTGTATCGACCACTTCTTTATACTTTCCTTCTTGGATTTTTTCTCTTATAATTGTTTTATCTTCTATTTTCGCCCCGGCATAAATCCATCCTTCATCAGGTCCCTCCAAAAAGTACCACGATTCACTTTTTCCGGTTTTCTCTATCCCATTTTCCATAACGTAATCATCAGTTGGATGAACTTGGATGCTCAAGTTATCACCTGCACCCGTCATGGAAACAATCAGCGGATATGTTTCTCCTTTTTCCAAACCAAGCATTTCAGGATTTTGCTTTACCAAATGATATAAATCTTGTCCGGCATATTCCCCATTTGTAATACGATTGCTGATTTCTTCAATGGCACTGACAGTATATATAGATCCGATTTTATCGATGCTTTGGTCACCACAATATTCGTGCAACTTTTTAGTTCCCCATATTCTTCTTTTGGAAATTGGTTCAAGTTTTAACATTTTTCATTACTCCTTTAATTCTTGTATAATGTATCGTTCGTTTCATTTTTCAGATAAAATGAACTAAAGTGGAATTTAATATTCATGCCTTACCAATCATATTGTTTTCCACTTTTTAAACTTCATGGAAATGGGACTTTTCCACACTTTATATATAAATGGGCAATCCTGCCAACCGGGATAGTTGAAAGAAAAGCCCATAAAACTTACCAAATTAGAAAATTCCCACTACAACTCCCAACGTAACAATAGCCGTCAAAATCAAAATAACTTTTGTAGCTGTCATTTGTTTTGAAGAGATTAACCACCAGGATAATAACACCATTGACAGTGGTAAAATATGTGGGAAAATTCCTTCCAATACTTCTTGTAAAGGTTTCATTTTATCACCCATCGGTATTTTCAAAGTAGTGTTCAGTGTAATGTATGAAGCCGCCAAGCCACCTACAATCATTATCCCTAAAACGTTGAAAGCATCCGTAATCCGTTTCGCATTCTCCCCTGTAACAACATCAATAGCATTTACTCCCAATCGATAACCGTATTTAAAGCAGAGATATGAAATCAACGGTCCGATAATTCCATAGGTGATAATATAAAATATCGGTCCTAACGGGTTCCCTCCGTCAGCAAGCCCCATCGCAATGGATAATAATGTTGGTACGATAATCCCTTGAATGATTGAATCACCAAGACCGGCCAACGGACCCATCAAAGATGTTTTAATGTTTACCGGCATGGTTTCCGGGACATTGTTACCTAGTGCAATTTCTTCTTCCATCGATGTAACAATACCGTTTATGAGAGAACCTGTTTGTGGCTCTGTATTATAAAATAAAGAATGTCTTAACAATAACCTGCGTTTGGCTTCCGGGTCGTTTTTATAATATTTATTGGCAAAAGGAATAAAAGAATAGGCCCAAGCATGAGATTGCAATTTTTCATAACTCATGGAGGTCAAATGTGTAAAACCCCATCTCAACCAAATTTGGCGCAATTCTTTTTTTGTCAGGCGGTCTTTTCTGCTTTCCTGCTCTTTCGTTAATTCTTTAGTATTCATCTATATCACCCCGTTTTTTCATTTAAAAGAGATCTTCATCTTCAACAAAATCATCCGCTACATCAGCATTTGCAGTTTTAGCTGCAGCTGCTGATGGTTTTGACATGCTTAAATAAACGACATAGGCGACTAAAGCTGCAATAAATACCACGGCAATCATACTTAATTTTGCAAATGCCAATAAGACAAATCCGGCAAAGAAAAAGATTAATTGAATTTTGTTTTTAATAATGATGCTCATTAGCAGTGCAATACCTAATGCCGGCAAGACGCCGCCAAGTACGGAAATGATATCAGTAATTACTTTCGGAACATTGTTTAGCATCCATTTAACAGCACCTTGTCCATAGTAAATGGCTAACCAAACCGGAACAGCTCTGAAGAAGAATGTTGATATCGCCGGATAATAGACGTGGTTTAATGTAATTCCCCGGTCATCCAAATTTTCTGCAGCTTTTTGGGCTCTCGTATTCCAAAATGAATAAAGTGCCATCCTCGTGTTATAGAAAATAAGCCCAAATGTTTGCCCAATAAGAACTGATAATGTTACGGCAATCGCAGGGTCCTTTGTTGTTGCCATCGCAAGACCGATACCACCATATCCCGCATAAGTGATTTCACTGTTCGTTGCACCACCGGTAGATAGGTTCGCAATGAAAACCGCTTGTACAGCGAGTCCACATAACACCCCGGCAGTTACATCGCCAAATACAAGTCCAATTAAAAACCCGGCAACCAATGGTCTTCCTAAAGTATAAAATCCTCCAGTAATACCAAATGCCCATGGAGTTTCAATTGCACCTAAGTAACAGAGAATACCGACCAACAACGCTTGAATAAAAAGGGTCATATCCATTATTAATCCTCCAAACCTTTTTAATTGATTATTTTATAGAATCATATTTTTTCTTCATTGATTGCCAGGATTTCGGGTCATCATCAGGTAACAATTGGAATTCAATCTTAACGTTTTTACTTTCAATATAATCAAATGCCTCATAATCCTTTTGATCTATTGCCACTGATCTGCCTAAAACAGTAGCCCCAGGGCGTGCATTCATACATCCAACATTCAGGACTTTACCGATATCCACCCCTTTCTCCAGTAATCTAGCAATCACTTGGGGGCTATTTGTTATCAAAAAATATGCCTTATCAGATTCCATCGCTTTGGCAATTTTTTCAGGGGCTTGATCCACCATGTAAATACCCAGCTTATAATTACCTGCAGCTGCTTTCAAAACTTTCTTTCTTAAAGTATCTTGGGCAACATCATCCGCAACCGCCAAAATCCCATATACCGGTTTATGTTTTGTCCACCGTGTTGTAATTTGCCCATGGATAATCCGGTCATCAATTCTTACCAATGAAATAGTCATAAATAATTCCTCCTTAGGCTTATGTTAAAATTCCAGATTGTCTTCATCACTGTCATCTGCAGAAGGCTTGTCCACTCCTGTCTGGCCAGCCTGAACCGCCATGTCGGCCAAAGTATCCAGATCCTCTATTGACCCCATCATCATTGATGTTTCAATTAACATTGGTAAATTCAGGCCGCTGACGACCCTTACTTTATCCTGGTTCGCTAAAAAATACTGGAAGCTTTGGTTATAGGGAGTTCCACCCTTTAGATCGCAGAGAATTAACACTTTGTTTTGTTTGGTTAATTCATCCAACAATGAGTTTAATTTTTCAGTAAAACTGCCAATCCCTGATTCTGACAATTTGATGACGAACACATTACCATTTTTTCCGACAATCATCTCCAAGCTGTTCAAAATTCCGGTACAAAAATCACCGTGTGAAGTAACGACAACTTTCATGTTCTGCTCCCTTCTTCCTAATATGTATCTTTACATTTTAAATGTAAGATAGCAGTAATATGTTAGTTACTTTATTTAAATGTAACTATACTTTTATAATGCCCCTCTACGAAAGCGCTGTCAATATGGTTTTTTCTGCGATTTTTGAACTTTATGTTAAGATGTTTTTAGACTATTGACAGTTATTTTTTCAAACTTTATATTTTATGTTAGGACATATTTTAAGGGTCATTACTTAATATGTTACTATTCTGGTGTATTTGAGCTTTTCACCTAAAAGGAGAAGATCGTTTTGAAAAAATTTAACCTGGATGATTTATGCAGATTGATTGATCACACAAATCTGAAGCCGTATGCAACAAGAGAAGATATGAAAAAACTTTGCGAGGAAGCCAGGCAATATCATTTTAAAATGGTTGCCATCAATCAAGTTCAAACAAAATATTGTGCAACGTTATTGGAAGGAACCGATATTCATGTCGGTGCTGCCATAGGCTTTCCACTTGGACAAACTTCCATTAAAGCGAAAGTTGCAGAAACTGTCGATGCCATCGAAAACGGCGCGGATGAAATTGATTATGTCATCAATCTGTCCGAGCTAAAGGAGAAAAATTACGATTATGTTAAAGGTGAAATGGAACAAATCGTCTCTATTTGCCGTGAACATAATGTTATATCAAAGGTTATCTTTGAAAATGCCTATTTGACAAAGGATGAAATTGTTAAATTAACCGAAATTGCAAAAATAGTTAAACCTGATTTTATTAAAACTTCTACGGGATTTGCTCCAACTGGTGCTACTGTTGAAGATGTAAGTCTGATGAAAAAAACAGCCGGAAATGATGTAAAAGTGAAAGCGGCAGGCGGAATAAGAGATGCCGACACATTCTTGGAAATGATTAAAAATGGTGCAGAAAGAATCGGTTGTAGCGCCGGTATCCCAATTATCGAGGAAATTAAAAAAAGAATGACAAACGATGGAAAAGATTTTATTGAAATTTAGCCTAAAAAAGAGGTTTCCTAAATTAATGGAAACCCCTTTTTTATTATTTTTAAAACTAAGCCATTCTAGATGCTATTGTTTTTTATAATGTTTAAAAATGTACTCCAAGGATGCGTTATCCTCCTATTCTGTAACATCCCAAAACTAAATCATTACAGTTTTCATTTGTTACAAATGACCATTCGCATCTTTTAACTGTAACTTAAATTTATCTTCACTTGTTATTTGGAAAATAAATGTGTTGATATCACTCCGGTATTTTGAAATCGAGAACTCAACCGGAACTTTATTACCTGTATAACCAATCGTATGAAAATAATAAATTGGGTCATTTTCCTCTATATTCAATAAATGGCCAGTTGTTTCATCCGCTTTTTCAATATTCAATGTTCTCACAACTGAATCCACTGCATGTCCCTGTTCTGACAATACCTGATATAGTCGGCGCTTGGTAAAATCAATTGTTAATAAGTTGGGAAGTAATTTTACCGGTAAATAACTTGTAACCAATACATTGGGATCTTCACCTGTATATCTCAGACGAATTAGTTTGTAAACTTCATCCCCTTCTTCTAATTCTAAATTTTCTTTGATTTCCCGGTTCGCTTTATCTTTGTTAAAAGATAAGACGGTTGTCCTCGGTTCTAAACCTTTTCTAATCATTTGCTCGTCATAACTTTCAAGAACCTGTGTAAACTCTTGGACAATCCTTTTTCTTTTAACAATTGTTCCTTTTCTTTTTTTACGTTCCAAATACCCATCATTAACAAGTATTTCAATGGCTTTCCGTATGGTTGGCCGACTTACTTTGTAGTATTTGTCGGCTAATTCCACTTCTTTTGGAATTAACTGATCTTCTTTAAACACACCCGAATCAATCTTATTCAGTAAATCATCTGCAATTTGTTTGTACAACGGATCATTGTTATCATTATTTCCTTTATCCAAGTCGATCACTCCCGATTTTAATGTATTTACTTATTATTAACGTTTAAATTTGCGCTTATTTTCCTCTTGTAAAAGGATTAAGAAAAGTAAGTTGTAAACATATTGGCATTATGTAGTATACAATATTAATTGTATACTATCACTCTTTTTATGTAATATACATTAAAATCATTTACAATTTCTTTTATTATCTTCTTAGCGTTGTCACTCAGCATAAAAAAGAATATGGTCTACAAGCGATACAATGCATTAGGTGGTTTTTTATGAAAAGAAAAAGCACCCCGAAGGATGCTATTACTTTAGCTTTTCATACTCTTTTTCAAATAAATCAATAATTTTACTTAACTTATCATGGTAATCGTATGCTTATCAAACCATATATTAAGGTCGCCCATTGCTTTATAAGAATAATAATCTGATATATGTGTGAAGAGAGAATTTACTAAGTTATACACTTCAGGACTTATTGTTGCTGATAGTTCTGTAACCCATTCTTCATTTTCCTTATAAAACTCATCTACGCATTTAACATCATCTAACTGGAAATTCTCTTTTAAAACTAAAGATAATCTTATAGGGAAAAATATATTCTTATTAATTTTCCAAGAATCAATTATTTACTTTGGTAATTTTTCAAATCTATCCTTTCACTTTTACAATATCATTTCATTCTTCTTTATAAGGCAATCAATCTTAGATAAATCTCGAGGCTGACTGGTATCGCAATTATCCAAGGGATTATCACACATATTATTTATATATATTAGTATTTCAAATGTCCCTAGGGATTACCGAAGCACTGAACTGATGATTAAAACTAGGATTAGAAATGAAATGGGTAATTGTTTCAGCTATCTCATCTTATACACCTGTATAAGATGAGAAGCCGCCATCAATTGGCAAAACAACACCGGTAACAAAACTTGCTGCTTCTTCACTAACCAAGTACAATAGGCCTCCAATTAACTCTTTCGGTTCACCAAATCTTTCCATTGGCGTGCTGTTAAGGATTTTGCCCGTTCTGGAAGTTGGTGTTCCATCGTCATTGAACAACAGCTTTTCATTTTGCTTTGTTACCAAAAATCCAGGTGCAATCGCATTTACCCGAATACCTACTTTAGCAAAATAAACAGCAAGCCATTTGGTGAAGTTACTTACAGCTGCTTTTGCACCGCTGTATGCAGGGATTTTCGTTAAAGGTATATAAGCATTCATGGAAGATACATTGATAATGCAGCATCCTTTTTTCTCAGTCATACTTTTCGCAAATACTTGAGAAGGAAGCAATGTACCTAAGAAGTTTAAATCAAATACAAACCCAACACCTTTAGGGTCAAGTTCAAAGAAAGTTTTTAGATCTGGATTACTTTTAACTGCTTCAACATTGTAAAATTCATCATCGGTTGTACCGTGCGGATTATTTCCACCAGCACCATTAAGAAGAATGTCACAAGTGCCAAGTTCCTTTTCAATAATTTCTCTGGCTTTTTCTAAGGCTTCTCTGTCAAGTACGTTGGCAGCAACACCGATCGCCTGTCCACCGGCAGCATTAATCTCATTGGCCACTTTATTTGCCGGTTCCTTGTTAAGATCAAGAATGGCCACTTTTGCTCCGCATTCAGCTAAGGCTTGCGCAAAATAAGAACCTAAAACACCGCCGCCGCCGGTTACAACCGCCACTTTATTTGTTAAATCGACTTTAAATGGGACTGCCATTTTAAGTTCCTCCCCTGAGTTGTATTTATTGACGCCTTCTGTTTTTTTGTTCTGCTTCCCACAATCCATTCAGGTAAGTAGCCCCTAATGCCCGGTCGTATAAACCGTAGCCTGATTTTCCGGTTTCTCCCCAAATCATCCGGCCATGGTCCGGGCGGATTGGTCCAGTATAATCAAAGTCTGCCATTGCACGGATTACTTCATACATATCAATCGAGCCGTCTGCAGATAAATGGCCTGACTCCTGGAAAGATCTTCCGCCCGTATACTTAACATTACGGGCATGTACAAAATTCACGCGGCCTTTCTTTCCAAAATAACGCAGCATTTCAGGGAAATCGTTCTTTGGATCAGATCCAAGCGAGCCGCTGCACATTGTAATGCCGTTATATGGGCTGTCAACAAGATTAATAAATCTTTCAAGGTTTTCTTTATTTGTAATAATGCGTGGAAGACCAAAGATATCCCATGGTGGATCATCCGGATGGATTGCCATTTTGACATTAACTTTCTCGGCAACAGGAATAATTTCTTTTAGGAAATACTCCAAATTACTCCATAATTTTTCGTGATCAACATTTTTATAGTGATCAAATAATGTATGAAGTTCTTCTTTTTTATAGCTTGTATCCCAGCCAGGAAGTGATAATTTCCCGGTTAACGGGTCCATTTTTTCAACAACTGACTCTTCAAAAATTAACGATGTTGAACCATCAGGCAAGCGGTAATCCAGTTGAGAGCGAGTCCAGTCAAAAATGGGCATAAAATTATAGCAGATAACTGAAATGCCGGCTTTGCCAAGATTACGGATCGTTTCTTTATAATTTTCAATGTATCTATCCCTGGTTGGAAGGCCGATCTTGATATCCTCGTGAACTGGAACACTTTCAATTACTGAAATGTGTAACCCGGCATCTTCCACCATCTTTTTTAATTTATTAATTTTTTCCAACGACCATGATTCACCTACAGGGATATTATAAATGGCTGTGACAACCCCTTTCATTCCGGGAATTTGACGGATATATTCCAGCGGGATGGAATCAGAGGGTCCGTACCAGCGAAAACCCATTTCCATTCAATTTTTCCTCCTAGTTAATCAAAGTTTGTATTAAAACCAAAATTAATTTTCAAATCTAAAGCAATTTAATCCGACCTTTAAATTGTCCAATAAAGCGAGCATTTGCTTCATCCCCACCTGTGGCATTTCCACTTTTCCAGATTGGAGGATAAATTCCTTGATCAACAAGTATTTTTACTGCCTCTGCCGCCATGCAATTTAATAAATACGCGTTTGCAAAAGTTGACATTGCTGCAACACGCTGTTCTAATCCAGGAATATCGACGACTGCATCTCCAACAATAATCTTACTATCAACAGCTACATCAACAAGTTCAAATAAATTCTTTTTACTTGGATGTCTTGCAGGATGTTCTTTTGGAGTGTTTTTCGCGTGTTCAATAGAAGTGACGCCAATAGTATTGACTCCACGGCGTTTTGCTTCCAGTGCTGCATCAATTGTTGCCGAATTAATTCCATAAGCATTCACTATGATTAGAAGATCATCTTTCTGCAAATTGTAGTCATCGATAACAATTGTCCCGTAACCAGGTGTTCGTTCAATTGCCATTGAACGAAGTGCACCACCACTGAGGAGAGTTCCCTCATCTAAAATTGCGCTTATATGCATAAGGCCGCCAGCACGGAAAAATAATTCTTGTGATCCGAGATTGGAATGCCCACCAGGTCCATAAATAAAGACAATCTTGTTATCTTTTACTTGATTAGCAATCATTCTTGCTGCCTCTTGAATAGAAGATGCTTCTTCATCGTGTAACCGTTGAAGGTGGTCAAAAATTTTATGCAAGTATTGAGTCATAACTAATTCACTCATTTTTATACCTCCTAATTTTTTTCAACCTTTAACCCATTAAACACTATTTCACCATTCTTAATTGTTTGGATTACTTGAATTTCATTTTTATTCCTATTAAACAGGACAAAGTCTGCCGGGCTTCCTACTTTTAAGCCATCTTTCGTTTGTAACCCCAAAAAAGTGGAAGGGTGTAAGGACGACATCTCCCATGCTTCTTGAAAAGAACATACTCCCATGTTTATTAAATTTTCTATCCCTTTTCTTAAAGATTTTACTGAACCTGCTAGCAGGTCAGGGCTTTCGGCTAAGTGTAGCTTACCCTCAGGGGTTAGAACAACTTTTCCGCCAACATGTGTATGATAAACACCAGGACTCAAACCAGCTAAATTGACTGAATCACTCACTAAAATGGTATGTGATTCTTTTACTTTTCTAATAACTTTTAATACAGAAGCAGGTAAATGAAAGCCATCACCAATCATACCAGCCCAAAGCCTATCGTCTGCTAATTGGTCCCAAATGTAGTTCGGATGCCTTGGTAATTTGGCATGAGCGCCATTGCCTAAATGGGTTGAAAGACTTGCCCCTGCCTTAACGGCTAATGAAATTTGTTCTGAATTGGCGGCAGTATGCCCAATAGAAACCTTAACCCCACTTTCGACACATTTTTTAATAAAATTTGGTGAGTTTTGCCACTCTGGAGAGAGAGTAAGAATTCGAATATGACCACGAGCTGCTTTTTGCCACTTTACAAACATTTCCCATTCAGGGGGTCTAATATAGGCAGCATCATGTGCACCACGTGGTCCATCTTCAGGTGACAAAAATGGCCCTTCAAGATGAATACCTGCTATTGTATGCCTTGATTCATCAGATTCAATTGCCTTTGAGATGATCTCTAGGATCGTTTCTATCCGCTCTGGACTATTTGTGATGACAGTTGGAATGTATTGCGTTACGCCCTCCTTCCATAAAATTTCAGTAGCTTTATGTACAGACTCAAAACTAAGTGGTAAGGTATTAAAATCAATCCCACTATAGCCATTAATCTGCAAATCCACTAGACCGGGGGCAATCCATGGCAGATTATCGGAATTATTTCCTGTACCATCCAATTTTTTAACAATCCTGCCGTTATTTGTTTTTAGGATAATGGGTTTGTTTGTACAGTATTCTACTCCTTTAAAAATTCCAAAACCTTGTTCTGCCGCCATTAATGACCGCCTCCAAATGATGCAGTGTCTAAAAATAATTGACAGTTATCGTGGCGGCGTAAAATTGATGCCGGACATTCTTCAGAGATTGGTCCATTCAACGTCCTATTTACGGCTTTGCTTTTTGTCTTACCGGGGACAACACAAACCATGTAATCTGCTGATGTTAATGTTGGTATGGTAAGGGTAAGAGCTTCTTTTGGAACCGAAGTTAAATCAGGGAAACATCCATCATTAACTTGTTGTAGCCGACATACTTGATCAAGTTGAACAGGTTTAACAATCTTTGGATCATTAAAGTGAGCTACGCCTGGATCATTAAAAGCAATATGGCCATTTTCACCAATACCCAAACAAACAATATCAATTGGAGCTTCACTAACAAGTTTTGAATAGCGGCGGCATTCTTCATTAATCCCATTTGACGAATTGATTCGATGAACAGCACCAAAAGGTACTTTATCAAACAAATTTCTATTTAAATAATTCACAAACCTTGCAGGGTGATCATCCGGCAATCCGATATATTCATCCATATGGAATGCCACAATTCGAGACCAATTGATGCCAGGAATCTTGCACAAGTTTTCCAGAAATTCATTTTGAGATGGGGCTGCAGCAAATACCATACGAATCTGCTCTTTTTTTTGTAATATTTTTTTTAGTAAACTGCTTGTATATTTTGCTGCAGCGATCCCCATGTCTTGGCGATTTTCATAGGCCTTTACAATTAACCTATCTACTTTAAATTCATTTCCTGTGTAATTCACATGAAGGACTCCTCTCTTATTTGAGCAATTACTTCCTTAATAATCCCTTCAATCTCTGGTGAAAATTGGCTTGGTAAACCAAAATAATAAGTGGATTCTACTGGTTCATAACCGCCTTCCTCCAGTTGCTTTTCCGTTGGTATATAACCAATCATGCCGTTTGTATATCCTATAGGTAACAAATGGTCTCCTAAAATTTCTTTTGCAAAAATACCATATTCAACCACCATTTCAGCGTTTGCCGCTAAAAAGCATAGATTCTCTGCAAATTGTATATAAGATATATTTAATTTGGCATATGATGGAATTTCCTTTTTACCTTCCAATAAGAGCTGCGCCCATTCCCTATATACACTGCCATTCAATCCTTTTTCTCTTATTTCTTCTGGACCTGGTACAACTGAGAACGGGAGATTAACTGTTTTTCTAATAATTTTAATAGGGTTAGTTGAAATTTGTTTCATACCTATTTCTAAGACTCTGTTTACTTCGTTCAAAAGAATAAGGCCATTCTTAACAACATGGGAATCATCCCCACGGTAGAATACACCATTTTGGATTAAAGCAGGGCGTATATTGCCGCAGAACCCTTGTAAAAATCCTGCAACAACGTTTTGGTCAGAGTATTGACCTTCCAACTTTTCCATAGTAACCCCTGGAAACTCTGATGATACGAAATTATCCCCTGTTGTGGTTAGATGACATGTAGCATGAACCAGAATCCCTTTAAGCTTTTTGTCTTGTGTTGAGTATTTAATCACAGTCATGGTTTGATCGTTTATCCCCTCCACATTTGGAGCCATTTCACATATACCGTTGATTACTTTCCTCCTATTAATACTTCCGGACCAAAGTCCCTTTCCAACTTCAACAGTCACAGATTCCAGGTTTTTTCTTGCTTCGCAAATTCCATCGTAAATTAGCATTTTAAGTCTTTTAAGATATCTGCTATCATATTTGCCTAGTGCTGATACAAACTGATCACTTGTTTGAGGACCTGAATGATTATGTGTTGCATGCAAAATAAGATGATCAGATGGTATTCCCCATGTTTCTTCAATGCTTTTATGCAAATCATTAGCAAAAGACTGCCCCCACCAAAGTAAATCAGCTGTCACGAATAAATACTGATTTCCTAATTCTTCAAACAGGAAGCAACGGGCAAAAAGGGGTCTGACTATTCCTTTAAAATTTCCCACCCGGTGTCCAAATCCCGCTAACGGAATTGGGGCCTGTGGGGTGATATCGACTTTAGACACTCCTAACCTTAATTCTGTAAAATTATTCATTTAGCTTGACCTCGTAAAAAAAGTTTTGGAGTTCCAAGTAACTCAATAATCAAAAGGACATCTCTTATAATATGAAACGGATCTTTAACTGGCAGGGCAACCAACTTATTTATCGGGTTACCCTTTCGATCTCTAATTTGTATCCATTCTCCGATGATCTTATTTGGATTGGGAAAAGTATTAAAAATATAGTTATGCATTGTTTGATACCATGCATCCCAATTAGAATCATCTGTTAAACGCTTCGCTAACAAGGTGCCATAAAGTGCTTCTGAATGCGGCCACCATAACTTTGTATCCCAAGTATCAACAATCAATTTTTCATAAGGTACTCCACTAACTTTTCCTCTCGGTTGGCCTCCTTCTCTATCAACAAACCTTAATAAGCCTCCATATTGTTCATCCCAGCCAAGCTCTAAAGCCTTTTGGATTGATTCAACCGCAAGGTCTATCCACTCTGGCTTATCTAACTGGAACGATAAGTGAATGAGAAACCACATATCTTCTATTGTATGTCCTGGATTAAAATGCCGCATAAGGATAGTATCGTTGTACTGCTCAGTGTTTATATTGGTCATTTCAGCAATCCGGCCATCTTCTAAACGGAATTTGTTTAAAATTTGGTCTGCAAAATACTCGCAGTCCTTTTTTATTTCACTTTCCCAGTTATGATTAACAGTCTTTAATCCTTCCAAAAGCTCTTGTGATACATTTAGAAGAATCATTGGAACTGAATGGGCTTCTAAACCAACTGGTATTGGATATGGCTCACTTCTAAAGTTATGGCTTCGTACCCGCCTTTTTACCGTATCATAAATTTGAAGTGCTTTATTAAGCGTCTCTATATCCCCTGTAGCCCTGGCATACTCTGAAAAACCAACAATAACAAAGCAGTCTGCATAGAAACTTGTATCATAACCTGCTCCAGGTTGACTTTCTTTTGGTGTACCATCTTTTGTAAGAATAAAAGCACAATGGCCATTTGGGAGAATTGCATGTTCCCATAAAAAATCAACCGTTTTTTTAGCTTGATCAATATAGAATTGTGGTGAATCGTTTATTAATCCTTTTTCACACAATCTTGCAATTCTGGACCATATCCATATATACCTGCCTTGTGACCAGGTATATTTATCATGGCTGATCAATTGGCCCCCTGTATTATTAAAACAGGTAAATACACCACCATTATCCTTGTCCACAGCAAGCTTCCAAAATGGTAATAGCACCTTTTCAAGATGTTCCTTATAAAAGTCAAGCAGGGTGTTATCTGTTAGAGTACCTTCTGCCTCCATTTTTTTCACCTTAAAACATCCCCTAGCTTTTAAAATCAACCCCCAGAGTCACGATTTGCAACTTAGGGAAACCATAACTTTTTTCGACTTTAATAAAGGTATTTAATAGCTTCATAATTTCTGACTTTGGTCGTCATTAATTGCGGCTAACATATTCGCGGCTTCAGGCCGAATTGCTTTATTTCTAGTAAAGTAACCGATTACAACGAATATTATAAAAGAACCAAGGATTGGAAGACCAACAGTTGCAGTCGTTCCAACAATAAAGACATATTTATCAAGGGCAAATATTACTAACCCGCCTATAATGGATGTAATAGCCGCACTAGGACCGCAATAACGAAACGAAGGTAATAGCCCTAACAACATAGGAATGGAGATTGGTCCAACCAAAGCACCAAACCATTCAATAAGTAATCCTAAAACTCCGCCAAATGAACTTTGTTCAACAGCGATAACCATTGTTAAGAGAACAAACACTAAAGTAGTTGTACGTCCTGCAATAAGAGAGCCATGACTTGTCAAGCTTTCTTTTTTTCTTGTTAATGCTGGTAAAATATCACGCGTAACAACTGAAGAGATGGCATTAGCATCAGAAGTGGTCATGGCCATCGTATGACTAAACATACCTGCTAAAACTAACCCGATTAAACCTTTTGGTAAAAAGTGTGTTGCCATTAGTGCATAAGATTGATCTGGTTGAGCCAAATGTGGGAAAAAGATTGGTGAAGCCCACATTGGAAAGAATAAAATTAAAGGCCAAATCAAGTATAAAAATCCTGAAAGAATTGCTGCCTTTTTTGCTTCTTTGCCATTTGGTGTTGCAATATATCTTTGTGCAAGGTTCCATGTTCCCCCGTTGTAACTTAAGAAATCTATGAATACATAAGCAATAACAAACCAAAGTGTATATGGACCGGATAGTAAATCAGTATGATGTGCCGGCAATTTGTTCCACATCCCGGTAATTTCTCCAAATCCACCGAGTTTTGCTAAAACGATAAAGAACATGGTAATACCAGCAACAAATTGAATAATGAATTGAACAAAATCGGTTAAGGCATCAGCCCATAATCCCCCGATTGTTGAATAAATTAATGAAACTCCACCTGATATTAAAATTCCTTCCCAGAGTGGCATCCCAGTAAATACTTGTAAAACTATGGCAATAGCGGCCCATTTAGCTCCAACATCAAAAACTTTTAATACTACACCACTCCACGCCATAATCTGTTGTGTTGGCAAGTTATATCTTGTAGATAAATACTCCATTGGAGACCCAATTTGATATTTTTCTCGAAGCCTTGCCCATCTGGGGGCAATAATGGGAGCGCCTACAAAAATAGCAAGTGATACAGGTACAGCCCACCAAATATATATAGTAAACCCATATTGATAGGCGACAGCAGCATATGCAACAAATACTGCAGCACTATATCCAGACATGTGGTGCGAGACTCCTGCTAACCACCACGGCATTTTACCTCCTGCCGTGAAATAGTCATCTGCATTTTTAACTCGGCGATAAGACCAAACACCAATTCCAATCATTACAAAGAAATAAAGAATTAGTACAAACCAATCAATACCTGACAATTTAACTCCTCCTTTATGTTTTGTCCATTTCCAAGCTAACACATCAAAAACTGTAAGCGCTTACCCACTATGCCTTTATTGGGCACTAAAGGTATAATTAGTCCTAACTTATGACTAATTGATTAAAGATATAATTAGTCCTAACTTATGACTAATTGATTAAAATATAACACCATCAATTTTTGCAGTCAATAACATTCTGAAAAATAAATTATTTCATAATTTAGACAAAATTAGTAGCCTCAAATTGATGAATCACTGACATTGCCATTCCCCATGGAGAGGAAAGGGGATTACTGGCAAAAATAGTATTCGTCCGTTCAGAAGGATATTTTAAAGCTTTACTTTTGATGGTTGCCAGTGTTGCGCTCTTAAAAAACTCCATTTCATTGTATGGACTGTCTATGACAATAAATTGGGGATTAAATAAATTGATAATAGTTGACACAGCTGTGCCTACTTCCTTACCAACTTCCTTAAATACTTTTACTATCTCGTTATAATTTGGGTCAAATGAATAAATCGTAAAAAAGTGATTTGAATAAAGATCATTTTCTGTTATGTTTGCACCCATTTCACTTAATCTGCGAATGACATTACCAATAGAAACCAATGTTTCCAAACAGCCTTTTTGCCCACATGTACATAATGGCCCGTTATGCTTTACAACTAGATGGCCAACTTCTCCTGCTGTATAATTAAAACCGCTTAATACATCTTTATTATGAACAAAGGCACCTCCAACACCTTCATCAATCCGGATATAAAACGTACTATCTGCATCTTCTGGTATAATTTTCTCTGGAGAAAGAGCAGCTGCTTTTACTCTATTTAAAACTTTTATAGGAACAGGAATTTGTTTCTCGAGTATTTTAATAACATTGACATCTTTCCAGTGTAAGTGAGATGAAGAAATAACAATCCCTTCATCTGGATTAACTAAACCTGGAATAGCAATACCGAAACCAATGATGTTAGAATAAGTTGATTCTAACTTAGGCCATAACAAGGTTATTTCTTTTAAACACTGTGCAGCATTCTGTGTATTCATCATTAGTTTTCTACTTTCAATAATTGACCCAAGATAATCGGTTACTACCAACTCACAGAAAGTATCTCTAACATGCAATCCAACAGAATGATAAATATCGGGAATAAGATCTAATTTCATCCTAGGACGCCCTACTCCTTTTGAATCAATTCCAACTTCTCTTAGTATGCCTTCTTTAATAAACTCTTCAGTAATTAAGGAAACAGTATTCTTACTTAACCCAAGATTCTTTGTAAGTTCTTGGCGAGAGCTTGTTCCATTAGCTCTTATATAAGCCAACACACGTTTTTCATTAATTTCTCTAAGTACCGCGGGTCCCTTTACCATTTTTCATCACCTATTTAATGATATTTTTAATTTTATTTAACAAAGCAAATATTTGAAGTTTAAAAAAGTACTTATTACTATATTATGAGGTAGCATCACATGCTCATCAAGCTAACAGCTCCGAATGTAGTTAATATAGTAAATTGTGGGCTATTTATACAACTCAAAATTTATACATATTTCACTGACCCATTACTAAGTACATAATTTCAAAATCTCTCCTAAACTTTAACCTAGCTATCAGATGTGTTCAACAATCTGGCGTGTTTGTTAAAATTACGAATAATCAGCGCCATCTTCGTTGTAAGGGAGGTGTTCTCTATCCAAATGCATATCCAATCAGATCGAGACAAGTGTTCTTTAATTCTGAAAAGGTGGTTCTATCTAAACAAGTATTTAATCTGGTAAATAACCTGTCATTCGGTTATAAATTTTTTGTCATCCATTGGTAAAAATTATGTTATTACCGGAACATTTCGGTGACCATAATCAATTCAGGATCATGGCTTTAATAAAGAACACAACCCAAAATACTAATAATAAAAATTAATATATTTATAAAGAATTTGAATTTCAAGTAATCAATAAAACGTGCAAAAATAAATCTGTAATAAAAATTATATTAAAAAAACAAATTCAAAAAGAGAGGGGTGTATTTCAAAATACATTTAAAAAATACTAGTTAGCTTCAATAAAACTATTTTGTAAAAAAATGAGCAAAAAATTGATAAAATCTATTCCAATTACTCCCATCCTTAGGAGAGATGAGTATGAATACCGTGATTCTAATTGTTGGTACTATTATTGTTATCGGAGCTGTTTATTTTCTATAAAGAAAAAAGAAGCAAGGTTAGTACTTATTGGTGCAGTAATACTAATGGCCTTAATTGCCGGAAAACCTATGAGCGCATTTAAAGCATTTTCGGATAATATGGTTACTGCCCCTCTAATTCAGGCAATTTTATCTATAATGGGTTTTGCGTATATTCTAAAGTTTACAGAATGTGACAAACATCTGGTAGCAGGTGGTTTAAAGAAAAATGCAACATCTATGTAAACAAGTAAAAGTACCAAAAATTAGATTTCATGATTTGAGGCATACTCATGCTTCACTTCTACTCAACTCTGGTGTAGATCCCGTAAAAGTAGCGGCACGCTTAGGACACGCAAACCCTCGGGTTACATTAGAAATATATGCTCACTTAATACCCACAAATCAAGATAATGTCGCAGAAATCTTTGAGGATATAATGAAAAGAAAATAAACATGTTAGCAAAATGTTAGCAAATAACCTAAATTACGAGTATTATGGAGCTGTATTATCAAAAACAAAAAGCCTGTATCCCTTGATTTTCAAAGAATACAGGCCACTGTTTATTATGATTCCGACTGGTCTCGAACCAGCGACCTCTACCCTGTCAAAGTGGCTATCAATCTAGGAAGCTCATTGAAGAAGATTGATAAAGCCTTATTTAATCACCTTTTTATTTTTGCTTGTAAGATATTTTCGGATGGAAAATGAACGTTGTTGACCGTTTTCGTCAACAATTCGTCAACATCATATCTATTAAACCGCATTCCCTATTTGTTTTAACAAGTTTATTATTAATGAAGAAGGTTCATATATAGATATGGGCGCAGCGAATATATAGATAGCATGGATGCCTTGATATGGAGATAACAAAAGTCATTTATAATGGAAGTAATAATATTACAGATTTAGTAAGGCATAATAGACCAGTGTTTAAGGATAATTTGCCTTTTTGAGTTTTAGCCCCTCTCGAATGAGAAGGACTTCTTAGTTATCTTATAGGAACCATGATTTCATTTCGATTACGTATAAAGACAGGTTCTAACACATTATATTCGTTTAAAATATCTCCATGTAAATTCCCCTTGAACCTTGGTACACTGATAGTGATTACCGCTGCATAATCCATCCTTTCTGAACTTCCATTTCTTCCCATACCATGAAGTACCAACGAAGGTCGCTCTAAAGACGAGACTCGCATTCTTTTCCATTTCTTAACTACGGTATCCCATTTCAATTCTCCCCTTCTTGCCTGTTCAGACTGATATTGCTCAGGGGAGCTCGAACAAGGAAGTGAACTAACTGCCCAACCATCCGCTACTAAACTAGCAATCTCTTCAGCATCATTGTCAATATGAAGAGTTTTAGAGGCAGTATTTTTAGTAATTTTATATTTTTTATAGTGGGGATAGAATGTATCTTCAATAGCTGATTCCGTATAATCCTCTATATGTAAAGGATTTGCTTTTGATAAAGTCGCAATCGTCCATGATAAATGCACATCTCCTTGAATATTGGAATTTACAGGCAGTGGAATCGGTAATTTAGCGAATGCTGCTGGATTCAGTGAACTTGAATAGATAATTGTAACATGGTTCTCGTCACACCTTAAAATATCGTCCACGCTTTGGTCCACAATACCATATCCTAATTCATTGTCTACTTGACTATGGTGTTGGGCTGAATGGACAAGCAACGCCCTAGCCACAAGTGGATTAAACTGATTACATCTCCCCAAAATTTCCGCAGCTTTGCTTGCAATTAAAGGGGAAGAGAAGCTTGTACCACAATGTAACCACTTATCGCTGTGATTTGTACTAAGTAGATGCATTGGGTAGTGAGCGTCCCCACCGAATGCAACAATATCGGGTTTAACTTTACAGCCTTCTCTTCCTCCTCCTACGCAACTATAATCAGCCCTTACCTTTTCACCATTACTATTAAAAGTATAGGACCCTATACCAAGTCCGTTAACAATATCAGCTGGAGCTTGAACCCTATTGTAGGGACTTATTTTATTTCCATCGTTACCCACTGCAACAACGAATAGTTTTTTATGGTACCATGCCATGTGATCAAGTGAATATGTGAACCTAGAAATCTCATCATCCAGGATAGGGCCAGAAGGCCCAAAGGATAAATTATAAACATCGATATCATTCCTAGTCGGGACAATTTCTTCAATAAAATCGATAGCCTCGTATAAATCTAAGTCAGCAGGATTACTCTTTGGGAGTACCCGAAAACTTTCGACAGAAACGGTCGGCTCTTGAAGTTGAGAATGGTCCTCATACTGATTAAGGTCTCCATACAAAACCACTCCAGCCACAGCTGTCCCATGATCCACACCTTGTCTAACTGGTCTTGTACTTACAGACTTATTTTCCCTAGCATAGTTAGCAAGTAAAGGGTGTGATGGATCAATGCCCCCATCAAAAATACCCACTTTTATCTGAGAAATATTCTTCCCTACTGGCGGCTTTAAAAGAAGAGGATTGCTTTGAGAACTCCTTAATTCTGGAAAAAAATCAACCGTTAATGGATGAACTGTACGTAATGGATTAAAATCAGTAAAGTCACTTAATACTTTTTTATTTAAAAATACACTAACGAAGGTTGGTCCATTAGGATAAGTTTTTATTCTTAAAGAATTAGGGTCGACCTTGTTTTTATCAAGAATTTTTCTGAACTTATTTAACATTTCTTCAGTATCGTCACCAAATGGGTGAAGCACAAATTCAACAGTACCCTCTTCCCATTTATCATCGAATCCTTGAACTATTTCGGTTCCTGATAGGAATGATATGTCTTCTACTTTTCTAATATCATTTCTTAAACTCTCTGTAAGTTGTGTTTCTTCTTTTGAAAGAATTAATTCAAACTCCTCTAGGCTATCTTTATCTATTTTTACAAAATGCATTTTACTGTGTTTTTCTTTCTTGCCATCTTTTCCATCTATTTCCCATCTTCTTGAACCAATGTTTTCAAATCTAGCCTGTTTAAAGAGAGTGTTAGGCGTGTATGATTTTGCTAAAAACTTCTCATTTAATCGAACTGTTACAACAATTTCATCCATCCGTTTTTCTTCTGGAATATTATTAATATTCTCTTTAAGAACAGAGACCTGGTTTTTAATGTGATTACGAGCTTGACTGAATGTTCTAGGAAAAATAGGAGTGCCAAAACCACCTTTTTTGGTAACAGGCTCAATCATTTTTTCTCCATATCCTATTATCGGTAAATATTCTTTGTTATTTTTATCGCTCATCCTTTATAATCTCCTTTTAGATTATTTATTAATATTTGATGTCGATTTCAAATGATGATTTACAGTTGATACACTTATTCCTAGAATGTCAGCAATTTGTGTTTGTGTAATTTTCTTACCAAAACTACGCCTCATTTCAGTTATCATAACTTTATTGAAATTTGGAATAGTGGTGGCATAACTCTCTTTTAATATCTTAACCAGTACTAATTTAGGGTCTGCTTCTTCAACAATGACTTGGCGCAAAACCTTTTCACAAATCTGTTTAATGTCAGCAGGACTTATGTTTTGTATTGACTTACTTAAAAAACCAATAAAGTCTTCAGATAACTGAGTAATATCTTTATCTAACTGCTTATTCCACAGTTTAAACCGCACTTTCTCATCCGGTAAAGGTATTTCAATTTTTAAATCAAACCTTCTCCATATTGCTTTATCCAAAAATTCCGGATGATTAGTAGCAGCTACAACTATGGAATTATTTGGCCAATCTTCTAGTTCTTTTAATAACACATTCACTATACGTTTTAATTCACCTAGGTCAGTTGGGTCATCCCGTCTTTTTGCAATAGCATCAAACTCATCCAAAAATAATATTGAAGGAGTGGATTTAGCATATTCCAATACCTTCTTTAAATTTTGTCCAGTTTTACCAAGGTAACTTGAAACAGTTGATGCTAAATCCAATGTTATTAAAGGTAACTCCAAGCGATTTGATAAAACTTTGGCTAAAAGTGTCTTTCCCACTCCTGGAGGTCCATGCAAAATGATACTATTAGGTGGTTTTATGCCGTAAGAAAGCAATTTACCCATTACCCTTCGTTCTTTAACAAACCTTTCTACATCATCTTTTGTTTCGTCCACCAAAAAAATCTCTTCATCTAAAATGCTATTATCACTAATTTTAACTAAAGATAAAAAAGTTTCTTTATCTGTCGGTGGTGGGTCAATCCCCAACGACCTGGTTAATGGAGCACCTGCACCATATGTAGTAAGTATGTTTGCCAATTCATCTGAAAGAGAAGGATCTTCTTTTTTAAGTTTTCTAATAATCGTCATCGTTGCTAATTCTACAGTTCTTTTGTCACCCTCTAGAGATGCTCTAATAATATTCGGTAAGTGTTTGAAAATATTATTATTCATTCGATTTCACCCTTCATCATTTCTCTTTCGAATATTTTTATTATAAACACTTATAAAAATTGAGTCAAACCATTTTCGATAATTTACTTTATTTTTATCAATCGAAATTATACACAAATCCTGACTATTATCTGAAATAAAAAAAAGCCTCCCACTGTGTAGTGGAAGACTTCTAGTACACTATTTTATTATTGCACCAGTACTTGGAGCTGCATAAATCTGAACCTTTCCAAAATCACCAGTTTTAATGGTATAAACATCTTTTTGGGTTTCACCAAAGATTTCGTATTTAAGACCACCAAATTTTTTAGGATTAAGATAGCCTTTTTCATTGCCTTTAACCGGCTTTTTTTGAGAGGATAGACCCTCCATTTAGAGTCCGTTTTTGGTAAATAAAGAGTCTTCCCCTTTTTCTTTGCTGGCGCTGTTTTAGGCTTTGTGGCTGGTTTATTTTTGGACCTTATGATGGCAGAATAATCTTTATAAGCATAATTCATATCCACGCGACCACCAATTCCTTTTACAGTACCAGCATTGGTATACTGCCACATACCGTAACTCTTATCATATGTGCACTTTGAGCCCCACTGCGCTACCCACTTATCATATTTATCCAACTTACTACTATTAAGCTGATTATCTAACCAGCTCTTGCTGGCATAGAGTGAGACATAATATCCGGCATCCTCCACGATTGATAAAAAGGTGCCACAGATATCAACTAATGTTGCATTTCTTAGCATACCATGGTTTGTTTATAATGATCAGCATCCTCCATATCAAAAGCAATTGGATAGGATGGATGTTTGCCTTTTAATAATCTAATAAAGTGTCCTGCTTCGCTTTTAGCTTCTGTGACATTTAATGCATAGCTGTAAAGATAAGCACCCCAAGGTATTCCAACTCTCTCAGCTTCTTTTACATTTCTTTCAAATTGAGCATCGTCCTGGGATTTAATATCACTTCCGATTCCTAAACGTATCATAGCAAACTCTATTCCATCAGCTTTAGCCTTATCCCAATCAACCTTACCCTTATGTTCAGATACGTCCATTCCTTTTCGCTTAATCATTCTTTATCCTCACCTTTCCCTTTTATACCTGAATAATTTGCTTTAATTGATCTGGAATAGGGCCCTTAACTTTCCACCATTTTCTGTGATTGAGATAAACTCTATTAAAATATAAGCAATGGTTACCCCGTCACCGATATATTTAAGGCCGTCTACTACACTAGCAAGCATGTAAATGGCTCCAATTAGTAGAATGACATACATCTTTCGAATAAAGCCATTTCGCCCAATAGAGCTTGAGAGATTCTTATTTACGATTGCTGCCATAATCCCCGTTGTATAGTCAATGGTCATCATTCCAAGTAAGATGACAAACGCTAGTCCTAAACCATCCACTAAATACGATATAACAGCCCCAATCACTCCTACTGTACCTTTGATTAATAAATCTACTCTTTCCATGTGCTCAACCTTCTCTCAATAAAAATAGCCCCGATTGGCTCGGGGCGTATCAATTATATAAATAGTAGAAAATATACCTACTCATTGAAAAAAACTTGTTTGAACATCAATATTGTAATTTAAAGGAAAAGCCCATTTTATGTCGAATTATATTTATTAGCGCGAGATATATTTAAAAAAAAGGGGGCACATTTATATGATTATTCAATCCAACATTTATAGGCGATCAAAAGAATCTGATGAAACTAGATCCATAGATGGAATAAAAGTTACACCACCATCAACTCCAACCCCTAAAAAATAATTTAATTATGTTTCAATTACAAATATTTGAAAGGAGTTGTAAAAATTGACAAAAAAGCCATCTGATAACTCTGGCGAAAAGCTTAATAAATCCATAGACGGAACTAAAGTTTCCCCTCCTAAATCTATAAAACCTAAAAAATAAATTTATTTCAAGGTTGATAATTTTTGAAAGGGAGAACAGCAATGCCAAAAAAACCACATGGTAAACCAAATTCTAAGCCAGTTGGAAAACCTTCACCAAATACACCGGGCGGGGGAGTAAACAGTTCAGTAGATGGAATCAAAGTATCTCCGCCGCCTATAAAAAGAACAAACTAATTATTATCTTCAGGAATGGAGTTTTCATCAAAGAATTTATGATCTATTTCTTCAACTACCATTCCTGATTTTGTGTCAATGTATATTCTATTAATCTTATATGGATTGGCTTTTATTGTATTCTTCCATTCTTCTGTAGCCTCGAGGACTAGCGCCTTATCTGATTCTAATGGCCTTGAAGCTTTAGTCATTGACCCAATAATATAATCCTCTTTTTTATCTATTTTATATACTCTATAAACTGCTTCTTTTCCATTAGCTTTTTTATTTTTATCTTTTTCGTATTTAATAAAAAATTCTTCCCAAACTGTAGTGCTACTTGATAAGGGGGCAATATTTCTTGAATTTCTAACATCATTTATTCTAGCTCTTAAAAACTCATTTCCCCATAAACTCCACACCCAACATAGAAAGAAACTAACTATAAAACTGACCACTAAAAATAAGAATAAATATTTAATATCTGATGTAGCTTTACTTAATGATTCAACTGTCCAAACTTGTTGTACAGAAAGGTATTTTATTGATATTAATGCCCCCCAAGTATTTATAATCAATAAAGTAATGAAACTTACTGGTAACCATAGCAGTGCTGCAATACCCGATAATTCAGGAGCCGTATGCTTGACAGAAGGATTAAGACCAAATACCTGTAACCAAAAATAAGCCATTATTCCAGGTAGTATAAATATGAATGTACTCAAAAATTCAGCCATTATTTCACCTCTTCTATTAATATTCTACAAAATCCCTGTTATACCTTCACACATAAAAAACCACCAACTAAATAGTGGTGTTTATGTAGTTTAATCTTTCAACTTTGCAATTTAATGACCACGATCGGCTCGGAGCATACTAAAAATATTTGATTACTATTTTAAGTTACCATGGATTGACCGCATCAAAGATAAAGTCATAAGTGATTTTCATTGTGTTCTGAGAAGTATTTTCAACAGGTGCTGGAAGAAGATTTCTTGCACCAAATGTTCCCATCAGGGCTCTGCTGATAGCAAAATTATTGGCATCATTACAATGGTATTTTGCATTTGAATCCAATATTTTCATTTACAAAAGTTCCTCTATCACAGTAACTATTTTGATATTGATAAAAAAGTTCTGTAACAGGTTTTATCAACTGTCCATGATTTTGTATATATCATGAATTAATTTCATAAATCTGAGCCCTACGGACTCAATGCTTTCAAATACTAAAAAAAAGAATACCTCCCCAAAATGTCGAAATAAGTAAGCACCATACAAACTTATAAGACTGGATGAAGACTCCCTATGACTATTAAACAGTAAGGAAGCCTGTTTGGACTACAAGAATTATATGATTTAGAACCTACCCATCGTTTTGAAGCTGTTTTTTCAGCTATCGACATTGAACCTATCTTCGCTGTGGTAACGAAGAAATCTCGTTTTGGCAGACCTGTAGAACTGAATTATACGGCTATGATTTACTCACTAGTTGCCCGATTAAAGTAATGAATTCCATTTATCAAAAACCTAGTGAAGCAATTAAGAAATGATATGGTTTTCCGTCTAGACTGCGGTTTTTTGTCTCTGATACGGTACCATCAGAAGCAGCTTATTCAAGAATGGTGATAATTCTTAGTGAATCTAATGTTCTTGAAAAGGTTAAGGAAACGATTCTATATCAAGCCATTACTGAAGGATTTATCACGGATGAAACGGCAGCCACTGATGCGACACACTTTAAAGCTAAAGATCAAGCACCTTCGAAAGAGGAAAAACCAAAAACTGAACCCAAGAAACGCGGACATAAATCAAAAGAAGAGAGAGAACAATGGTTAATTGAGAAGGCTGAACGTGAAGCCAATCTATAATCTGAAGATTGATGAGGATTTTAGTGCTACTTATATACGTAAGATGCACCAGATGCTAAATAAAGCATTTGATCAAGCTCGAAAATGGAGGAGGATACCTTTTAACCCGGTTAAAGATGCAGATCCACCTTCTATAAAAAGAGAGGAAATGGAAATCTGGTCAATCGAGAGTATTAATCAATTTTTAAACGCTAACAGTGAAGAAAAAACCTTCCTCGTATTCTTTCTTGCTTTGTACACAGGGATGAGAAGAGGAGAAATATTAGGGCTAAAATGGGAAGACATTGATTTTGAGAAAAAGACTATATTTGTAAATAGATCCTTAGCATTTGTACCTGAAAAGAGATATATATTTACAAATTTAAAGACCACAAAATCGAAAAGGCAAATTCCAATTTCAAATGAAGTTATCCAAAAAATACTGCAATATAAAGCAAAACAAGATGAATGGAAAGAACGACTTAAAGCCGCGTTCGAAGATAATGATCTTGTTGTTTGTACCGAAATGGGTAAACCACAAGATCCCCAAAATGTTTTACGTGTAATGCAACGTCTATGTAAAAAAGCAAAAGTACCGAAAATTCGATTTCATGATTTGAGACATACTCATGCTTCACTTCTACTCAACTCTGGTGTAGATCCTGTAAAAGTAGCTGCACGATTAGGACACGCAAACCGCGTGTTACATTAGAAATATATGCTCACTTAATACCCACAAATCAAGATAATGTCGCGGAAATCTTTGAGAAAAACAAAAGGCCTGTATCCCTTGAATTTCAAGGAATACAGGCCTCTGCTATTATGATTCCGACTGGTCTCGAACCAGCGACCTCTACCCTGTCAAGGTAGCGCTCTCCCAGCTGAGCTACGGAATCGCTCTATATATCTTCAGGTGAAGACACAATATAATATACGATTTTTCACTAAAACTGTCAACCCCATCCTATCGCTCTTTCCGCAAAAACAGCCATACCAACAGCACTCCACCAATCAAACCATAACCAACTACAATAGCTTGATCCCACCAAAAATGACCTCCTAAAGAAACCGTATCTCCCCCACTTAAATAAGAAATGACGAAAAGCACCGGAGGAAATACCCACAACACAACCTTAGCCCATACCCCGAACTCAGCCAATGATTCATAGGCAAGTGAAATAACCAGCACCAGCACCGCTCCTAACCAGGCATATTTCTTTAAAGCAAAGCGTGTAGCCGAAAACAGAGTTCCAACCATAATTCCGAAAATGGCAAGCATCCAATGACTATAAATTGAAAGCCCATAATGAATTCCACTTAGACTCCCATGGAAATTCCTCATCACAATCGAATAAAACTCGGCAAACAGAAATAGCGGGAAAGCCACGATGAAGCATGCCAACCATTTTCCAACAAAAAATAAACGTTTACTCCCAAGCTGCAGAAATAATATATGCTTTTCACTTTCCTCTTCAAGTGTAAAAATCGTCATCGCAATCCAGGCCATGGTTAAGTATAGGGCAATGCTTGAAACGGCATAGCTACTTAGGATAGGAACATTTTTATAGGCATATAAAATAAACACCCAACCTAAAAACACCGTGACGGGAGGAATAAATTTCAATGAACGAATATAACTTTTCAATTGATATCGAATAAAAACTGCCATTTTGATCACTTATCCCTTACCTCTAAGATTGATGCCCCGTTTAATAATAGTTCCTTTAATACAGAATCACTTTCACTCGCTTGAGTATGAACTACGGCTATTTCTGCACTCTCGAACTCTACCTTATCCACCAAAGTTGAAATATCCAGTTCTGTCGGAATCCTTGCTTTTATCCATTTCATAGGTTCACTTTTCACTTCTCGGTTGTCAGATACAATTCTTCCCTTATCTAATACAATCTTTCTATCTGAAATCGTGTCGACAAAGTCACTTTCATGAGAGGTAAAAATGACCGTCGTTTCCTTTTTGATCAGTAATAATTGCTGAATAAGAGACTGCTGAGATGCTTCGTCTAACCCGGATAATGGCTCGTCTAAGAGAAGGACATCTGGTTTCATTATTAACGCTTGAATGATGCCGGCCTTTTGCTTCGTACCCTTTGATAATTTTTTCAAAGGTAATTCTAAGTAAGATTCAATCCCAAACAACCTAACCCAATGAATCATGTCTTCCTTCCATCCCACCTGCCCATTCATTCCTCCAAGTAATTGCAGATACTCCTTCAATTTAAAGCGCAAATTCTCAGGGAAATGTTCAGGAACATAACCAATTCTCAAGACTTGCCGAGAGATATTCCCCTGATTTGGTTCGTATAAAGCAGCCAATAGTTTTAGCAAACTGCTTTTTCCCGATCCGTTATGACCCGTAATGGCAACGACTTCTCCACTGTTCAATTTGATGTCAATCTCATCTAAGATTGGATTCCCATCAATAATTTTACTTACCCTTTTCGCTTCAAAAATCACTCGACTCATGCTCTCACCAGCTTTCCAGTCAAACTCATCAACTTTCTTTTTCAATAATGGTAAAGGAATCTGCCTCAATCACCATTTTTTTATCACTGCCATTCTTCACTATTTTTTTCTTCTTATGAAAAAAAATAGATTGTGAGAGGCTTTCTTCGATTTCTTTTTTCATCATATTTGCAATCGCAAGCAACAGGAAAAATCCAAATATAGAGCTTAACACGATCCAAGGTGCTCTCATGAATTGCATGAAATTCTGTCCAATTAATCCAGCCCATTCATTAGATAAAGAGGATGGAAGATAGGTCATAGGGTCTCCCGATATTAATCCGGATTGGGATTGTCCGCCAATAAAGAAGGTGAAAATCCCTAAATGCATCATTAGCACTAGCGTTTGAAAAAACTGTTGCACAACCATCAGGATTCCGTAAGAAATCAGATAAGGAACATAATGCTTTCGCAATACATGGAAATGACTCGCCCCCATTAAGTAGGAACTTTGAACAAAGGTTGATTGTTTCCACTCATCAATTAAATCCGTTGTATAAAAAAGCATAGTTGGAAAAGCAACAAAAATCATCACTAAAAATTGATAAATAACAACTTTCATAACAGGTAGCCCAGTAAAAGGAGCCACAGGTACCATCAAGGCAAAGGTGATAAATAAAGTTGGTATATATTGAAACGGAAGAAAAAAATCTTTCAAAACTGGGATAATTTTTGGTAGCCATAATGACAATAACACTCCAAAGAAGGCCCCAAGCAAAACCCGGAAGAAAGAGACAAAAATCGCCCCTAAGATCGTATACTTGGCCCCATTCACCATTTGCAGAAAGAGATCATTCCCACTAATATCCGTGCCAAATGGGTGCTTCCAGGATGGAGAAAACGGGGCGGATTTGTCAATATCACCATTTTGATCGTAATGAAAATAATCCTTGCCGTAGTCTGCAGGTGCCCATAGCGAGTATGTCAAACTGGCTATGACCAGAATGAGCAGAATGACTATCCCGAACATCGTCTTTTTGTATTGTACAAGATTCATAGCTGCCCTCCTCTCGCTAGGCGTTTTTTCTTCATCAGGTAAATAACAAATTCAATCACAATCATCGGCAGGATAAAAAGAAAAAGGGAGATCGCTAGTAAAACAAAATCAACATCATAGGTTAAATACTGATAATTATGATGACCAGTAATAATCAATTGGTTAAATAGAGATCTTGTAAAGCCATCGATGCTGAAAATATATTCAACAAGTAGAAGATTGGATAGAATTAACCAAATAATTACTCGTAAATGAATAATGGCGTAAGGAAATATATTTTTTAGCAGGTGTTTAAAGGAAATGTCCCAATTTGATAAACCTTTCGCCTTAGCTAATAAAACATATTGCTTGTCCGATTCCTCTTCAAACGATTTGATTAAAAATTGCGCCATAAAAAAGATGGGAAGAAATGAAACAGTCACAATTGGAATAAAATAAGGATAAGCGTTGGTTCCATATAGCTGCAAAAACTTTATTCCTGTTGACTTATATAAAGTAATCACAAAAAATTGAAATAAAAAAATCACTAATAAATCTGGAACCGCTTCTGTTAGATTGAGAAAGCCTTTTGCTCTGCTTCGCCATTTTCCCGACAAGAGAAGAACGCAAATTGCAATCAAAAGCCCTGCTAAAATGGTGAATAAAAGAGACAAAATAAAGATTGTAAGCGAGTATCCGATTCGATCCCCAATATTTGATTCAAAGAGGATATGAAAAATGTTATGGTCTTCCACCTTGATTGAGCTAGGAAGAATCCCCATCTTCTCCACTAACTCTCTCCGACTCATATGTCGAACCGCATCATATTTTTCAAAAAAACCCTTTACATTCTCAAACCCAAAAGAGATTTTGTTCTTATGAACAGCAATCATTAATGGAAAAAACAAATAAAATAAAAAACCAAGGATGATCACGACTAGTCGCAATGGTAGAAAAGCGATTTTTTTCAAAGCGGCTCCTCCTCTCAAATAATGGAATCCCTTATATGGTAACATATTTAATTCACGAATAATCAAAATAATCCAAAATGCAAAAAAGAACATGTGTTTGTTTTTTTTATTGTACAAAGAACATATGTTCGTATATAATAAATACAAAGGAGGAATCCAAAATGATGGATCAACTACTCTCTCGATCATTGAAAGAAAACATTCCGCTTGAGATGATTTACCTTTCAACCAGAGGACAAATTTCACAGCGAAGAATATGGGTGAAAGAAGTAAAAGGAAACTATGTTCGTGCCTTCTGCACCTTAAGGCAGCAAACACGGCTATTCAAGATTGATCATATTCTTTCTGTAATGCCAGTAAAAGGATACCGCAAACAAATTAGCTAGTATAACTCATCATCCCTTCATGCATATTGCATGAAAAAAAGTCCTCAATAATGAGGACCCTTGAAAGATTCATGATTATTTTAATTCATATTCATCATACATCTCTCCATCAACATATCCTTCTTCAAGGGCTTCCTGTCTATCACGTAGATTATGAGCAAGGCGAGAGGCAGCTGTTGCCGCAATGCTTGCCACAATATCATCTAAAAAGGTATGAACCCCTTTCCCTGACTTTGTATCTAATTCCTTAATAATTCCAATTTTATTTTTATCCAAATGACCAAATGTGGTGACGGCAATACTTCCATAAGTTAAGGTTGCTCCAATTGCAATCGTTTCATCAATTCCAAATAGCCCCTCATCCGTTTCCACAATCGTTTGCAATGGTTCAGTAAGTTTCTTTTGCTCAGCTAAGCGGTCAAGCTCTACCCCCACTAGGATCGCATGCTGAATTTCTCTTTTATTTAATACACGGTCTACACTTTCGATACATTCTGAAATATCTAAATCCTGATTATAAGGAGCCTGCATTTCATATACAATTTCACCAATTGCTTCAATCGCAACGCCTCTTTCAATTAGCGCCTTTCGTGCAGCTTCCGTCACTACCTTACTATTCACCTGTTTCATAAAAATACCTTCTCTCACAAAATATGAAAATATAACAATATTTTCATTATAGCACGAGCCGATTCGTTTTCCTGAATGAAAATTCGGGTCCAATCCTCGTTCAAAAGGGCATGATCCCCTATAGTTATGGTAAAATCACATTAACTTGACGTTTATGATCTGGAGGGATATTCATGGAATTTCCACGAGGAACAATTAGTGATAGAACTTTTTTTAGCAAGGAATTAGGAGAAGAACTCCAATTGCTTATTTATTTGCCTCATTCTTTTTCACCACTTTATAAATATTCCTTATTAATTGCCCAAGATGGAAAGGATTACTTTCAACTTGGAAGGATTGGTAGGATTGCGGATGAACTACTTGCAAAAAATAAAATTGAAAACTTAATCATTGTCGGAATTCCCTACAAAAGTGTTGAGGACAGACGGAGAAAATATCATCCTGATGGCGAGCAAAATAGTGCATATATCCGTTTTCTCGCCCATGAGCTCGCTGCCTTTTTAGATCAAGAGTTTCCAACATACCAAATGGGCATGGGACGAGCATTAATAGGAGACTCCTTAGGGGGAGCGGTATCACTTATGACTGCCCTTCAATATCCCCATACGTTTGGAAAGGTGATTCTGCAATCACCTTTCGTCAATGAAAAAGTGCTTTCAGCCGTTGATCACTTTTCGGAAAATCATTTAATAGAGCTATATCACGTGATAGGCAAGAAAGAAACTAAGGTACATACAACTGATCACTCTATCCAGGACTTTCTTACACCGAATCGCGAACTATCACAGCTGTTGCGCGAAAAAAAATTTCCTTATTTCTATGAGGAGTTTGCAGGTGATCATACCTGGAAATACTGGCAGCCTGATTTAAAACGGGCATTATTGGAAATGTTTAAATAAAGGTGCTGTTCCCTTGCACCTAAATGCCTCAAACATCAATCAAAAGTTGTGTGTTGTGAGTCGCGTACTTTTTCAGTGAAGCAATGGATATAATAATATTAATCATTGGGAATATTTGATATAATATGGACTACGGAATTAAGAAATTTGTCCTTCCTTCATCCTTTCTGACACACAAGCATGGATAATTTGTTAAATATACATTGGGAGGTTATGGTATGAAATTTGGAATTGTTATTTTTCCTTCGAAACAATTGCAGGATCTTGCCAACTCTTACAGGAAGCGCTATGATCCGCACTACTCACTCATTACTCCTCACTTGACCTTGTTAAGTCCCTTTGAAGCCTCTGAGGATTCTATTAAGACTGGAGTCAATCAATTGCAACAAATCGCAAGCAAAGTGAAGCCATTTCCATTAAAAGTCACAAAGATTAGTTCTTTGAAGCCAGTCAACAATGTCATTTATTTCAAGGTCGAGCAAGTGGATGAACTCAAAACCCTGAACCATGAGCTAAATTCCCAATTCAAAGAGCCCTCAGAATATGCCTTTGTCCCACATATCACGATTGGACAAAAGCTTTCGGATGATGAGCATACCGATGTCTACAGTTCACTCAGATTACAGCAAGTACAACATGAAGAAATCGTCGATCGTTTTCATTTGCTTTATCAATTAGAAAATGGATCATGGACGGTTTATGAAACATTTCATCTTGGAAAGGAATAGATTAACGTGGAAATCAAAATTGTCACCAATGAACAAGAATTACAGGATGCCTTTACAGTTCGCAAAATCGTATTTATTGATGAACAGCAGGTACCCGAAGAAGAAGAAATTGACCAATACGATGAGGAAGCGACACACTTTGTCGTCTATCAAGATCAGCTTCCGATTGCAGCTGGCCGCTTTCGCGTTTTTGAAGGCGCTGGAAAAGTGGAAAGAATCTGTGTCATGAAGGATCAAAGAAAAATTGGAGCAGGTCGATTTATCATGACCCAAATTGAGGATTATGCGAAAGAACAAGGTCTTTCTACCATAAAGCTCAATGCCCAAACCCATGCGATTCCCTTCTATAGTGGTTTAGGCTATGAAGTTGTTTCTGAAGAATTTTTGGATGCAGGAATCCCGCATCGCGCTATGAAGAAATCCATTTAACTTATCTAAGGAACTATTTCTGACCATTCAAAATAGAAATAGTTCCTTTTTCTTCATCTGGTTTACTCCCTATACCTTCTCATCCATAATATGCCCCACTCCTGTCAATTGAGCAACCACCAATCGGGAAAGCTGTTTTTCTTTTCTATTCTTTTCTTTTTTATCTCTCTCATCATGTCCCTTTTTTCCTAAACGATTGATTCTTTGAATTGGTAGCTGAGAAGCCATGACATACTTTTGCTTTGCCTTTTTTTCAACGGATTGCCAAGAGGATTTAATGGAAATAACCCACATCAAACTTCACCCCCATCATGAAAAATGAAAACTTTTCCGCGAATCTCTTTTTCATATGTATATGTTTTGGTATGATTAAATTTGTGTTATTTTTTGCAAACGAGGGATCTTATGAAGACTGCAATCCATGGCAATAAACTATTAAATCTTGATTTTCTTAGCCGAGAAAGCTACCAGCATATATATGAAGAAGGAAAAAAGGGGAAATTAACCTGTCCTGAATGTGGCGAATCCGTTCGTTTATTTTTAGGAATACAAGAGAGACCTTATTTTTTCCATATTTTATCAAAGAATCCAATTTGTAAGGATTCCCAACAACTTGATGAAATCAAAAAAGAAGAGCAAACAGAAGCTAATGAGATAGGTGGTTTCCGTATTCCAAAATCACGTGCAATAGCAACAACAGAAGCAACTAAACCACTAGAATATAAAAAGGCACACCCCGTGAAAAAGGCACCTCCTTTTGTGGCTCCTAACGAGGATGAGGTTCAACACACCCTCCCTTTTTTACAAACCTTGTCTAATCATAGTGTCTCCCTAGACACTCATCAAAGAGAGGCTGTTTCCGATACAGAAGGCCCACTCCTTGTTCTTGCAGGAGCTGGTAGTGGGAAGACACGCGTATTAACAACAAGAACAGCATATATGCTCCATGAAAAAAAAATTCAACCTAATTCTATTATGCTAGTCACCTTCACAGCCAAAGCGGCAGCAGAAATGAAAGGAAGACTGCTTACTTATCCTGGAATACAAAGAACTGCTGTACAACAGCTTGTCTCAGGAACATTCCATAGCATTTTCTATCGAATTCTCTCTTTTCATCATCCAGATGTATGGAATTCGCAAAAGTTGATCAAAAAAGACTGGCAGAAAGAACAGATCTTAAAGACAGCCGGACGGGAGCTTGAGCTTGAGGAGAAAGAATTTTCCTATGATGTAGCTCTTCAACAGATTGGTTTTTGGAAAAATTCATTAATCCTCCCCCATCAAGTGCAGACAGAATCTAAATGGGATGAAAAAACCGCTTCCCTTTATCAATATTATGAGGAATATAAACAAAAACAGGAGCTTTTTGATTTTGATGATATGCTGATTGGTTGCTATCAATTTCTCCAAGATAATCCAGAAATTCTTGTGCAATACCAAAATCGCTTCCAATATTTCCTTATCGATGAATTTCAGGATATAAATAAGGTCCAGTATGAATTGATAAAATTATTATCGGCCCGTCATCAAAATGTCTGTGCCGTTGGCGATGATGATCAATCCATCTATGCTTTCCGCGGGAGTGATCCACATTATCTTTTACAATTTGAAAAAGATTTTCCAGATGCCAAACTGGTCGTGTTAAGCCAAAACTATCGTTCCTCCCATGAGATTGTCACAACTGCCAACCGCGTGATTGAAGGCAATAAAGTAAGGAGGCCTAAAAAAATGCAAGGGCAATTTTCACAAGGGGAGCCTCCACTATTGTTTTTCCCCTATGATGAGGAAGAGGAGGCAACCATGATTGTTACGGATATGCAAGAAAAGCTATCCAATGGCTACCGACCAGAGGATTTTTGCATCTTATTTCGAACGAATACCGGAAGCCGGGCGATGTTTGAAAGATTGGCTAATTCCAGTCTTCCATTTAAAATCGATCAAGATGTGGAGCCCTTCTATGAGCGTTTTATGGTTAAAAGCATGCTTTCCTTTTTACGCTTGAGCCTGAATGAAGAGGACCAAACATCGGTGAAATATATTTTGCCAACTCTTTTTGTGAAGCAATCAATCTTTAATGATTTACGCGCAAAGAGCATTCTTGAGGATCGCACTCTTTTAGAGTGCTTATCGGAAACGAGGACAGGCTTCGCTTTTCAAGAGCGGAAATTGAAAAAGCTTCTTCCTGTATTGCGCACAATTCCTTCTCTCTCCCCACTGACTGCTATTGAGACAGTGGAGAAGGAGCTCGGATATCAGGATTTTGTGAAAAAACGCGGAAATGAAGGAAATCAGTTAGATAAGGGTTCCGATGATGTGCGTGATTTAAAAGTTGCTGCTAAACGATTTACAAGCTTGCAAGAATTTTTAGAGCATGCGGACCATATGACCGCCATGAATCGTGAAATCAAAAAAATGAGTAAAGAAAAGAATGATTCCATCACATTGAGTACAATTCATCGGGCAAAGGGATTAGAATATAGAGTTGTCTATATTCTTGGTGCTGTAGATGGCAGTCTACCCCATGATTTTTCTTTAGAAGCTTATCGCAATGGTGATGAAGGACAGTTGGAAGAGGAACGACGCCTTATGTATGTAGCCATCACTAGAGCCCGTGAACAGCTTTATCTTTCCGTACCAACGAAAAGGCGGGGAAAAAAGGCGTATCCTTCTCGATTCTTAAAATCTATTAAATAACCAAAGCCTCAGAATCTAAAGTATTCTGAGGCGACCCTTATCACAGAAAAAGCTGAGAAGAGCTTAAAAATCTACCCATTTTAAGTCATCCAGCCTGCATTTTCTCTCTTTTCATTTTTTTATAAATGCGGACACTTCAAAATCATCCATTCAGTTCGATCCCCATGCAAATAAATAGCTTCATTTTTTGGTATTTAGCATCTTTGAAATGGTATTAAAGTCAAGCTTTTTGCCATCATTCACGATGGATTTGACGATCTTATCTTCCATTTCCTTTGGGACTCTTTTATTCGCAATCTGAGAAACTCTTTTGATAACGCCTCTCACGGTTTTTTCGTCTTTAAAGTTCGCATTTTGTAATGAACCTGCTAAATCAAGAATATCCTTCATATTCACGCCTGTTTTTTTCTCAACATTTTTAAAGAATTGGTTATCCATGAATCACACTACGCCTCCTTAGTAAGCTACTTTATATAGTATGAAAAAAGAATTGAAGTGTGATTTCATGGATTGGAAAAGAGGAATCACTCCCTACTAGAATATTCCCTTCCTTTCCCTTACAAATTCACCTGCGATTTTCTACCAGAGAAAAGCGATAATACATTCGCACCAAACATTTTATCAATTTGCTCCTCTGCCACTCCTCGTTGACGTAATACAGGGAGGACATTTTCAAATAGATGGAGTGGATGCCAATTTTTCATCATATCAGCTACTGGCTCTGGCATTACCGGCGGACGCCCCAACCAAACTGTAATGGAATCATGGGATAACATTATTTGATCTTCATATCCTTGTTCTATTAAGGAAAGCAATGTTTCAATTCTTGTCTCGTCATATGGAGCGCCAACTAAACCTTGGATTCCAAATCGATCAAAGCCGATTTTGACTCCTTGATCCATCACTTCCTTATGATAGCTAGGATTCGTGTTACCGCACATATGACCGATAATGATTTTTTGCGGATCAGCTCCAAGCTCAATGAGCATTCTTGCTTGCTCCGGTCCCATGGTTCCTTCTTGGGTATGGGTTAAAATAACGATTCCTGTTTCCTGCTGAACCTTTGCGGCCGCACAGAAAAACATTTTTTCATATTCCGTAATCCGATCTTTGCTTGAAGCTAGCTTAATGATTCCTGGCTTAATTCCTGTTCCTGCGATTCCATCGGTGATTTCCTCCATAAACATTTCATAGATTTCCCGTTCTGCACTCCCAAGGCTCCATCTGAATTGAAAGTATGGTGGTGCTCCTTCCCCCTCATAATAATAGCCTGTTGCACAAATAATCTGCAGACCCGTTGCTTCTGATACTTTCTTTAGAAATAATGGATCACGTCCACACTCATTTGGTGTTGGATCAACAATGGTTTGAACTCCATAGCTCATGACTGCCTTAACTTGAGCTATCACTGCTTGAAGTGCCTCCTCCTCATTAAAAGGACCTAAAGTCACATCCCCTTGATAACCTGGATAACCAAAAATCATATGCTCATGAATTAATGTTTTTCCTAAATCCTCAACTGCAATGGGACCTGTAACCGTTTCTACCATTTGACTCATTATTTCTCCACCGCCTCGATTTTTTTCTTTTCTTCTTCTTGCAATTGTCTCCATAAAATTTTCCCGCTTGCCGTAGTTGGAAAATGATCTCTAAATTCTATGATTCTAGGGTATTTATAAGCGGCCATTTGCTCTTTTGCCCATTCGATGATTTCCTCCTCTGTTACCTTGCCAATTGCATCAGGCTGTAGAATCACAAATGCTTTAACCGTTTCTCCTCTTTTAGGATCCGGAACCCCAACGACACATGCCTGCTGGACAGCGGAATGTTTATAGAGGAAAGACTCGACCTCTGTTGGCCATACCTTAAATCCAGAAGCATTAATCATCCGCTTTACCCGATCAACAATGAAAAAATAGCCCTCCTCATCAAATCGGGCGATATCTCCTGTGCGGAAGAAGCTTTTTCCATCGATATTGATTAGTGACTGCTCTGTTTCCTCTGGGCGATTGTAATAACCTTTAAATACTTGCGGACCACAGACGACAATTTCACCAATTTCATGAACCCCCTTCTCCTGTAAAGTGACGGGATCAATTATTCTTGCATCGACATCGAAAGCTGGAACTCCCAGACACTGAAGTTTTGGTCGATCAGGTGGATTAAAATGGGTGTGGGAAATCGTTTCTGATAAACCATATCCTTCGACAAACCGTAAACCGGTTAACTGAAACAATTTTTCCCCAACTGCTTCCGGAAGTGGTGCCCCGCCGCCAGCAATAACCATTAAGGATGAGAGGTCATAGCTTTGAATGTTAGGATTGGCGAGAAAATCAATAAGCATGGTACTGATATTTACCCAATGAGAAATTTGGTATTTTTCAATTGCTTGAATAGCAAGATTCCGATTCCATCTTGTTAATATCACCATGGTGGATCCTGTGAAAATGGGCGCATGCATACTGTGCAGCATGCCCGTCACATGGAATAGGGGCAAAGTTGATAAATGAACTGCATCAGAGGTTGTAGTATTCCAAATCGAAGCGCTTACAATATTAGCCTGAACGGTCCGATTCGTATGAATGCAGCCCTTAGGCATTCCAGTTGTTCCCGAGGTATAAGGCAAGACCGCAATATCATCTGCCTCACCTGTAAATGGAGTGGGGTTGTGACCTTCTAATAGCACCTCCTGCCATAGATATCGCCCTTCCCCTTTCAATGGTTGTCTTGCTGTCAACACTTCTTGAGGCCATTCCGATTGTTGCTCCTCTTTTGCACAATAATCGGAATAGGCGGCAACCACGATAGATTTAAGTGAAGTTGTTTCAATTAATGGTTCAATTTGTGAATATAATTCCTGACCAACGATGGCTATTTCACTATCACAATCCTTTATATAGTAGCGCAATTCACTTGTTGTATTCATCGGATTGATTGGAACAACAATCCCTCTAACACGCAAGATGGCATAGAAGGCAATCAAATATTGCGGAGAATTTTGCATAAATAAAAGGACTCTGTCACCAGGTTTCACATCAAGTTTTTGTTCAAGAAAGCCACTAAGTGCATCCACCTCACGTAGCAATTCAGAATAAGTTAGTGAGGCTCCATAATAGTATAATGCCTTTTTGGTTGGATAACGTTTGGCTGTTACAACAAGATTATCGTAGATGGTTGTTTCAGGCACTGTTAATGATTTCGCTATTCGCTTTGGCCAATGGGCAAAATGCAACGTATTCACACTCGTTTTCCTCCTTAAAGTATTGATCAGATTTCCATTTGGCGGCTCATCCTTTGCCACCCACCATCCTTTTGGTCAAAACGAAGACGATTGTGGAGTCAGGATTATTTTTCCAATTGTTTTTCTTGATTGCAATAATTCATGAACTCTTGCCGCATCATCTAGCGGATAGACCCCTCCAATGGTTAGCTTCAACTTACTTTCTGCCAATAAAGAGAATAATTCCTCCAAGCTTGGCTGAAGTATTTGCGGATGCCGCATAATCTGTGGAAGAAAAAAGCCGATGACTGATTGGTTTCTTGCCATCAGTGAGGTTGGATAAAGTGGAATTTGCACCCCACTTGCATTTCCAAAGATAACAAGTCTCCCAAAAGGAGCTAAGCATTTTAGCGTTTGATGGAAGATCTCTCCTCCTGCCATCTCTAAAGCAACATGGACTCCCTTTCCCCCTGTGGCCTCGCGAACTTCTTTTTCCCATCCGTCCTTGGTGTAATTAATTAAAACATCTGCACCCATATCCTTTGCAAAGGATAGCTTTTCATCTGTACTTGCTGTTGCAATGATTTGACCAGCCCCAAATATTTTGGCAAGCTGAACAGCGAGAGACCCGACTCCACCAGCAGCAGCAGAAACGAGGACACTCTCCCCCTTTTCAAGCCTTCCCATTGTTTTTAACACATGATAGGCGCTTAGCCCTTGCAAGGGAAGAGCCGCTGCCATTTGAAAATCCAAATTCTCGGGCAAAGGAATTAGGGAGCGCTCATCTGCCAGTGCATATTCCGCATACCCACCGGATTCAATCAATGTTACTACTTTTTGACCGGGTTGAACCGTAGAGACTTGGTCTCCTATCTCCACTATGATCCCTGCAATTTCAGCACCTGGTATAAACGGTAACGGGGTTGGAACAACATATTGCCCTTCTCTTCGGGCAGTATCCGCATAGTTCACCCCGATTGCATGGATTTCAATGAGGACCTCATGTCCCCTTGGCAGCGGTTTTTCAAGTTCCGTTTGTTTTAATACTTCCGGTCCACCGTATTCCGTAAATTGAAAAGCCTTCATTTATTTCCTCCTCACATCATCTTGACTGAAAATAGTAAATCAATTCGAACAGCCTATTTCCCTTTAAAAGCCGGCTTTTTCTTTTCTTTAAATGCCACAATTCCTTCTTGATGATCCTCTGTTTGTACCATCATCGTTTGCGTAATTCGTTCTTGCTCCAGTATCTCCTCCAAAGTTGCTGTTAAAGAGTGATCAATCAATTTTTTCTGCATTGCATACGCCTTCCCTGGTCCATGGGCAAGCTTTGCTGCATATTTCCCTACTTCCTCCTGAAGTTTTTCCAGTGGCACTAAATGGTTGATCACACCGAGCTCATATAATCTTTTCGCTGGAATTGCTTCCGCGCTAAAGAAGAATTGCTTTGCGAGATGAGGACCAATCAATCTTGGTAAATGAAAAGATCCACCACCGTCAGAAATGAGCCCTACCTGGGAGAAGCTTAAGGCAAATTGACTATCCTCTGAAGCGATAATTAAGTCACAGGCTAATGCAAGATTAAAGCCGGCACCTGCTGCAAATCCATGTACAGCTGCAATAATAGGCTTTTCGCAATCCTTCATTGTGACAATCAACTCATTAAGTCGACCAATATGCTCATACACCTGAACAGCACCTGATTCTCCCATTGTTTTCACATCACCGCCGGCAGAGAAGGATCTTCCTGCACCGGAAAGAACAATCACTCTTACATCTGGATTTGTTCCCGCTTCTTGAATCGCATTGGTTAATCCTAATATCATATCTGGACTAAAGGCATTTAACCGTTCTGGTCGATTTAATGTTAAAGTCAAAATAGTCTCTTCTAACTGAATTAATAAGTCTTGCTTACTCATTAAATCCTCTCCTTCACATTTGGCTTTTAGTTTTCCGTTCGCATTGCAAAACCCTCTTCACTCTTCTTCACAAACTTTCAAGCTTCCAATCTACTAAACAATTAACCAGCCACCGTCCACTAGCAGATCAGAGCCTGTCATATAGGATGCTTCATTTGAAGCAGTAAAGGTAATAACATTCGCAATTTCCTCTGGCTTTGCTACCCTTCTTAATGCCGTATTCCGTTCGATTGCTTTGACAAACCTTTCATTTTCTAGCCCGTCTTGAGTTAACGGAGTATCGACAAATCCGGGGGAAACGGAATTCACTCTAATTCCGTATGGAGCAAGCTCTAACGCTAAAGCTCTTGTAAAATTAATAACACCTGCCTTCGCAGCACTATAATGAGGAATATTGGCTCCTGCCTGATGTCCTGATAGGGAGGCCACATTCACTATCGCACGATTTTGCGGAAAATCATCCCCTTTTGCCGCTTCCACCATAAGTTTTCCCAACACTTTAGAAACGATAAAAACCCCCCGTAAATTTACTTCTTGGACATAGTCCCAATCATCAACAGATGTTTCGAGGATTGTTGAATTCTTGGAACCTCCTGCATTATTAATAACAATATGCAAATCCCCAAATTGTTCTTTAACATGTTCAGCCAACTCAAGTACATCTTCTTCATTCGTGACATCAGCAGGGAATATTTCTGCAACTGGGATTTTTTTCGTTTCATTGATTTCCTGTGCTGTTTCTAAAAGCTTGGCTCTCGTCCTTCCAACCAAAATCACTTTTGCCCCTTCATTTGCAAGACGAATGGCTGTCGCCTTTCCAATCCCACTTCCAGCACCAGTAATAAGAGCGATTGTTTGTAAAAATCTCATTGAAACACTCTCCTTTTCATTTGCTGATATTTTCCATTACAATGGCAATCATCGTTTTCAAGTTTCCAATTCCTTTTCAATGCGAAATGTTTACAACCATTCAAAAGGAAAAATTATGAGCAGGTAAATTGACCGGCTTCATATTGTTTTTCAGCTATCATTCGGTTGCGCTCATAGCCTTTTCCATATAATTGATATCGACTGCATTCCCTAGTAATCAGTTCAACCAATTGCATTGCATCCTTCTCATCCTTACAAAGTTCTAATGCATGGATGCGTGCTAATTTTTCTACCCCCCAAAGTGAATCTTGTAAATAAGTTCTTGTTAAATCAATCTTCAATTTAGAAGGCGCGACTCCACGCTTCAAGATAGATTTATAGGTACGATACACGGCAGATTCCGCTCCAAAAAGGAAAATTGCCATATCCGCAAGACGCATTAGCGCTTCCTGTTCATGAACCATCTCTTGCCCAAATGTCTCAACGGTGATTCCAGCACAAACTAAAAAGAGATGGCGCATGAATTCAATCGTGCTGCGTTCACGAGCAAACTCACCTTCAAGCAAATTCATTCCTTTTTGAAGCTTATCTCGAGCTTCCTTTACCTTTTCTTGAAGAGGGATGTCTCCTTTCATTGCTTTTCGGAATAAATGCGTTGGGATAAGCAAACGATTGATTTCGTTCGTTCCTTCAAATATGCGATTAATCCGTGAATCACGATACATTCGCTCGATTCCATAATCATTCATAAATCCAGCTCCACCATGTAATTGAAGTGCCTCATCGACAACATAATCCAAGGTTTCTGAGCCAAATACTTTGCAAATCGCACATTCTGTTGCAAACTCACTTAGCTTGTTTGCGATTAGCCTTTGATCAGCTAATTCATACAATCCCCCTAATGCCTCTTCTAAAAGGGCAGCTGTACGATATTGAACGGATTCAGCCGCGTAAATTTTAGCAGACATCTTGGCGATCTTTTCTTTTAAAGCAGGAAATTCAGCAATTGGCTTACCAAACTGTTTTCTCTCCCGAATATAGGGAACCGTCGCTTTTAATGCCTGTTTTGCTCCTCCCATACAGGCGAAGCCAAGATTATAGCGTCCAAGATTTAAAACATTAAGGGCAATGACATGTCCTCGGCCAATTTCCCCCAAAATATTTTCAACTGGAACCTCGCAATTCTCTAAAATAACTGATCTTGTTGAGGAGCCTTTAATTCCCATCTTTTTCTCCTCAGGACCTAAAGAAAGGCCAGGAAACCCTCCCTCAACTATAAAGGCTGTAAAATGTTGCCCATCCACCTTGGCATAAACGATGAACGTGTCGGAGAATACTGCATTCGTAATGAATATTTTCGTCCCATTTAATAAGTAATGAGTTCCTGTCTCATTCAGTCTTGCAGTTGTTTGCGAGGATAATGCATCTGAACCCGCATTTGGTTCCGTTAAACAATAAGCCCCAATATATTCCCCGGATGCAAGCTTAGGTAAATACTTCTTTTTTTGCTCCTCTGTTCCAAAATAAGTAATTGGCAAAGTAGCTATGCATGTGTGATTAGAATGAGCAACCCCATAACTGCCGGTTGCTCCAACATTCTCCCCCACTATTCCTTTACTGATCTTATCTAAACCAAGACCACCGTACTTTTCAGGAACACTGTGGGCAAGCAACCCGAGCTCCCCAGCCTTATGCATTAAATTAACAATCAGCTCAAAATTTTGCTTTTCAATTTCTTCTTTATTTGGCAGTACTTCCTTTTCTATGAACTGTTTAGCTGTTGCATTAATCATCTTGTGCTCATCGGTTAAATCCTCTGCTGTAAAAAGCTGCTTCACATCCAGCGTTTTTAATAAGAATTGAGCACCTTGATTGATTTCATTGATTTTCACCATCTTAACAACCTCCGTTTCTAGGACTTTTAAAATAGGTATATGTTTTCTCTCGCACAACCCTCTTACCTTCCAAGATTGGTACGATTGGTACAATTCCTTTTTGTGAGGCTAGAAGCAGTTCATCCATTATTCCGTACCGAGAGAGAAGCTCTCCGACATAGGAAGAATGAAGGACTTCATAGGTATCCTCTATTTGTAATTGATAAAAGGAGAGAGCTGCTTTTGCAGCATCTGATAACTCCATTTCATCTTCATTCTGATGTATAAGACAACTAATAAAATGCCCTGCTCCGTAGAAATCTTCTAAACTAAACTCTCCAGAATTACCAGAACAAACCACCACAATCGTATAATCATCCTTCATTTCCTCGTGAACGCTGCGAGCCACAAATTCATTATTTAATAAGGAAGCAATATACACCTTTTTAGCACCAGCAGATTTACGTAAAGCCACCGTGCCATTAGTTGTTGATAAAATAAGGGTTTTGTTACGAATCATCTTTCGGATTTCCGTTGGATTAGGATATACAAACCCCTCAATTGATTTTGTGTTGAGCTCACCGGCAAGAATGAAATCTCCTGTTTGTTCTTTAGCAATTTCCAATCCTTCCTCAGGTGTCAAAACAGGGATGACCTCAATTGCTCCATCCCTTAATGCAGACGTAATAGTGGTGGTAGCTAGCAAGACATCTAGAACTACTGCGAGCTTAGTCCCCATTCTCATTTTTTCTTCACTAATCTCTTCCTTCCTGACAAGAAGGTGAATTTTTACCATATCGCACCTCATATTGATTGTTTAAAGCTACATTTGTAGCGTGTTGAATTAAACTTTGAACACTTCGATTAAATTGTGAAAACCTAGGGTCCTTTGTTTGCCCCTTTTTATAGCGATAATAGATTTGCTGACAAATCACAGCGAGCTTAAAGTATGCAAAGGTTAAGTAGAAATGAAAATTTGTCACATCCCGCCCGCTTTTCTTTGCATAAGCTTCAATGAATTGATTTCTAGTCATAAACCCTTCATAGACAGCGGTAACAGGTGGCTTATTTAAGCCCCGTTTCAGCATTTCCGGATCATCTGGGAGGGTCCAATACCCCATCGCAACGCCTAAATCTGCAAGCGGATCTCCCACCGTTGTCATTTCCCAATCAAATAAGCCGACCATTTCCTGATAATCTTCATTAAACATCGCATTATTTAACTTATAATCGTAATGAATAATCGAATGATCATGCTTTTCGGGAACATTCTTGGCTAGCCATTTCATTAGTGTTTCAGCTTCTTTTACATCATCGGTCTTTGCCCGTTGAAAACGTGCAATCCAGCCATGAACCTGCCTCTCCATAAATCCGTCCGGCTTACTGATTTCAACAAGACCTGTTTTTTTATAATCGATGGAATGAAGCTCAACTAGTTTCTCAACAAGATTCTCAGAAATGCCCCAACAAAGATCCTTTGTAACCTTGGTTTCACTTGGAAAGGTAAAATCTAGAACCGTTCCGTGTTTTCTTTCCATTAAAAAGAAAGGACTACCAACAACGGATCCATCATCTGAGAATAAAATTGGCTTAGGTGCTGGTGCAAATAGCGGGTGTATTTCAGTTAAAATGCGAAACTCTCTTTCCATATCATGTGCCTTTGGCGCTACTGGACCTAGTGGAGGTCTTCTTAATACCGCCTCCCAATCCCCTATCTTAAGTTGATAGGTAAGATTGGAGTGTCCAGCGGAAAATTGCAGAAGTTCAAGCGGATTAGATGGCAAATCCTTTATATTCTGTCGCAAAAATTTTTCTAATTCAAAAAGATTTAATTCTTCTCCTTTTCGAACAGGAATCGTATCTTCATTGATTTGCTTTTGCATCATTTTTTTCTCCTTTATTTATTGAAAATGATGATTTTTTAATGAACAAAATAGCCTTTTAAACCCTCTCTTAATAAATCAGGGATCTCCATGCTCTCTTGTTTTTCAAAATCAAAATAAACAATCACAGCTTTTGCCTTCGCAATCAGATTTCTTGTTTCCGAACAGATTACTTCTTGCTCTAATTGAAAGCTTTTAGTCCCAATATGGGATACGTACGTGCTAATCGTCATCTTTTGATTGAAATACCCTTGATTAACAAAATCACATTTTGTTGAAGCCAAAATAAAATTCCATTTATTTTTCCTTATCTCATAGCCAATTTCCTCAAAAAAACGAATACGTGCTTCCTCCAAATAACTAAAATAACTTGCATTATTGATGTGACCTAACACATCCGTTTCCCCAAAGCGTGCTGTGATTTGAATCTCACTCATCTTCGTTTTTCTCCTCCCTTTATGGAAAAATGTCTTTTATCCATCTAATCTATGAAACAAGGAAGTAAAATATTATGTTTTCCTCTCCTTTTACTATTTTTCAATCAAAATCGCACAAGCTCATACTAACCAGTTGGTATGTGAAAGATAGACCCTTCCCAACCCAACTTTTATACGAAAGGAAGAATCCCCTTCAGCCTATATCCATCAAATAGGACAGATTCTTTCTGAGATGGTCTTTTATTTTGTTCAATCAAATATCTATCACTATGCTTTCGTTTGAATCCCATTTAATAGCATATCAAGGTAAATTTTTGCAACTTGTTTTTCTGATAAGCTGCCGTCCGGACTATACCATTGATAGGTCCAATTCGTTATACCAAGAATTCCAAAGGTAACAATTACTGGATTTAACTCTTTGCGAAATTCCTTCCTTTCGATTCCCTCTGTAACAATTCTTTCAATATTTAAACGATATTGGTCCCGTTTTGGCATGATTCTTTTCAAACTTTCTTCGCTCAAATTCTTCATTTCACGAAAAAAAATTCTCGCGCTTAATCCTTGCTTTTTGATACTCGTTAACGACATATAGACAACCTCAAAAAGTTTACTTTTGCTATTCAGTGTTTGATCCTCCATAATTCCTTCCTGGTGCTCCAGCAATTCATCTATATAGCGTAATTGGATGTCCATTAGTAATTCTTCTTTGCTTGAAAAATAATAATAAAAGGTGCCCTTCGTAACACCAAGAGAATCCACAATATCTTGAATCGAAGTTTCGCTATAGCCCTTTTGTTCAAATAAACGGACACTTTGCTCTGTAATTTTTTCCTTCACTTTTAGTCCTCACAATCTTAAAAATTATCTTAGAATTATAACATATTCATACCACTCCTCAACCACATTGAAAATACCCTCTTGAAAATATTTTTAGAAAGAAGCACCAAATCATTAATTTGTTCAAAACTATTTCAAAATTTGGCGCTTTTTTCTCTTTTTTATCCTTTCCTTGCTTCTTCTCTTAATTGTCTGCGAAGGATTTTTCCGACTCCTGTTTTCGGAAGCTCTTCACGAAACTCAACGATTCTTGGAACTTTATAAGTGGATAGGTTTTCCTTGCAATATTGAATGATTTCTTCCTCGGTTAAATTCTTCTCATCCTTTAAGACGATAATTGCCTTAATATTTTCACCACGGTAGGCATCTGGTACGCCAATGACAACGGCTTCCTGTACAGAAGGATGCTCATACAGCACTTCTTCCACATCTCGGGGATAAACATTATAGCCACTCGCAATAATTAAGTCCTTCTTGCGATCAACAATATATAAATATCCATCTTCATCAACACTAGCAATATCACCCGTATAGAGCCACCCATCTCTTAACGTTTCCGCTGTTTCTTCAGGCAAATTCCAATAACCCTTCATGACTTGCGGCCCTTTAATAATCAGTTCTCCTAATTCACCTGTTGGAACCTCTCGAGTTCCTGTTGCGATATCAACAATCTTATAATCTGTCGAAGGATAGCCAATTCCAACACTGCCGGGCTTTCTTTCAGCAAACACCGGATTGCAATGCGTCACAGGTGAAGCCTCTGAAAGTCCATAGCCTTCAAGAATCTTTGAACCCGTCTTTCCTTCGAATTCCCTCATTAGCTCCAGTGGCATTGGTGCACTTCCGCTATTGCAGGTTTCAATACAATCGATGCCATATTCTTCTGCCCGTGGATGATTAGTAATAGCCACATACATCGTTGGGACACCTGGAAAAATAGTTGGCTGCTCCTTTTTTATCGTATGTAAAACCTCCTCTAACTCAAAACGTGGCAGCATAATCGAATCTGCCGCTGTAAAAATGGCATAATTCATACAGGATGTCATGCCAAAAACATGAAATAACGGAATCACGGTTAAGAAGCGTTCTTTTCCAATCGTGACACTTGATTTAAAAAATTCAAAACATTGCATAATATTGGAAACAAGATTACGATGGGTGAGCATTGCTCCCTTTGAGCGACCTGTTGTCCCACCTGTGTATTGAAGCACGGCAACATCATGTTCAGGCTCGATTTCAATCGGTGTATACTGCCCTCTTCCAACAGTTGAAAAGGTTTCAAACGAATAGTCATCTCCAAAGCTCTGATTTGTCGGCTGGATACTAACCGCAATGATGTTTTTCAGATTTGACCTTCCCTGAACTGCTTTTATCCGTGGATACAAGGTATCCAATACAATAATTGTTTCAGCCCCAGAATCCTTTAATATATATTCAATTTCTCTTTCGACAAGCATCGGATTCATTTGAGTCACAATAGCCCCCGAAAGAAGAGCACCGTAATAGGTGATTACATATTGAGGACAATTAGGTAGCATGATGCCAACCCGATCCCCTTTTTGGACACCGGATGCTTGCAAGGAAGCTGCAAACGCAGTAGAGGCTTGTAACAATTCCTGATAGGTTATTTTTTTCGCATAAAAAGTAATTGCTTGATTTTGAGGATATTGGGTTGCAGTATCAAGAAGGAGTTGTGGTAATGACTTGTTTGGAATTTCGATTTCACGGGCAATTGTTTCTGGATAATGGGTTAACCAGGCTTTCTTTTCACTCATTTTATTCCCTCCACGAACCACTATTTTAATTCATCATTGATTGTTATAAAAATGACCTGTTTTTTCGCATTCTGAAATTCTTTGAGTTGGATTTAAACAGTTCCCGAACAAAACACCGAGAACTACTTAATCTATTATCATTCAAATATCAAAAAGTACTTCCTCCCCCATCAACAGACAGCGTTGTTCCGGTAATAAAAGATGAATCATCAGAGGCTAAAAATAAGACAGCCGCGGCTACCTCCTCAGGGCTACCGATACGTCTAAGGGCATTCGCTTTCGAAATAATTGGCCATTTTCGCTCGTCATCCTTCCAGCCTTGAATAATATCGGTGTCAATGACACCAGGTGCAATCGCATTCACCCGAATGCCATATTTTCCATATTCTAAAGCTGCATTTTTCGTTAATAAAATTAAGCCCCCTTTTGACGCACTGTAAGCGGCTACATATTTTTGCCCCTTTAATCCTAATAGGCTTGCTGTATTAATAATTGAACCGCCGCCTGATTTTATCATTTCTGGAACCACATACTTAATCCCCAAGAATGCACCCTTAAGATTAATATTAATAATCCGATCCCATTCACCTTCATCCAAATCGACGCTTTTCACCTCAGACTGACCGACTCCTGCATTGTTAAACAGGATATGTATGGCCCCATATTTTTCGATTGTTTGTCTAACAAGCTCCTTCATATCTAAAGCTTTAGTAACATCTGTTTCTTGAAAGTAAGCTTCTCCACCACTTTCCGTAATCATCTTGACCGTTTCATAACCACCATTGACATTTAAATCTGCGACCGCAACCCTCGCTCCCTCCCTAGCAAAAGAAATCGCCGTTGCACGACCAATTCCGGAACTGCCGCCTGTAATGATCGCTACTTTATTTTCAAGTCTCAAGTGAGCTTACCCTCCTTCTTCTCTAAAATTAACATTTTATATTTTCTGCATCTAAAGGGCGCATGATATTCATCCTCGCTCCCATCTCATTTTCCTTAAGCGTGCGTCCCGCCATCAACAATTAATACATCACCTGTTATAAAGCTCGAAGCCTCAGATGCAAGAAATACGGCAGCACCTTTTAGATCATTTTCAGTTCCAAAACGGCGAAGGGGTGTGGATTCAAGAATAGGATTTTTGCCGTTTTCAATTAAGACCTTTGACATTTTGGTTGGGAAAAATCCTGGGGCAATTGCATTTACGTTAATATTATAAGGACCCCATTTCACCGCTAAATCCTTTGTAAATGTAATAACGGCACCTTTACTTGTATTATAGCCAATCGTATCCATCACTCTAGGGTCCGTTCCACCTAATCCAGCAACAGAGGCAATATTGATGATTTTTCCTGTATTTTGCTCAATCATGACTCTTCCTACTGCCTGGCTCATCAAAAAAGTCCCTGTTACATTGACATTGATAACTTTTTGCCAGGCATCAAAAGGCATTTCTGCAACGGGAGCCCCCCATGTTGCACCGCTATTATTGACTAAAATATCGATTGAACCAAATTCCTTAATGGTTTCCTCCACCACACGATTCACATCATCTGGATCGGATATATCACATGCTAATGCTAGTGTTTTTACACCAAGTTTCTCCAGTTGATTTGCTACTTTCTGACAAGCCTCCACTTTTCTAGAGCATAAAACAATATTTGCACCTGCTTCAGCAAAGCCCTCAGCAATTTGTGCTCCTAAACCTCTACCGCCACCAGTAATAATTGCCGTTTTTCCAGTCAAATCAAAAAGCTTCAAAACATGCATCCTAAATCCTCACTCTCTTAATCTATTTATCATGAGCTATCAAATCATTACTGAATTCTTTATAGATTCTTCTATTATTCATTGATATTTTCGCAGCTCTAACTTTGCCACTTGAGCGCGATGTACCTCATCTGGACCATCAGCAAGTCTTAATGTCCGTACATTCGCCCACTGAGAAGCAAATGGAAAATCATTAGAGACCCCTGCTGCCCCAAAGGCCTGTATCGTGCGATCAAGTACCCGTAATGCCATCGATGGAGCTACTACCTTAATCATCGCGATTTCTGCTTTAGCCTCCTTATTTCCGACGGTATCCATCATATAAGCAGCTTTAAGCGTTAATAGTCTCGCCTGCTCGATTTCTATACGAGATTCCGCAATCCATTCTTGAATAACTCCTTGTTTGGCTAGAGGCTTTCCGAATGCAACGCGATTTTGTACACGCTTACATAATTCCTCTAATGCACGCTCTGCTGCACCAATGGTCCTCATACAATGATGAATTCTTCCAGGTCCCAACCTTCCTTGGGCAATAGCAAAGCCCTTTCCTTCTCCCCAAAGAATATTATCAACTGGAACTCTCACATTTTCATATGTAATTTGACCGTGTCCATGCGGAGCATGATCATAGCCGAATACTGGAAGCATTCGGTCAATCTTCACCCCAGGAGTGTCTAGCGGAACGAGAATCATAGATTGCTGCTCATGGCGATTGGCTTCCGGGTTTGTCTTTCCCATAAAAATAGCAATCTTACAGCGAGGATCTCCTGCTCCTGAAGACCACCATTTTTTCCCGTTAATGACATACTCATCACCATCTCGAATGATACTAGCCTCAATATTAGTTGCATCTGATGAGGCTACATCAGGCTCAGTCATGGAAAAGCAAGAGCGAATTTCTCCAGTTAATAATGGCTTTAACCAATCCGCCTTTTGCCTTTCGTTTCCATAACGAACAAGGACCTCCATATTGCCCGTATCTGGAGCATTGCAGTTAAATACCTCAGGTCCAATCATCGAACGACCCATAATCTCACAAAGTGGCGCATATTCTGTGTTGGTAAGTCCTGCACCAAATTCACTTTCGGGAAGAAATAAATTCCAAAGACCAGCCGCTTTTGCTTTTTCCTTCAGCTCCTCCATAATTGGTGGTACAGCACTCCAGCGATTTTCCTGTTCATTCAACTGTTGTTCATAGATTTGTTCACTAGGATACACATATTCTTCCATAAACTCAGATATTTTTTTCTCTAAATCCTTCACCTTGTCTGAGTAAGAAAAATTCATCCAAATTTCCCTCCTTTTAATACCAACCGGTTGGTATGTTGCTTAAATTTAATACTAAACCCTTTCATAAAAATATTCAAGTAAAAGTCAGAAAATTCATATTAAAAGAAAGAAGCTGACCCAAAGGATGGACCAGCTTTGCTTTTTCTGAAATTAGAGTATAGCTGCTGCTAGACATTCATTCCTCTTACCAATAGTCAGCTTCTTTCTTATATTAATTAGTGAAGAAAGCTTGCACCCACAATAATGAGTAAGATAAACAACACAACGATTAATACAAATGTGCTGCCATATCCTCCTCCGTAGCCGTAACCACCGTATCCATAGCCGCCAAATCCGCAGAAGCCCATATCTTGCCACCTCACTTTACATGTTTTCATTAATAACATATGTGAGGCACTGGAAAAGTGTATAGGCTCTTTTATCCTTTTGGTTTAAAAATAAGAGCCCCAATAAACCCAAATATAATCGCTGCTGAAATTCCAGAGCTGGTTATCTCGAACATTCCCGTTAAAACACCAACTATTCCGTGCTGATCTGCTTCTTGCAATGCCCCATGAACTAATGAATTTCCAAAGCTAGTTATTGGAATGGTCGCACCAGCACCTGCAAAATCAGTAAAGGGCTCATACAATCCCATTCCATCTAAAATAGCACCAATCACTACCAAAAGGCTTAAGGTATGACCTGGAGTTAATTTAGCCACATCAAAGAGCAACTGTCCAATAACACAAATAATCCCCCCAACTACAAATGCCCAGAAAAACATCGCAAACATCGTTATACCTCCTCTATGAATTGGTTTCAATGGAAACTGCATGGGCAATACAAGGAATCGTTTCTTTTTGTTGATAAGATAGTGGAGAAAGTAAGGCTCCTGTTGCTACAATAAGAATTTTACGATACACCCCTGATTTCATCTGGTTGATGAGATGTCCGTATAAAACCGTCGCAGAACAACCTGCACCACTTGCACCGGCTTGAACTGGCTGGCTATCCTTATATATTAAGAGGCCGCAATCCTGAAACTTATCTTCTTCTATCGTTAAGCCATTATTTTTTAATAGCTCTAAGGTAGTTGTTCTCCCTATCCTTCCTAAATCTCCAGTCACAATCAAATCATAATAGGAAGGGGCAATTTTTCGATCCTTAAAATGAGTGGTAATTGTCTCTGCTGCAGCGGGAGCCATTGCCCCTCCCATATTAAATGGGTCCGATAGCCCCATATCGATCACTTTTCCTATTGTTGCAGATGTTGTGACAATTTGACCCGTTGCTTCACCCGAATTTTGCCCTATAATAGAAACACCTGCACCGGTCACGGTCCATTGAGCAGTTGGAGGTTTTTGCCCTCCATATTCTGTCGGATAGCGGAATTGCTTTTCAACAGCTGCGTTATGGCTTGATGCTCCTGTGATAATGTACTTTGCGCCTCCATAATTAATCAAAAATGAAGCAAGTGCCAGCCCCTCCATCGATGTCGAGCAAGCCCCAAAAACACCTAAATAAGGAATTTGATTGGTCCTAGCAGCAAAGCTACTCGGGGTAATTTGATTAATTAAATCCCCTGCAATAAAAAAGTGCATATCTCCTTCCTGCATATCGACCTTTCTTAGAGCAACCTGGACGGCTTCTTCAATCAGGACCTTATTAGCCTTTTCATAGGAATCCTGCCCCATCCATAAATCCTCGTGAAGGATATCGAAATCCTCTGCCAGCTTTCCATTTGCCTCAAAAGGTCCACCTGATACACCAGTAGATTCAATAACAGGGCGATTTTGAAATATCCATGTTTGTCTCCCTTGAAGCATTACAAGATCCCCCATTGAATCAAGATCGTTTTAATCAAGGCAACAATAAATGCTGAAAAGACGCCAAATATAATCACTGATCCAGCTAGCTTAAACATATTCCCGCCAACTCCAAGGACAAACCCTTCCGTTCGATGTTCAATGGCTGCAGAAATGACGGCATTTCCAAATCCAGTTACGGGCACCGCGCTTCCCGCACCCCCAAATTGACCAATGCGGTCATATACCCCAAAACCAGTTAACAACATAGCGAAAAATACCATTGTTGCCGTTGTTGGATTTCCGGCTGTTTGTTCTGTGAAATTAAAATTATAAATATAGAAATAAGAAATGGCCTGTCCGATGGCACATATAATGCCACCAACTAAAAATGCCTTCAAACAGTTTTTCAAAACGGGACGTTTCAACTCATATTTTTGCTCAAGCTGTTGATATTTAAGTTGATTAGGGGTTGTATTTTTTTGCTTCTTTCCCATCACCATTCTCCTTTCTATGTCAACTCTTCAGTTAATTTAATAATATCCTTCAATTCCTTTTCTGCCGTTTTCTCTGATATCTTCCCTTCCTCCATTTTTTCCTTTAACTTGACTGCTTCTAGAAAAATTTTATAATCGCTTGATACTGTAAAATCCTCCTTTGGATATTTCTTCTCTAGTTTAGTCAAAACATTTTTTTCAATCTTTTTCATAAAAAAACGCCTTAAATGTTTAACCTTATAAACCACCAATGTGTCTTTTTTCCCTTTTACAACTGCTACATCGTATACCTCCTCTACAGATGCAACATCATGCTTGATGCTCTTAATCAAATCCTTCTGCTTTTGTGAATGATTGGAAATTAATGTTGGTTTCGGATCCGTCCTCTTAATCATGGCTGTTTTGCTGTCTTCTAAATTTTCTTTTTCATTACATGCCGACATTAAAAATGTTAAAAGGAACATCGAGACAAATAGCTTCCATTTCATAAACTTCTATCCTCCATCAATTCGAAAAATCAACTATAAATATTTTCCTCAATTAATTGGAAATATATGATTGATTATTTATCCCTTAATTTCCAGTAAACAGCAAAAAAAAAATTGAGGAAATTCTTAAGCAAGTTGTTAGCTTTTTACTTTAGAATTTCCCCAATTTCCTATGCTTTATTAGTTTTTTGTGTTTTCTTTCCACATCCGCAATCCTTTTTATTTTTAACAGTCTTCCCTATTTGTACCTTTGTGCTTTGCATTTTTTGTTTATACATATTCGTTCCTCCATTTAGCAAAATTATAAACGGTATTCATCAATTTACTCTTTTTATCTTATGCATGGCCAAAAGCTTGTGTTAATGAGGAAACAAGCTCTAAGACATCCACAATTGAATGATCGTTTCCACAATGGCGGCAAGACCTGCTACGGCTAGTACTACTAAAACAGGGCCTAATATCGTCGGCCAAAAAAGAAAACCGGAGTAAAGAATCATGGCAGACCAAATTCCCGTACACCAATAACAGCCCAAAAGCTCACCAATAAATCCCCTGATTGGAGTTTTCTTAGGAACAAAGTAAATTTCCTTTTCCCCACTTTCATTTTCTTCTTCCATTTCATCAAAAAAAGGAGCCCTTAAAAAGGCAGTAATTTTATCATAAACAATTAATCTGGTTAAACGAAAACTCGCTAATGCCAATAAAATAAAATCCAACATTGAAATATCCATATCAACATTAAAACCCAAGCATCTTGATTTCCGTAATGTCACGAATCTTCAATTTAATAATCGATTGGTTAAGCTGTTTAATTTCAATACATTCATCATTTTTATTAATGAGAAAACCTCGAACCAACTGGTCTTTTGTCAAATACAAACAGGTAACAGGGGGAACCTCCTTAGGAAAATTCACTAAGTATTGGATTCTTTCCGGAATGGTCATCTCTCTAAAGAATTTTCGTTTATCAATCTGATAACCTGTACTTAACTGTTGCAGAGTTTCCACAAAGTATGCATCATATGCCTCAATAATGGCTTGAATTTGTTCAGATGACTGCTCGTAGCGCTCCACTTGAGTGCCATTAATTTCGGATAAAATCATCACTTCAACCACTTCATCATTCGTATCCACTATTGTCTCTTTTCGATTTTGATACTCTTTCTCCTCAGGATTGTCTATCCGTTCATTCAATATTCTCCCTTTTGAATTTCTCGCAACAAAGATCGCCTGCATCTTGATATTAGGTTTATTAAATTCCGGTTGTTGGATATAAAGAATAGGTTCCTGCTTGATTTTCTGCATTGCCATTAAACTGCCTCCTTTATCCATTGCATTCAATCCTAATTGTATTTGTATGCAAAGAGGGCTTCTTCGTTGCCAGATCATCTAAACTTTATATGAAAAAAGAGTTTGCTAATAATTAGCAAACCCTTTAAAAAAATCCATTTTTAACTAAATTGAATCATTAATAGCCAATAATATGGTATCCAGAATCAACATGGATATTTTCACCGGTAATTCCGCGTGATAAATCACTAAATAAGAAAGCTGCAGTATCGCCGACTTCTTCAGGAGCCGTTGTTCTTCTAAGTGGAGCTTTTTCTTCCACTTCTTTCAAAATCGTATTAAAATCACTAACCCCTTTTGCGGAAAGCGTACGAATTGGTCCTGCAGAAATTGAGTTAACTCGAATACCAAGCTTTCCTAAATCACTTGCTAAATATTTCACGCTAGCATCAAGAGAAGCCTTAGCAACACCCATGACATTATAATTGGTCATGACACGTTCCCCGCCTAAATAAGTAAGGGTAACAATGCTTCCACCTTCAGTCATAAGCTCCTTTGCTTCCTTAGCTACTGCAGTTAAAGAATAAGCGCTAATATTATGGGCAAGCAAGAAGCCATCTCTTGTTGTACTCATGTAGTCGCCTTGAAGTTCCTCTTTATTCGCGAAAGCAATACAATGGGCAATCCCGTGAATCGTGCCAACCTCTTCTTTTATTTTGGCAAAGCAACTTGCAATTTCTTCATCTACTGTTACATCACATGGCAATACAAGCGACTGAGTTTCAAGTGATTCAGCTAGCTCACGAACACTTCGCTCCATTCTTTCTCCTGCATATGTAAAAATTAAACGTGCACCAGATTCATGCAAAGAACGTGCGATTCCCCATGCAATACTTCGTTTATTGGCAACACCCATTACCACAAACGTTTTTCCATTTAATGAAAGAGTCATTGAAATATCCTCCTACTGATAACTGTTATTAGTACCTAGTACTAATTTTACAATATTTAAGAAAAAAAGAAAAGTGGTCATCTCTATTTTTCCTATCTTAACTATGTTTTCTGCCCCAACCGTCTCTGATAAGGCAACTAATAAAATGATGAGTGTAAAAACAGCCCTTGTTCCAATCTGAATGGTACTGGAGGATAATGCCTCGATAAATTTATGAAGTTCAGTTTCAAACAAAGTAATAGGATTGGGGTTAAAAATACTACAATGATGACTATAACTAAAGAAGTAATAGACGATTCTATAACTTGTCCCTCCTTAAAATAAATAGCAGGATAATAAATGAATACTATGCAAAAATAGTAAGGGCAAATGAACATAAAAGGTGGTATAAAGATGAATTTGGACATTATTGGAGATATCCATGGCTGTTTTGAAGAGTTTCAATCTCTTATCGAGCAATTAGGTTATACCTGGGATGCTGGAATTCCGATTCATCCTAAAGATCGAAGGCTTGCCTTTGTCGGTGACATCACAGACCGCGGACCTCAATCATTAAAAATTATTCATATTGTATGGACATTAGTCATTAAGCATCAAGCAGCTTATTATGTACCCGGAAACCATTGCAATAAATTATATCGTTATTTTCGTGGCAACAAGGTGCAAATTACTCACGGACTTGAAACAACAGTGGCGGAGATTCAAGCCTTAAACAAAAAGGAACAGGCAAACATTCGCAATCAATTTATCGAACTATATGAAACAGCTCCTCTTTATCTTATATTGGATCAAGGAAAATTAGTAATCGCTCATGCCGGAATACGTGAGGACTATATCGGGAAAAATCACGCTAAAGTAAAAACATTTGTACTGTACGGGGATATAACAGGTGAAACCCACGAAGATGGGTCACCTGTTCGTCGAGATTGGGCAAAAAACTATCAAGGAAAACCTTATATTGTCTATGGCCATACACCTGTTAAAAATCCAAGAATCATCAATAAAACCTATAATATAGATACAGGTGCTGTTTTTGGAGGAAAGCTAACTGCACTTAAATACCCTGAACTAGAAATCCTTTCTGTTCCTTCTACAATGCCATTAATCGAAGAGAAATTCAAAACATTTGATTAAGTCCTGATTGTGCTGTGATCTTTTTATGAATTAGCTACAATTAAATTAGACATATCTTCTGGAAGCTTAACCGCAAATTCCATCGTTTTCTTTAATACAGGATGGTGAAAAGAAATTCGACAACAATGAAGGGCTTGACGCCTGATGGTTGAAATGCATCCACCATATAAATCATCCCCAAGTAGAGGATGACCAATATGAGCCATATGAACGCGAATTTGATGAGTTCTCCCAGTTTCTAATCTTAACTCAATGTGAGTCATGGATGGAAAAGTTCGTAAAACATGATAATGTGTACAAGCATATTGACCGAGAGGATTTACTTCGCGTTCAATAATACTCGAGCTTTTCCGGGCAATGGGTGCGATGATTGTGCCATTTTCTTGATTGAAATGACCAGCTACAAGTGCTTGATAGGTCCGTTTGACTCCTACTTCCTTTTGAAGCTTGCTTAAAAGATAATGCACATGGCGAGCTTTTGCCACGAGCACAAGTCCTGAAGTATCCCGATCAAGGCGGGTCACAATATGCGCCGTTGCCTGCAAACCAATTTTTTTATAATGGCCAACAATCCCATTTGCAAGACTTCCATTGGGATGCTCACGAGATGGAATTGAATTCATCCCTGCAGGCTTATTAATCACCAACACATATTCATCCTCATAAACAATCGAAAGAGGGATATTCTCTCCCTTCACTCCCTCACTTGGCTCTTCTTGTGGGAATAAAATTTTAAGAACATCCCCTTTTTTCAAAGGATATCTCACGGTGACTTCTTCATCATTTACCGCAATTTTTCCACCTTTAAATTTGATATCTGTTAGCGCTGCCTTAGAAATTTCATGTTGCTTTAGAAACTCCCTGATTAACTGTCCCTCATCCTGTGATGTTATCATCCATTGCAACATAAAACGTGACATTCTTATAAATCTCCTATCCTTATTTATCCGATATAAATGAATCATGAACCCTTTTCCAAAATGGAAAAGGACGAAAACGTGCAAAACGAATCTTCTCATCTGCCACGCGAAATTGAATGGATTTAACGTCCTTGTGTAAAAAAGTTAAATGATCAATTGTTACCTGAAAATCCGGATAATTAACAGGCTTTAGCATACACGTATGGTGTGCCGGCAAAACTAATGGCGAACCGATTGTACGGAATACCCGATTGTTAATGGATGCCATTTCTGCAAGCTGAATCGCTGGTAGAGAAGGATGCAGGATGGCTCCTCCCAATGCTTTATTATATGCAGTACTGCCAGAAGGAGTGGATATGCATAAACCATCTCCTCTAAACCGTTCGAAATGCTGACCGCGAATTTCAACATCCATTACTAAAGTTCCCTCCACACTTTTTACAGTGGATTCATTTAGTGCTAAGAAACGCGATTCCCTTCCCCCATTCTGATAACGAATAATCACCTCTAATATAGGATACTCCACTACCTGAAATGGCGTTTTCGCAATGGCTATAACTAGCTTTTCCATCTCTTCTGGAACCCAGTCCGCATAAAAGCCTAAATGACCTGTATGAATCCCAACAAATGCAGTGCGGTCAAGACGGCTATAATAGCGGTGAAATGCATATAATAGCGTCCCATCCCCACCAATAGACACAACAATATCAGGCTGATCTTCATCATACTCCAGATTAAAATCTAATAAATGTGTTCTCATTTTATACATTAAAGTATTTGATTTTGAATCTCCTTTTGATGTAATGGCAAATTTCATCCTTGTTTACTCCTCTGAATTTTACTATTAATATGGAAAATCATAAGGGGATAATTCGATTTATGAATTAATAGATCACTAATGGCTGCATTGATAAACCCTGCAACAAAATACAGCCAGTAACAGGCTACTATTCATCGTCATCCTGCTGTTTTTCTTTTTTTCTCGTAAAAAATGCTTGAGCTTCTTGTATTTCTCCTCTTATTAATGACATTTCTTCATCTAAACGAAAGGCCGCCTCTGCTGCTCTTTCCAATCTTAAGATAACATCCTTTGGAATTTGACCTTTATATTTATAATTTAATGAATGCTCAATGGTTGCCCAAAAATTCATCGCAAGTGTACGAATCTGAATTTCTGCTAAAATCATTTTTTCCCCTGTAATTGTCTGAACAGGATAGCGGATCACAACATGATAAGAACGGTAACCGCTTGCTTTTTTATGTGAAATATAGTCCCGTTCCTCAATGATTTCAAAATCATTTCTCATTCGTAAAAGCTCAACGACTTTTTTGATATCATCAACAAATTGACACATCATTCGAAGTCCGGCAATATCTTGCATTTCTGTTTCTAATTTATCTAAAGGAATTCCTTTAACCTTTGCTTTATCGAGAATACTTGCAATCGGCTTCACTCTGCCAGTCACAAATTCGATTGGCGAATGGGAATCTACAAGTTGAAATTGAACACGCATCCCCTTTAACTTTACTTTTAATTCCTCTACTGCTTGCTTATATGGTGCCAAAAAATCTTCCCAGGTTTTCATTACCAACATCACCTCATCCGAATATCTTAATCGTTACGGATGAACTCATGAAATACTTAAAAATGCGCTTTCCACCTTTTGTACCATTTCTTCTCCGTAATTTTTATTCCCCTTAATATTTTCAATTAAGTAATGCAATTCATTATGTATATTGGGTAGCTTGATCTTTGATTCATCTACTAATAAAAATACCGGAATATTTTCTATCAATATCCTTCTTAAATCAGGCCATACGTTTTCTGGTAACACCATATATGTATACTCTTCATCCAATTCTATTATATAAATAAAAGAAATGGCATCAGAATCAACAAGCATTTGATCGGTTGCCTTTATTTTTTCAAAGGAAATCTCCTCATCTAAACTTAAAAGCAATTCTCCTTGAGCAAAATTTACTCCTTTAATTGTATATTGTTTCCTCATATCATAAACCTCCGTATTCTTTTTTTATTTTATCATAACAAAACGTTTTATCTCAAAGATTGAAGTCATTTCATAATAAGTTGATAATATAAAGTGAAACTTCCATCAGTGGAGGTTTTCAACACACAGGACGTGAAGCGTGCAGACGTAGCGATTGACGTCGCGCTTTTAGTCTGCCATTCATCCCCCACTGATGGTTAGTCACGCAGAGCCTGATTGATTTTTCTAAGGGCTGAAGCCCAAAGAAAAATCTTATTTCACTTATCACGCTCAAGGAACGCCACATCCTGTGGCTTCGCCTGACTAGGACCTTAATCCCTCGTCGGACCTTTACGGACAGTTGATCTCCCACTTATCTTCTTCGTATTCTCAGAATCTTGAAGTGGGAGTCAAAATGTCCGTTAAGAGTGGGATAAATAATCAAGAAATAAGGAAAGGAAGAATCCCTTTGTCTCAAAATATTGAAATTGAATTTAAAAATTTACTCACAGAAGCAGAATTTACCGCATTAAAAACATATTTTCTATTTGCTGACGCTGATTTTAAAAAACAAGAGAATCATTATTTTGATACTGTTAACTTTGCCTTAAAAGCAAAAGGCTGTGCCTTACGAATCCGTGAGAAAAACGGTCAATACGAAATGACCCTAAAGCAGCCTGCAAAGGAAGGATTATTAGAAACAAATCAAACCCTTTCATCTGAGGAAGCCGCTCTTATCCTTCAAACAGGAACAATTATTTCTGGTGAGGTAAAATCAGCCCTTAAAAAACTAAAAGTTGAGCCTGACTCGCTTCAATATTTTGGTTCACTTACGACAGAGCGAGCAGAAAAATATTTTAAAGATGGATTAATTGTATTAGATTTTAGTTACTATTTAAATACTTGTGATTTTGAGATAGAATATGAAGTAAATGATTATGATAGGGGAAAGAAATTCTTTGAAGAATTACTTCAAGAGATGCAAATTCCATTACGAGAAACAGCCAACAAGATAAAAAGATTCTATCTTCGGAAACAAAATACATCTCTTTAAACAAAATGGACGAGGAGATAAATTATGAACGTTGATCAATTAAAAATTCTATTACAGCTGCAAGCCTTACAAAATTTAAATAAAAATTCAACCGCCTCTAGCACAGATACAGGAAATATGTTTAAAGATTTAATGTATCAGCTTTTAAGTGAGGATGAAATATCATTATTAACGGACTCAAATAGCCTTGATTCTAGCTTACCTACTTCAAGCTCAGATACAACTCCATTTTCCCTAAACAGCACATCACTTCCACCCTTGAGCCTAACAAAGCTAACAGGGTCAAAAACGGATTTTGATGATATTATTAATGAAGCAGCTAGCAAATATAATATCCCATCCAAGCTCATTCAATCCGTTATTAAACAGGAATCTAATTTTAACCCAAACGCTACTAGCTATGCGGGTGCTTCCGGTTTGATGCAATTGATGCCAGAAACTGCAAGAGGATTAGGTGTTGAAAATATTTTTGATCCAAAAGAAAATATTTTTGCTGGTAGCAAATACCTACGTAATCTTTTGGATAAATATGACAATAATGTACAACTTGCCCTTGCGGCATATAATGCTGGGCCAGGAAATGTTGATAAATACGGAGGAATACCTCCATTTAAAGAAACACAAAATTATGTAAAAAAAATAACTGATTCTTATCTTGCCTAACAAACTTTAAGGCATCTCCATAGGCTCTAAAAAGTTTAATGAAAAGAAAGTGAACCACTCTCTTTTCATTAAATCGAGCCATCCTGAGGATGCCTTTTTTTATTTTTCCAATATTTTTTTTGCTCTAAATCCCATATTATCAAGCTAACTATTTGTGATATCAAATATCCATTGATAAAATAAAGAAAAGTGGAAGTCCCAAGTACACAACCTAGGAACTAGGAGTTTAGACGCTTCCCAATTAAAACTCATCATTTTTACACAATTTTTATATATAAGGAGTTAGTGGAATGCTCGAAAACATGAAAACACCGTTTGATGTTATTGGTGAGGAATTACTTCATCGTTTAATAGACGCTTTCTACAGTCGTGTTCACAAGCATCCAGATCTTATCCCTATTTTTCCTGATGATTTAACAGAAACGGCGCGAAAGCAAAAACAATTCATGACCCAATTTCTTGGAGGACCTGCACTATATTCTGTAGAACATGGGCATCCAATGCTTAGAGCCCGTCACCTCCCCTTTGAAATTACCGAAACAAGGGCTCGAGCATGGTTATCGTGTATGAGTGAAGCTATGGATGAAATCGGTCTTGAAGGAGACTTTAAAAGTGGCTTCTATGCTAGGCTTACTCAGGTGGCTGAACATATGGTTAACACACCAGAAAACGAAATAGATGAAAGGTGAGAGCCGTGAAACACGAATTTTCCCAACATAACTCGACATCATTTCATTGCTGCAGCGGAAACGAAAAAAAGCCAATTGAAATTTATATGTTTGTCGATCCATTATGTCCGGAGTGCTGGGCTCTTGAGCCCGTTATTAAGAAGCTGCATGTTGAATACGGACGTTATTTCTCAATTAAACATGTACTAAGTGGAAATCTTGCCTCTTTAAATCTAGGAAAAAAGCAGTTGCATGAAAATACTGCCCAAACTTGGGAGAAAACAGCTTCTCGATCAGGAATGTCTTGTGATGGCAGTCTTTGGCTAAAAAATCCAATTTTTTCGCCCTACTTAGCCTTCATTGCGATAAAAGCAGCTGAGCTTCAAGGAAGAAAAGCTGGCATTAAATACTTACGTAAGCTTCAGGAATTTTTATTTTTAGAAAAGCAAAATATTTCAAGCCTTGAAGTTCTAACTGAATGTGCGAGTAAGGTTGACCTAGATGTTCATGAATTTATTTTAGATATTCATTCAGAAAGTGCAGCTAAAGCCTTTCAATGTGATTTAAAAATCACAGCAGAAATGGATGTTCGTGAAATTCCAAGTCTTGTTTTTTTTAACCAAACGGTTGAAGAGGAAGGCATTAAAATTACGGGAAGCTATCCATACGAAATTTATGTTCAAATTCTTGAGGAGATGCTGCCGGCTAAACCTGAAAAAGCAGCTCCACCCCCAATTGTAAAATTTCTAAAGCATTACAAACTACTGGCTTCAGTTGAAATAGCACTTGTTTATAATATGTCCATTAATGAAGTCGAAAAAGAAATGAAGAAATTGCAATTAAAGCAATTGGTTGAACAAATCCCGGCTAAATTCGGTGTTTTTTGGAGATATATTGGTGAATGAAAAAAGAGAAGGATTCTGGTAACGGGCTCCGTTAACTATCGCAAACATTAAAAATGCAAAGCAATATGACCTACAAATTGTATGATAATTTGTAGGTCTATTTTTGTTGATATAAGAGGAGTTCGATCATTATTTTTGGAGAAATTGTAGGGCAATTTGTATATGAAAATGTAGGGGTACAATCCTGTGTACCGTAGCAAAAATACACGACATTTTTACTTGCAAATGGATATACAGAAAAATATTGTTTTTATTTAAGGTTATCCTCTGCTATAACTGAATGTTGATTTTACTGTGTATGAAAAATAAACGGACAAATTCCGTCTAAATTGGGAAATACCCATATTTCCTTAAAAATAAGAGGAGTTTTTCCGTTTACATGATCCAAATCTTTGTATTTTGTCTTATTTAGAGCCATTAATCGGAATATCTCCGCTTATATTGGCTTCTTAAGCTTTCTCTCTATACATTAGCAGGAAATTCTCCGCCTATGAATTCTCATACCTACACGATATTATAAGGAGAAGGCGAAAATGATTTGTAAACTTCTTAATAAGCAGAATTCGTCATTCGTAATCCGAAGAATTAACCTTTAAAAACAGAAACAGCATGGGGATAAACCCTTGCTATTTCTAATGTTTTTTCATTTCTCTAGCCTTCCCATTTGTCCAACATTTCCGAGTGCAAAATGGATTATATTTGGGTTTGCATTTTCCTGTGTAAATTGACAGGTTGAGATAGTTACGGAACCCGTTTGGATTCTGGTGGCTTTTTTGCTCATTAGAATCCTTTTTCTATTAATTTTAGAACACAAAAGAAAAGAGCCTTGTAAGCCGATTGCTTAACAAGACTCTTTTCTTTTAATAATACGAACAAAGGGGATGGGAGAAATTTTTTTCACGGTCAAACAAAAGGGGTTTATGTTTGTTTGTGATTAATTTCACATCATTAATATACCATAACTTTTCAACCTTTTACAATACTTTGTGTCTGATTTCACAAATTTGTCATAAAGTTTGAATATTAAAAGACAAGCAGCATATATTGGTCTTATCTATTGATATTCTTGTTCGTCATTTCTTTTGTTACTAAGGAGGATTCTCTCTTGATGAAAAGCGTAAATTTTTGGTTAATGCTACTTTTCATTTTCATTTCTCTATTATTAAACTTATTGGGACTAATGGATTTAATTCCACTTTTCATTACTTCTCCCCTATTATTTGTATCCTTATTTATTTTTATTTTTTACATAAACGATCGAAAGAGGTTTAAAAGATTTTAGCTTGACTTATTCTGAAAAAATAGCGAAGGGTTGATTCTCTCAGGTCCTTCGCTTTCATTATTGTTATTTAGAAAGTAAGCTTTCCATTTCATTTAATCTTTCTTCAAACACCTTACAGGCTTCCTCTACAGGTTTTGGACTGGTCATATCTACTCCAGCCTTTTTCAGTACTTCAATTGGATAATCAGAGCTTCCTGATTTTAAGAAACCTAGATACCGTTCAACAGCTGGCTTACCTTCTTCAAGAATTTGTTTGCTTAATGCAGTTGCTGCACTATAGCCCGTTGCATATTGATAAACATAATAATTGTAATAGAAGTGTGGAATTCTTGACCATTCTAAGCCAATCTCCTCATCGAGGACAATATCCTCTTCTCCAAAATACTTCTTGTTTAAAGCATAATATTCATTTGTCAGCATATCTGCTGTAATGGCTTCATTATTTTGCGCCTTTTGATGAATAAGATGTTCAAACTCCGCAAACATCGTTTGACGGAACACAGTACCTCTAAAGCCCTCTAGAAAATGATTCAATAGGAATAATCTCTTTTGCTCATCATCAATGGTTTCTAATAAATAATGATTTAAAAGCGTCTCATTACAAGTAGAAGCCACTTCAGCAACAAAGATAGAATAATCGCCATAAGGATACGGTTGATTCTTTCTTGTGTAATAGCTATGAACAGAATGTCCAAACTCATGAACTAAGGTAAATAGATTATTCACATTATCCTGCCAGTTTAACAAAATATAGGGATTTGTTCCGTAAGTGCCTGAAGAATAAGCCCCGCTTCTTTTTCCTTTATTCTCATGAACATCAACCCAGCGATTTTCAAACCCTTCTTTTAACACATTCAGATAATCCTCTCCAAGTGGAGCTAATCCTTTTAATGCTAAATCCTTAGCTTCCTCATAAGTGATTTCCATTTTCACATTTTTCACAAGTGGCGTATAAAGATCATACATATGTAACTCATCTAGCCCTAAAACCTTTTTACGCAATTTTACATAGCGGTGCAATAAATGTAGATGATCATTAATTGTACTGACTAAATTATCATATACTGCTTCGGGGATATTATTACCTGCTAATGCTGAATGTCGGGCTGATTGATAATTTCTCACCTGCGCCTGGAAATTATCATTCTTTATTTGCCCGCTCAAGGTGCTTGCAAACGTATTACGGAATTGTCCATATCTTTTATACACAGCCTTAAACGCATCCTTGCGAACTCTAGCATCTTCACTTTCAAGGAATCGAATAAAGCGACCATGTGTAATTTCAATCTCTTCCCCATTTTCATCTTTAATGCTCGGAAATTCCAAATCAGCATTATTCAACATTCCAAATGTATTGCTTGAGGCACTAAGGACCTCTGAAGCCTGTGCAAGCAGGGCTTCCTTATCCGCAGATAATACATGCGGCCTTTGAAGATTAATCTCTTCTAAAGAATGTTTATAGAGTTTAAGCTCTTCTTTTTCTGCTAAAAAGCCATTTACCTTTCCCTCGTCAATTTGGAGAATTTCCGGCACAATAAAGGCAAGGGCACTTGCTGCTTGTGAATATAAAGTTCGAATACGATCATTTAATCCTTGATAAAAGGAATTCGTTGTATCTTGATCATAGCGCATATGAGCATAGGAATATAACTTGCTCAAGCGTTCTAATAATTGATCCTGATATTGCAAAACATCATAAAGTGAATTAGCGCTCTCACCCAATTTTCCTTGAAATTCTTCTACTCCAGGAATTAAATTTTTTACTTCTGTAAATTCCTTCTCCCAGTCATCATCCGACGCAAATATATCTTCCAGTCTCCAAGTATCCTCTACTGCAATTTCGCTTCTAGTAGGGAGCTTTTTTACTGCTGTTTCATTAGACATCTTACATCCTCCTCTTTACATTTCGATTTCCGAAAAAATCCTTATTATTAAGTTCTATGATTGGAAAGAAAACTCCTTCAACCAAAGGAAATTAACTACCCCTTTTAGCTTATGTTGATTATGAGCTTTTCATTTATTCAATCCTTTTTTCATTGATAAAGAGTAGATTTTGTTAACTAAAACTAGTCAATGTACCGTCTCATAAAGGTCTGATTAAAATCACTCTCCATTCGCCTTTGTTCCTCCAAATTCGATGCTAGTTGAATATTTCTAACCAAATAATACTCCTCATCTACTTTCTTAAGGCAACCTATTCGAGTAAGCTCATCTAAATATTCCCTAATCCATAACTGCATATTCCCAACACCAATGAGAGGCAATTTTCGAATAGTAATTTCCTTCCTCCTATACCTGCTTAAAAAGGTTAAAAATACTTGTTTCCTACTTATCAGCTGGCCAATCCTTTTTTTCAAAAATACATCGATTAAGATATAAGATTGCCAAATAAATGCAGGAGTTTCAATAAAAATGCTTTGCCTGGTTGGTATGCCAGTTATTGGAGGAAGGAGTTGAACATTCAGATGATTTTCATATAACTCTTGAAGAAATCGACGTTGTATCGGAGTAGGTCTCAGCATTAAATGAATCTTCATTCGATTGATTTGTTGCTGCCAAAAGGTGAAATCGATTGCGGAGCTAAATTGTGGGGAAATGATTTCCTTTACATCACAATTTGATAAAGATTGAATGGAAAACTGGGTAATGGCACTTCGTATAGAGGTTGGGTAAATGTTTTTTAGGAGAATTAGTTTGTTCGTAATCGGACAATATGCCGATATAAATGAAATGAAGTCAGAACTGCGTCTTGTAAACAAATAATCAAAGCTTGAAAGTTTTACACGTCCATCTGCTACTCTTCTTATATTCTTTCCGGCCATCATCCAAATTGGCTGAATTGAATGTTCAAGATAAAGCTTTGTTCTTTTCATAAAAAGTTCTTCAGGAATGGTGGAACATTGAAATTCAATTACATATTTCTGCCCTTCATAGGAAAAAGTGAGATCTGGCTTTTGATTGATGCTTGCGATAAAATATTCAATCTGTGGCTCTAAGGCCTGTTTTTTCAGCCATTGATATAAATGTAATTTTCCTTGTAAATGGTATTCAGATTCTCGGTCATAATCCCTGCTACATAAATGGCCTTTTTCATGAGCAAAATGAGTGATACGCTTAGACCCCATTTTTAGAATAACCTTCTCTGAACACTGGGGGCAAAAAAATTTCTCCTCCCTCTTCAAATTTTTTAATTCTGCTTTGCTCATTCCATCAGCCAAACAAAGAAGTTTCCCATTCTTCATTTTCGCAGTCAGCAATGGACATACCTCCTTTCTTTCTCAGTTATTCGCCATTTCCCGCCTATATCCTTCCTTTTTCTTCAAAATTCAGCATAAAAAATCCGCTTTTATATCCGAATTATAAAAGCGGAGATAGTAATCTTGAAGTAGATTCTAGGAGACGCAATCCTATATGTCTCTTTTTGAAATCTTCAAAAATCAGTTCCTTTGAATTCGTTAAGTCATTTAAATATTCCTTAACGAGCGTATCGATACTGCTTGTACGGTATAAAAAGGCATTTACTTCAAAATTCAAATGAAAACTACGCATATCCATATTCGATGTGCCGATAGATGCTAATTCATTATCCACAATAATCATTTTGCTATGCATAAATCCTTTTTCATATTCATAAATCTTAACTCCTACCTCTAATAATTCAGGAAAATATGAGCGGGAAGCATGAAACACAATGCGTTTATCCGGCTTATTAGGAACAAGAATACGAACATCAATCCCACTAATAGCAGCCACCTTTAAGGCTGAAAAAATATCCTCATCTGGAATAAAATATGGCGATGCAATCCAGACAGACTCTTGGGCCGAGGTAATCATCGAAAAGAAAATGTTCTTGATTACGCTCCACTCATTATCTGGACCACCCGCAATGAGTTGTACCCCACCTTGATCCCCATATGCAGGATTCGGAGATAAATATTCTGCTGTTAAAAAGCTGAAATTCGTCATATAATACCAATCCTGGAGAAAAATGAGCTGTAAACTTTTAACAGCTTCTCCTTTGAGTTTAAGATGAGTATCTCTCCAAAAGCCAATATGTTTATTTCGGCCTAAATATTCATCTCCAATATTTAAGCCCCCTACAAATCCAACATATCCATCTATGACAATAATTTTTCGATGATTTCGGAAGTTAAATTTACTATTCAAAAATGGAAGCTTAACTGGCCCAAATGGAAGAACTTCAATCCCTTCCCTTCTTAGAGAGGTTATGTAATTTTTCGATAATTGCCATGAGCCCACAGCATCATAAAGAAAGCGAACCTTTACGCCTTCACGAGCCTTTTTAATCAATATATTCTTGATCTCTTCACCAATATCATCATGACGAACGATATAATATTCTAAGTGAATATGATGCCTTGCTTTCTCTAATTCCTTCAAAATATGTTCAAACGTCTCATTTCCATTTGTTAATACCTGCGTTTCTGTTCCAAATGAGATTGGACTATTTCCAAGCTTCTGTGCTAAATTAAATAACTGTCGTTGGTGTGGACCTAAATGATTGAATAACTCTTCACTGCTGCGGTGTTGTTCCGAAGTATGTTCTATAAATGCTTGTTTGTCGAGGAAATACTTTTTCCTAAACATTCTTTCCTTATGATAATTTCGACCGAATAATAAATAAAAAATAAAGCCGATAAGAGGAAAGCTTCCTAAAACAACTAACCAAGTAATGGTTTGAGTTGGATGTCGGTTTTCCAAAAAAATCACAAAACCGATAAAAATAACAGAAAGGGTGCTAACAATACTGATATAACGAAACCACCCATTTTTCTCAAATTCATTCAATAAATAATAAAAAACGGCAAGCATACCGATAAAAATAATGACCCGAACCGTATTTTTAATAAAATTCACCTCCCTTTAATACAACATATGGGGAAAGAAATAAAAAAGACTGACTATATGTAAAGAACCATTTCCAACAACGAACATCTATTGGGTATTGATAATAAAACCCATGAACGTAACAAAGGGGAACTGGACCTTTATAAGTCAGCCTTAAAAGGCTTTAATGAAAATATTTTCTTATTTCAGAGAATACATTATCAGCAATAATCTGCTTTCCGTATTCCTCTACTCGATGGATGGTCGTTCGAGCCTCTACCCCAAATTCTAAGAGGATACTTAATGCATTATCAATTTCATCTTCATCAATTTCCTCATCAAATTCAACATATAAGTAATATTTTCCTTCAAACGAATAGAGCTTCGTTAGGAGAAAATCTAAATTTCCTCGATTGGAAAGTGCAATCAAATCTTCAAAATCATTGAAAGTGAGCAGAAATTCAAGACTGAGCTCTTCGACATCTTCCTCTTCAACCTTTGGATTAAAGTGTTGATCAAGCAGGTCTTCTATTCTTGCATCCACTGGAAAATCCTTCAGCTTATCATCCAAAAATGGCAATTCAAACTTTTGGCCATCCTTATTAAGCTGAGCTCTTGTGACTAATACCTCAAGTCCCTTATCAAGAGCTTGAACCTGAATCCATAGTGGACCTTCAATGGAAAAATTCTCTTCCTGATGGACTTCATCCATCATTTCCCAAAAGAGTTCTTCGCTACGCTCGCGACTATACCATATTTCTTCACGGTCAAACCCGCGTTCTTCTATATCTACATACGAAATGTAAAACTTTACGGTATTATCATTTATGCGTTCAATCTCCAAAAGAACCCTCTCCCTTCTTGCTTAAATTTTGAAGGGACAAAATACCCCTACGCAGTCAATCAACCCAACTTTTTAGCATCTATCGAATAATACAAATATTGTTTGCCTTGTACTTATATTTTATGACAAAACATGCATAAAGGGAAATAAAAAAACTCATGATGATGAAAACCATCATCTGCCTAATCTTCCTTATCTTTTATGCTCAGAAATACTTTTTAGCATTGTATCAAAATCTTGACATTATCTCAATCAAATTGCCTAAAAAAAAATCCTTGTTTCTTATAAAAAGAAACAAAGATCTTTATTAGTTAATTGACTAATCTTTGGGCTTCCCTTAATTGGTAAGTCCGTACCTTTCTAGGTAAGAAGCGACGAATTTCATCTTCGTTATAACCAACTTGTAGGCGCTTTTCATCGAGTATAATAGGTCTTCTTAAAAGTCCTGGATTTTCTTTTATCAGTTTAAACAAATCTTGTAAAGGCATCGTTTCTAAATTCACATTCAACTTTTGGAAAGTCTTTGAACGCGTTGAAATAATTTCATCTGTTCCATCCTCTGTCATGCGGAGAATTTCTTTAATTTCCTCGATGGAAAGGGGTTCTGAAAAAATATTTCTTTCTTTATATGCAATTTCATGCTCTTCTAACCATGCTTTTGCTTTTCGGCAAGATGTGCAACTAGGTGAAGTGTATAATGTGACCATTTACAAATTCACACTCCTTATTCATACGAATATCAAATTCTATTTTATACTTATTCAAGCATGTTTTTCTGTGAAAAAAATACCTAAATTAAAATTAATTTAAATAAGTAATTTATATCATTTATTATACACTACTTATATTTAATTTGGTATCCTTTTTTAACATTATCGTATTGTTTTTCTCTAAAGTAATTTAGCAAAATCAATTTCCCTTTTAGCTTGTACGATAATGGTTTTTCCCTTACCATGCTTAAACATTTATTATTCTATATATGTAAGACGTATAAGAAGCAAAAAAGTTTCAAATTATTTATGGTAATTAAATATTTTTTTTTGAACATGAACATGGTTCAATATAGGCGCTTTTTTAATTCTCAATTAACTTTTCAGATTGAAAACGCAAGAATTCATAAAAAATATTCCTTTTCTTCTTTAAATAGTTCTTTTAATATATAAATAAGGGGAATTTTCAAACAGATGATGGGTGGTGTTTTCATGGTAGGATATTTGACAGATTTAGTGATTGTTGCCTTACTAATTATCGGAATTACTGCTACAATTGGTGTTTTCACTAATGGAATTGGAAATATAATTTTTGGTAGAAAACACAAGAAGGAATTTGTGAACCAATCCACTAGATTTCAAACAGGCTGGAAAAGTGTTGGTGGAAAGCATCAATAATCTATTTCGAATAAGGAAAAACGATCTCTTTAACGAGATCGTTTTTTCAATGTTTATGTTGCGCTTTATATTTTTCAAATTCTTTTTCTGAGCAAAGGACAAAGTGTCCAGGTGCAATTTCCCTTAATTCTACCTGTTCACCCTCTGCATAATTATGTGAGTTCGGATCATATCCTCTCCTTCTGCGAGTACGTTCCGTGATTGGATCTGGAAGCGGTATAGCAGATAATAATGATTGGGTATATGGATGCATCGGATTATTATATAATTCCTCTGCAGGTGCAAGCTCAACCATTTTTCCGAAATACATAACACCAATCCGATCACTGATGTATTTTACCATAGAAAGATCATGAGCAATAAATAAATAGGTTAATCCCTTTTCGCGTTGTAATTCTTTCATAAGGTTTACAACCTGAGCTTGAATAGAAACATCCAATGCAGATATCGGTTCATCCGCAATAATAAAATCAGGATCTACAGCCAATGCCCTTGCGATTCCGATCCGTTGTCGCTGTCCGCCTGAGAATTCATGTGGATAACGCGTGGCATGGTCCTTACTCAACCCAACTGTTTCTAGCAATTCATAAACCCGCTGCATGCGTTCTTCCTTTGTCTTGGCGAGACCGTGAATATCAATGCCTTCAGCAATAACATCAGCGATTCTCATTCTTGGGTTTAATGACGCATACGGATCCTGAAAAATCATTTGCATTCTACGGTTGAAAGCTTTTAATTGTGCTTTGGATTTCTTTCCATGCACATTTTCACCTTCAAATATAACTTCTCCGCCTGTTGCATTATATAACCGTATAATTGTCCTCCCAGTAGTTGATTTTCCACACCCGGATTCGCCAACCAGTCCTAAAGTTTCTCCTCGAAAAATATCAAATGAAACATCGTCAACCGCTCTTACTTCATTAGCTTTTCCCTGATTGAAGTACTGCTTCAAATGCTTAATCTCTAATAATTTTTCTCTCTTTTCCATGAGGATGACCTCCTTTTCTCCTTATTTTGCGCCTGGAAATTGTTTCATTCTTTTCTGTACCGCTGCTGGGGGCTCTACTTTCGGCGCATCGGGATGGAGTAACCACGTAGCCGCATAATGCGTATCAGACACTTTGAACATTGGAGGTTCCATCTCTAAATCAATTTTCAGTGCATATTGGTTTCTCGGTGCAAACGCATCTCCCTTTGGAGGATTTAACAAATCTGGAGGTGTACCTGGTATCGCATATAGCTGGTCATCAGCTGTATCTAAATCTGGCATTGAACTAATTAACCCCCATGTATAAGGATGCTTTGGATTATAGAAAATTTCATCTACTGTTCCAATTTCCACGATTTTTCCTCCATACATGACGGCGACGCGGTCTGCAACATTGGCAACAACGCCTAAATCATGCGTAATAAAAATGATAGATGTATCAATTTTCTTTTGTAAATCCTTCATTAATTCAAGAATCTGTGCTTGAATAGTCACGTCAAGTGCCGTTGTTGGTTCGTCCGCGATTAAAATCTTCGGATTACAAGCAAGGGCGATAGCAATAACAACCCTCTGTCTCATCCCACCGGAAAATTGATGCGGATATTGCTTAAACCGTTCTTCCGCTTTTGGAATACCAACTAATTTAAGAAGCTCAAGTGCACGTTCTTTCGCTTCATGTCTGCCTAATTTTTGGTGTTTTATAATAGGCTCCATGATTTGTTTTCCTACGATCATCGTTGGATTAAGGGATGTCATTGGATCTTGGAAGATCATTGAAATGTCCTTCCCGCGAATTTTATGCATGTCTCTTTCTTTTAATTTGGTAAGGTCCTTCCCTTCGAAATTGATTTCTCCACTTTTAATTTGGGAATTACTTTCCGGAAGTAGTCTCATAATCGCTTTCGTTGTCACAGATTTCCCTGAGCCGGATTCTCCTACGATGGCTAGCGTCTCTCCTTTGTATAAATCAAAGGTAGCACCGCGGATAGCCTGAACTTCCCCTGCGAATGTATGGAAAGAAATATTTAAATCCTTCACTTCTAGTAATTTTTCCATTATGCTTCACCTGCCTTTAGTCTCTCATTTTAGGATCTAATGCGTCACGTAAACCATCAGCAACCATGTTAAAGGCTATCATGACAACACTGATAACAATTGCTGGAATGATCATTTGTTCTGGGAATACACGCATATTTTTAAAGCCGTCATTAATCAGTGTACCAAGTGATGCTAACGGTTCTTGTAATCCAAGACCAATGAAACTTAAAAAGGCTTCGAAGAAAATCGCATTTGGGATCGTAAACATCGTATTAATAATGATGACACCAGCCATATTTGGCAATAAATGTTTAAAAATGATTTTGGCGTTTCCTTCACCTAAAGTTCTAGAAGCCAGAACAAATTCTTGACTTTTAAATTTCAATATTTGCGCACGAACTACCCTTGCCATACCGGTCCAACTGGTTAAGGTCAGGGCAACCGTTATAGAAATAATCCCCGGTTTTAAAATGAGGATCATTAAAATAACCACAATTAGGTTTGGAATCCCCATCACAATTTCAATAATTCTTTGCATGATATTATCGACTTTGCCGCCGAAATATCCTGATACTGCACCATAGGTTACCCCGATGATCATATCAATTAAGGCGGCTAAAAAGGCAATATATAGAGAGATTTGCGTACCTTTCCATACTCGGGAAAATATATCTCTTCCAAGTGAATCCGTTCCAAACCAATAATAATCATCAATATGCTTTTGTTCATATGGATTGATTTCAGTGCCATTGGGCAGTTTTCTCACACCATCAAATGGAAGCCAATGGACATTTTCCAATGCTTTTATACGTGGAGGGAGATTTGAATGTGCTGTTAATTGACGGTCAAATTCGTAGTGGCTAATGACAGGCCCCAGAAACGCCAAAATGATTAAAATAAAGATGACAACTATACTCACAAGGGCAGCTTTATTTTTCTTTACCCGTAGCCATGCATCCTGCCAGAAATTTAAGCTTGGCTTTGCAATAACTTCAGCTTCAGCAGAATCAATAATCGCGGGGTCGAAAAGTTCTTTTGGTATTTTTTCTTCAAGTTGTGCCATTAATTCTTTCCTCCCGCAATACGAATTCGTGGATCAATTAATCCGTATAGAATATCAACAATTAATACAATGACAATAAAAAGCGCAGCATATAGTAAAGTTGTACCCATAATAACAGGATAATCGTTTGTATTAATTGATTTTACGAACTGTTCCCCAATTCCAGGAACAGAGAAAATATTTTCAACTACTAGTGAACCGGTCATCAATGATGCGGCTAATGGTCCTAAAACTGTAATAACAGGAATTAATGCATTACGAAGAGCATGCTTCACAGCCACATTAAATCTCGTTGCTCCTTTTGCTCTCGCTAAGGTAATGTAGTCAGAATTTAGTACCTCAATCATTTCTGTTCTCATAAAACGAGAGACGGTGGCAAGAGTAAACATCGATAAAGCAATCGTAGGCAGAATCGTATATTCCGGCCCCTTCCACAAGGCTACAGGCGTCCATCCTAATTTAACCCCAATGTAATATTGCAACAGTCCTGCAAAAACGAAGTTCGGTATCGATTTCCCGAGGACAGCAATAAAGGTAGATCCATAGTCAACCCATGTATTTTGCCTTAATGCAGAGAAAATTCCAAGAATTCCACCGATTATCGCTCCTAAAACGAGTGATTGTAAGCCTAATTGTGCAGAAGGACCAACACGTTTGGATAATAGTTCAGTAACAGGTGTGTTTCCAAATTGGAAGGAAACTCCTAAATCTCCTTTCAATAATCCAGTCATATAGTATCCATATTGTACTGGAATTGGATCATTCAGATGGTATTTATCGAGTAAGATTTCAAGCTGATCAGGTGATAGTTTTTCTTGAGCCCTGAATGGTGTACCAGGCAACATCTTCATTAAGAAAAATGAGACTGATGCAATAATAAACATAGTAATTAACATGTAAATAAATCTTTGTCCCACATACTTAACCATCTTCGCACCTCCTAAAAAGTTTTTAATATTGGGCATTTTTCGACAATTATCGAACAGGGAAAAAGAGAGTATACTCAAGGGATATACTCTCTTTTCTTAAACTTATAGCTTTTGAAGCAGAGTTCTTACTACTTGAAAATTATTTCTCTACTTTAAGCCATTTGTAAGTGTACTCTGGACCAAAAGTATGATATACAAAACCTTTAACTTTATCAGAAACTAATACGTTAGAAGTACGTTGGTAAAGAGGTACTAAAGCCGCATCTTCATCAAGTAAAGTTTTTTCTGCATCTTGTAATAGAGAATAGTATTTTGCATTATCAGTTTCTTTGTTTGCTTCAGCAATATAGTTATCATATTTTTTGCTAGAGTAAGCCATATTGTTGTTTTGTCCATCAGTAATATACAAATCAGAGAATGTCATTGGATCTTGATAGTCAGGACCCCAACCAGAGAATAAGATATCATAGTCTAAAGCTGTTTCAAGTTTAAGTTTTTGTGCAAATGGCACGTTTTTAAGATTGATTTTAATACCAGGTAAGTTTTTCTCTAATTGGTCTTTAAAGTAGGCATCAGATAATTTTGCAGTATCTGTATCTTGACCAATATAAGTAAATGTTACTTCTTTTTGACCAATTTCTTTTAAACCTTGTGCCCAAAGCTTCTTAGCTTCTTCAACATTGTATTTGTTAAATCCTTCATATTTTGCACGGAAATCTTGACCTTTTTCATCTTTAACGAATTCAGCTGGTACAAAATAATTAGCTGCCCTTGAACCATCTTTTAATACATCGTTAACTAATGCATCTTTATCAATTGCCATTGTGATTGCACGGCGAATGTTAACATTTGCTAAAGCTTTATTCTTTTCATTTAATTTCAACCAGAAAATGGAAGGCTCTAACCAACGAACTAATTGCGGATCACTTTCCACTTGTGCGATAACCCCAGCTTGTGAAAGTTTAGGAGTAATATCTGCTTCGCCAGCTTGGAACATGTTTAAAGAAGATTGTGGCTCTTTTTGTACGTTGAAGTTGATTTTTTCCATCGCTACAGAGTCAGCATCCCAATAATCCTTGTTCTTTTCTAATGTCCAGTCAACGTCTTCAGCGCCGTCCCATCCAGTAATTTTGAATGGTCCGTTAGATAATAGATTATCTGAACCAGAAGCATAATCCTTACCTTCGGATTCAACAAACTTTTTGTTTTGAGGTAGGAATGTACCGAAAGTCATTAAAGATTCAAAATATTGAATTGGTTTTACCAATTTGATTTCTAAAGTTTTATCATCAATCGCTTTAATTCCAAGTTCTTCAGGTTTTGCTTTTTTAGCAGCGATTTTGTCTGCATTGAGAATTTTACCACTCATCATATAAGGGCCATATGGAGATGCAGTCGCTGGATCTGCTGCTCTTTGCCATGCAAAAACGAAATCTTGTGCAGTAACAGGATCGCCATTGCTCCATTTTGCATCTCTTAATTTAACTGTGTAAGTTAAACCGTCATCACTAGCTTGAGCAGGACCTTCAGCCATTGCAGGTACCGCTTTTTGGTCTTTATCAAGACGATATAAGCCTTCATTTGTGTTGTTTAACATCGTGAAGCTGACAACATCCTGTGCCATTACAGAATCCATTGAAGGAATTTCTGCAGATTCAAGTGCAGTAATCTCTTGTTTTACAGTACCTTTTGTCTCTTTTTTGTCTCCTGCTTTATCATCGCTACCAGAACACGCAGCTAGAATCATGCTCAAAGCAACTGTAGGAGCTAGTACTTTTAAGTAACTAGACTTTTTCATAATAGACCTCCCTATATTTTCTGAAAACTTTCTATATTTCCTATTATACATATTTACCGAAAAATGTACATTACTTTTTCAAAAAAATTTTATAGTTTTGATATTATTCAGTAATAATGAATATTCAAATATGGTATAATATATAAATATCTATTAATATAAGGTTTTGTTGAAAAATTCGCTCAATTGTATAAACTGGTATAATTTACTATTATTTTCCTTTCTTATTTTTGAATGAATAACATTTTTATGCTTTAACACTTTAAAGGAATAATTATTTTAGTGAGGTTGCTTTATGAGAAATAAGAGAAAATATATTCTATTTGCCTTTATTATTACCCAAATAGTCATATTTATTTTATCCTTTGTACTCCAAAAAAAGATTACATTGCTATCTTATATAAATATTTCCTTTTATTTTTCGTTCTTCTTTCTTCTAGCAGCTCTGACTATATATATCATACAATCAGGATTCTTTAATTCGTTTTTTGATTCGTTTAGAAGACTGGCTAAGGCAAAGAGAAAAGCTGTTGTAGAAGATGAATTTTCGAGTACAACTCCTTATTCTGAGTTAATATCTTTTTCACAATTTCCAATTTTAGTTCTGGGTCTGTTAAATGGGGCATTTTGTGTGATTTCATTAATTCTTTACTATTATCTTTAATACTTGATTTATCAACCAATATTATTTATAATCCGTAAATAATAGTATATATGAAAGTAAGCGATGAGAAAGAATAGTACATTTCCTACTCGTTTGCAGAGAGTTTGTGGTTGGTGGAAACAAACAACGAGGGAAATTGGAATGGACTTTTTAGCTTCTATTACGAAATGCTGTTTTAGAGTAGTTTTAGACGTAAATCTTGCGTTAAAAGATTTCATGTACCATACATGAAGATAAGAGACTCTTTTTAGAGTAATTTAGGGTGGCACCGCGGACCATACGTCCCTATGTATATAGGATCGTATGGTCTTTTTTTGATTATAATGAATAAAGAAAGCAGCCGTCTCTACATCTCTAGGTATAATTAATTTTCCATAAAATATTCATCTTATTTTACAAAATCGTTTTTTTATTAAAGGAGGAGTTTACTATGAAAACCATTTTTTCTGGGATTCAACCTAGTGGTACGATTACACTTGGCAATTATATTGGAGCATTAAAACAATTTGTTGATCTACAAAACGATCATAACTGTTATTTTTGTATTGTGGATGAGCATGCCATTACTGTTGCTCAAGATCCAGCACAATTACGCAAAAATATCCGCAGCCTAGCAGCTCTCTATCTCGCTGTGGGCATTGATCCTGAGAAGGCTACTTTATTTATTCAGTCTGAGGTTCCTGCACATGCTCAAGCTGGTTGGATGATGCAATGCATCTCCTATATCGGAGAACTTGAACGAATGACGCAATTCAAAGATAAGTCTGCTGGAAAGGATGCCGTCTCAGCTGGATTACTTACGTATCCTCCTTTAATGGTTGCGGATATATTATTATATAACACAAATCTCGTTCCAGTTGGAGAGGATCAAAAACAGCATTTAGAATTAACGCGCGATCTAGCAGAGAGATTTAATAAAAAATACAACGATATTTTCACGATTCCTGAAGTAAGTGTGCCAAAAATTGGGGCGCGCATCATGTCATTACAGGAACCAACCAAGAAAATGAGTAAATCCGATCCGAATAAAAAAGCTTTCATTTCATTGTTGGATGATCCTAAGGTCATTGAGAAAAAAATTAAAAGTGCCGTTACCGATTCAGATGGAATTGTAAAGTATGATCCTGAAAACAAACCTGGAGTATCCAATTTACTTTCCATCTATTCCATTCTTTCAGATAAACCAATTGAAGAAATTGAAATTCTTTATGAAGGAAGAGGTTATGGGGAATTTAAAGGTGATTTAGCTCAAGTTGTGATTGATAATTTCGAACCCATTCAAACCAAATACTATGAATTAATGGATTCTCCGATTTTAGATGATATTTTAGATAAGGGTGCTGAAAAGGCAAAATTGGTTGCCAATAAAATGCTGAAAAAGATGGAAAACGCCATGGGGTTAGGAAGAAAAAAGAGAAGATAAATGGAAAGACATTTTTAAGAGGAGTTGGTCCTAAAGCCACTCCTCTTAATTCACTTTCGGACCATGCTCCATCTCCCATAGCTTCTCAAAAAATGGCTGACCCTTAATTAAATTCTCACAAAAATGCTCATGTTTACTTGTCCATCCACTTTTAATCTGTTCAAATAATTGCACCCATGCTTCCTCGAAATTTAACCCTTGAATGTCCTCATATTTTTCCGGGCTCCATTCCGTTAACCAATATCTAACTTCAGCAACATTATGAGAAGAATGCAGTTGGTCTAATGCCATAAATAATAATTGCTTTAACTGTCGTTCTTTACGAGTCAGCCCACACATAAAAACAGGCTCAGGAGATAGAATATGGAATTCTTTTAAAGAAGATCGGTCATTAAAGGCATACACATTCTCTTCTTGATTACTAAGCATTTCATATACCAACTGCTCTTGCCTTGGAATCAGCCTGCTTTTTCGAATTGGAATATTATAACCGATTGTATCAATTGCTAAAATCCCTGTTCCATCTGAAATAATAAAGCAATAATCTAATTGGATTCGCTCATGATTTTTACGTAAATATGCCTTTTGGTAGACCTCATCAAGAAGTTGTTGTGGTAGCTCTGATAAGTCGTTTTCTATGTAGTTATATAATATGGATTCTACCTTGATTAATGGAACTTGATCGAGTAGTTCAACTCCATCTTCTTTTCTCCATTCATGGAAATGGCAAACATTATATCCATTTTCTTCCCCTTCGAACCAGTTTACCCAAACGTCATGAAGATACAACATAATTATACCCCTCACTTCGGAAACTATTTGTCCTCAGTATAGGCAGACATCCGTAAAATTATTCCTTAAATGCAACGATCCTCCAATTATCCTATTTTTTTATCCCACTCTTAACGGACATTTTGACTCCCACTTCAAGATTCTGTGAATACGAAGAAGATAAGTGGGAGATCAACTGTCCGTAAAGGTCCGACGAGGAATTAAGGTCCTAGTCAGGCGAAGCCACAGGATGTGGCGTTATGAGCGTGATAAGTGAAATAAGATTTTTCTTTGGGCTTCAGCCCTTAGAAAAATCAATCAGGCTCTGCGTGACTAACCATCAGTGGGGGATGAATGACAGACTAAAAACGCGATGTCAATCGCAACGTGCACTAGCAAGTCCTGTGCGTCGAAAACCCCACTGATGGAAGTTTCACTTTATAGATAGATTCCTTAAATTTGATCTCAAAGTGAACAGAGAGCATGGCCATCTAACTGATCGTTCCTTGGCGCGATGAACGAATTTTTACCGATTCATTCTCCTGATATGCTGTTCATCAAATCCACCCAAAAAGCTGTTCATCTATCAATATGAACCACTTTATATTTGCATCCCTTCTTCCAAAATCTAATTCATTAAATATCCACACCTATTTACCTTCGTGATTTCGGATTCAACGCATCCTTTAAGCCTTCTCCAATAAAATTTATGGATAAAATAGTTAGCGTGATTAATACAGCAGGTGGAATCCAAATCCATGTTTTCGATTGTAAAACATCCGGTTGATTAGCAGATGAAAGCATATTCCCCCAACTTGGAACCTCTTGTGGAACCCCAAATCCTAAATAACTCAGCCCGGATTCAACAACAATCATGGTTGCAAATAATAACGTTGCATGAACAATAATCGTGGACAATACATTGGGCAATAAATGCTTTACAATCACTTTAGCTGGTGAGCATCCGATTGATATCGCAGCAAGAATGTACTCATTTTCCTTTTCAGCCAATATTTTACTTCGTACAATTCGGGCAACCTGCCCCCAGGTTAATAGACTTATTGTGGTAATCAATACCCAAACACCTGATACTTTTCCGAAAAGAATCGTATTTAAAACAATGACAAACACTAAAAAAGGAAAATTCAAGACAAAATCGGTAAACCTCATCATCATTTGATCAATTATTCCTCCAAAATATCCTGCAATAGAACCAATAACGGTTCCTATCATAATGACAAATAGTGTACAGGAAATCCCCACTAATAATGATATCCGTCCTCCATACAGTAATCTCGTCCAAACATCTCTGCCACTCTTATCTGTTCCAAGCCAGTGCTCACCCGATGGTTTTAACGACATTTCTCCAATATTGACCTTTGTGATATCAGCTGATGTAATAAAAGGGGCTAGTATGGAAAAAATGGTAACAACGAATAAAAACACTAAACTTGCCATCGCTAATTTATTTAGTATAAATTTCTTTCTGGCAATTCCCCATGGGGATAAGCTATTATTTATGTTTACTTTCACTTGATCTTTCTCTAATTCCATCTAGTCACACCTCCTAATCAAGCCGTATTCTCGGGTCTACTACCCCATAGAGAATGTCTGCTAGCAAATTCCCAAATAACGTGAAAAAAGAAAATAGCATCGTAATGGCCATTAATACTGGATAATCACGGCTTGTAACCGATTGTAAAAATAATTGTCCAATTCCAGGATATGTAAAAATCGATTCAATAATGACTGAACTACTAATCACGGTCACGATATCAAATCCCAAAAATGTAACTAATGGAATAATCGAATTCCTTAAAATATGGACATTGTAGATCTTCTTTTCAGGTGTTCCCTTTGCTCTAGCCGTTCGTACATAATCCTTGCGGCTGTTTTCGATCATATCATTTCGCAAAAATTGCGTATATTGCGCGGTACTAAGTATCCCTAAAACAAATGCAGGCAGGATAACATGATGAACCCTACTTAGCCAATAATCAATTGTTCCATCTGGAATAGAAATATCCACGGAACCATTTGAGGGAAAGAAATTAAATTGAAAGGAAAAGATATAAATAGCAAAAACTCCTGCAATAAAGGTAGGGAGGGCAAGGCCAAAATAATTGAGTCCACCAATCAAATGATCCATTTTGGTATAAGGTCTTCTCCCTGCATATTTTCCCATCAAAAAGGCTAGTACATAGGTGATTAATAATGATGTTAATCCAAGGAATAATGTATTAGGCAGTCGTTCTAGAATAATATCGGCTGCCTCTATTTTAAAGCGTGTTGATTTGCCAAAGTCCCCTTGTAAAAAATCGGATATCCAGCGAAAATATTGCTGAGGAATGGGATCATCATATCCTAATTTTTCCCGCATTTCTTCTATATATTGAGGATTTGTATTCGTTGGATCAATTTCACCACCTAATGAATCTCCTGGCATGAGCTTTGCAAGGGCAAAGACAACAATGGAAGTAAGGAGTAACATTGGAATCATCCCAATAATTCTTCTCATTGAATATTTGAGCATACACATTCTCCTTAGAAATTGCTTTTAATCTCTTCTATTATATAAGGAACGATTAGTAGGAATACCCCACTAATCGTTTTCCATCTTACTAATCAAGCCACCATTCATTCGGACGATTTAATCCAGCAACACTAAATGTAACGCCCTTAACCCGTTTATTAATTGCCATAATTTCATCAAGCTCCGCAATAGGAAGGATAGGAAGCTCATCCATAAATTGCTTTTGCCAATCGATATAGATTTGCTTCCGTTTTTCTTGATCCGTACCTACAATTGAAACATCCAGTGCATCATCTAATAATTTATCACTTTCCTCACTTACCCAACGAGGATAGTTCCAAACAGCATCTGACTTCCATAATCCAGACGGATCAGGATCTGAATCTGTTTGCCAGCCGCCAAAGAATACCTCAATCGATTTATCAGCCTTATCCAACATACTGTAATACAAATTTGCCTCAGTCATGGTTAATTTTGTTTTTAAGCCAACTTCCTCCCAATACTGAGTTAATGCCTTTGCCCGCGATTCAAATGTAGGATTTCCTGCATCATAGTGAGAGAAATTGACGACAAATTTTTTTCCATTTGGGTCCTCGCGGAAGCCATCCCCGTCTACATCCTTAAACCCATCTTCATCCAATAATTGCTTTGCTTTTTCAGGATCATATGGATATTGCTCTAAATCCTTATTATCAGCTGCTACCCAGTGACTGGAAGGAATCGGGCGATTGACCGGGGAACCTACTCCATAAAAGTAAGCCTTCACCCACTCCTCGCGATTGATTGCATATAGCATAGCCTGACGTAATTTCTTATTTTGATATTTAGGCTCGTTCATTATATTCTTTTCTCCATCCCAAGTTCCAAGCCTAAAACCAATATAGTAATAGGATATGCCAGGATATTGTTCAACTTTTACATTATCAAGAGCTTTAATTTCATTAATAATACTTGGATGGAATGGAGTCATATCTAATGAATTATTTTGTAATTCCCCAACCGTTAAGGTGGAATCAATCACTTTTAGAATCACTTTATCAATATGAGGCTTGCCTCCAAAATAATCATCGAATCGTTCCATTTCTACCGATTCACCAGGAACAATTTTCGTTACCTTAAATGGACCTAACCCTACAGGATGTTTACGAACTTGATCGGATTCGAGCATATCCTTTACAGGCATTCCTTCAAATTCTTTCTTCGGCATTGGATAAGCCCAAAGATTTTCAAGATTATTGACTCGGGCTTTATCAAAGGTGATTTCTATATGATAGTCATCTATCACTTTAATTCCACTAATTGTTTTGGCTTTTCCACTATGAAAAGCAGGGGTCCCTTCAATATTTTGGACATTCGTATATCGTGGTCCCTTATAATCCTTATGGGCAATGGTTTCTAATGCAAACACCCAGTCATTTACAGTTAATTCCTCTCCGTTATGCCATTTCACTCCTTCTTTAAATGTAAATGTATAGACCTTGCTATCCTTTGTATCCCATGTGGCAATATGTGGCTGGATTTTCAAGTTTTCATCATAAGTAAACAGGCTTTCGTCAAAAAAATCTAATACTTTGGAATCTGTGTCATTTCCATAAAAACTCCAATTAAATATTCCCTCCGGAGCTGAATCAAGTGAATATACCAAAGTCCCCCCTTCTTTTGGCTTTCCTTTTGATTCACTACTTTCCTCTTTTTTCTTATTCTCTTCTTTGTCACTACATGCAGATAAAAATGCAGTTAGGATTAGCATAATAGCTGTTAACATTAACCAACCTTTTCTCATTCTTTTTCCCCCTTTATATATCAATAGAGATGACAAGCTACTTTATGGGATTCCCTCACCTCCTTTAATGAAGGCTTGACCGTCAAGCATTCTAATTTTGCTTGTGGACAGCGGGAATGAAAAGGACAGCCAGCTGGTGGATTTATTGGACTAGGGACATCGCCTTGAAGAATAATGCGTTCTGCTTTTTTACGTGGATCCGGATGTGGAATGGATGATATAAGAGCTTGTGTATAAGGGTGTAGGGGAGTGTTGTAAAGATCTTTTTTATTTGCCATTTCAACGATATGACCTAAGTACATCACACCAATGCGATCACTTATATGCTTCACAACACTTAAGTTGTGTGCAATAAAGAGAAAAGTAAGATCAAATTCTTTTTGCAATTGCTTTAACAGATTAAGAACTTGGGATTGAACAGATACATCGAGGGCTGAAACAGGCTCATCGGCAATGATTAATTTTGGCCGCAAAGCGAGCGCACGAGCAATGCCAATTCTCTGTCTTTGTCCACCTGAAAATTCATGAGCGTATTGATTATATGCCTCTTGCTGTAGACCAACCTTATTTAATAATTCCATTACTTCATCCTTCATTTCTTGCTTGCTCTTTTTCATAAAGTTATAAATCGGTTCCGCAATCATATCTCCCACTCTTTGCATTGGATTTAATGATGCATAGGGATCTTGAAAAACCATCTGAAGATTTCTTCTTATCCCCCTTAATTGCTTTCCTTTAATTTTTGAGATATCTCTCCCTTGAAAAAAGATTTGTCCACTAGTTGGATTTACTAATCGCATGATGGTTCTTCCTGTCGTGGATTTTCCACAACCCGATTCGCCAACAAGTCCTAAGGTCTCCCCTTTTTTTATTTCAAAGGAAACATCATCCACTGCTTTCACATAACCTAATGTTCTTTTAAAGAAGCCGCCTTTCACGGGATAATGCGTTTTTAAATGAAGGACTTGTAATAAATGATCATTTTCTTTGATTGGACTTGGCTTATTCATATCTATTTTCTCCTTCTATATGTCGACTTTCTTCATATAATAAACATGATACAAAATGGCCTATTTCAATTTCACTTAATTGTGGGGTAATTCTCTCACATCTAGGCATTTTAGCAGGGCAGCGATTATAAAAGCGGCACCCTTTTCTTGGCATATTTTTTAATGAAGGTACCATTCCAGAAATGGTAGTTAATGATTCAACATCCTCATCCATCTTAGGGATTGCCCTCATCAATAGCTTGGTATAGGGATGTTTGGGACCATAGAATAAAGTATCAACATTGGTGCGTTCCACTATTTTTCCCGCATACATGACAAGCACCTCATCACACATCTCTGCAATAACCCCTAAGTCATGGGTGATTAATAAAACAGACATCTCGTTAACCTTTTGAATTTCTTTGAGAAGCTCAAGAATTTGCGCCTGAACAGTTACATCAAGAGCTGTGGTTGGTTCATCAGCAATCAATAACTTGGGCTGACACGCAATGGCGATCGCAATCATGACCCTCTGTCTCATTCCTCCAGATAGTTGATGAGGATATTCATTAATGATTTCATCTGGTCTTGGAATCCCGACACTTTTTAAAAGAGCGATACTTTCAAATCTTGCTTCCTCCTTAGATAATTTTATATGATTAAGAAGAATCTCCTGAATTTGATAGCCAATTGTAAAAACGGGATTGAGAGAAGTCATTGGTTCCTGAAAAACCATTGAAATATCCTTCCCACGCATTTTATTCATATCTCCCTCTTTCATTTGTTCAAGATGTTTGCCATTAAAGATTAGTTCTCCACCTTGAATTCTTCCGTTTTCATGGGACACTAGTTTCATGATGGATAAACTTAAAACCGATTTTCCACAACCAGATTCACCAACAATGCCAATGATCTGATTTTTATTCACTACAAATGAAACATCATCCACTGCATTATATAATTCACCTTCAATTTCAAATGCAGTTTCTAGGTGCTTAACTTCAAGTAAATAATCCTCTTGAGAAGATTGGTTGTACAAACTCATATCGCACCTCTATTCTATTGAAAATTTTCCGACAATTAAATTCTATTAATAAGATGTTATTTCATGTACATAGAAATTATTACAAATGGGAGGTTTTTCATTTAGACAAAAAGAAAAAGCCTACTTTAGGCCTCCACTTTGAAGAATTGATTTTCTTTTAAGAAAAACTTGGCTGGAAGTGTAAATGAGGATTTTGTTGTAAAATGATGATTCTCGTATGTTCTCCTTACCATTTCATATCCAAGTCCATAACCAACTAAACGAGGATAAGGGGTATGTCCATATAATAATTTTTCATGAAGAGGATCTCCTTGATTGATGGAAAGATGATCTATGAAAAATTTTTTCCAAAAGTTTAATAGCTGTTTATTTGAATAAAGACCACACCATTTCGCACAATATTTTTCACCACAATGCTCACGAACGGCATGCTCTGCTAAACCTTCAAGAATAATAGAATCAAGAAGAGTATTTTGCTTTGGAGGCTTCCTCCCTTTCGTCAAGCGACATACATGATGATATTCGTGAACAAATAAAGACTCCATTTCCTTTTCATCCTCAAAAATAGTTAAGAATAGGAACATTTTATCTGGGAACGACACTCCAGATTTATTTTGTTGGCTACGAAAAATAAAATTGGAACGAGATTGCATTGGAAAAAGATAGATAGGAATATCCGGGCCCTGCCATTCAGTTTGATATTTTTTCAAAAGTTGTTTTATTTTATCCCAATAATTCTTCTTTTTCATCTCTTGAAATGTGGACCACGAAGTTCGATTAGGACGAAACATTCCAAATTTAGATAAGTATTGATAAAGCTTTTTCGGATTTGTCTCAGAAAATGTCTTACCAAGCTTTTCACAGAGCCTCAAGGGTTCATCAAATTCATCTTCTAGCCATTCATCGGTACGTACTACCCCATTTTATCCTCTCCTTGAATCATTATTTGTTGATCATAATATGAGAAAGAGTAAAAAAGGTGTAATAAATAAAAGGCTGACAACCTTACACAATCAAAAAATTTGTTTGTGTGAAAGCTATCAGCCCTGTCTAAATCAAATGGGATGATTAATTTTCAAATTTACGAAAAACAATCGTTGCATTATGTCCACCAAAGCCAAGTGAGTTACTCATTGCGGCTTTGATTTCTTGTTTTCTTGCTTGATGAGGAACATAGTCTAAATCACATTCTGGATCTGGTGTTTCTAAATTGATCGTTGGCGGGATAATCCCATTTTGCAGCGCAAGTACCGTAAAGATCGCTTCCACTCCACCAGCTGCACCAAGAAGATGTCCAGTCATGGATTTTGTTGAACTTACTGCCACCTTATAAGCATAATCTCCAAAAACCGTCTTAATCGCCATTGTTTCATATTTATCATTATATTCTGTACTAGTTCCATGTGCATTGATATAATCAATATCCTCTGGATGAAGCCCGGAATCGTCAATCGCCATTTTCATTGCACGAGCTCCACCTTCACCCTCAGGGGCCGGTGCTGTAATATGGTACGCATCACCCGTTGCACCATAGCCGACAATCTCTGCATAAATTTTTGCCCCACGGCGAAGTGCATGTTCTAATTCTTCTAGAACGATGATTCCTGCACCTTCCCCCATAACAAAGCCATCGCGATTTTTATCAAATGGACGGCTTGCTGTTTTTGGATCCGGATTAAGTGATAATGCTGTATTGGCACAAAATCCAGCCATAGACATTTTCGTAATCGGTGCTTCAGCTCCACCTGTAATCATTGCATCAGCATCACCGCGCTGAATGACTTTAAAAGCATCACCAATTGAATTCGTACCCGTTGCACAAGCCGTTACCGTACAAGAGTTAAATCCACGAGCTCCAAGTGTAATTGATACTTGACCAGTTGCCATATCCGGAATTAACATTGGTACAAAGAAAGGACTTACCCTTCTATAACCACGTTTAAGGAAAATTTCATACTGTGTTTCAAAAGTTTCCATGCCACCGATTCCAGAACCGATCCATACACCAACACGATGAGCATTTTCCTCATTGATATCAAGATTAGCATCCTTCACTGCCATTTTTGCTGAAGCTACTGCATAATGAGTGAATCGATCCATTTTTCTCGCATCTTTGCGATTAATAAAATCTTCAATATTGAAATCCTTTACCTCTGCAGATACTTTAGCAGGATACTCATCTTTATTTACTCTTGTTACTATTCCAAGTCCTGATTTACCAGCTAAGATATTTTCCCATGTAGTATCTGCATCATTTCCAAGTGGTGTTACAGCACCAATACCTGTAACAACAACTCTTCTCTTTTCCATTTTGTTATCCTCCTCGTTTTTTACCACTAATCATAAAAATCTATTTCTTATTATACTTTGGAAGCAAATTATTTTCGACTATCTTCCCCAGCGCATAACAATGGCGCCCCAAGTTAAGCCGCCTCCAAAGCCAACCATTACGATTATATCATCATCTTTGATTTTTCCGGCCTCTAATTCATCTACAATCGAAATTGGAATGGAAGCTGCTGAAGTATTTCCATACTTATTAACAGTTTTGGACATCTTTTCTTCAGGTACATCTAACCTTTGTCTGGCAGATTCCATAATTCGAATATTGGCTTGATGTGGAAAAAGGAAATCAATATCTTCTTTTGTCAGTCCTGATTTTTCTAGAGCCCTTAAACTGCTCTCCCCCATTTGACGAACGGCAAATTTAAATACTTCTCGTCCATTCATAATGATATATTCGTCTTGATAGAGGTGCTTCCCTCCTGTACCATCCGCTCCTAGATCAAAGGATAAAATTCCTCTCCCCTCTGAAACAGGTCCAACAATAGCTGCACCAGCACCGTCTCCGAAAAGAACAGCCGTATTACGATCTTCCCAATTGGTAACCTTTGAGAGCTTTTCAACACCAACTACCAGTATATATTTATAAGCTCCACCTTCAATAAACTGCTTTGCTGTAACAAGCCCATACATAAACCCTGCACATGCTGCGCTAATATCCATTGCCGCTGCTTTTGTTGCACCTAATCGCTCTTGAAGCATGCAGGATACAGAAGGAAAAGGACGATCCGGCGTAACGGTTGCCACCAAAATCAGATCAATTTCCTCTGGTGAAATATTTGCATTTTTGATGGCCTCTAAAGCGGCACGATAAGCTAAATCAGATGTATTTGTATCATCATCAGCAATCCGTCTTTCTTCTATTCCTGTTCTTGTTCTAATCCATTCATCAGATGTATCCATCACTTTTTCTAAATCGGCATTGGTTACTACCCTTTCAGGCACATATTTCCCAATTCCAACGATACCAGCACCCATCAAAAGGTCAACTCCTTTTCATTATCCATTGAACCTATTCTTTAGTACATGGATTTATAATCAATTATTAAGACTTGGTACTAAGATTTTATCAACATTAAGTAAAATTCGCAACTATTTCTTAAACGAATATCCATACAAATAGTATTTCTTTAACATAGATTAATTACTAGCAGTTAATCCGAAGAGAGGTATTAAAATGGAAAAAGAAGAAATGAAATTTACTGAAACAGAGGAAGCACCGATTCAATCCCAAGTTGAAGCTCCTATGGATCCCTTCACTCAATTTATGTTTGGAGGAAGAAGGAGCAAGCGGGAGAATTCAGTTGATGAAAGAGGAGATTGGTTTATACAGTCGAAACAATCAAATCAGCCATTTAATCTTTTCCAAAAAGAAAATGGAGGATCATCTCTGTCTTTTCAAAATCAAGGGAAGCTCGCCCAAATTGAAGAAATAATCAACAATCTCGATTATGTCGATTTAATGGAAAAAATCGATACGTTTATTACAGCAACGAACCAATTAAAACCTTTATATCGAGATGTAAAATCAATTTTCAGTCAATTTTTACAAAAAAAATAGAAATTTGGTGATAATGCTTACAGAAAAAGGAAGTCAAACCTTGTTCAATACAAAGTCTGACCTCCTTTTTATAAACTATGTAGGATTCTCACCATCTTTAACGAATGTTAAAGACTAATTCCAATCATTATTCCTGATTATTACCATCATTCAATCCTAACTCATAAGCTTCCGTCATAATTTTTGTAAATAATGAAAGAAATGGTTGAATTAATTCCATAGAAAGCTCAATGCCTGCTTCGTCTAATTGCTGTTTTGCTTCCGGTAAATATTTCATGGCAATTTGCATAAATTCCATCGTTTTATCTTGAGTATTCAATTGGTATATCCTCCTTCATTATTGTTCATTTGGAAGTTTTCCAGTTTTCTTATATCGATCTATGTACTCATTTAAAGTACTAATAAATTCCTTATCAATTAATGGACTATATTTTCCAAGGGATATCACATTATCCTGAAAATCAAACGAAACATTACCAGATTTCAATTTTCCATTATTAAATTGATCCGCTATCAACTCATAAAGGGAATCCACATTTTGTACTGTGCTCGTCAAAACAGTATTTTCACCTAAATCAGATTGATCAGAAATAAACCCAATGGCATATAATCCGTCTTCCTTTAATTTTTCGATAACTGGTACATTATATCCGTCGCCAGCGGGATAGACAACATCAATCTTCCTCTTTACCATGTTATTTAAAATGATTAATGCGCGGGAATCGTCATCCCAATGATCGACATATTGAATATTCACATTAGCATTTGCATTTTCAAATTGGGCTCCCTCATAAAAACCTTCGATTTCTGGTTGCCACTCATAGGCACCTATGACACCGAGATTATTCGATTTCGTCATATGTCCAGCAACCATCCCACCAAAAAAGCCCATCGCATAAGCTTTAAAATTTAGGCTCGTTGTATTAGGCTTTTCAGCATCTCCATTAAAGCTGACGAAATGAATATCCGGATATTCATCTGCTATTTCGTTAAAATATTCTGCATATTCACTTCCATGACCAAAAACTAAATTAACTCCCTTTTGCTCAAATTCCTTTACAGCACGTTCTACCTTCATTTTTGAATTCATGTCCTCTTTATAAAAGACATCAACGTTGAAACGAGACTGAATTTTTAATATTCCTTTATAGCCCTTTGTACCCCATACTTGATCATTAATGGTTTCTGGAATTAATAATCCAACTTTTTTTAGTTTCCCCTTCGACATTGGCTGTTCACACGCTGCGATTATAAAAAGGCATAGAAGAATCATCCCGAGACGTTTCAACATTCTATGCAACTCCCTTTCCTACACTGAAACTAAAAGGAATCAATCTATCCACTCACGACCTGACACTTGAACTAGAAAAAACTCCTTATTTCCTTTACATTCTACCTTTAACAGAAAAAATTGAAAAGCTATATTTATTATTTTCATTTATAATAGCCGCTCGAATACTTTCTTTTGTTCTTGCAATCCGTTAAGAATATCACCTTCTGAATAAACCATTCGAATGTCTATCGGTTGATGAATGTTTGATCCCTCCCTTTCCTTTTTTTTCTCAAGATTAATTCTTAGGTGGCTCGCACATTTTTCCCAATGTTGTTCAATGTTACTTTTCATTAAATAAGAAAATGAATGAGGTTGCTCTTCTGAAAGCATCAAGATATCCTTAACGACATCCTTCACAAAAATCGCATCCCCTATCCACTCACGATCATTTATCGTAAAATTATTTTCATTATTTAACATACCCATGATAGATTGCTGAAATAACATTTCTTGTGATTGAAATGGTCCATATATGGTAGGCAAATAAAACTTTTGGATTAATATATCTTCAATCTTCTTTTTTTCAAGGAACCTATGCATAGGTTGCCGGCCTTCGTTCTTCTGTTCCTCTATTAACAATTGAAGCGGAAGAAGCAAAACAATTCGTGAATCTGTTTTCCTAATGATCTCGCTGTCCTTTTCAAAGATTGAACCAATGATTTCTTGGAAACGTGTCTCTTTCTTTCTAATATATAAGTCATAATAATCTATTAAGATGATGGACGGCTCGGTTAATTTTTTTATACACCATTTGGATTCTTCAATCTCTATAAAGTTCGAATTTCTACCAATATCCAAACGCATTATCTCAGCACTTCTGTTATCACTTTCTTGTAAATGGACTCCATTCACTTCCAATCCACTTTCAAGTAAGAAAGAGCAGCAATGAAATCCGAGAAATTCAAATGCACCAAGCACAATAGCCTTGTCCATGAAAAACCATCCCCCATGCATAGCATACTTGTTGTATCCTATGCATGGATAAATGATTTATTTCCATCTTGAGTTTTTTAACACCAACATTTTACAGCACTTTTTCATTATCTTTGATAAACTTGATAATTTGTCTACCTAACTGCTGCTTTTTTTCTGGAAGCATATAAGTGACAGAAATCGGTGCATGTTCATCCTTCCATTGAACGGATAATTGATTTAAAAGCTTGGATTGATTAAATGCTCGATTTCCCGATAGGACATGAATAATTCTCATGGGTACCCTTATATTATGAATCGATATTTCTTTTGTTTTATCAATTTTCTCGATAATCAGGGCACTTTCGACTTCAAATGAACGTGAAATTTCTGAAATTAGCTTTTTATAAAAAAATTTATGGCTTTTTTCTTGTTCTAAATGGTGTTTGAGGGATAAAACCGGATTTAACAAGACAATGGATCGAATTTTATTTTGCTTCTCTTCCAATAATCCTAGGGCAACAAGAGCCCCCATTCCTTCTGCAATTAAATGAATTTTATCATTGATGATTTCCGTTCTGATAATATATTCATAGAGACTTTCTGCCAACTGCACTGCTTTTTTGCTCCCCCAATTCTTTCCGTATAAATTCGAATAAAAGATTGTGTAACCAGCATTCTTCAACTGGTTAATTAGCATTAGCTTCCCTTCATTTTGCGTCCAAAAGCTGCCTTTTTCATCAACAAAATGCCTTTCATCCCCAATAATTAAGATACCGAAACCGTTGGGCTGCTCGGGATAATGAATCATATTCCATTCGGTATCCAGTTTAAAGTTTCGGTTCTCCATATTAAAAACCCCTTTAAAAATTTGTTCCTAATAATGTATGAAGGGAATAATAAAATGAAAGGGAATCTGCCTATTTCCAACTAAATTCAGCGTCATTCGAAGTTTAATTTCTAAAAGAGTGGCGTTAATAATTTAATGCATCCTCTTTCTAATTTTCACGCATTATGATAAGATGATTAAAGAATTTACTATTAAGAGGTGAGAACGGTGCGTTATTTTTGGACTTTTTTCTGGTCAATGCTACTTATGCATATGATGAACTACGTGATAAACTCAATGAACGGAGCTACATATGACGCTGTGACTGCTACGATTTTTGCAGTGGTTATGACAGTATTTATTTTTATCATTGGTTCTCTTATTCCAAATGAACCAAACCGCGAAGGCGAAGCACATTAATTCATCTTTATAAGTCTCATTTCATCATGATATCATTCATAATTAATTGAAGGCTGATTACGGATAACAAGCGGTTTTTGATTGCAATGCTATTTTCAAAAAATCTTGTTACCGTAGTCAGCCTTTTTGCTTTCTCATGGAGTTCTTTTGAACTTCATTTTACGGTATTATTCGATTTTTAAGGTTATTTCTCCTTCTTTGAGCCCAATCTCCACCTGACTATTTTCTTTAATTCTTCCTGCGATAATCTCACGTGCAAGCAAGGTTTCCACATTCCGTTGAATATAGCGTTTTAGCGGTCTTGCCCCAAAAACAGGATCGAACCCGTTTTCTGCAATATATTCCCTGGCCTCGTCTAATATACTTAAACTTATTTGTTGTTCCTTTAATCTTTGTTGTAATTCTGAAATCAATTTTGTCACAATCGACTTTATTTCTACTAAGGACAGTGGTTTAAACAAAATGATTTCATCCACCCTGTTCAAAAACTCTGGTCTAAAATGTCCCCTTAATTGTGCGAGGACATTTTCTCTCGCCTCATCAGAAATATTAGAATCATTTCCAGGTTCTAATAAGAACTGAGAACCAATATTAGACGTCATGATAATGACTGTATTCTTAAAATCAACCGTCCTTCCTTGAGAATCGGTAATACGCCCATCATCAAGCATTTGCAATAAAATATTAAAAACCTCAGGATGAGCTTTTTCAATTTCATCGAGTAAGATGACAGAATAAGGCTTTCTTCTAACTGCTTCAGTTAATTGTCCACCCTCTTCATAGCCAACATATCCAGGAGGGGCACCAATTAGCCTTGAAACTGCAAATTTCTCCATGTATTCGGACATATCAATCCGAATCATTTGGTCTTCACTATCAAATAAGGATTGTGCTAAAGTCTTGGCTAATTCTGTTTTTCCGACCCCTGTTGGACCTAAAAAGATAAATGAACCGATTGGACGATTTGGATCCTTTATTCCTGCTCTAGCTCTTAATACTGCATCGGTTACTAATTGAACCGCTTCATCTTGTCCAACGACTCTCTGTTTGAGAATATTTTCGAGCCTAAGAAGTTTTTCTCTTTCTCCTTCAACCAACTTAGATAATGGGATGCCCGTCCACCGAGATACAATATTTGCGATTTCCTCTTCTGTTACTTCTTCTCTGAGTAATCTTTCTCCGCTCTTTTGATTAACAGCTTCTTCTAGCTGATTAATTTCTCGCTCTAGGCTAGGAATCCGACCATGTCGAAGCTCAGCCGCCTTATTTAGATCATATCTATTTTCAGCATCCTCTAATTCTCGACGAAGTTTTTCGAGTTGCTCTCTTTTTTCTTGGATTTGACCAATGGAATCCTTTTCAGCCAGCCATTTTGCTTTCATGATATTCGCTTTTTCCCGGAGCTCAGCCAATTCCTTTTGTAAGACATTAAGTCGATTTTTACTGACCTCGTCCTTTTCCTTTTGTAATGCGGCTTCTTCAATTTCCAGTTGCATGACTTTTCTCGTGATTTCATCTAATTCAGTTGGCATCGAATCAATTTCAGTCCGAATCATGGCACAGGCTTCATCGACTAAATCAATCGCCTTGTCAGGTAAAAAGCGATCTGTAATATAACGATCCGCTAATGTAGCTGCAGAAACAATTGCTCTGTCATGAATTTTAACCCCATGATGAATTTCAAATCGTTCTTTCAAACCACGTAAAATGGAAATCGTATCCTCCACATCTGGTTCTTGTATTAATACCTGTTGGAATCGTCTTTCTAAGGCTGGATCCTTTTCAATATATTTTCGATGCTCGTCTAATGTCGTTGCCCCAATACAATGAAGCTCCCCGCGGGCAAGCATCGGTTTTAGCATATTGCCGGCATCCATAGCTCCTTCGGTTTTCCCTGCACCTACAATCGTATGCAATTCATCTATAAATAAAAGGATTCTGCCTTCACTTTTTTTCACTTCATTTAAAACAGCCTTTAAGCGCTCTTCAAATTCGCCCCTAAACTTGGCTCCAGCAATTAATGAGCTCATATCCAAGGCAAAAATCGTTTTATCCTTTAAGCCCTCTGGTACATCTTTGCGAACAATTCTTTGGGCTAGCCCTTCAACAATCGCCGTTTTCCCCACACCAGGCTCACCAATTAAGACCGGATTATTTTTCGTTTTTCGCGATAAAATTCGAATTACATTTCGGATTTCACTATCCCGTCCAATAACAGGATCGATTTTCCCTGATTTGACCTCTTCAACTAAATCTCTACCATATTTCTTTAAGGCATCATATGTTCCTTCCGGATTTGGAGATGTCACTTTCTGATTCCCCCTTATTTCCTTAACTGCCTGTAGAATTCTCTCGTACGTTATGTTATTGGCTGATAAAATTTTGGCAATTTCCGTTCGCCGATTGGCACAAGCAGCCAGTAATACATGTTCGACCGATAAGTATTCATCCTGAAATCTTTTCATTTCCTGTTCAGCTTCTGCTAATATCGTTTGCAGCTGATTCGTAATATAAAGCTTTCCTTCCTCTACTCCACTTCCAGATACTTGAGGTTTCTTTTGTAAAGAAGTATACAATTGGTCTTGAAAATGATTGGAAGTAATCTTAAGTTTTTCGAGAATAGAGTTAAGTAGGCTACTGTCTTGCTCTGACAATGCGATGAATAAATGGATGTCATCAATCTCTTGATGTTGATGCCTTATTGCGATGGATTGTGCTTCCATCAGAGCCTTTTGCAGGCTTTCTGTCATCCGATTTAAATCCATAAATACCCCTCACTTTTTGACCAATTTTGACCTTTATTTATCTTTTATTATAATCCATTTTTTTCAAAAGTAAAGCCATCCATACAGGATGGATGGCAATCGATTTTTTAATAAAAAATAAACTATCAGTGAATGATTTGTGACTTCTTTAGCCACCGCTCAATACTGAACAACTTCAATTCCACAGTATTTCCATTTATGGTTTTCTTAAGTAAGTCCATTGACGATTGTGGTTAGAAGACTCAGGAAAATGATCTCCAGCCTTCAATTTTATTTTCTTAGGATTCAGAATATTGCTTCCTGTTTCCCCTGTTTCTATATATATGCCGTTATTTGGTGCTTTTTGGCCTGAACGGAATCGATGATTTTGACCCATCAGTGAACCTCCTTTGATCTTAGATTCGCCCTTATTTTCTCCAAAAAAAAAAGGAAAAATAAAAGCAATAATTGCCACTTATTTTTCCTTTGTATTATCATCAAGTGAATGATTTTTTATTTAAGAATTTCGACTAAAAGAGCCTTTTGGGCATGAAGTCGATTACCTGCTTGTTGATAAATATAAGAATGTTTTCCGTCGATGACATCAGCAGTAACTTCTTCCCCACGATGAGCTGGTAAGCAATGTAAGAATATATAGTCAGCCTTGGCTTTTTCCACAAGTTTCTCATTAATTTGGTAATTTTTAAATACATGAAGGCGGATTTCATTTTCAGCTTCCTGACCCATGCTGGTCCAAACATCGCCATAGACTGCATCAGCTTGGTTAACAGCTTCAAGTGGATCAGTCGTGATCGTAACGTTTGAACCACTTTCTAAAGCAAATTGCTTTGCTTTGTTAACAACTTCCATATGTGGTTGATACCCCTCTGGTGCTGCTACAGCAATATCAACTCCCATTTTGGCACAAGCAATCAACAAGGAGTGGGCAACATTATTGCCATCCCCCATATAGGCAAGCTTCAATCCCTTCAACTCACCCTTCACCTCTTGCATAGTCAGCAAATCAGCCAAGGCTTGGCACGGATGGTACATATCTGTTAATCCATTTATAATAGGAATCGAAGCATGCTTTGCCAATTCCTCCACATCCTGATGTGAGAAAGTTCGAATCATAATTCCATCCACGTATTCTGATAATACCTTCGCTGTATCTTCAATGGTTTCTCCTCTGCCCATTTGCAAATCATGACCATTTAAATACATGGCATGCCCCCCCAGCTGAACCATTCCAGCTTCAAAGGAAACTCTCGTTCTTGTGGATGGTTTATCAAAAATCATGCCTAGAATTTTTCCTTTTAACAATAACGGTCTTTCTCCATTTGCTAAATCTCTTTTAAGCTTTCCCGCTAATAATAATAGCTGTTGAATCGTTTCTGATGAAATATCAGCAAGTGTTAGAAGATCTTTTCCTTTTAAATTTGTATTTGGTTGGTATATAGATGTACTCATCATTAGGCCTTCACTTCCTCCTTGATTAATGACTCCCAATCTTTCATTGAATCCACTGTAATTTGATCTGAAGCTAATGCCTTTAGAAAGGCTTTTAAGCTTTCCTTTACAGAAAAAGTAATGATTCGATTTTTCGTTGCTACTTCTCGTAGTTTCTTATCTGCTTCTGAATTTCCTGGATTATAATAGACCACAGTATTTTCTTGATTCATATCCTCTTCCTTGCTAAAAAGAACCTTAGCCCCATAATTTTCATTAGAGAATTCTTCTTCATCCTGATGAAGGATGATTCTCGCCACCTTATGTTGCTTGATGGCTGGATGAAATACCTTTCTCAACGCATCTTCAACAGTTCTTCCTAAACAAATTCCTTCACCAGTTGATTTCATTTCTGGACCTACTTTTGAATCTAATCCTTTAAGTGCATAATTGGAAAATACAGGATATTTAACACAAACAAATGGTATAGACAATAAATTCAGGCTTTCGTCATCATTTGACAATAAATATTTCCCAAGCAATATTTTTGCTGCAATTTGTACTAAGGGAACCCCAGTAACCTTACTAACTATAGGGACTGTTCTACTAGCTCTTGGATTTACCTCAAGAATATAGACTTTCTTCCCATCAATTATATATTGAATGTTCATAAGACCTTTATAATGAAGATGCTTTGCCATCATTTGTGCATAATCTAACATTATTTTTTGAATCTCAGTTGATAACGTCTGGGCTGGAAGGACAGACATACTATCACCTGAATGAACACCTGTTTTTTCTATATGTTCCATGATAGCAGGAGCAAGAATGTTAATTCCGTCTGAGACTAAATCAAGCTCTGCCTCAATCGCTGAAAGGAACTGATCGACTAACACTGGATAGATTGTATTCCCTTGATGAAAATATTCCTCTAATTGGTTTTCATGATGAATAACCACCATTCCTTGCCCACCAATGACAAAAGATGGACGAATTAGGATTGGAAATCCAATTTTCTTAGCTAAGACTTTTACCTCTTCCTTATTAGCCGCAATTTCTCCTTGTAAATGAGGAATTTTCAAATCATCAAGTAATTGATAAAATAATTGTCTATCCTCCAAAATGTCAATGGTTTCTGAACTTGTGCCAAGTATTTTTACTTGAAAGGCTTCTAATTGTTTGGCTAAATTAATGGCTGTTTGCCCACCAAGCTGGATGATTACTTCATCCACCTTTTCTGCCTCCATCACATTTAGAATATCCTCACATATAAGTGGTTCAAAATATAGCTTATCAGCTGTGGCAAAATCGGTGCTCACGGTTTCTGGATTATTGTTAATCATGATTGTTTCAATGCCTTCTTGTTTAAGAGCAAACACCCCATGAACTGAACAATAATCAAACTCAATCCCTTGACCAATTCGAATAGGTCCACTGCCGATGATTAAAACCTTCTTTTTGTTTGATAAAGATTGTTCATTTTCTCCAAAATAAGAAGAATAATAATAATTAGATTGAGCAGCAAATTCTGCTGCACAGGTATCTACCATTTTATATGAAGGAATCACCCCAAATTGTTTTCTCAAGTTACGAATTATTGATTCTGTTGCCTTCCATTTGGAGGCAAGATACTGATCACTAAAGCCTTTTTCTTTGTATCGTTGAAGCTGTTCTTTCGTAACTTTTTCCAACGAATTTTCGGAAATTTGCTTTTCTAGCTCAATCAAATTTAAGAAATATTGGAGGAAAAATAAATCTATTTTTGTTTTTTCATGAATACTTAAAATATCTTTTCCTCTTCTAATCAGCTCCAATATAATGAAAAATCTCTCATCCGTTTGCTCCTGCATCATTTTCAAAAGCTTTTCCTCTGAATATTGAGCTAAGTATGGATATTCTAAATCATTGGTTTTAATTTCAAGTGAGTGGACAGCCTTGAGTAAAGCTCTTTCAAAGCTCTGATCAATCCCCATTACTTCACCTGTCGCCTTCATTTGCGTTCCAAGCTTCCGCTCAATATCCATAAACTTATCAAATGGCCATTTTGGAATTTTCACGACAACATAGTCCAAAGCTGGTTCAAAACTTGCAAAAGTATCACCTGTTACAGGATTAATAATTTCAGATAGTGCATACCCTACGGCAAGCTTTGCTGCCATCCTTGCAATAGGGTAGCCAGTAGCCTTTGAAGCTAATGCTGAAGAACGGCTTACCCTTGGATTAACCTCGATTAGATAATAGTTCTTACTATAGGGATCTAATGCAAATTGAATATTACAGCCCCCCACAATTCCAAGAGCAGAAATAATTTTGATAGCTGCTGATCTTAGCATTTGATACTCTTCATCCGTGAGCGTTTGCGAAGGAGCCACCACAATGGAATCGCCTGTATGGATACCAACGGGGTCGATATTTTCCATATTACAAATGGTTATACATGTGTTGTGCGCATCTCGCATGACCTCATATTCAATCTCTTTGAAGCCTGCAATACTTTTTTCAACTAAACATTGGTGTATAGGACTTTCTTTTAAACCTCCACTAACAAGCTTGGATAGCTCCTCACGATTATCCGCAATTCCACCGCCAGTCCCCCCTAGTGTATAAGCTGGTCTTACAATGATTGGAAAATCCACCTTTTCAGAGAAAGAAAGCGCCATTTCTAATGTATGAACGATTTCACTATCAGGGACAGGCTCATTTAATTCCTTCATTAATTGACGAAAGGCTTCACGATCCTCACCCTTTTTAATTGATTCAATTGAACTTCCAAGTAATTTCACTCCATATTTTTCCAGAATTCCTTGTTCGCTTAATTGAAAAGCTAAGTTTAATCCTGTCTGCCCCCCTAATGTTGCAAGCAAACCATCAGGACGTTCCTTTTCAATAATCTTTTCAAGAACATCAACGGTTAGAGGTTCAAAATAGATTTGATCGGCAAAGTTTGTGTCGGTCATGATCGTTGCAGGATTATTGTTAACAAGAATAACTTGATATCCCTCTTCCTTTAAAGCGATGCATGCTTGTGTTCCCGCATAATCAAATTCCGCAGCCTGACCAATGACAATCGGGCCAGAACCTATAACTAATATAGAATGAATACTCTGATCTTTAGGCATATTGTGTAACTCTCCCACTGTATTGGCTTATATTCTCTAAAAACTCATCAAAAATGTAATCTCCTTCACTAGGTCCTGGGTTTGCTTCAGGATGGAATTGAACGGTTTGGACTGGTAAAGCAGTATGAATTAATCCTTCAACTGATTGATCATGAAGATTCGAATATCGAACTTTAAATCCAGTTCCTCTTAAGCTTTGTTCATCGACAACGAAACTATGATTTTGCGAAGACATAAATACACGTTGCTTTTGTTGATCCTTAATCGGATGATTAGCTCCACGATGTCCGAATAAAAGCTTTTTCGTATCTGCCCCCATAGCAAGTGCTGCTAATTGATGCCCAAGGCATATTCCAAGAGTAGGGAAATTTTGAATAATCTTCTTAATAGTCGGCAAAATACGAATTAATTCCTTTGGATCCCCAGGTCCATTTGATAAGAGAACTCCATCAGGGTTAAGGGCTTGCATCTCTGTAAATGATGTGTCATAAGGAACAACAGTCACCTGACAGCTTCTTTTTAACAAGGATGTCAAAATTGACCTTTTATTACCAAAATCCATAAGAACAACATGAGGATGCCCTTTCTCTCCATATACTAGATGCCCTTTTTGAGAAACCTTTTCCACCTTATGATCCTGTATTAATTTAATTTGCTTTGGTTCGCTATTTAGAGATAAAGCTGCTGGCATAGAGCCTTTATTTCGTATTTTTTTTACGACCGCTCTTGTATCGATATGGGCAAGAAGTGGAATATTCCATTTTTGCAAATAGTCCTTAAGGGAATATTTTGCTTGATAATGGGATGTATTTTCATTTGCCTCAAAAACGACGACACCTGCCACATGCGGTTTGTTGCTTTCAAAATCATCCTCATTAATTCCATAATTGCCGATTAAGGGATAAGTGAAAACCAGTATCTGATCTTTATAAGATGGATCTGTTAATACTTCCTGATAGCCAGTCATTCCCGTAAAAAATACAATTTCTCCTTCTATATCATTTGTCTGCAGAGACGTTTCCCAATTCCCCTTGAATACGTCACCACTGTTCAAGTGCAAAAATCCATCCATTACGCAACACCTCATGTGATTCTGTATAATTATATTATCAATCTTATTTTTATACATTTCATTTCAAAAAATATCAGCCTAAATGGCTGCTAAACAATGCTTCTTTAGCACCTTCGTAATGATATCCAAGCCCTTTTTCAATTCTGCCAAACTAACTGTTAATGGTGGCAATAAGCGAATAACGCTGTCTCCTGCTGACAAAACAAGCAAACCTTCTTCTCTAATTTCAGCAAGAATAGCTGGGATATTTCCTTGAATATCAATACCAATCATCATACCTAAGCCCCTAATTTCGTTAACAATTGGCAATTCAAGCAAAGCTTTTTCTAATTCCTTCATAAAGTTATCACTCTTTTGCTTCACTTCCTCAAGGAATGCTTCAGAAAAAATCTTCTTCATTGTGGCAATAGCCGATGCGATTGCAACAGGATTACCACCAAAGGTTGATCCATGGCTCCCCGGTCCAAAATATGCCTTTAATTCTGCTTTCCCGACCATTGCGCCAATGGGAAACCCACTTCCTAATCCTTTTGCAACCGTAATAATATCTGGATTTAATCCAAAATGCTGATAGGCAAATGGCTTACCTGTTCTTCCAATTCCGGTTTGAATTTCATCTATAATAAGAAGAGAATGATTTTCATGACAGAGTTTTTCAACAGACTTAAGAAATTCAGCATCCCCGACATTAATTCCACCTTCACCCTGAATCACCTCTAGCATCACAGCAGCCACATCTTCATCCATTTCTTGCTCTAAGGAAGTGATATCATTATATGGAACGTACACAAATGTTTCTAGCATTGTTCCAAATCCTTGCTTAATTTTATCCTGCCCTGTTGCAGCCATTGTTGCGAAAGTACGACCATGAAAGGATTTCTCAAATGTAATGATTTTTGATTTTCCCGTTGCCTTTCTTGCTAACTTAATCGCTGCTTCATTAGCTTCCGCTCCGCTATTGGCAAAGAAAACAGCATCCAATCCTGCCGCCTTTGCAAGGAGCTCCGCTGCAATTTCTTGATTTTCCATTTGGAAAAGATTTGAGACATGCCAATAACCATCTAATTGCTTTAAGACCTCTTCCTTTACTTCGTCCGGTTGGTGCCCTAAGTTACAAACTCCGATCCCAGAAGTAAAATCTAAATAGGTTTTCCCGGATTGATCAATTAAATAACAGCCTTTTGCCGTTTTGGGTTTTACATCCCACTTTGCATAAGTAGGAAATAAATAGCTCATTGTATCACCATCTCTTTTCCGATTATTTTCGTGCCCTTCCAACTTTGATTATTAAAAAATTTATTTTTTCCGGAAACAATCATCACACTTTCTACTCCTTTTTTTAAGGCTGAAAGAGCAGATTGAACCTTTGGAATCATTCCACCGTATATTTCACCAGATTGAATATGATGGTGAATTTCCTCAATCGTGATTTCTGATTGAATTTCTCCCCTAATTTTAATTCCGTCTACGTCAGTGACAAATAGACAATGCTCCACCTCTAAAGCATTAGCAATTGCAGCGGCAGCATAATCTGCATTGACATTTAATTTCTCTCCGTCCCTCGCTACAGCAATTGGAGTTATAACAGGAATCATTCCTTTACTTAAGAGCAATTGAATAATGGACTTGTTCACCGCTTGAATCTCTCCAACAAACCCTAGTTCTTCTTTGTTTACATAGTCTGCCTGAAATAGCCCCGCATCGCTTCCGTTCACGCCAATCGCCTGAAGCCTATTCTTTGTCAACTTTTCAACCAGCTTACGATTGGTTTTACCCGAAAGAACCATTTCTACTACCTTTAATGTCTTTGCATCCGTTCTTCTGAGACCATTCACAAATATCGGGGTCACATTCATCGTTTCAAGCATTTGGTTAATATCCGGGCCGCCACCATGAACAAAAATTATTTGGTGCCCCTTTTTTACTAACTCTTCAATACTTTCAAAAAATTCTTCCGACAATTGATCTAATACGCTTCCTCCACATTTTATTAAAATCTTTTTCATTTATCTCACCTTATGTCCGATAGCTCGCATTTATTTTTACATAATCATAGGAAAGATCACAGCCCCAAGCTTTGCTACTCCCTATTCCATTTTGCAAATCCACAAATATTTGAATAAAATCACCGTCTAAATAAGCTCTTACTTCTTCTTCATTAAAGTTTTGCGGTTCGCTGTTTTTCAACATAACATGTGACCCAATTGCAATATTGACCGTATCCGGATTAACAGTTGCTTGAGATTGCCCAACAGCGCAGATAATTCTTCCCCAATTGGCATCAGAGCCAAATATCGCCGTTTTTACCAAATTAGAGCCGACAATCTGCTTTGCTACCATTCGGGCATCCTCATTGTCCTTGGCGCCATCCACTAGTACCTCAACTAATTTTGTAGCTCCTTCACCATCTTTAGCAATTTGTTTTGCTAGGCTTTCACAAGTTAAAGTAAGCAATTCAAGGAAAACGCTCCAATCTGGATGATCAGGCGTCAATGACTGATTATGTGCCTCTCCGTTAGCCATAACAATTACCATATCATTTGTAGAAGTATCCCCATCTACAGTAATTTGGTTAAACGTAAAGTTTGTAACTTGTTTTAATGCTGATTGTAAATATTCCGGTTCAATCTTCACATCTGTAGTCACAAACCCCAGCATTGTTGCCATATTAGGATGAATCATCCCTGAACCTTTCGCAGCTCCACCCATATACACCGTGACACCATCAATTTCTGCTTGATAACAACAGCCCTTAATCCCTGTATCCGTTGTTAAAATGGCATTTTGAAAATCCTCAGCATTTTCTATTTGAGAATTTAATTTCAAGGCCTCTATTCCATTAATCACTTTATCTAATGGCAAAAATTCACCTATTACTCCAGTTGATGCTACCGCAAAAAGGTCCTCCTCGACACCAAGCTTCTCAGCAGCTTTATTTCTCATTTCATAAGCATCCTTAAGGCCTTTTTCACCTGTGCAGGCATTGGCACAAGCACTATTGACAACTACTCCCTGTAACAGTCCATTTGTACTTAAACTATCTTGTGTCACCTTTATCGGTGCCGCTTGAAATACATTCAATGTATATACGGCAGCACTGCTTGCAGGTACAGAACTCGCTATCATCCCTACATCATTTTTTGAATAACGAAGACCTGCATTTGTTCCTGCTGCCGAAAAACCTCGTGGTGTAACGATGGACCCTTTGATTTTTTTGGTTATAATTTCTTCTGATAAAACTTCCATGAATGCTCCCCCTTACGGATAGATCGGCATAAAATCTAAACCGGCCATTTCATCAAGACCAAACATTAGATTTGCATTTTGAACTGCCTGACCTGCCGCCCCTTTCATTAGATTATCAATTACAGAAATGATGGTAAGTCTTCCTGTCCGCTCATCGACAGAGATGCCGATATCGCAATAATTTGAACTATTTACTTCTTTGACTGAAGGATAGGCCCCTTCTGGCCGAATTCGGACAAAACGACTCCCTTCATAGGATTGTCTATATAAATCTATGATATTATTTGTCTTCCAATCTCCTTTAAGCTGCACATAAATGGTTGACATAATCCCCCTTGTAATCGGCAAAAGATGTGTGCTAAAGGTTATCGGTTTTGTTTTAGGGTTCCATTCATGAAGCTGTTGCTCAATTTCCGGTGTATGCTGATGCTGATTCACCTTATAAATTTTGAAATTTTCATTATTTTCCGAGTACATTGAATTGCGAGAAGGAGATCTTCCAGCCCCTGATATTCCTGATTTAGCATCCACAATAATCGAATTTAGTTCCACGATATCCTCTTTAATGACTGGTGCCAAACCGAGCAAGGTAGCTGTAGCAAAGCATCCTGGATTGGCAATCCACTCCGCCTTTTTTATGTTTTCTCTATGCCATTCCGAAAGACCGTATACAGAAGGCCCAACGATTGAGGCAGGGGCTGGCTCTTTTTTATACCACTTTCGATAATCCTCAGCATTTTTTAGTCTTAAATCCCCTGATAAATCAATGATTTTCAAATTTGTTTTAGAAAACTCTTGTACAAGCTTACTTGACACTCCTGAGGGTGTTGCAAGAAATACGATATCGCTTTCTAATGCGATTTCCTCATAATCGATTCCCTTTAACTTCTTATCAATAATAGAAAAAAGATGCGGATATTCATTCCAGATGGCTTCTTTACTCTTGGATGAATGAACCGACTGAATCTCAAATTCAGGGTGAGAGTGTAATATGCGCAATAATTCAACTCCACCATAACCAGTTGTTCCTATAATAGAAGCTTTCATTCACTCATCCCCTTTTCTCTGAATGTATAAATAATCATTTAAATTAATTTTTATGAATTTTATTTCTCTAGTATATAAAGGTCTCTTTATAAAATCAACCATTTTTTATAATTAGATTAAAAACATGGCTCTATTACTATATAATGGGGCAGGAAAGGACTGTTTTCCAAATAATTATTTATCCCACTCTTAACGGACAGTAAGACTCCCACTTCAAGATTCTGAGAATACGAAGAAGATAAGTGGGAGATCAACTGTCCGTAAAGGTCCGATAAGTTCAACTAACCATCAGTGGGGGATGAATGAAAACCCCCACTGATGGAAGTTTCACTTTATCAATACAAATGAATAATAAATTTATAAGATATACAGATTGAGAATATTTCTGCCGTTAACATTCTGGTGGACTTTTTTACAACAATGCGAACTTTTTAATAAAAACAATATATTTATAGTATTTTGCATGTTGATGGGTTGACGTTTTTTTCATATTTTTATTAAACTAAGATAGTGAAAGATTTCACACCTCGTAAAAGGTGGTAATGATGATGCAAACAAACACACAATTTCCTTCAAATCTAATCCAACTTCTAAACAATTCTCAATATATGAAAAAAACGGAAAAAGGGACTTTTCTTTTTCAAGAAGATGAACTTGCTAATGAACTGTTTGTTATCATTAGTGGCAAGGTTCAAATCAGTAAGATGATTCCCGATGGTCGCGAATTAACGATTCGAATGTGTAAAGAAGGAGACTTGATAGGAGAAGTTCCGTTATTTGACCAACCACAGAAATATATGCTCAACGCAAAGGTCATCGAAAATGGGCAAGTTGCCGTATTCGATAAACAAGAACTTGAAAAGAAGCTAGGGGAAAATCATCAGCTTGCTTTAGAATTTATGAAATGGCTTAATCATCAATATCGAAAAAACCAAACAAAATTCCGTGATCTTGTCTTAAACGGAAAAAAGGGTGCTCTTTATTCCACCTTAATCCGATTAAGCAACAGCTACGGGGAACCTTGTGAAAAAGGCATCTTTATTACGATTCCCATCACCAATCAGGAGCTGGCAAACTTTTGCGGGACTTCACGTGAGGTTGTCAATCGAATGCTGAGTGAGTTAAGAAAACAAAACATCATCACAATTGATAAAAGTTATATCACTATACATGATTTAAATTATTTAAAGGTAGAAATTGATTGCGAAAATTGTCCGATTGAAATCTGCAATATTGATTAAATAATTTATAATGAAGAGGATACCCAAGAGGAATTACTTTGGGACCTCTTTTTTTTGGAAAATAAGATACACATAGCAGCTTCAGCGTTTACTTAAACAGGACTCACCCATTTACCAATAGCACCCATCAAAAAACTGCCTCTTAAATCGCCTAACCGATCCTTAGAGACAGCCTTTTTTATATTAATGCAACAATCATCAGAATAAAAAATATAACGGAATTTGCAATTTCAAGAATCCCAATTTTTTTGACAGAATAGGGTTTCCCATAAAAAAATATGGCTCGATATAAGCTAGATAAAAATGCCAGTGCTATAAACCCATATCCTAAAACCAGCCAGATTAAAAAAAGGAAGATATGATAACACCAAGAAAGATACTTAAAACTTTGGCTCTTTTTTTCACGAATTTGTGTTTTTACATAAAAAGTACAACCAATAAAAAATAAAAAACAAGCAACAGAAGCAAGAATTTCCTTCGTATTAATATCTCCATTTACGAGATAACTACTAGATAATCCCGCTAAGCAAAAAACAAAGATGGCACTGAAATCGTTAATGAGTGCACGTTCTTTATTTATCCTTGAAAAATAAGCATTTATTGCAAAAAACGGAAGCATCACGAATCCAAAAATGATAATGGATGGTCTTGTCCATAGCGGAATTAATAACAATAAAATAGCAGGAATTACATAAATAATAGTCCATTTTCTGTATTCCATCTTCCTTTTTTTCTTAAATAGCAATAACATAGGATAAGTGGCTAAATACAAAAAAAGCCAGCCAATAAAAAATGGAATATGTTGCCACGTGAAACCTGTTGTTATCACCCCTAACCAAAACGGGATGATGAGCATAGCCCAAGCACCATGTTGTTTAGGTAGAAATAATTTCATTGATTACCACTCCTCTTATGTTAAATTTTACATCTTCCCGAACTAAGAGAAAGTGAAGCACATCACAAATTGACTTATCCTTCAAATTTTGTCACACATCATTCAAGAAACGAGATTTTATAACCAAAAAAATTTAAAGAAAACTCGTCGATTGGCGAGCCTTCAGGTGAAGACAAAGGCGTAGTTCACCGAAAAAAGAAAAGCGCTTTTTCCGGCTGCGAAGCGTCTCTCGGAAGCCTCCCTTTGTGCACTTATACTTAATTCCTAAAATTGGCTTCTACGTCGAATTTTCATCATTGCTGCCAATTTATGCTTTCTTTATGTATAAAAAACCGCCATTATTTTCATGGCGGTTTTAGATATGATGAGCATTTTTTCGTTCACGCACCAGTTTCTGAAATAGACGATGCGGCCTTAATAAATACGGTAAATAATTTGTTAATGATATCAACAGAATAAATGTTAATAACACCATAAAGTGAGCACGAGAAAGGAAGGAAATATTTCGGATAATTTCTGTATTTGGCCTAAAACGAATTAAACTAACAACCCATTCAAAAATCAATTTTGGCTCATGATTAATTCTGGTATAATAAATCACAGCCAGACCAGTTAAAACGCTCAAAATCATTAATCCTAAAACCGTTCGACTTAGCAGTTTTGAATGTTTTACCGATCGAATATTTTGGGCTTGAGCATCTTCAACGTCCATTTGCCAAACAATCCCCATCCCCAAAACAGCAAGAACGACATAGGGATAGACGATCCATAGCAATATTTGAAATATTTCCATCACCTTCAACTCTTCCCTCTATCTTTTCAAACACAAATCCCCTACTTCATTTAATCCTAGATTAGGGTTGGTTGCAGTGACAAAAGTTACATATTTGACAACTTTTTTAACATTTTTCATCGAAATTTCGAACATATTTTTTAAATTATGTGACAATAATCATATTTCCTTAGTTTGACGTTGACTTAGGAGGAATTCTGTGAAATATGTCCTTCCTTTTGCATCATTAATTTGAAAGCAGGGAATAGCGGCTTCCATCCGTTGAAAGCTTCTTATATTGAGCTCATTCCAATAATAAATGGCTTTAACATTAGTCAAAGCCGCAAGACTCTCCACATCCTCTTTATTCCTTAATAAAACGACCTTTTCATAATTTTCATGCTTATGTCCTTCAATAAAAATAAAATCTAGTTGAAAAGAGGACAGAAATTGAATTTTTTCCTCAAGAGACCAGCGAACATCTTCCGCTTGCAGCAAAAGTCTCCCTTCCCCTTCAACTAAGGATGCAACAGCACCTGCCTTCAAGTGCAGGGAAGAATCTTTATCTTCCACTACACTTGGTTTTCCTCCATGTCCATGATGTTTAATCGTCGCAATCTTATACCCGTCATTTGCTAACTCATGGATAGTTGTATTCAGGAAACTAGTCTTCCCGCTGTTTTGAAATCCTACAATTTGGATGATTTTCGGCGTTACCATGGCCACTCGTTACCTTCTTGATCCTCTAATAGCAATACCTCAATCGCATCACCTTTTTGATACCCTCTAGTCCCACCATGTAGAATAATCAAACAATCCGTTGTTGCTAAGCTTGTTACAATATTGGACTTATCTACACCGCTTGGAATCCCCACTAAACCGCCATTATCTACACTAAGTTTTCCTCTTACAAATCGAGTAAATGGATTTGGCTTTGTAAAATCCCTGCCTAAAACTGCTTGTTCTTTTCTTAAATGTGGTCGTGAAGAAAATAATAGCTTGCGAATAACTGGTCGTGCAAATAATTCAAAACCAACATAGCAGGCAGAAGGATTTCCTGATAATCCAAACAAATGCATGCCATTATATGTGGCAACAGTCGTAACACTACCGGGACGCATTCCGACCTTATTAAATAATACCTCTGCACCAAGCTTTTCATAGATAGCCGGCAAATAATCAAAATCCCCAACAGATACTCCACCTGTTGTGATTAAAAGATCCACCTTATCTATGGCATCATGAACAGCCTGGTAACAAATATCAAACTCATCTGGCAGCTTTCCAAAATAGATAACCTTTCCTCCAGCTCGTTCAATTTGTGCAGAAATCATTGCAGCATTACTATTTCTAATTTTTCCAGGTTGGAGATCATCCCCTACTTCCAAAAGCTCCGTTCCAGTAGCAAACAGACCAATAATAGGCTTCCTTGCTACCGGAACCAGGGAGTAACCAAATGTCGCAAGCAACGCCTGAATCCCTGGATTAATCCATGTCCCCTTTTTAATTAAAATATCTCCTGCCTTGGCATCTTCACCACGATAAGAAACATTTTCTCCTGTTTTCGAAGGACGTTTAATCGTCATATAACTCTTGCCATCGATTTCCTCGGTTTTCGCAAGCTCAAGCATAACCACTGCATCACACTCATCCGGCAATTTCGCACCCGTCATGATTCTAACAGTCTGAAATTCATCGACCTGTTTTTCTGTGACATGACCTGCCCCAATAGTATCAATGACTTCAAACCTTGACGGTGTTTTTTGTGATGCATTTAACGTATCAATTGAACGAACAGCAAATCCATCATATGGAGAGCGATTAAAATGAGGAACATCATTCGTCGCAATTATATCCTCGGCAAGGAAACGACCATAACTTTCATTAATTGAAACCGCTTCCTTTGATCCAGCAACTGATTGATCCATTACTCTATGTACAGCTTCACTAACAGGTATCGGTGTTCTTCTATTAAGCAATATGTCCACTCCTTATATCTCTACATAATAAATTTCCATTTCTAGTTCTATTATAAACATCACCAAATAGAACTTACATGATAAATCTCACAATTCGCCATCATATAAAAAAAGCAAGAATTTCTTCATTAAAGTAGAAGAGAAATTCAAGCTTTTTAGAAAAATCTTATTCTATTCTAAATTTTCATGACCCTTTAATTGTGAGATACCATTTTCTAGTTTTCTATCAACAATTTTTGCTGCTTCAATATGATCCATAATAAGATGATTGACTTCATCAAAAATAATGCCTGTATTTTGCATTTCATTCAGTGCATTTTGACATGATTCATTTTGATCCTTAATCAAGGCCTGAACATTTTGAACCTGATCCCTTACATCGATGATTATATGTTCTATTTCGGATATTTTAAGCGTTGTTTGTTTCCCAAAATCAACACCAGATTGAACGAGATGAAATAGCTCATTTGTATTTGTAACCGCACTATCGATATCCTTTTGGAATGTTTGTGTTAGCTCCATAATCCCTTGAGAGCTTGAAGCTGTTTCCTCGGCTAATTTTCTTACTTCCTCAGCAACAACAGAGAATCCTTTTCCATATTCACCTGCACGCGCCGCCTCAATGGAAGCATTCAAGGCAAGTAAATTGGTTTGTTCAGCAATCCCTTTAATCATAAAAACAATTTCATCAATTTGCTTTGAACGTTGTCCGACCATTTTTATTGCTTCTAAATTTTGTTGCATTTCTTGACCTAAGTTATCAATTAACGTTTGCATATTATTTACAATGGATTGTCCCTCTTGACCACTTACCTCCATCACTTCAGCTGCGTGAATAAGTTCTGCGCCCTTTTCATTCATCTCATTTGCTTTCTGTGATGAAGTTTCCACCTGATAACTTGCCTTTTCGAAATGATCCTTAATTTTTGAAACTAAATGAGCCATTTCTCCATGCTGACCATTCACTTTCTCATGTTGATCGATGGTTGTTAGCATTTCAGCCTGTAAATTGTTGATTATGGTCTTCATACCTTGATCTTTTTGCATCAACTGTGATTGTAATTGATCAATCTTTTCTAATAACCGTTGATTTTCATCTATTAAAAATTTTTTCTTATTATTTTGAAACATCATCATTCCACCTTTTATCAGGATCCACAATACAAACATTATATTGTATTTGTGAGATTATTAACAACTTTATATTACAACTATCTGCATCCACCAACAATTTCATCAACAACTGTGATTCGGGTCACGAACTTTTTTGAGAGAACCCTTTATGATTAACACATAGTAAAAATACGATAAAAGGAGATCCAAAAATGAACAATCCTTTCTCTAAAACTTCTTTAGTAAGAGATATTGTCAACGAACTACCTAAATCAAGTGATGTCTTCAAAAAATATAGAATTGACTTTTGCTGTGGCGGAAATATCCCATTAAATGAAGCCGCTTCTGAACGTGCTGTTAATATTGATGAATTAATGGCTCAATTAGAAGAAATTTATGTAGCAGGCGAAAATGCAAAAGAGGATATTGAGGTTTGGACCAATTCAAAATCTGATGTCATCATTGAGCATATCAAGAAGCATTATCATCGGACATTAGAGGAAGAACTTGCAAGCTTAAGTCCATATGTTACAAAAATCGCGAAAGTCCATGGAGAACGTCATCCTGAATTAATACAGGTTCATGCCTTATTTTATGAATTAAAGAAAGAGCTTTTGGAGCATACCGCTAAAGAAGAGGCAACTGTATTCCCCATGCTATTAAAACTGGATGAACCAAATGTTGAAAATCGTGAAGAGATTATACAACACATTATTGAGCTTGAAAAAGAACACGATCATGCGGGTGCCATTCTAAAAGAACTTAGAGAGATTACATCCGATTTCGAACCACCTCTCGATGCCTGTGGTACTTATCGTTTAGTGTTTAGCCGTCTCGAAGGACTTGAAGGACATACATTCATGCATGTCCATCTTGAAAATAATATTCTATTTCCACGTTATTTAGAAGCTTAAATATTGAAAAAGCTGCGAAGATTGTTTCGCAGCTTTTTTCAATTTTTAAATGAGAAGAATTGCTCTACTTTGAGTCTAATGCAGACAAACTTCATATCTTATATTGCATTCAAGACTGCACACAAAATTTTTCTACAAAAACAAAAACCGACCTTTTACAGTCGGTTATCCACCAATATATGACATCTCTATTTTCTTTCGGTTAGCCACGGTTTCTGCTGTGCGTTCATCAGAATATCGGTCCGTACGGTGATTCCATATATCGATGATTCGTTTTGCCATTTCTTCATCAGAATTTCCTTCCCTCATGAAATTCTTCATATCATGGCCATTCCCGCTGAATAGACAAGTATAAATCTTCCCATCTGCTGATAGTCTTGCTCTCGTACAGCTTGAACAGAAAGCTTCTGAAACAGAAGTAATAAATCCTACTTCCACTTGGGTACCCTTATAACGATAGCGCTTTGCAACCTCTCCAAAATAGTCTGGATACAAAGATTCTAATTCAAAATGTTCGTTAAGAATCTGGAAAATTTCTTTTTTCGTAACAACATCATCCATGCGCCAGCCGTTTGTACTGCCAACATCCATATATTCAATAAAGCGCAGTTGAATTTGTTGTTCCTTGCAATACTTAGCCATTGGAACGATTTCCGAATCATTTAAACCTTTTTTCACAACCATATTTACCTTTATTCCAAGTCCGGCTTCCTTAGCTGCATGAATTCCATCAAGCACAGGCTGAACCCCAACCTGACGACCATTAATTTCACCAAAGAGCTTATCGTTTAAGCTGTCAAGACTCACATTGACCCGCTTTAAACCAGCTTCCTTTAAGGCATCAGCTTGTTTTGTTAGCAGCACCCCATTTGTTGTTAAAGCAATATCTTTAATTCCTTCTATTTTCGCAAGATTATTTACCAAGACAGGCAAATCCTTCCGCAATAAAGGTTCTCCACCTGTTAACCGAATTTTTTCAACTCCCAGCTCCGCGAAAATATGAGCTAAACGTTCTATTTCTTCATAAGTTAATAATTCACTCTTAGGTAAAAAAACAAAATCATGACCGAATACTTCAGCAGGCATACAATATTTGCAACGAAAATTACAGCGATCTATAACAGAAATTCGTAAATCTCTTAAGGGACGATTCATTGTATCGGTAATTAATTTATTTTGCAAAAACATTCAACTCCTTAATTAGAGTAGGGTTAAATTATAAACCAAAAATCAGTCCTCATCTGTTAACAATTTCACATTTCCTATATCATAGCACATTAAATAGTACCTTTTAAATAATGTACAGCTCCTAATTTCCTATCTGATTCAAAATTCAATAATATGTCATAATATGAAATAAGCTGTCGAATCATTTCTTCCGACAGCCTTTCTTCTTATTATTGTATCCCCCTAATTTTAAAATTAGAACTTTTTGTTTGATAAGGAGCTACTCATTCAACATGACCGCTCATCCTATTCAAAGTTTCTAATTTTTCTTGGTAAAACATCCAAATGACAAGGATTAAACAAGCCATCGCAACTTGGGATAGAGCCATAAAACCAATCGCATAATGTCCTGTTAAATTGAATAAGAATGAAAGCAACAGTGGCGGGAAGAAACCACCTAATCCTCCCATAGCAGAAACAATTCCATTCACTATCCCTGCCTGCTTTGAAAAATACATTGGAACTAACTTGAAAACAGTACCGTTCCCAATTCCAGCACAAAGCGCAATTGTAATGCAACCGATAGAATATAGAGGTAACGCTGGATTAAACGCCAACAAAATCCCTGATAAGGATAAGCCGGCAAATACCCACATTAAGATTTTGAATGAATTAAATTTATCCCCTAAAAATCCTCCAACTGGACGAAATACAGTGGCAACAGCGATAAAACCAGCCGTCCTTATACCAGCATCTACCTTTGACAATTCAAAGTTTGCAACTAAGAAATTGGGTAAATAAATCGTAAACGCAACAAATGCACCAAAAGTTAAGAAATAAAATAAACTTAAAAACCAGAGCTTTTCATTTTTATATACACTTTTAATTTGTGTACTTAATGGAGTTACCACCTTTGGTTCCTTCTTATCTCCCATTAAGAAATTCAATAACGAAATGACTACTACAAGAATTAAATAAAGCTTAACGGTCATTCCCCATCCTAACTTTGTAGCAATAACAGGTGCTGAAAAGGTAGTTATTGCTGTACCAATATTTCCGGCTCCATAAATTCCGTTAACAAACCCATGGCGTTCCTTTGGATAATATTTTGGCAATGAGGTTACACCTACAGAAAACACCGCTCCGCTTATTCCGAGAAAAAAACCTCCTACCAATAAATCAGTAAACGAATTTGCATTACTAATATAGAAAATAGGAAATACTAATAAAATAAAGCTAATAGAAAATAATTTTCTTGCCCCATATCGATTTGTCCAATAGCCAATCGGAACCCTGAGGATAGAGCCAAGAACGACCGGGATCGCGGTAATCAAGGCGATTTGATTGGCTGATAATTGAATTTCCTCTTTTATAAATGGCATCAATGAAGAAAGAATAACCCACACCATAAATCCTGCAACTAAACTTAAAGTTTGAAGCGGTAGTTGTAATGTTTTGGTTTTCAACATAATTCAACTCCTTTAATTTTTCGATAAATCATGATTACCTGCTTAGAAAATATCGTAAAAAAAGAAGCTATTTTAAGATGTGAAATACTTCACATCTAATTTCAAGTTCATAAAGTATTCACAGTTACCAATTATTTTTTTCACTACAAACATAGTGAAAAGTATACAATATAAATAAACAATTAATAACGATGATTTGCTTTTTTAAAGCTTTATAGGAGACTCTTCAAAAGTAAACTTTAAGCATCTTGAATCACTGACATAATAAAAAGAGATATGCTATAGTATAAGGTACGCATTTTGGGTATTACGAGAAAATGAGGTGGTCACTTATGGATGCGGCAATGAAACCAACACATTCAATTGAAATAAAAGAATTGCTCCGGTTTGCTGAACGTACGATAAAAATGAAAAAAAATCAATATTTGTTCCAAGAAGGAATGCATGCGGAAGAACTTTTTTTAGTTATTTCTGGTAGGGTTCAAATCAGTAAAATCACCTCAGATGGACGAGAGCTTTCTCTTCGAATTTGTGGAGAAAACGATATTTGTGGTGAATTAACTCTATTTACTTCCTCTCCAAAATATCTCCTAAATGCTCTTGTCCTAGAAGACGGTGAAGTCGCTATTATAAAAAAGGATAAAATTGAAAATGAAATTTTCCAAAATAGTGCATTGGCTTTTGAATTTATGAAGTGGATGAGCGATCATTTCCGAAAAACCCAAACAAAATTTCGCGATCTTGTCCTTAATGGAAAAAGAGGAGCTTTATTTTCAACACTCATTCGGATGACGAATAGCTACGGTGTTGAAAAATCGAATGGAATTTTAATTGACTTGCCGTTAACCAATCAGGATTTAGCTAATTTTTGTGGAACATCACGTGAAAGTACAAACCGCATTTTAAACGAGCTAAAACGTGAGGGTATCATCTCCATCAATAAAGGCAAAATTACGGTTCACAATCGTCAATTTTTAAAGGATGAGATTGGCTGTGAAAACTGCCCTGCTGTCTATTGCAGCATTGAATAATGGGCAGCTAATTATTTAAATTTTCTTAATAAAAATTCTGTTAACGTGGAGGCCATAAAAGCCTCCACTTTTGTTGTCTAATTCTTTTTTCGCAATGCTTTCGGGATATAAACGCAAAATGGTTCACTTTCCATATAGTCCCCTGTCATCGCATAGGCTCTTGAACGTGATCCGCCACAAACATGACGAAACTCACATACCCCACATTTTCCTTTATATAAATCTGGGTTACGCAAATTTTTAAATATTGGCGATTCGCGGTAAATCTCTGCAAGACTCGTTTCTCTTACGTTTCCAGCCTTTATCGGAAGTAACCCACTTGGATAAACATCACCTATATGAGAAATAAACACAAAGCCATTTCCATCATTAACCCCTTTAGGCGCTCTTCCCAAGCCATCAATAGAACCAGTCAAGCCTTGACTGGTTAAAGCATCTAAGTATTGAATTTCATCAATTTGGCCTTTTGCTTCTCTCATTTTGTTCTGGATCACAACCCGTCGATAATGCTGTGCAGCTGTTGTCTTAATATCAAAAGAAACCCTCTTGCTTAAGTGATATAACCATGTAAACACCAATTCATGCTCGACAGGAGAAATCATATCCTTTTCCTGCCCTCTTCCAGTTGGGACTAAGAAAAAGACACTCCATAATACACAATCCAATTTCTCTACCAATTCCGCCATTTCGTCTAAATAATCGACATTATACCTTGAAATAACAGTATTAATTTGCACTGGAATTTCCAACTCATGCAAATACTTTATTCTTTCCATTGTTAAATCAAAAGACCCTGCAGTTCCACGAAAATGATCATGAATTTCCGCATTATGACCATCTAGACTAAACGCCCATCTAGATAAGCCTACCTCTTTGGCCCTTTCAATTGCTTCTTTCGTGACATTTGGAGTCGCACTCGGTGTCATGGAAACACGGATTCCCTTTTTCACTGCGTATTCTGCAATATTAAAGACATCCTCCCGCATTAATGGATCTCCACCTGTAAAAACAAGCATTGGATTATTCATTTCATATATTGAATCAACTAACCTTTTTCCTTCTTCAAAGGTTAATTCCCTTGGGTCTCTTTTATATTGTGCCTCTGCTCGACAATGCAAGCATTTAAGCTGACAAGCCCTGGTAAGCTCCCAAATGACAATAAAAGGATCCTTATTAAAATCTCTACCAAATACCATCGGTAGCGCCTCCTTATTACTTCTGTAGGTCATTTTTCCATGCTAATTATAATGGTTATCCATACTCAAATAAGTGAACTAACTCACAACCAATTTCATTAACTCCATTCAATTTCTACTTTGTGTCTATTTTGTGTCAAAAAAGTTTATTGTGAAGTACTTCACTGTTTCCAATATCAACACATTGATAAATTGGTCATAAAGAAGGAAATGAAATGACCAATTGGGATGCCTGGTGGCAGTCCACCAAAACTCCTAACTCATACCCGATTTATTTTGGTTGGATATTTCAATGAATAGGAGAGATTTTAATGAAAAAGAAGCGTTCACCTATACAAAATCGCTTAAAATATTTAACTCCAATAGAAAAACAAGCGAATAATCATAGTCAAACAACCTATGAAAATCGTGACTGGGAGCAGGCCTATCGTCAAAGATGGCAGCATGACAAAGTCATTCGTTCCACTCATGGTGTTAACTGCACAGGTTCTTGTAGTTGGAACATTTATGTAAAAGATGGGATCGTCACCTGGGAAGGCCAACAATTGGACTACCCATCTACAGGACCTGACATGCCTGATTTTGAACCACGCGGATGCCCTCGTGGAGCAAGCTTTTCCTGGTATATTTACAGTCCTCTGCGTGTGAAATATCCATATGTTCGCGGAATTTTATTAGAAATGTGGCGTGAAGCCCTAAAGGAAAATACCACTCCTTTAGATGCTTGGAAAAGCATTGTCGAAAACCCTGAAAAGGCAGGCAAATATAAGCAAGCACGCGGAAAAGGTGGTTTGGTTCGTGCAGATTGGGATGAAGTATTAAAGCTTGTCGCAGCGTCTACGCTTTATACTGTCCTTAAATATGGACCTGACCGCAACGTTGGTTTTACACCAATCCCTGCAATGTCCATGGTTAGTTATGCCTCTGGATCACGCTTTATGTCATTAATGGGCGGACCAATGCTAAGCTTCTATGACTGGTATGCTGACCTTCCACCTGCTTCACCGCAAATTTGGGGAGATCAAACAGACGTACCTGAAAGTAGCGACTGGTATAACTCAGGCTATATTATGACTTGGGGCTCAAACGTTCCACAAACACGCACGCCAGATGCCCACTTCCTTGCAGAGGTACGCTATCGTGGGACAAAGGTGGTTTCTGTGAGTCCTGATTACGCTGAGTCTACTAAATTCTCAGATGACTGGCTAAAAGTAAAGCAAGGGGCCGACGGAGCACTAGCAATGGCCATGGGTCATGTCATACTGAAGGAGTTTTATGTTGATAATCAACATGAATATTTCATCAATTATGCAAAACAGTATACGGACTTTCCTTTCGTCGTTACATTGAAAAAGGACGGGGATCACTTTATTCCAGATCGCTTCTTAAACGCAGCAGATCTTGGCAAAGCAACAGAAAATGGTGAATTCAAGCCGGTCCTTTTCAATGAAAATAATGAAAAATTGGTTATCCCTCACGGAACAATGGGGGCACGTTGGGAAGATAAAGCAAAATGGAACTTAAAAATGATTGATGAAGAAACAGGAGAAAGCATCAATCCTAGACTGTCATTTAAAGGAATTGAAGAGGAAATTGCTTCTGTAAAAATTCCTTACTTCTCCCACGAAGGAAATGAAGTGCTTTATCGCAATGTTCCAATGAAAAAAATAGAAAATAACGGCGAAGTTTTCTATACAACAACTGTGTATGATTTAACACTAGCAAACTATGGTGTCGATCATGGACTTGGCGGTGAGGTTGCCAAAGAATTAACTGACAATATTCCTTTTACACCAGCTTGGCAAGAAGCGATTACAGGTGTTAAACAAGACCTTGTAACCAAAATTGCACGCGAATTTGCGCAAAATGCCCTTGATACAAATGGTCGCTCCATGATTATTGTTGGTGCCGGAATCAATCACTGGTTCAACTCTGATACGATTTACCGAGCAGTGCTTAATCTCGTTTTATTTGTCGGAGCACAAGGTGTTAACGGCGGAGGCTGGGCTCATTATGTTGGTCAAGAAAAATTAAGACCTGTTGAAGGCTGGCAAACCATTGCAACCGCCAAAGATTGGGGTGCACAAGCCAAATTACAAAATGGAACCTCCTTCTTCTATTTTACAACAGATCAATGGAGATATGAGGATCAGCCAGTTAGTGAACATATTTCGCCAATTCATGAAAAAGCGCGTTATGATCACTATGCTGATTATAATGTGATGGCAGCTAGACTTGGTTGGCTCCCTTCCTATCCAACGTTTAACCAAAATGGAATTGACCTTTATAAAGAAGCGGAGGCAGCTGGAGCAAAAACTGCGGAAGACGTAGGCCAATTTGTTGCGAATAAATTAAAAGAACGCGAATTGCAATTTGCCATTGAAGATCCTGATAATCCAGTAAACTTCCCAAGAAATTTATTCGTTTGGCGTTCAAACTTAATTTCTAGTTCAGGTAAAGGACATGAGTATTTCTTAAAGCATTTATTAGGAACGACAAGTGGAGTATTAAACGACGACGAGGATTCATTAAGACCAGAGGAAGTGAAATGGCGCGACAAAGCAGCCGAAGGAAAAATTGATTTATTAATAGATTTAGATTTCCGTATGGCGGGTACCGGCCTTTATTCAGACGTGATCCTACCTGCTGCAACTTGGTATGAAAAACACGATTTAAATAGTACCGATATGCATCCATTTATCCATCCATTTAATCCGGCTATTTCTACTCCATGGGAAGCTCGATCCGATTGGGATATCTTTAAGTCTCTTGCGAAAACCGTGTCTGAAATGGCAGCATCACTCGATATGGATCCATTGAAGGAAGTGGTAGCTACTCCATTACTGCACGATACACCACAAGAGATGGCGCAGCCACTTGGTGCCATTAAAGATTGGAGCAAAGGTGAATGTGAACCGGTTCCAGGTAAAACCATGCCGCAAATCCATGTTGTGGAAAGAGATTACAAACTAATTTATGACAAGATGATTACTCTAGGACCTAATGTGAAGAACGCCCCTTATGGAATAAAAGGAATCACTTGGTCTGCAGAAGAAGAGTACGAAAAGCTGAAAAAAGTTCTTGGCACTCATCAAGGTGGAATTGCAGACGGCTACCCAAGTATTGAAAAAGCTAAAAGTGCCTGTGAAGCAATTTTAACTCTTTCCTCTACCTCAAATGGAAGAATGGCCGTTAAGGCATGGGAAGCCCTTGAAAAAAGAACAGATCTTGAGTTAGTTGATTTAGCTGCCGAAAGAGAAGAAGAATGCTTTACTTTTGCACAAATTACAGCACAACCAAAAACCGTCATCACTTCTCCTGCCTTCAGTGGCTCTGAAAAAGGTGGTCGCCGTTATTCTCCGTTTACAACCAACGTGGAACGACTTATCCCATGGAGAACGATAACGGGAAGACAGTCCTTCTATGTCGATCACGAGATGATGCACGAATTTGGAGAAGCTATGGCAACCTTTAAACCAATTCTTCAACCGAAGCCATTTAGAAAAAATCGTCCGGAAGCAGAAGGAAAAGAGATTGTCTTAAACTATCTAACCCCACATAATAAATGGTCGATTCATAGCATGTACTTTGATTCCCAGCCAATGCTTACCCTATTCCGTGGAGGCCCAACGGTTTGGATGAACAAAGATGATGCTCATGAAGTTGGTGTGGAGGATAATGACTGGATTGAGTGCTTTAACCGCAATGGTGTCGTTGTCGCAAGAGCGGTTGTCTCTCATAGAATTCCAAGAGGAATGGCCTTTATGCACCATGCCCAAGACCGTCACATAAATGTACCTGGTACAAAACTAACAAGCAATCGTGGTGGAACTCATAATAGTCCTACACGTATACACGTCAAACCAACTCATATGATTGGTGGATATGCGCAACTAAGCTATGGCTTTAACTATTACGGACCAACGGGAAATCAACGGGATGTCAACGTTGTTATCCGTAAGCTGAAGGAGGTTGATTGGCTTGAAGATTAAAGCACAGATCGGAATGGTCATGAATTTAGATAAATGTATCGGCTGTCATACTTGCAGTGTGACATGCAAAAACACCTGGACAAATCGTCCAGGTGCAGAATATATGTATTTTAACAATGTCGAAACGAAGCCTGGCATTGGGTACCCAAAGCGTTGGGAGGACCAGGACCTTTATCGTGGAGGCTGGGAAGTCAAGAACGGGAAGCTCCAATTAAAATCAGGTACAAAGACCAATCGTTTACTCAATTTATTTTACAATCCGAATTTACCAACGATTGATGATTATTATGAGCCATGGAATTATGACTACGAGACCTTAACTAATAGCCCGGAAAAAAAAACACAACCTGTTGCTCGTCCAAAATCAGCACTTACAGGCGAGTTTATGGAAATTCTTTGGGGACCAAACTGGGAGGATGATCTCGCAGGAGGTCACATTACTGGATTACAGGACCCAAATGTGACAAAAATGGAAAACCAAATACGAACTGAATTTGAAGATGTCTTCATGATGTATTTACCAAGGATTTGTGAGCATTGTATTAACCCTGCCTGTGTCAGTGCATGTCCATCTGGTGCGATGTATAAGCGTGATGAAGATGGAATTGTTCTTGTTGATCAAAATGCTTGCCGCGCATGGAGACATTGTGTATCTTCTTGCCCTTATAAAAAGGTTTATTTTAACTGGCAAACCAATAAAGCAGAAAAGTGTACATTATGCTTCCCTCGTATTGAAGCAGGAATGCCAACCATCTGCTCTGAAACATGTGTCGGACGTATCCGCTATTTAGGTGTCATGCTCTATGACGCTGATAAAGTACAAGAAGCAGCTCTTGCTGATGAAAAGGATCTTTATCATTCTCAATTAGAAATCTTCTTAGATCCCCATGACCCAGAAGTAGTGGCTAAGGCAAAAGAAGAAGGCATCCCGATGGAATTTATCGAAGCGGCTCAAAAATCTCCTATCTATAAAATGATTATTGATTGGAAGATTGCCCTTCCGCTTCATCCAGAATACCGAACAATGCCAATGGTTTGGTATATTCCACCGCTTAGCCCAATCATGAACATGTTTGAGGGTGTTGGTTCCAGCTCTGATGCAGAAGATATCTTCCCGGCTATTGATCAAATGAGAATTCCAATTGAATATTTGGCCAATCTTTTAACAGCTGGAGATGAAAGTCATATTCGTACTGTATTGAAGAAAATGGCAGTTATGAGAACCTATATGAGAAGCCAGCAAACTAATAAGAAACCAAATATTGATTTAGTGGAATCTCTTGATTTAACAGAACAAGATATCCAAGATATGTATCGCTTACTAGCTATTGCAAAATACGAAGATCGCTTCGTCATCCCTGCTTCTCACCGTGAACAAGTAGCCGATCTTTACGATGAACAAGGAAGCTGTGGGCTAGCATTTGCAGGTGGACCAGGCGCTTGTGGAACATTGTAACAGGCACCACCCGATATTTGTCAATTTTGTCCCATTTTAAACGAAAGCAGGTGAAATGATGAGTTATCATGAAATTCAAACAATTTTCAAGTTTTGCTCCTATTTGCTTAGTTATCCGAACGAAGAATTTATTGGCTCCTTTGAAGAAGTGAAAAATGAGCTTCAGTCTCTATCGATAACAAATGAACAAGCTGGACTTATCACCTTTATTGAAAAAGCAAAAAAGCTAACTTCATCCGAGTTGATTTCCACCTATGTATATACTTTTGATTTTGGAAAAAAGTCAAACCTATACGTGACCTACATGACGAACGGAGAACAACGGGAAAGAGGAATGGATCTCCTCTTTTTAAAGAATTGCTACAAATTAAATGGATTCGATGTAACAGACTCTGAACTTCCTGATTACTTACCCATTATGCTTGAATTTGCAAGCCAAGTTGATCAAGAAAGACTGAAGCCTGTATTTGAAAGATATATGACTAATATTAAAGAAATTAAAGACCATTTAGACCCGAAACAAAATATATATGGTCATATCATGTCTTCTGTTCTTTCAGCAATGGAGGCTGCAGGAATAACGAAAACAGTTAGGAGGAGTGAAGAAATATGTTCGAACAGTTTTTATGGGTAGTTCTTCCTTATATTGTGTTGACCATTTTTATTGGAGGACATATTTATCGTTATCAGCATGATCAATTTGGGTGGACATCAAAATCAAGTGAGCTATTAGAAAAGAAGCTTCTTCGTTTGGGAAGCAATCTATTTCACTGGGGAATTATTTTTGTCTTTTTTGGTCATGTTATGGGGCTCCTTATTCCGATTAAAGTATATGAATCCATGGGAATTACAGAGCATCAATATCATATCATTGCCCTATCAGGCGGAATACCTGCTGGAATCGCAGCAACGGTTGGAATTTTACTTCTTCTCTATCGTCGCATGAGTGTCCGCCGTCTTATCAAAACCAGTACTAAAGGGGATTGGGTTGCTTTAGTATGCTTAAGTATCGTCATTCTATCTGGAATGTCGGCTACTTTCTTAAATATTAATCCAAACGGTTTTGACTATCGGACAACAATTGGGCCATGGCTAAGAGGAGTTTTAACATTTCGTGCTGATGCTAGCCATCTTGCTAATGTCCCTATTTGGTTTAAAATTCACTTGCTAGCAGTGCTTGGTATCTTTGCTGCATGGCCATTTACACGACTTGTCCATGTATTCAGCCTTCCTCTACGTTATTTGACACGCAGCTATGTCATCTACCGAAAACGCGGCCCTAAGCAAGAAAGCCTTTAAACATTTAAAAGTCGTCTAGGCTAAAACTGCCTGGACGACTTTTTTAAACTTAAAGATTTATTTTAAATTTTCCACAAACGAAAATGCCACAGTTTCAAGGACTGTGGCAGTGACAAATTTTATGCTTTCTTTTAAAATAAGCAGAGGAACAAGCATCCCTCTGCCCTATCCTAGTTGATTGTCATCACTTCATACTTCGCTGCTAGTTCAATAAAATGACCCATGCTGCTTATTTTTCCTGCTGCAAGCTTTTCTTCTACTTGATAAAAATCTACACATGTTTTACATGCTAAAACCGCTACGCCTTTATCCTCTAGTTCCTTTAAGTGTAGTGAAACCAAGGAATCAATTGTGAGTGCTAAAACACCGCTGTTAACGCAAAATATGGCTACGGGAAGTTCCTCACGTTGCTTCAATAGAGTAAAGAAGGTTTCTAACAAATTTTCACCTAGCTCCTGATCACCATTCCCTAATTTGTTTGAGCTAAGTAAAATGACCTTGTTTTTCATTTTTCTCACCTGATTTTATCGAATTCCTAAAGCAATTTTCGCATATCTTGACATACGATCCTTAGACCATGGTGGATTCCAAACGATATTAACCTCTGTTCCCTTCACTTCAGGAATATCAGCAAGAACAGCCTTTACTTGATCAACAATCGTACCCGCCAGTGGACAACCCATCGAAGTCAATGTCATATCAATGGTCACAATTCCTTCCTCATCCATTTTGATATCATAGACTAAACCTAAATTCACAACATCTATTCCTAATTCAGGGTCCACAACCAATTCAAGTGACCCCATAATACTATCCTTTAATTCTTGATCCATAGACTCTTTCTCCTATCTATTGGTCCTCATTTTATCCCACTCTTAACGGACATTTTGACTTTCACTTCAAGATTCTGAGAATACGAAGAAGATAAGTGGGAGATCAACTGTCCGTAAGGCCCGACGACGGACAGGACGTCCTAGTCAGGCGAAGCCACAGGACGTGGCGCTATGAGCGTGATAAGTTCAACTAACCATCAGTGGGGGATGTATGACAGACTAAAAGCGCGACGTCAATCGCTACGTCTGCACTAGCACGTCCTGTGCGTCGAAAACCCCCACTGATGGAAGTTTCACTTTATAAGAGTCCCGTTTATTATTCGTTTATATTCATATTTTATCAAAGTTCACGTACTTTTACTTTAAATATGTTTCAAACCATTCAACTGTCTTTAAAACCCCAAATCTGGAAACTTTATGCCCTGCTTTTTCATCTGTAATAAATTGAAGTCTTTCAGGATGATTTCCAAATTGCGGTTTAATGGATTGATAAAATTCATAAGATAAAGCATATGGCACAAGCGGATCTCTTTTTCCATGCCAGAAAAGCAATGGACGAGCATCTAATTTTTCCGGCTGAAGGCTTAAATCATATTCCTTTAGACTTTGGAGGAGATCAGCCAATTCCTGTTCATCCCACGGCAGCATGAAATTGCGTTTTTTCATTTCATCCACTTGCAAATGCGCATATTTCTCATAATTTGCAAGTCCCATTAAACTAACAGCGGCTTTTATCCAAGGATATTGCGTTAACGCGCCATGAGTCACAATTCCTCCCATCGAAGTTCCAACCAGACCAATCCGATTTTCATCAATAAGATGAAGCTGATCAAAATCATTTTTGATCATATTCAATTCTTTAATCGTTTGAATGACAATTTCCCAAAAATGAAAATTAAGTTCATGTTCCTGAAAAGGTCGGGTTGCTCTTTCCCCATGATAAAGAGCTTCTGGCAAGACGACACGAAAGCCTTTTTCCGCTAATAAGTAGGCGTAATGCAAATTATGTTCCTTCGCACTGGTAAAACCATGGTTAAAAATAATAAAAGGAAGCCTTTGATCTATTATTTCTTGTTTTACTAAATGCAGCACGGGAATTTGCTCGATAAACTTCTTCTCAATGACAACCAACGTAAATCCTCCTAAATTTTTTCATAACAGAAATTTTACTTAAGGATGGTAAAATTGTTACCATTGTAATTATATAATAAAACAAGCTCTGCAATAAGAAATGACCTATATCACAGATTCGCTCATTTGAAACACATAAATCACGATTATTCGACCTTAATAGGAATTTGTGATAAAGTGATTTCAATCATTCCGTTATATGGGAACTAACATTATTTTACCATGCATCAGGTTGAAGAAGAAAATGATACACAATAGCTTTTTATCAACTCCATTTAACTTTTATGGGCAGGAAGCACAAATGTACACAGCATGAAGCACAAATGTACACAGCATTATGAGGAAAGAGGAGATTATATGTCAGAAAAATATTTAATTGCTCTCGATCTAGATGGAACATTATTAACTGATAAAAAAGAGATTTCACCCAATACAAAAAAAGTCATTGCCAAAGCACGAGAAGAAGGTCATATTGTCATGATTGCAACTGGCAGACCCTATCGCTCAAGTGAGATGTATTACCGAGAACTAGGCCTAGATACACCAATTGTCAATTTTAATGGAGCTTTTATTCATCATCCAAAGGATAACCACTTTGGTTTTTATCATTCTCCCCTTGATATGGATGTTGCAAAAGACATTGTTGAAACTTGCCTCTCCTATTCTTTTCATAATATTATTGCGGAGATTATGGATGATGTGTATTTCCATTATCATGATGAGAAGCTAATTGATATATTCAATCTTGGAAAACCAAATGTGACAACCGGCGATTTAAGGAGGTCCTTAACAGGTTCACCAACAAGTATGCTTATTCATACGGATGAAAATGAAATCCATCATATTCGCAAACATTTAACCGAAGTCCATGCGGAAGTGATTGATCAAAGAAGCTGGGCTGCTCCATTTCATGTGATTGAAATTATTCGTTCCGGCTTAAATAAGGCGGAAGGGCTAAAAAAAGCATCTGACTATTACCAAATCCCACCTGAACGTATTATCGCTTTTGGAGATGAAGATAACGATCTTGAAATGATTGATTATGCAGGTCACGGGATCGCCATGGGGAACGCCATTGATCCATTAAAAAGCATCGCCAAAGACGTCACACTAACGAATGAAGAGGATGGAGTTGGTGTTTATTTAAATGATTTATTAAATTTAAAAGTTCTTTAATTTGTCTTCCCTCCAATTTTTTCTTTTTTATCTATATGAAAAACAGCACATACTAAAGATGAAACAACAATGCTTTGTTGTTTCATCCAAGCTCGATTTTAAAAATGGAGGTTTTTCTATGGGTAAACGTAATAAATCAAAACGATTTGTACAGCAAGGTGTTGATTCTGTTTCAAAACATGCTGAACGTATCCCTTATCATACCACCTATGCAGAAGCTGAGGCTCAGAAAATGGCGAATGTCCACGATTCTTCATTAGGGGGAATATAACTTGGCGAATCGATTATTAAGAGAAGCCAAAATGGCAGTTGGGTTAGCAAAAACAGGCCCCGCAAACGAGCAATCTGGTGCAATTGAAACGGCAAAAAATGCCCTTTCCTCTGCTTATGCCAATACAACCATCGCCGAAAAAGAACAGCTTCAGCAGCTGCAAAACGAGCTTGAAGAACTTCAGTAAGCCTTTTCCATGATTGATGAAAAACAGGAGGTCATTGCCTCCTGTTTTTCATCTTTCTTCAGTAAATTTTTCTAAAAGAACGGGACTGCTTTCTGTTATCGTCCCTTTTCCATCACGTTCATATAAATGGAGAATGAATGCCCCATTTTTGGGGAGCTTTTCTTTACCGATGGAAATCACCCAGTGAATGGGACTCCATTGTGGAAATTTACTCTTAGCTATTACCCTTGTTTCTTTAATAATTTCATTATGCCCATCTTCCACAGTATAATAAAATTCTCCTGAATGTGGACGCACCTGCCCGATAATCTGATACTTTCCTTCTCGCCCAATCACTTGAAAATTTTGAAATGCTGAATCAGATTTGGGAATATATATTTCTGTTTCATATTTGACTGGAATTGCATTTAAGTGGTTCCGTTTCGTAGAGGTAAGAACGGCTTCTAATGTATATTGGCCTTCCTGAACTCGTTTTCCCTGTACTTGATTATTCCAACTTTCCCTCCATCTTTTTTCTTCATTTGGCTTTAAGATGATTGTCTGAATTCCTTGAAAAAAGGATTGGTTTTTGGAATAAACATATGCATCCTTTCCTTCAGAGTCCTTCACCCTTAACTCATACTTTTGTGAGGTGGGAAATTCAAATTGAACAGGAAGATTCCCGCTATTTTTTAAAACAATGTCAAAATTGGTTTTCTCCGTTCCGATAGTAGGCACTACAAAAAAATCAAAGCTGTACTCTCCCGTGTTTTCATAAGCAAATCCACTAAGTGGAACCATTAGGATAAACGCAACCATTAATCCGAGTATTCTCTTCATATATACCTCCAAAGATGTGATTATTGGCAAAAAGAAGACGAATGGTCCTAAAAGCATTCATTAAGTTGCCTCTAAAAAAGAGTTTATCCAATTTCTCAATCTTTACTATTCTTTCCTGAAAAATCCCAATACCGCTGAAGTTTGTACCACATTAGTAAAAGCGCTTGGATCGACTTCATTAATAACCCGTTCAAGATCAAACAATTCATAACGGGTTATGACAATCATCATCACATCCTTATGCTCATTCGTGTAAGCACCTTTTGCGGGAATGGTCGTAATACCGCGAACGAGTTTTGCATAAATGGCAGCTTTTAATTCCTCTGCCTTTTTAGTTACAATCAGAACCGTTAATTTTTCATGTCTTGTATGAATCGCATCAATAACACGAGTAGATGCATATAAAGCAACCAAAGTGTATAATGCCTTTTCCCAGCCAAATAAATATCCTGCTGTTACAATGATAAAAGCGTTCATAGTAAATAAATACGTGCCAACTGGTTTATCCTTTACCCTAGAAAGGACCATAGCAATAATATCCATTCCCCCAGTGGACGCGCCCCATTTCAACGTGAAGCCAACACCAACAGCCATAATCACGCCGCCAAAAACAGCATTTAAAAAGATATCATTTGAAACCTCATAAATCGGCAATACTTCCAAAAAAAATGACATTAAAGCCACGCTAATAAAGCTATATAAGGTAAACGATTTTCCGACTTTCATCCAACCAAGGATCGTGACGGGAATATTTAATACAAATAAGAGAACTCCAGTTGAGATTCCTCCATGAAATATATTAGATAATAGCTGTGCAGCTCCTGTAAAACCGCTTGAATAAATCTTTGCAGGAATTAAAAATAAATTCATCGCTAGCGCATTTAAGAAGGCTCCAATAATAACAACAATTAATTTTTTCGTATGTAATAACACCATGGTTGACTCACCTCTACAGGCCCTTAACTTGCCCTATTTTCTTTATTTTCAATACAAATAATTGTAATTTCGATAGTCTTTCTATAAACTGAAAGTAACATTGTGTGAAAGCAGGTGGAACAATATGTCAGTAAAAATCCTCACTGATAGCGCTTCTGATTTACCGTTGAGTTTTTTTGCCGAAAATGATATCACAATGATTCCTTTAAAGGTCCATTTAGATAATCAGGAATATGAAGATTTTATCACAATTGAACCGAAAACTGTTTATAAGGCCATAAATGAAGGAAAGGTTCCAAAAACCTCCCAGGTTTCTCCCGCCGCCTTTGAAAAGGCCTTTACGGAATTAGCTGAACTAGGCCAACAAGGTCTATACATAGCCTTTTCCTCACAGCTCTCTGGCACCTATCAAACAGCTGTGATGATTCGTGATCAGGTAAAAGAAAAATATCCCCAATTGGATTTAACTATTATAGATAGTAAATGTGCATCACTTGGCTGCGGTTTAGTAGTAATGGAGGCTGCACGACTTGCAAAAGAAAATGCACCAAAGGACGAAATTGTGGAAAAAGCCACATTCCTGTGTCAACACATGGAACACCTATTTACCGTTGATGATCTCGAATATCTAGCTAAAGGTGGTCGTGTCTCTAAAGCTTCTGCCTTTCTTGGAGGATTATTAAATATTAAACCTCTTTTAAATGTGGAAGATGGAAAGCTGGTTCCAATTGAAAAAATTCGTGGAAAGAAAAAATTACTTCGCAGAGTCATTGATGTCATGCACGAACGCGGCGCCTCATTAAGTCAGCAACGAATTGGCATTAGCCATGCTGATGATGAAGAAACCGCATTAGAAATGAAAAGACTCATATCGGAGGAATTTTCCACAGATAATATTTTTATTTCTTCAATTGGAGCTGTCATTGGCTCCCATACCGGCTCTGGAACAATTGCCATTTTCTTTTTAAACCAATTACCGCAATAATCATTTTTGCTATTTACATACTCTTTCTGTTCATTGCGAACAATAAAGTGAAACTTCCATCAGTGGGGGTTTTCGACGCACAGGACGTGCTAGTGTAGACGTTGTGATTGACGTCGCGCTTTTAGTCTGCCATTCATCCCCCACTGATGGTTAGTTGAACTTATCGGACCTTTACGGACAGTTGATCTCCCACTTATCTTCTTCGTATTCTCAGAATCTTGAAGTGGGAGTCTTACTGTCCGTTAAGAGTGGGATAAAATTGAAGCCATGAACAGAAAGGAGTATTTTTTTATGCCGCATACTTCTGATAATGATAAAAAAGCCAAAGATAATAACGCCCTTCGACATGAAAAAAATATGATGCGTGAAAAAAATCGCAAAGCTGGCAAGCATCAGTATTCTAAAAAAACGGATCATTTATAATAACAACGGAAGACGGGCTAATTCCATTAGCCCGTTTGTTTTATACTTTAAGAAAGAAATTGGCAGCAGTGATGAGAATCGACGTAGTGGCCAATTTTAGGAATAAAATATGAGGCCACAAGGGAAGCTTCCAAGTAACCCAACGCATCCGAAAAAAGCGGTGAACTACTCCTCTCATTCGCCTGAGGCTCGCCAATCGTCAAGTTTTCTTTATCGATTTTTGCTATAGGTCCAACCCTCTTCCTGATAAATCTTCCCTTCCTTAATCAATTTTCCCAAAGCTCGCTTAAATGCCCCTTTGCTCATGTGGAAGCGTTCCTCTATATCCTCATGTCTGCTCTTGTCCCCATATGGCATGGCACCGTTTCTTGACATTAAATATTGATAAATCCGCTCTGCATCGTCATCGATAGCTTCGTGTTTTCTGGGAATTAAAGAAACATTAATCGTTCCATCTGGTTTCACATCAATAATTCTGCTTTCTACCTTTTCACCTAATCGAGGCTCCACTTTTCTTTGAGATTCATGAATAAACCCTTTAAATCCCTCTACGGAAAATATCCAGCTTCCCACTTTCGCTGTCCGATAAATATGACCTTGAATGCTTTTATTAAATTGCTCACGCGTTGCATGAATTCTTTTTTCTTCAAAAATAGTGTCAGTCGCAAGCTTGACATAGATGCGGTGATTGCGGCTCACTCTCAAGGTTATGTATAATAAATCATCCTTCTCTGGCCAAACCGATTGATGTTTAGGAAGATCCTCTTCTCCTAATAGCATTTCCTTTTGAATTCCAATATCCACAAATACCCCGACGCCGGGCTTCACATCACTAACTTTTGCCCAATCATATGCCCCCACCGTAATCGTTGGGACAGAAGTGGTTGCTGCAACTCTTCCTTCATTATCCATATAGAGGAATACTTCCACTTTTTCTCCTTCCTCTAATACCTTGTCTGTCTCATTTGCATGCAATAGGACATCTTCCGTCCCATCTGTAAGAAAATAACCAAACTGTGCAACCCGTGCAACCGTTAATTCCGTCACTTGACCGATAAAATCAATAATTGCCATATCCATTCCTCCTGTATCTTTATATAAAAAATTCTTTTACATTTGTGGATGTTTTATTTGAAAAGTTGTATGAACTGCTATATTTTACTATAATGAAGGCTGAAAGGGAAAACTGTTTTTTTTGGAGGTCATTATGTCTAAAGAAAGTTCATTTGATATTGTATCCAAAATCGATCTATCTGAAGTCACAAATGCGATTAATCAAACAATGAAGGAAATTACCACACGTTATGACTTTAAAGGAAGCAAAAGCGAAGTCACTCTCGATAAAGAAGAACTTGTCCTTATTTCTGATGACGAGTATAAGCTAGGTCAATTAAAGGATGTTTTATTTGGAAAAATGATTAAACGCGGCATTCCAATCAAAAACCTTGATTACAGTAAGATTGAAGGAGCCTCAGGCGGTACGGTCCGTCAGAGAGCAAAGCTCATTCAAGGGATTGATAAAGAGAACGCCAAAAAAATCAATACTATAATTAAAAATAGCGGATTAAAGGTCAAAAGCCAAGTACAAGATGACCAAGTCCGTGTTACCGGGAAAAATCGAGATGACTTACAAAAAATTATTGCAGCTGTAAAAGAGGCAGATCTTACGGTTGATGTCCAATTTGTGAATTATCGTTAAGCTTCCTCAAGCGATTCTTGATAAACCTGAAAAAAGCGAGCGTAACCAGATGCACTCGCTTTTTTTCATATCTTTATCAAGCAATGACGCATTCTTCCTCATACCTAAACAGCTTAAGCTCTTTTTCTTTTTGACCTTTTCCAAATTACCACAATAAACACAATAAATAATAGATACACTAAGCCCATTGCAACGATATATTGATAATTAAGACCTGATTTTTCAGCCAACACATAAATTTCAGCCTTATCACGATCCAATATGATATTGTATTCATTGTTTTTACTCTTTACTAGATCCCCTGCTAGCAGACCTCTCAACTCCTTATCTGCTGCTAATTCGTTATCTGTTAACGTCACTTTTTGTGTCTTTGTAGTATTGTTTAATGCAATGATAGAAGTTTCACCCTTGAATTCCCGTTTATAAACAGCCATCCCATCCTTGGAATAAAGAACCTTAAATGTCCCGTTTGCTAGAGAAGGAAGCTGCTTGCGGACCTCTACCAGCTTAGTAATATACTCTACTAGCTCTTGATCGGTACGAAAATCCATTTGATTTTGACCATCAGCACCTTTACCTCCATCTAAAGCAATTTCACTTCCATAATAGACAACCGGAACTCCAGGAGTTGTATATAAATAGGTTAAAGCGAGCTTCCATCTTGGTCCTGGATGTTGATTTAGAATGACCGCATCTCTTGTAAAACGAACCGTTTCAGGAGTATCCATAAAAGTGCCCATTCGCATTGAATTTTGGATGCTTGTCATTTGCTCCTTATCCATTTCCAATACCTTGTCCAAGGATTGGTCAGGCTCAGCAAAGGCTTCTCTTAATGGCGGATTCAATGGGAAATCTAATAAGCCATCAATTCCGCTATCTTGATAGGACTTTAAATAGTTTGTATCTTTCGATTGAACATCACCCAATAAATAAACATTGGATTTTATTGTTTTTACTTCCTTTACAAAATCCTTCCAAAAGCTTAGCGGAACATAATTCATCTGATTCAAACGATATCCGTCTATATCCGTTTCTTCGATCCACCATTTCGCGCAATCAATTAAATATTTCTTTACTTCCTGATTATTCTGGTTTAAATCAGGAAGTCCATTCACCCAACCTTTCTCTAAGTCCTGTTGATCACTGCTGTTACGAATTGCTTTTTCTTCATGAAACCATGCCTTTTTTGTTGAATCATTCAACCAAGGATGATTTAGCGCCACATTATTCGTGACAAAATCAATCATGACCTTCATGTTTCGTTTATGAGCTTCCTTAACTAACTTCTTAAAGGTTTTTAAAGATCCAAAGTGTTCATTCGTTTTATAAAAGTCCCGAATCGAATAGCCTTGAAAATCATTCTTTTTACTTTCAAAAATAGGGGATAAATTAATCGTGGTAAACCCCATATCGTGTAAATAATCTAACTGATCGATAACTCCTTGAAAATCGCCACCGTGATATTTTGCTGGATCCTTTGTATTGACATTAAAATCATTTGTTTGATCACTATTATTAAATCGATCCACTGAAATATAATAAATAGTTTCATCCTGCCAATCACGTGCTTCTTTTTCTGCTGCCTCAACCGGCAGGCAATAAAAAAGAAGTAACGGAATCAAGATGAAAGTGAGTACGCTTCTTCTCATCTCCGCCCCCTTCTTCGAAATCTTCATATTTTGAATCATTCGACTCCTTTGTTCACATCCATTATAAAAGCTTAACCAAACAATGTACCCACAACAAAGTATATCAAATTATCGGAAAACATCTAGTAGAAGTCATTCTGTTTTTCTTAAAGACTTTTTTATCTTCTTCCTAACTCTAAATCTCTTAACTAAAAAAGAACACCACCCAAATGGGTGATGTCCAAACGATTTTAGTGATCAACGATATTAATATGATAATGATTAAACCAATGATGAATTTGGACTAATTGAGCTAAAAGCTGCGGACCAGTCATCAATTGTCCAAACCACGGTTCCTTAAAAGAGTTGCCCTCTGTTTCGATTAAATTCGTTAACTTCTCCTTATTAAAAAACTCAAAAAGCACGGATTGCTTATCGCTCATAATATCACGTAAAATAGCCTGTACCGCCTTCGTATATTTCGGATGGTGGGTCTTCGGATATGGACTCTTTTTCCGATACAAAATATCCTCTGGCAATATTCCTTCTAAAGCTCTTCTTAATAATCCCTTCTCACGATCCCCATACATTTTCATATCCCAAGGAATATTCCAAACATACTCCACTAAACGGTGATCAGCAAAAGGTACCCTCACCTCCAGACTAGCTCCCATACTCATGCGATCTTTGCGATCTAACAAGGTGGTCATGAACCAAATCATATTTAAATAAAATAATTCTCTTCTTTTCGCATCTTCCTTGCTTTCTCCATCTAATTTTGGAGTCTCCGCAATCGAATCGCGATACTTTTCAAGCGCATATTCCTTTAAATTTAAACGTTTTTGCCAATGGTCACTTAATAATCCTTGTCTTTCTTCTATGGAACGCATCCATGGAAATCCTTCCCGATGAAAATCCTCTGAGCGGTGAAACCAAGGATACCCTCCAAAAATTTCATCTGCACATTCTCCTGATAAACTGACAACAAAATCCTTTTTAATTTCCCTACAGAACCATAGTAAAGAAGAATCTACATCCGCCATTCCTGGTAAATCTCTAACTTCAATTGCCTCGAATAAATATTCAACGAGCTGGTCTTGAGAAATGACACTATAGTGGTGCTCCGTCTGAAAACGATCCTTCATCTGATTGATAAATTCCGTATCGGAATTGGGCTGAAATTCGCTTTTCTTAAAAAACTGATCATTTCCTTCATAATCAATTGAATACGTATGCAGACGACCTTTACCTTCTTCTAAATAGCTATTCGCTGCAATCGCTGTGATGGCACTTGAATCCAATCCACCAGATAGAAACGTACATAGTGGGACATCTGAAACTAATTGCCTTTTGACTGCATCATTTACAAGCTCTCTTACTTTTGCCGTTGTCTCCCCTAAATCGTCCTCATGTCTTTCACTTTTTACATTCCAGTAGCGCCATATCTTTAAGCCATTTTTGGAAAGAGTTAAGGCATGAGCTGGTCTCAATTCTTTAATTCCCCGAAACACGCCGCTTCCAGGTGTTCGTGATGGAGCCAAGCTAAATACTTCTGCTAGGCTTTCTCGATCCAGTTCCGCACGAACATCTGGATGGGAAAGAATCGCTTTTATTTCAGAGCCAAAGAGCAGACCATCATTGGTTTCCTTATAAAAAAGCGGCTTAACCCCTAAGCGATCTCTTCCAATAAAGAGCTTTTCCTTCTGTTCATCCCAAATTGCAAAAGCAAATATCCCATTAAAATATTCAACACAATTTTCTTCCCATTCCATGTAAGCTGTAAGCAAAACTTCTGTATCAGAATGACCGCTAAAAGAATATCCTTTTATTAGTAACTCTTTGCGCAAATCCTCAGTATTGTATAATTCACCGTTATAGCAAACGGTGAAAGAAGAATCATTCTTTAATCTTGTCATTGGCTGCCTGCCGCCTTCGGGATCCACAACGACTAATCTTTTATGACCAAATCCCACATGAGGTTTCAACCAGAGATTGGTATCATCAGGTCCACGTCTAGCTAAGGATTCCGTCATTTTTGAAATCGTGCTTCTTTCCTTTATCATGTCTCTTTCATATTCTATCCAGCCTGTAATTCCACACATGTCAATCTCCTCCCTTTGCGGAACATGCAGTACAGTTGAAATATGTTTTATATTATGCAGCATTTTAAAAATGGTTATTTGTCCTAAATGATATGCCCTATTGTTTAAATTCAGCTAAATCTGTCTACAAAGAATGTGAAGGATTTTAATGGAGGTTAATGATGAATAGACAGCAACGAACGAAACTTTATGAATTTCAAACCCGTGCCTTTATTGAAGGGAATGTAGAAAGCATAAATGACCAATGGGTTTTTTTCGATGTGGAAACAGACGAAGCTTCTCTATTAGATGAATTCCTTCATCAGGAAATGGAGGTTTTTCGTTTTAACCGTTGGAAAAAAGGAATTTTATTTGAAAATGGGAAAATCAGCTTCGGGGATGAAATCATCTTTTTAAAAAACCAAGATCAAGTACGGATTCGAAAGCCCCTTATTTATTCATTGGATAAATTATTAGAGGAAATTAGTGATGATGCTTTTTACCATTTTATTTCTAATTTAAACACCTTAAAATTTTCCATCTTTGATTGTCTTTATTGTTATAATCAATTAGAATTTCTCGAAAATCAAGAACGGAAAAACGGGGTAAACTTTATGATTTTCGATAATCAAGAAGAAATCTGTAATGTTCAGCATCATTTTAGTTACTTTGAAGGAAAAAGTGATCGCTTTGAATTTACCTTAAATAATGGAAAGCGATTAGTGATTGAAAAATATTTAAAAAAATGAGGAGGAATCGGCCAAAATGATTCCTCCTTCAATAATGAATTCCACTTTCATATAGATTGTACTTAAAAAAAACGTAATTTAAATACACTTAGGCAGTAGCGGACCACCTTGTTGCATTCCCACAGGAGCCGGTGTGTTCATTTTTTTATGTGAAAAAATAATAAACTATAATCGTCAGCCAAAATTAAACATGCCTTCTCTCAATCAGGCTAATGCCGACACCCATCATGACAATACCCATCAATAATAAAATCAAAATGGGAAAAGTTAATTCTGAAAACGATTGACCAGAAATCGTCACTCCTTTTAATAATTCCATTCCATACGTAATCGGTACCACTTTTGAAATCGCTATAATCACTTTAGAGGAAACAATTTCAATCGGCCAGTAAGCACCACCCACCATAGCCATGCTAACACTTATGAGCGGCACAATCGCATTATATTGGCTCATTGTCTTTACCAATCCTGTTAACAAAATAGCTAAGGCGACAATGGCGAATAAATATGGAATAATGACGACTAAAGCTTCAGCTAATCCACCATAAAAATCAATCCCAGCTCCAAATTTTAAAATGATAAAAATAAGACTGATTTGTAAATAGCCAATTAAAAATGCAAAAATCAAATGAGCCAGGTACACCTGAATTTTCTTAGTAGGAGAAATAATAAGACGATCCCAAATCCCATCACGCTTATCCTTTAATATCTCAACAACATGAAAAGCAACGGTAAAAATAGAAAAGAATAAAGCAAAGCCAAACAACCCTTGTAAGCTTTGATTATAAACCGGATCCGAATGATCCTTATAGGAGGCAGAATGAACCACCAAGGATTTATCATGTTCTAATTTTTCAATAATCCCCTTCCCTACCGTTTTATTCTTGGCTATTTCCAATATTCCTTGCTTCTGGAGCATTTCTCGATAATATCCTTCTAAATAAGAATCAATTACATATAAATTTTGTGAATCACTCACTCGGTATATGGTAAAATGGTCGGCATTAAGTTCGACACCTAGCTCTGCTTTTCCTTCTGCAATCCGATTCATCATCAATTTCTTGTCTTCAATCTTAAACTGATAAGCATCCCCTTGATTTAATTCCTTCACTATTTTTTGTAATGGTTGATTTGGCATCGAGCTATAAACCGGAATCACAACTTTTCCTGACGAGGACATCCCCATAATAAATGCAAAAGCGATGCAAATTATCGTTGTTGCAATAAAGCCGCCCGGTTTGCGTTTTAATAACAATAGTTTTGCTTTAATTATGGCCATCATGCTGAATCACCTCGATTTGGTTGAATCAATAATGCCACCGCCACCAGTAATAGGACAGTAACCATGATAGAAGACATTTGGGTTGAAATATCTGCTAAAGAATAGCCTTGCATCATTTTCATAAAGGCGGAGATTCCTGCTCCTCCAGGTGTAAAGCTTGAAAAAAATTCAAAACCTTCACCGAATTGGGATACTGGAAAAAAGCTTCCTCCCAAAAAGGCTAATATGGGAACAAGAAAGGAACCGAAAATTTGAGATGTTTTCTCCGATTTCCCACGATAGCTTATGGCTGAAAGCAAAACTGCAAATCCTCCAATCATCATAGAGAGCAAAATCGTGACAACAATATATCCAATAACATTCGACCAATGAACATGAAAAATAAGTGCAGACATGCCAAAAAGTATATTGATTTGTAAGAACACCACGATAAATGTAGAAAGAAAAATCCCTACGAAAATACTTAATTTCGGTACATTCGCAAGTAAAATTCGATTATAGACTTGGCTTTCCTTTTGTTCATAGGCTAAAGAGGCGATGGTTGAAGCAACATAGAATATAAACATCACGCTCATTCCAATGGCGTAGTAGCTTACGGTATTAATTGGTTCCTTCTTCGCTACTGTTTCGATTTTACCAATCTGTTTAGCTGTTTTTTCTTGAAGCTGAGCTGGTTGAATATGAGCAGATATTAATGTTGAATATAACGTTACCTGTTCTTCAAAACTAGTAAAGATATCCTTCACCACTTTTGACTCTAATGACTTTGATTCGTTTTCTTCCAGCTTTATTTCAGGGGCAGCTCCTATTTTGCTAAAGACATGTTGATAAAATTGCAACGAAAAATTTTCAGGAATGATAGCTATGGCACTATATTTTAGCTTTTCCTTTTCTGATGCTGGAATGGAATCTAAATATTTAATATGAATTGTCTTGTTAAGTTCCTTACTTTCTAAAACATTATGTAATAGGGTATTCGTAGGATTAAAGTCTTCCATAGCAGCAGTCATTTGTGCTTGTGTTTCTCTAGGAAGACCTGACTTTATGATGCTTTCCTTCATCTTTACTTTGGCCGCATCTGGCTGGTCTTTATTCACCACTGCAAGTTGAATATCTATATCAGGCGTCCCTCCATCGTTAATCGCACTTAAGGCAGAACCAAGAATTGCTATAAGTACAAAAGGCATTAATAATAATGTAATCAATTCACGAGGTCTCCTCCAAAACATCAGCAAATCCTTTTTGATTATGTGTAATAGCATCCTATTCACCTCAGTTTCTTAATTGACGTCCCGTTAAATGTAAGAAAACATCCTCCAGCGTAGGAGTCTCAATATTAATAGAAATAATATTGACTTTTCGAGCATCTGCAAGTTTAAATAAATCTTTTAATATATTTAATTGTTTTGGAACAATCACTGTCGCTGTGTTTTCTTGAACTGATACATGATTAATACAAGAATGATTCTTTAATTCCTGAATGAATTCATCCTTCATCATTTCCACCTTTACAATGATCGACTGCTCGGAGGATAAGATATTTTTTATATCCTCTTTTGTTCCGGAGGCAATGATTTTCCCATGATCCATGATATAGATCCGGTCACAAAGATATTCAACTTCCTCCATATAATGACTGGTGTAAAGAACGGTCATGTTCTTTTCCTTATTTAATCTTTTTACCGTTTTTAAAATATAATTCCGCGATTGTGGATCAATCCCAACCGTTGGTTCATCCATAATAATCAGCTCTGGTTCGTGTAATAGAGCAGCACCTATGTTTAATCGCCTTTTCATCCCACCGGAGAATGTCTTTACTAAATCTTTGGCCCGATCGGATAGTCCAATCATCTCCAAAGTTTCTTCTACTCTACTCTTTAAAAGCGGTTTTGGGATGCGATGAATTCTGCCGAAAAATTCGAGATTTTCTTTGGCGGTTAACTCCATATATAGTGCGATCTCCTGCGGGACTACACCGAGAATATTGCGAATTTTCTCAGGAGATTTTAAAATACTCTCGCCTTTTATTTGAATATCCCCTGAATTTGGTTGGATTAAGGAAGAAATTATGGAAATCGTAGTTGATTTCCCCGCTCCATTCGGTCCAAGTAATCCAACCGTCTCTCCCTGATGCAATTTCAAACAAACATCGCTAACAGCAATATGATTCTTAAATTCTTTTGTTAACCCAATAACCTCTAGCACAAATGAACCCTCCTTTAAAATGAATTAAAAAAAGGCTAACCCCAAATAGCATCTTCCTCAAAATTCGTTTAGAATTCTTCTCGTTGGATAGCTCTCTAAAGTTAGCCACTTAATCGTATTTTCTTTTCATTTCCAAGCCTTTTCTTCTATTTCCTAGCTTTAGATTTTGGAGAGATGTACCTTGAAATAAGCCAGACGGTATACATAAACACTAGGATAGTACCAATTATGAAGATTAGTATGATCGCCTTTGTCATCTTTGCCCCTCCATTAGCAAAATCTTGATAAATATCAAAAAGCTTGGTTACATTTCAATCTTTCAATTTGCATTAATAATTTTCTCTTCAAAAAGCTTCGTATTAAGCGGTTTATCAATAAAATAACCTTGTGCATAATGACAGTTTAATTCTTGGAGAAGGATGAGCTGATTTTTACTTTCGACTCCTTCAGCAACTACTTCTACATCCAGGCCATGTCCCATTGTAATAATCGCCTTCACAATCGCAACATCAATCGAATCTTTACTTATATTGTTAATAAATGAACGATCAATTTTCAATGTGTTAATCGGTAAATTTCGTAAATAACTTAACGATGAATAGCCTGTTCCAAAGTCATCAATCGATACTTTTACACCTAATTGCTGAAGAATTTCAAACACAGCAATACTATAATCGATATTCCGGATCATTGCACTTTCTGTTAATTCCAAAGTTAAATATTGCGGCTCAAGCCCTGATTCATACAAGGCTAATTTAACATCATTAATAAAATCATGATGCTGAAACTGATGGGCAGAAACATTAACCGCAATGGAAAGCTTCTCATGGCCCATCAATTGCCATTTTTTATTTTGCTTGCATGCCGTTCTTAGCACCCATCTGCCAATATCTCCAATTAATCCCGTTTCTTCAGCTAATGGAATAAAATCAGCAGGAGGTACCAGTCCAAGTTTCGGATGATTCCAACGAATAAGCGCCTCACTACCATAAATTTGATTTGTATTTAAATCAATTAATGGCTGATAACATAAATAAAATTCATCCTTTTGCAGTGCTTTTCGTAAATAGCTTTCAAGTTCAAGTCGTACCTTCGCTTCTTCATCCATTTCTAAAGAAAATAAGGTGATCCGATTTCCACCATATGCTTTTGAACGGTTCACGCCAATATCCGCGTTTTTAAATAGCGCATCCACATCCAATCCATCATCGGGAAACAGGCTGACGCCGATACTTGCTGCGAGAAAAATCTCTTGATTTTCAAAGTAAATGGGCTTTGAAATCGCTTCAAGTATTTTTTTGGATAACAAAATAATCTCTTCATTATTAACATTTTCCGATAAAATCAAGCTAAATTTATCTCCGCTAAATCGACCCAAAAAAGCTCCTTTTGGAAGTATATTTTGAATACGAAAGGCAATTTCCTTCAAAATTGTATCGCCTGCAAAGTGTCCAAGACTATCATTAATCATATTAAAACGGTCCATATCAATCGAAAAAACAGCAAGCTTCCGTTTCTTTTTCTTTGCCTTTTCCAGCATTTCCTTCAATGTATCCGTTAACTTCATGCGATTAGGCAATCCTGTCTCTTGATCATAATAAGCTAATTGAGTCACTTTTTCTTCGATTTTCATTTTTTCGGTAATATTTTGACCAATGCCATAAATACCAACCGTTTCCCCGTTGATGGTAATAGGAATTGTTTTTATATGATATAGATTCACTTTCCCATCTTTTGAGGGAATTTCAATATTATAATACTGATCACTACCTTTAAGAGCTCGATAGAAGTGCATCCTGACCCGTGGTATATCTTCATTTTTTAAATATTTAAGGGCTGAAGACCCAATGATTTCATGTTTTTCATAACCAAATGCCTTCAGAAAGGCAGGATTAACCGATGTAAAGTTTCCATGTAAATCAAGGGAATATACTAAATCCATATTATTATCAAACAAAGATTTATAATACTGCTCTGAAACCACTAAATAATCATTTAGATGATTAATATCTTGTTGAGATGCTTGCATTAAATGTGTGAGTGTCATTATGGAATTCATGCTATCCGGAATATTGTATTGAAAAGTTGTTGGCTTAACAATTTGCTTTTTCTCATTTTCTGATAAGGTAATCAGTGACATCGAATGACCAACAATTTCCGGTATTCCTTCTTTACTATAGCTAATTTCTCCGTTTGCAAAAAATCCTGCAGTCGAACCCAGAGAGTGGAACTCCTTTAACTCTGCCTCCGTGAAATCACGCATAACCAGTTTTCTGGCAATACAGCTATAAATAAACATGGTTTCCACAGGTTTCTTAGAAAGTTTGCGGAAAACTTTTGCGGAATCTTCCATAATTTCTTTAATATTTGGATAAGCAAGAGTGAGTCTTTCACCCTCTTTAATGGAACGATTAACAATAATCGATCCATCTTTTAATAATTTTAAAATAAATACCGAAATCTTATCGCCATTTCTCTCATAAATAAAGGGAAATTCTACACCAATCTTAGGTAGCTCCTGGATAAAATTCTCCCCTAAGTACTGTTTTATTATTTGATTAGGCTTCTTATTATCAATTGAATAAATGGTGGTTCCTTTTGATTTCGTAACAGTAAATGAATGTCCAATCTCCTGCCACTGATAATTTGAGATCGTCTTTGCTTTCAAAACCTCACTGTTTAAGGCTACTGCGACTACTCCCTTATTTGTCATTTCCGATAGATTAAAAGAAAAACTATTTTCAAAAAGGTTTTTCCCCCCTGCTATTCCTCCAGAAATCGTAATATCAGGGTTCTCATGATATACTCCCTCAATTAATTTCTGAACATCCAGATCATAGCCGGAAGGGTAAAGAAGTAGAACCTTCGTTTGAAAGGAGGTTAGCTGTGAGACCAAATTCTTTCCCATTTCAAAACTATTTTCAAAAGAATCTAAATGAAGCACTAATGAATCAACTTCCGTTTTTTCAAAAATAGTAAAAGAAAGAACAATTTCCTGTTCGAGAAGGCAGCCATCATAAATTTGTCCTGCAGTTGTACATCCAACCATGACTGCATGAGGCAATTGATTTCTTATTACTTTTTGAATATCCAATATAATATCTTTTTCCACTTGTCCCAAAAAGCCTTGAACAAGGAGATTTGGATAATCAAATAACTCGTATTCTGTAATAAAATTAATTAATTGCGCCTCATTGTCATAAACACAAGAAATTGTCTTAACCATCTGAATCACCAATTTTATAATTTTTGTTTACCTTCTAAAAATATCATACTTTCCAAGTTGTTAAAATCAATAAAAAGAAAAACCTGTCGTAATGACAGGTTTTTTAAAGAAAATATGCGAAAAATGTCACGTTTTAGAAAAGATCAGTTCCAAGTGGAAGGCTAAATCCTAAATAAAAAACAAGTACTAAGGTAATAATCAATAAAATCCAATGACCGGTTGTTTTTTTCTGTTTCACCGTTTTTACGGCAATCAACTCCAGCATAATAATGACCCAAAGTCCTACTATTGCTTTCAAAATATAAAGGCCGGTAATATTAGATATGTTAAATAGCAGCAATCCTCCAGTAATTATAATCAGTATGTAAACTAATCTTAATATCATTTGAACGATTTTTTGCCCTTTTCTTTTTCCGGATTTTGACAAACCTAATGAGATAAAAAACAAAATGAGTGCTAATACCCATGTTGTGATATGTGCATGAATCATGAATAAACCTCCTTAATTCAATGTATCAACTATCATAACATAATTTTTCAGAAAACACTAAAATTATGTTATTTACGTTGCAAAGATTAAAAAGGTCTATCATTCTACTTTTGAATATTGTTTTTTAATGTCCCTATATTTTCAATTGATATTTCTATTAAATCTCCCGGTTTTAAGAATCGCGGTGGTTTATAGCCCTTCCCTACACCTGCTGGAGTACCCGTTGCTATAATATCCCCTGGCTCAAGTGTCATACCTTTTGAAAGAACAGAAATAATCTCTTCTACCGGAAAGATAAATTGTTCTGTATTGGATTTTTGTCTAGTTTCACCATTAATCTTTGTTTCTATATTTAAATGATTGGGATTTGAGATTGAAGAAGAATGAACAATCCAAGGTCCCATTGGACAAGACGTGTCAAGACTTTTCCCAATAAAATACTGTTTATGGCGTGCTTGCAAGTCTCTTGCAGTTACATCATTAATGATGGTATAGCCGAATACATAATTAAGGGCATCCTCTCGCTTAATGCCGCGCCCCTCTTTCCCGATAATAACAGCTAATTCACCTTCATAATCTAGTTCCTTGGTTACCTCAAGGTGGTTCAATACACTAGTATTTGCACCAATTACTGTTGTTGGCGCTTTAGTGAAAATCATGGGATGTTCAGGAATATCCGCTTTACTTCCTAACTCGATAGCATGTTCAGCATAATTCTTTCCCACGCAAAAAATATTTTTACGAGGACGTGGTATAGGAGCTAATAATTCGACTTCTTCAATTGGAAGTAAAAGAGCACTTTCTTCATGTTTCTCAACCCATTGCTCAATATCCGTTACCTTTGCTAGAAACTCATCACCTAGCATAATACATTCAATCATCGTATCTGGTAAATTTGATTTTCCTGTCATCTTTCCTTCCGCTTTTTTTATAGGAAGAACGAAAGTATCCTGATGATGGACTAACCCTACAAAAACTTCTTCTTGATACTTGGCAGTAACAAACTTCATTCCAATCACCCTTTTTATGTAATTTATCCCACTCTTAACGGACATTTTGACTCCCACTTCAAGATTCTGAGAATACGAAGAAGATAAGTGGGAGATCAACTGTCCGTAAAGGTCCGATAAGTTCAACTAACCATCAGTGGGGGATGAATGGCAGACTAAAAATGCGACGTCAACACATAAGTCTGCGCACTTCACGTCCTGTGCGTCGAAAACCCCCACTGATGGAAGTTTCACTTTATGGAACTTTCATAATTATACCGTATTTCAATAGATTTATTAATACCACGGAACTCTTCAATTCCTGTAGGAAATGAACCAATTTAATCTCTTTTTCGAGTAATACGAAAATAAAATTTGGAATGGATGAGCCAGGCAAGGGGTAGAGAGGATATGAACTTAAATCTTTTCAAATGTGAATAACAAAGTGCGTACCTCGCAAAAAGGGCAGACCTTTTTTAAAAGTCTGCCCTGCCATTTAATTGACGAATTTGCCTGCTGATACTTTACCTTTCTGTTCCCAGTAATCATTGCGAAGATGAACCTTTTGAATTTTACCAGATGCGGTTTTTGGTAATTCAGGAACAAAAGTAACTCCAGTTATTGCCTTAAAATGCGCAAGCTTTTCTCTTGAAAAAGCAATTAATTCTTGTTCGGTTATCGTTCTTCCTTCTCTTAATACAACAAAGGCATGTGGTGTTTCACCCCATTTTTCATGTGGAGCAGCAATAACGGCTGCCTCAAGAACATCAGGATGCTCATAAAGAACTCCTTCAACTTCAATCGATGAAATATTTTCTCCACCACTTATAATAACATCCTTCTTACGATCAACAATATCAACCATGCCATATTCATCGACCGTTCCCATATCACCTGTATGGAGCCAGCCATCGCGAATCGTCTCCATTGTCGCCTGCTCATTCTTCCAATATCCGAGCATGACACCATTTCCTCTTACTACCACTTCTCCGATGGCTTTTCCATCATGCGCAACTTCTTCTCCTAAATCATTCACAACACTCACCCTTGTGCCAATCATCGGATATCCAGCTTTTGCCTTTAAGCGATATTGCTCCTTCATCGGCAATTTTCGTAAATGAGAACGAATCGTTGAAATAGTGCTTAATGGAGAAGATTCTGTCATCCCATATACTTGAATGAATTCCCATCCCAGTTCCCTCTCTACTCTTGTAACAAAAGCAGGCGGAGGCGCTGATCCGGCAATAACAACGCGAACATCATGCTCTATCACTGGTAAATTTTGCTCATAGAATTGCATTAGGGCATTTAAAACTGTTGGAGCCATATGAAGGATGGTAGCTTTATACTTTTCTATAGCGTAGAAAATCGTTTCTGGAGTTGCCTTTCTTAAGCAAACTTGTGAAGCTCCATTGGCTGTATAATAAAAAGGAGATCCCCAGCCATTGACATGAAACATAGGTAAAACATGGACAAGTGTATCTTTATCGCTTACGCGTAAATGGTGCATCGAAGTAAGCGCATGTAAGTAATTATTTCGATGGGTTAGCATAACCCCTTTTGGATTACCAGTAGTTCCACTCGTATAAAGCAAACTACAAACATCATTTTCATCAAGGATTGCTCGTTCAAAAGTCTGATTGGATTGCTTGCTCAACCATTCATCATAACCAATTTCGTCCGTTTCTTCATCCTTATAATGAACAATAATTGAAGTAACCGTTTTCAATTTATCCTTAATAGGAACAATTAATGGATAAAGATCTTGGTCAACAAACAGAACTTTCGATTCACTATGATCCAAAATAAATAAATAATCATCCGGCTTTAGCCGAATATTCAGTGGAACCATAATCGCTCCAAGCTGATAAATTCCATAAAACCCCTCAAGCATCTCAACAGAGTTTGGTGCCAAATACGCTACTCGATCTCCTTTTTCAATTCCCAGTTCTTTCAAACCATGGGATAATCGATTCACTCTTTCATTTAGCTCTGAATAAGTAAAAGTACGGTCATCACAATAGATGGCTTCTTTTGACCCATACAGTGATACAGCTCTGTCTAAAAAGTCTGTTAAAATTAATGGTACATTCACTTTTTTACCCCCTTTGTTAAATAGACAAATAATTCAAATTTATCTTTATTTTAACATAATTTTTAAACTTGTACACCAATATTTTCATAGTGTTAACCTCACTTCTTATGTGGATTCTTTTGTGAACAATGAGAATTTAGGCTTTTTTATCACAAACTGGATTTCTCTACATACGATATAAAAGTAAAGTTGCTATTTTCTTTCATTTGGGATCAAACAAAAAAAAACAATTTTGATTTGCAAAGGGTGTTTTCAAGTGCCAGCCATTGTAGGAATTGTTCAAGTGATTAATGTAGGAAGCAGTTCTATCGTTAATATCGGGGATGTTTATAAAGTCATGCCCATCTCTACTGCAAAAACCTTTGCAGGATCTGGTTCCTTTAATACCGGGGATGGATTGCGAATATCCAATCAAGTTAGTACAACCAATGTGTTTGATCAAGATGGAATCGATCAGGGAAATTTATTTAACGCATAATTTGTGGGTGATAATATGAATTTTTATATTCAACAATCGATACAAATCCAAACAATCAGAATCGGAAGCTTAACAAATTCATCTGTCTTCCAAATAGGAAGCTCAGGAATTATTAAACCAGCTTCCTATTTATATAATACAGGTGGATTTACAGGCCCTGCACCAAAATCAAAAAAACCTGGTGTTATGATTCAAGGTGAGATGGGAGGGACACTGGTTTCACCTGCTATTCCGTTATGAATGCTCATTAATATAATTGGAATAATCATGTGCTAGATAGAAAAGTGGGGTGGATTTTGTGAATTCTGAATTTATTCATTATATAGAACAACTTCATCAATTTGTCAGGGTCCAACAAAAAAAAATTTCTTCTCTAGAAAAAACAGTAAATGAATTAAGAAATGAAGTTAGTGCAATAAAAAATCGGACTCCTATTCACGTTGACTCCATCCAATATAGCTTTGATCAATTAAAAGTAGAAAAATTAGATGGCACATTGAGTATCGGGCTTAATCCTTCTGACTTACAAGGGATAGAAGAGTTTGCAGTAAATCAGCAGCAGCCAATGGCTTCCCCTATGCTGACGCCACAAGAAAGATTAGAGGCAGTGATGTCAATTGAGGATGAGCTTCATCGTTATGTAGAAACGGATATTCCGCCAATTTTTAACCAATTCAAGAATACTTCAAAAATAGAAATAGATGATTCCTACCTTGACTTTATAAAAACAGATATAAAAAAACAGCTTCCAAACCGAATTGAGAACTATCTTTTAAAAGTCACTCCTAATGATCGTTCCTCCAAAGATCAGAATATCCTCTTTGAGGAAATCATAATACAATTAAAAAATGATATTCATAACGGAGTACAGGTTTTTCTTCAAAATCTTGAAAAAGAGAAAGGATGAGGGATAGATGAATTTTCAGGTATATAATCGAGAATTATGCGTAGGTACGATAAGGGTCATTGGTATTTCCAGTTCATCCTTGCTTATCGTGGGTGATTCCGATACAATCCAACTCGCTTCAACCTTTGACACTCCAGCAGAATCTCTTATCATCGGACCTTTTGTCCCACTGACTGCCGAGTGATTTATGAAATGTTTAAAAGAACTTCTGTTATAAATCATATAAAAGTTGATTCTCTTTTATTTTCATCGATTATAGAAATTGGAGATATCCATACAATTAATGCGTTTGTTCGTGCCATTGCTGTACAACGTGATGAAGAGATTTTCTTCGAAGAGGAAGGGAGTTTTAGTAGCTATCCCATTTTTCAAGAACCGATTCCACTTCCTCAAATTACTGAATATATATCCATTGAAAGGCGAAATCTAAAACCATTTATTCATGTAGACAAACTAGATGTTCTTGCCCTTTCTGGTTCTTCCATTTTACAAGTGGGAAATAGTCAAAATGTTTATGTAGAATCGAGAGTGGAACATATTCGCCAATTATTAGACTGCAAATAAGCTATATCTATATGAAATAAAAACGAAGAGGATGTTTATCATGCCATCTATTGTTGGACCAGTTCAAATTATTCATGTTAGCGGAGGAGTTGTCCAATTTGGAGATACGGTCTATATTTCTCCAAAAAATAGTTCAAAGGTTGTTGAAGGTTCTGGATCAGGAAATAATGGTGGATTAATCGTAAATAATAATGGGCTCAATGGAAATAACATTTTAGACCAAAACCTCATCGATCAACCAACTGTAGGCAACAATTAACTTTAGAAAAAAACCGACAAGGATAGTTCAATTCCTGCCGGTTTTTTTCCTGTTTATCTTTTCAATTCTAGAAAATATGAACCATCGAAGAAAAATAGATATCGTTCATCAATCGGTTTCTTCAGAATTTCTTCTAATGCCCTTGTATATAGATCAATCTGCACCCGGTAACGTTCCTCAAGAATGTCCTTTTCTTCTTGAAATCCACCCTTAAATCGGTTCGTAATGGCGTCTGTTTTATAATCTAATAAAACTGTTCCTCTTTCATCTTCAAATAAGCAGTCAATAATCCCTTGGACCAAGACAGGCTCATTCTCCCCTACCCAATCCGAATAAGCGATATCAGCAGGTAAGTTTAAACTAAAAGGAATCTCTCTCCTCAACTTGGTGGCATTCAACATTCTCCTACCCAGTTCTGTTGCAAAAAATTCTGCGATTTGTTGGATGTTAATTCCTTGCTTTTGTTTTTCTGTTAATAGTTCGTTTTGTACCATTTCTTCAATTTGTAGACTGATGGAAGTCTCTGAGATTGATTTCGTTAAATTCAGCTGTTGCATAACCATATGCATGGCGGTACCTTTTTCAGCAGGAGTGAGAGATTCCTCCTGCATAAATCTAGGTCTAGTTAGAATTGGCTTTTTAAACGTTTTAATTAATTCAGTTGCCCCATCTTCACTTGCCATTTCCTGCTGGCGTTTAATTTCGGAAACAGATTGCTTAGATCGATGAATAGTTGAAGGAAAGTATGGATATTTCCAAGAAAGCTGGTCTTCCACCAACTGCTTATAAAGCGATTCAATTGGCACCTGTTTTCCTTGATAGACAAGCTTAAGATAATCCTCAACTTCCTCAGCATCATGTTCTTCAGTATCATGAAAGTGATCTGCTTTTAACACATCTACACTCCATAAAGATGGATGATGAACAATTTCTTCTTTCACTAGTGGATTTAAAGAAATGGAATATGGAAGTTCTTGCGTACTTTGATGGCGAACAAGCGCTTGCCCAATCCAATCCATAAAGCTAGTGGCTTTTGCCCGGTCGTATTCATTGATGAGCCAATCCGTATATTGACGAGCCTTGCTCCATTGCTCCAGCTTCTTTTTAAAGCTTTTAACGGTTGCAATTAAATAAAGCTTTTCTTTTGCTCGAGTTAAAGCAACATATAAAACACGCATCTCTTCCGCTAGCATTTCTAACTTCTTTTTTCGTTTGAAAGCAAGCTGAGGCAAAGAGGGATACGATATACGCTTTTCAACGTTCACATACTTCGCTGCAAAACCTAGCTCCTTATCAAGAAGATAGGGTTTTCTTAGATCCATCATATTAAATTGTCGGGCTAAACCAGCGATAAAGACGACTGGAAATTCAAGACCTTTACTGCTATGGATAGTCATTATTCTTACGACATCCTCTTGCTCTCCAAGCGCCCTTGCAGCCCCTAAATCATCGCCTCGATCCCTCATTCGTTCAATAAACCGTAGGAAACGGAATAACCCTCTAAAAGACGTCTCCTCGTATTGTCGGGCCCGATCATATAAAGCACGAAGATTAGCTTGGCGTTGTTTGCCTCCTGGCAACCCGCCAACAAAATCATAAAAGTGAGTATCACGATACAGTTCCCAGATTAATTCTGAAAGAGCACCAGTCCGTGCCTTCGAACGCCAATTTACTAGTCTTTCGGAAAAGTGTCTTACTTTCTCCCACAGCTCTTCATATTGATGAGATGGGACTTCACGGCAAAAATCAGTCAATGCTTCATAGTACTCCCCTTTTCGATTGGCAGCTCGGATAATGGCTAGCTCTTCCTCATCCAGCCCTACAATAGGTGATCTTAAAACAGCTGCTAAAGGTATGTCCTGATATGGATTATCAATGACCTTTAATAAAGACATCATGATGGAAATTTCCGTCGCTTCAAAATAACCTGTTGAAAGGTTTGCATAAACCGGAATCCCTTGTTGCTTAAATTCCTCCATTACTTGAGGTGCCCATGTCATAGATCGAAGCAAAATAACCATATCACGATACTTAATTGGCTGAGACGTTTTTGTTTTCGGATTATAAACCGGCTTTCTTTCCTCAATGAGTGATTTTATTTTAGTAGCCATGAGCCTTGCCTCAAGCTGCGAAGCCGCTAAGTCTTCACGATCAAATTCCTCTCCTTGCTGTTCAGTGGATGATTCTGAGTCCTCTTGTTCCTCTATTTCTTGATCAATAAAGAGAACCTCAATCGGCTGAATCTCATCCTCCGGATAGGCTGCTCCTTTTTTTAATTCTGCCGCTTCATCATAATCTATTTCTCCAACCTTTATCCCCATAATTTGTTTAAAAAGATAGTTCGTTCCATGTAAAACCTCTTGTCTGCTGCGAAAATTTTTTGCTAAATCTATTTTTAAGCCCGTATTTTCTGCCTCTGGGGTAAAACGAATATACTTGGATAAAAATAAATTAGGTTCTGCAAGTCGGAAACGGTAAATTGACTGCTTAACATCCCCAACCATAAAAAGGTTCCCATGATGTTCTCCATCCCTTGTGACAAGCTGTAGAATGGCTTCTTGAACAAAGTTCACATCTTGATATTCATCAACAAAAACTTCCTTAAAATGATTGCGGTAGCTATTTGCCGCTTCAGACGGAAGCAATTCTCCTTCAGCAACATCTGTGTCACTTAAAATAGCCAAACAATAGTGCTCTAAATCAGCAAAATCAACTAATCCCTTTTCTTTCTTCACAGCATCAAAGCGCAAAGCAAATTCTTTTACAATTTGGACCAATGCTTGAATAATTGGCAGCATTTCCTTCATATCGTTCAGATAGCTTTCCGGCTTTCTTGAAAATAGCTCACCCTTTATTCCTTCGATAATTTTTTTTGCTTGATTTCTTATCTCTTTTGACTTTTCAATCAAGTCCTGGTCATATTCATCCCCACGACAAGTTTTCAATTTAGAAAAGCTAATGGACTGGAATGCCTGATATAAAGTTGACCATGAGTCCTTTTTCGCCGTGATTAAGATGTCTATCAGCTGTTGGTCATCCATGAAAGTTTCTGCCCTTGGAGCAGGACCTCCTGGAAGCTTTGTTAGCTCTAATCCCTCCTGAATCAATTGTTTCGCTCCTTCAAGCTGCAGTTCAATGTCATAGAGCAGTGCATCTGTAAATGGAAGTTCCTCGATTTTGGTCACATTCTCCACACGATACATTTCAACAATTAAATCTAAATATTTGAAGGGATGAGGATTTGACTGAGCAAAGTCAAATAATTCTCGGATGATATGCTGAAGTCCTTCATCTGAACGATCATTGGTAAATGTATCGACTAATGCGAAAAAAAGTTCATTATTTTCCTTACCGTATTCCTCTTCAAATAACTCATCCATAACTTCATCACGCATCAACTGTGCTTCTGTCTCATCAGCGATTCGGAATCCCGGATCGATATCAATTTTATAATAATATTTTCTTATTACTTCTAAGCAAAAGGAATGCAAAGTTGAAATGGATGCCCGATTTAATAAGCTTAATTGTTTTCGTAAATGAGATGAATTAGGGTTCATATTTATTTCTTTTTCTAAAGCTTCACCAATACGGTGCTTCATTTCAGCGGCAGATGCATTTGTAAAGGTTACGACTAGTAACTCATCAACATTAATAGGTTCATCCCTTGTAGTAATTTTATTAATAATCCGTTCCACTAATACAGCTGTCTTTCCCGATCCAGCCGCTGCCGCTACAAGAATGTCCTGCCCTTTTGCCATGATGGCCTTCCATTGGTCATCGGTCCAAGTCACATGTTCTGGCTTAGGAGGAATTGCTTTTTTATTCATTCATCAGGCCTCCTCTCTTACTAAATTCATGATATCTTCCTTCGATTTTGTTGGAAGTACGCGGTAAGAATTACTCTCCAATGACTCATCAAACTGGCACACTGGTTTAAAGGAACAGAAAGTACACGGAGTTTTATCCTTTAATTTGTATGGCGCAAGGTCAACTCTACCTTCTGATATTTCATTTCCAGTTTGGACATAAAGCTTACGAACATATTTCCTCAAATCATTAAAACCCTCTTTATCTGCAACTTTTGATGATTTTGCTAAGCTGCCGTTTTTATTGATTCCCGCGGCAATAATCCTGGAATTCCCCGATTCAAGGGTTTGATCCATTAGCTTAATTACATTAGGATCACCAAGTATTAAACCATTCATTTTAAATTTCTTTAAGATTTCCTCTTCAATTTCATCGAGAGATAACATTTTGGTAGCCTGAATAATCGGATTTTGCACATGAAAATATAAAACACCCGCTGGGTCAGCTTCCTTCCCAATCAATTCCTTCGAATGAGTAATGACAATATCCAAATACGTTAACATTTGTAAGGCAAGACCATAGTACACCTCGTTCAAATTTAAATCCCGTGCACTTGATTTGTAATCAATCACTCTTAAAAAGGTTCCTTCTTTTTCGTCCGCTATATCAACACGATCAATCCGACCAATTAGCTCCATTTTTGCTCCGTTTTTTAACGGGAAGGATAATGGTGGGAGCTCTCCCTTTGGTCCAAAGCTAAGCTCTAGGCCAACTGGGGCAAAACCACTAGCCTTTGCATGTTCTCTTAGCACCATAGAGGCTCTACTAATAATTTGTTCCAGCTTCCTCTTAATATAAAAATGTCGATTTGAACTAAAGAGAATTTCATTTTGGAGTCTTGGTCCTAGTGTATCGACTGCCTGCCTCGCCAGTTCCTCCATTTCTGCTTTAGTAATGGATTCCCAGGATAGCTGATTTTTAATAACAGTTTCCACGACATATTTTAAGGCAGCATGGAAAAGCTCCCCTATATCAGGAGCATCCAAACGAAAGATTTGTCGCTCACGAAGCTTTAAACCAGCCCCAGCAAAATGCGAAAAAGGACACGCTTGGAATAATTCCATTCGTGACACACTTGCTTGAATCACATCCCCATATATTTCCTTACTAACTATTTCAGATAACTGTTTAACCCGATTTTCATAAGTAAGACTCGATAAAATCTTACGTGTATTTACAGACAATTGACTATTATTTATATAATAATTGTAAATATCCCACCAAAATTCATAGATAGGGTAATGACGTTTTTTTAACTGCAATTGCGTCGTTAAATAAGAAAGGGTCGTGTTAGCATTGATACAATATTCGAGTTGATCCTCCTCTGATAAATCAGTTGGATCCGTCATATAGAATAAAGGATGATAACTTGGAATTATCTCTCTTAATCTTTTAATATACAAGGACGGCATTAATGCCTTTCCTTCATCATTCGCCAGTGGATAACTGACATAAAGCAGCTCTGATGGAGAAGTAAACGCTGTATACGCAATAAATTCCTCATCAAGCAATAGCTTCCTACTACTTGAAGCAATTCTTATTCCGTTTTCTAGCAGGCTATCGCGATCCTCATCTGCTAACAATCCATCCTCTTGGAATTTTGCCGGTAATACGCCTTCTGTAAGCCCGATGACAAATGCAATCCTAATATCGGAAAACCGCGATTTCTCCATATCTGCTATCAAAACTTGATCCATACCCGGAGGAACAAGGGAAAATTTCAGAGATTCCATTCCAGCTTCTAAGATAGAGGAAAATTGTTTTGGTGAAATGGTCTCTTCACCAAGCACTTCAACGAATTGATCCAGTAATTCAATCACGGCATTCCATGCTTGATCATGCTCTCTTGCCTTAATTAAATTCCCTATTGTCTCACTCTTCTGCTTTAAGCTCTCTAGCTTTGCTGGAATATCAAGTTCCTCTAAATATAAGAAAAGTGCCTCACATAAATCCCGCCCATTCTCAGCTTTTTTAAATCGACGCGATAATCTCAAAATAGGAGTTGTCAGCATAAACCTTAATTCATTTAACTCCTGCTCCATTTTCTTTTCCGCATCGGTTTGCACGTTATTTACGAGCTCTAATCCTCTGATTTTCCGATATTTCCAGCGCTCCTTATTTGTCCATTTTTCTCCTTGAATTCCATAGGCTAGCACATAATTTTCAAGCCTATCCATATGCTCACGCATTTGAATTAAATTAACTTCTAACGGGAACAATAATTCCGTTTTAACTGCCCGAAATACCGGTTCATAGCACCAATAGCTATTAATAACTTCAAGGCTAGAACGAATCAATTCAATTAATGGATGATTAAGCATCGTTCTTTTTTGATCAATAAAGTATGGAATCTCGTAATCATAAAAAATCGTCTCAATTAAATCACGATAATCATGACTATTTCTCAATAAAATGGCCATATCCCGGAACCGGTACTGTCCAGATTGAGCATGTCTTTTAATTCTTCTTGCAATTCCCTCAATCTCGGCTCTCCGGTTCACTGCTTCAGCAATATAAACGCCTGACTCGCCTTCAAACGAATGTACCGGACGCGAATTCAAAAAGGCTTCCAAATGCCTTAATGACTCCTGTTTCCATTTCTTTTGCTCATGAAAATGAATTTCTTTAATTTCTACCCCTACCACTTTAGCCATTTCATACAAGCTTTGATAATTTTCACCGGTCATTCGAAAAAGATGCAGTTCATCTGGCGGATGATCATAAAAAGGCTGATCCAGCGTATTCGTAATCGTCACATTTTGGCAATGCTTCATCAGCTGTGCGATTACCATATATTCCTGTGGAGTAAAACTATAAAATCCATCAATATAAACATTGGCTGCTTGTAAATATTTTGATTGGGAAATTTTTTCTGCTAATAATCGAAAATAATCCTCAGAATCAATATATTTATCGAATAAGGCTTCTTCAAAGCTTTTATATATCAACTCAAGATCATGTAATTTATCTTGGAGCGCTCGATTCCCATTTTCTGATTCTAATTCATTCCTTTTATCATAAAGTTCCTCTGGCTTCACACAATATCGTTTAAACTCTGTTAACATCAGTTCCATTTGTGCAACAAAGCCATTTTTTTCAGCCGCCTTATGAAATAGCTTAAGTTCCGCTTTTTTGTCTTCTATGATTTTCCTTATAAGCATACTAATTCCTACACTGCTCAGGTGATAACGACTAATTCCGCCTGTCTCCTGCAGGACTCTCCATGCAAGACGTGATAAGCTAAATACTTGCGTTCGAATCATCCCTCCAAGCTGTGGATTAGAGATTAATTTATATTCTGATAAAAAGGTCATTTGATCTGGAACAATATAAATGATCGGATCGCCATCTGGATTTATCAGCATTTGTTTTTGAATTTCGTCAAGACAAAAAGTCGTTTTCCCACTACCGGCTCGTCCAATTAACATCCGTACAGACATGCCCATAACCTCCCTTACAAACTTCTTTGCATTCTTTCATTTTAACATAGAAATCCTATCTATTTTTACATTTGGCTTATGGTATAATTGGCAGATTACGGATTTAAAGGTCTGATTTTATCTAACAGCAAAAAGCCATCATCCTTATTTAGATCATGGCTTCATGCAATTCCTTTTATCCATTTCCGACAGAAGACTCCCACTTCAAGGAACGGAAAGAACTGTTGCCCAATAAGTAGGTGGAGATGAATGTCGGTTGGCGATTGTCAAAACCTTCCTCTTATGATAAAATAAGAACAAATGTTCGTTTTATGAGAGGTGAAATACAGTGTTAGTTAATAAAGCATTTAAGTTTCGTATCTATCCTAATAAAAAGCAAATAGAACTGATCAATAAAACAATAGGTTGCTCTAGGTTTGTGTTTAACTTCTTTTTGGGAGAACAGAAAAACAAAGATGCCTATTGGTACATGGTTGAAGAAATGGTTCAAAACGGCCAGCTTCCAGCAAATAACTGGAAGGGTAAATGCCTAAATAAATACGAAACAGTAAAAGCCATTCCAAAATTAAAGGAGAATTATCCCTTTTTGAAAGAAGTGGATAGTATTGCCTTGCAGAAGTCCGTTGAAAACTTAGCTGATTCTTTCAACAGATATTATCGAAAGCAGAATAAATATCCACGCTTTAAATCAAAAAAGAATCCTCTTCAGTCTTATACCACTAAATATACAAATGGAAATATTGCGGTCATAAACCATTCCATTAAACTGCCCAAACTCGGTCTTGTCCGTTTTGCCAAAAGTCGAGAAGTCGAAGGTCGTATTCTAAATACCACGATTAGACGTAACCCATCAGGTAAATACTTCATCTCAATAGGAACAGAAGTCGAAATAGTAGAACTACCGAAAACCCATTCAGTGATTGGGATAGATGTTGGTCTTAAAGACTTTGCCATACTATCAGATGGTACGACTTACGATAATCCAAAATTTTTTCGTACGCTAGAAGAAAAATTGGCTAAAGCACAAAGAATCATGAGTAGACGAACAATAGGCGGGGCCAATTGGTACAAAGCAAAAAAACAAATGGCTCGTATTCACGAAAAAATGACTCAAGCAAGAAATGATTACTTACACAAAATTTCTACCGAGATCATCAAAAAACACGATATCATTGGTATGGAAGATTTGTCAGTAAGCAATATGTTGAAGAATCACAAGCTTGCCAAAGCCATTAGCGAAGTATCATGGTCACAATTCAAAAGTATTATGGAGTACAAAGCAAAATGGTATGGAAAACAAGTCGTAACGGTGGCGAAAAACTTTCCTTCCAGTCAGCTTTGTTCCTGTTGTGGCTATCAAAACAAAGACGTTAAAAATCTCGCATTGCGTGAATGGAAATGCCCTACTTGTGGCACACATCATCAAAGGGATATTAACGCAGGGCAAAATTTAAAGAATGAAGCGATAAGACTTCTAACCGCAGGGACTGCGGGGATCGCCTACTAAGATAACTGAAGGATACTTTGGTGTTCGTAGGAAACTCCCGCTTCAAAAAGGCCGTAAGGTTGTTAAGCGGTGGGTAGTTCAACCATTTTTGATTCCGAAATCTTTCAATTTCTTCTTATCAATTTTTCCAACATGAGTTTTTGGCAGATCATCGAGAATAATCATTTCTTTCGGTATTTTATATCCACCTAATTTCTTAGAACAATAGGTTTTGAGCTCAGCAAAGGATAAACGCTCATCTTTCTTTAAAACGATAAATGCCGTGACTACCTCACCCCATTTTGGATGCGGAAGCCCAACAACGGCTACTTCATTCACTTGGGGGAGTGATGCAATCCAATGCTCCACCTCTATTGGATAGACATTCTCCCCACCCGTTATGATCATATCCTTTTTTCTTCCAACAATATAAAAATATCCATCCTGATCCCGTCTTGCTAAGTCACCCGTATATAGCCATCCCTCCTGTACCGTTTCATTCGTTGCTCTTGGATTATTCCAATAACCGATAAAGCTATGTTTGCCTTTTATCAAAAGTTCTCCAACTTCATCTTGCGCAGCATCTGCCCCATCCTCTTTTACGATTTTCACAGAATTAAAGAGCATCGGTTTACCAACTGAGCCCAATTTTTCATTCACTTTGCTAGGTTCTATAAAAAAATTATTCGGCCCCGCTTCCGTTAGCCCATATCCCTCTTTAAATTTCATCCCCCTTCGCCTAAATTCCTGATAAATTTCCAACGGACATGGTGCCCCTCCGGATAAAAAGGTCCTTACAGTTGGAAAGGTTTCTTCTTTAAACTTAGCTGATTTAGTTATCAGATGATACATCGTTGGGACAAGTAGAACAATCGTACATTGATATTTATTCAAATAATCAATCGCATCATCCGGATTGAAATCATTCGCAATGACAACAGTGCCACCCATCATAAGAATCGGAATCGATAAAGCATTTAATCCTCCCGTATGAAAGAGTGGCATATAAGTAAGAGTTCTTTCATCCTTTGTAATATTCCAGCTTAAAATAGTATTGAGCCCATTATAAATGATGGATTGATGAGATAATACGACTCCTTTTGGCTTTCCAGTCGTCCCTCCTGTATAAATGATGGCTAATGGGTCAAATTCCTTCCCTTCAGGTTCATCTTTACTTAGAGTTAAATTTTCCTGTAAATAGACTTCCTGGTCTACTTGAAAACAAATCGGCTGACCTATATTAAGCTCCATTAGTCTTTCAGAAAAAGTGGAGTGAAAGCCTATTGCCTTAGGGGTGCAATCACGAAGAATATATTCAATTTCCCTAGGAGCTAATCTCCAATTAATCGGTACAAAAATAGCACCAATTTTTCCACAAGCAAATAGTACATCAAAATAGCAAATATGATTAGGGGATAATAAGGCGACCCGATCACCTTCCTTAATTCCTTGCCTCTTTAACCAGCTAGCAGCAGCAATGCTACGACGATTGACCTCAAAAAAAGACCAATGTCTTTCTTGCTCCGCATCTATAATCGCCTCTCTATCTGGTGTTAATCGCGCTCTATTTTCAATCCAATCGAGTTCCCACCTCACTGCCATCTCTCCTTCATTATGATGTTCATATTGTAGTTATAAGAAGTTACAAGTCGGTTACAAAGTAAAAAAACTACTCTCCTGCCTATTTCCCATTTAAAAATCCCTTGAGCACAATTAATCAAGGGATTTAGATAAATTTGAAATTGGGATCGTCTTTTTTTTAAAGGGAAGAAATATAGATAAATGGGAAGATGGATTAAAAACATGAGTGAGTGTATTTACAAATTATTATCATTGGAATTCAAGGAAAACGAGTGATGATTTAAAGAGTAATGTTTAAGTAATCGGGCATTTACGAAAAAGATTTGGCTGTTCTTGTAATTGGGTTCGTACTTTATGAATATCTTTGAAGAATCAATGAATTTTTTATCCCACTCTTAACGGACAGTAAGACTCCCACTTCAAGATTCTGAGAATACGAAGAAGATAAGCGGGAGATCAACTGTCCGTAAAGGTCCGATAAGTTCAACTAACCATCAGTGGGGGATGAATGAAAACCCCCACTGATGGAACTTTCACTTTATCCACCTGAAACTTATTCTTTACATCATAATTCCACCATCCACATGAAGAACGGTTCCATTGACATAATTTGCTTCTTCTGATGCTAAAAAGAGATAAGCATTTGCGATATCCCGAGGATCCCCTAAACGGCCAAGTGGCACCATGCTTTTCATTTGCTCTAATATTTTTTCAGGCACCTTCGCCGTCATTCCTGTCATAATAAATCCTGGTGCAACGGCATTCACATTTATTCCTTTGCGTCCAAGCTCTTTCGCCCATGATTTAGTCATCCCTATAACTCCTGCTTTTGCTGCAGCATAATTTGTTTGCCCGACATTTCCATAAACGCCAGAGACCGATGAAGTGCTGATAATTTTTCCAGATCCTCTTTCTAGTAAAAATGGTAACACTGCTTGCGTACAATGAAACACGCCTGTTAAGTTAACACTTATGACCTTTTGAAAATCTTCAACAGAAAGCTTCTTTAACATCGCATCTCTAGTTATTCCTGCATTATTAACTAAGATATCAATGCCGCTAAATTCAGCAGCCACTCTTCGTACCATTTCATCAACGCTACTGCGATCTGATACATCCACTTGGAAGAATGAAACCTCATAGCCTTTTGCTTTTAGCTCAGCTGCTCGTTCCCTTCCTAAATTCGCATCATAATCAGCTAAAGCCACCTTTGCCCCTTCTCGAGCAAAGGTTTCAGCTGCTGCTAAACCAAGTCCATTTGCTGCACCCGTTATAATCGCTACTTTATCCTTTAATCTCATGTTGATCCCTCCATTAATTTAAAAACTCGGTTATGTGCTTTAGCAATTGATCTAAACCATCAATTAACGGTGAGTGCCCACAATCCGTTAATTCGATAAATGTTGCATATTCCCCAAGATCTTCAACGGTTTCCTTTGCCATTTGTTCGGAAATCACTAAATCTCGATCGCCACGCAGAACTAAAACAGGGATTTTGATATTTTTTACTAAGCCATTTCCTTTTTTTAATCCATTATGTTTTTCACTAATATTAAAAATATTTAATGCGTGGTAGACGGCAGCAAGGTTTTTTTGCGTAAACATATCGTCTACATATTCCTCATATAATTCATCTTTTGGCTGATTTTTCGTATAGATCAAAGAATTCCATACTGCTTTTAAAAAATTTCGATTACCCGTATCATATGCATTCTGAATCGGAACCGTTTTACTTTTCTCCCCCTTAACCTCATCATAAGTTGATAAGCGCTTATTGAAGAGAGGAAGGCCAGCTCCGGCGGATCCATAAAACGGATATCCCCTTGTGGATGCAGAAGCAAGAAGAACTAATTTCTCACAAACCCCTGGATTTTCTGCTATAAATTGCATCGCAACTGCTCCACCAGTAGACCAGCCTACGATAGAAAAATTTTTTAATCCTATTTTCTCCACAAATCCCTTCACATCATCGGAAAAATCCTTAATTGAACGTATTTCTTGATGATAAGAGGAATTTCCAAAGCCACGCAAATCAATGGCATATAACTTATATTTCGGATCCATTTTTTCAAGAACAAGATCCCAATGCTTAGAGGAGGTCATATTTCCGTGAATAAGTAAAACCTTCTGCTCCCCACCTTCCCGCTCTTGATAAGCGATTGTTTCACCATTTGGCAATTTTGTCTTTTTATACTGCAAGGCATGTAATGTCATTGCGTTCCTCCCTTTCCCCACCTTATTATTGTGGCACCCCATGCATACCCGATTCCAGCACTAACTAAAACGACAAGATCACCGTCTTTCAGCCTTCCTTCTTTTTCAGCAAGTTCTATAGATAAAATTTGATCCATTTGGCCAATATGTCCATAATCTTCAAGATAAATAGAGTGATGATTCGTTAACCCTAATTCATTTAATACATATTCGTGAGCTGACTTTTTCATGTGGAGCATTGCAACATAACCAATATCCTTTTCTGTATAACCGCTTTTCATAAGGGCTGCATGAATCACTTTTAAAAAATTTTTCATTGATTTTTGTTCCAATCTTTCCTTCATTCCAACAGGATCCAATACATCCAATTTATGAAGATGAAGATTATCCTTCGTAATTGGATTTTTCGTTCCCCCCGCAACAACCACAACATCCTCTGAAAAAGAGCCATCCGTGATAATCTCCGATTCTAGAATCAAATTCTTTTTATGACCTTTTTTTAATAGAATGGCTCCTCCACCTGCTCCAAGATTAAACATGAACCGAGTTCTCTCATTTGTATAATCAATGAAGTCCTCATTCCGATATCCTCCCGCGAGTAAAACGGTCGTTATCTTTTCATCTGAGAGCATCAAGCTCTTCGCTAATTTAAGCCCTAAAATGGTTGTTCCACATCTTAATGCCGTATCAAATGCCCATGCACGCTTCGCTCCGATTTCTTCCTGGAGTTTAATTGCCGCAGTCCATAAGGGATATTCTTTATGCTCTTCTCCAATATAAATAATTACATCTATTGCTAATGGATCAATACCCGCTTTTTCAATTGCTTTTTTGGCAGCCCATATCCCCATCGCACATGTATGATCATATTCTCCGGCAATAGGCTTCCTCTTAATCCCCATCTTTTCATTCACAATGTTCAAAGGTATTCCTGCTTTTTCTGCTATCTCATCACCAGTCATGAATGATTGAGGGAGATAGACTCCAGTACTGACAATCCCAATCTTCAATATCCATCACCTCCTGTCTATCCTTCTATGAAATTCCGACCACTTTTTTCATGTAGTTCATGGCTTCTTCTATCGATTCAAAAAGGGTTTCCTCTTCACATTGCACATGATTTACCCGGATTCGCCATAATTTCTTATCGGATACCTTATCAATCTCTGCTAAATGAAACCGAAGGACAAAGGAAGCAATTGGATAATGCTCCATCAGGAAACCTCCTTGTTTGAAGTTTTTTTGGCCACCTTAACACCCTTTTTATTTTGCCTTTTAGCCTGAAGGGAATAAAAGCTGCCGACAATTCCCTGTGGAAAAAACATAACCGCCAATATATAGATGATGCCAAAGAAAATAATCCATCTTTCGAAAATCCAATGGGTTTTTGCTAATTCAGTTAGCCAATGATGAGCAAATTCAATCAACCCGGAACCAATAATGGCACCAACGAGCGTTCCTACTCCACCGATAATCGTCATTAATAAAGCATCAAGTGTTATGTCCATGGAAAAAACACTTGTATTCACAAATCTTAATGAAAGAGAATAAAGCATGCCGGCTATCCCTGCTATCACTCCGGCAACAACAGTTGAAATAATTTTATAATGAATCACGTGAAAGCCAAGCGATTCAATCCGTTCCTCATTCTCTCTTATTCCTTGAATAACACTTCCTAGAGGAGAATGAATCAATCTTTTTAAAAAGAGAAAAACCAGAATCATCATAATAAGACAAATGAGATAGAACACCATTCGATCTCGTAAAATGTCTGGAACTCTATAGGTAAAACCATCATTTCCATAAGTCATCGTTCTCCACTTTTCTGCTAGCACTAAAAACAAACCAGAAAATGCCAAGGTTAACATCGCATAAAAATGGCTTTTCAAGCGCAAAGTCAAAAGGCCAATGAAAAAGCTTATGACAGCGGTCAACAATACGGTAACAACTAGAGCCATCAGCAAATAAGACATCGAGGGCTCATACCTTTTCATGAATATCCCCATGGTATAAGCGCCAATCCCAAAAAACATCGCATGACCAAACGAGACAATTCCGGTATAACCGAGCAACAGATCATAGCTCATAGCAAAAATAGCAAAAATAAAAATCTGGGTGAGCAAAATAAGCATGGTCCTTGAATCATAAACAAATGGAAGGATGAGAAGGATAAGAGCAGCTAAAATATAGATGAAATTGAAGCGATTATTTTTTAATAGATTCATCTTCCTCACCCCTTTAATCCAAATAATCCCTGTGGTCTAAAAATTAATACGGCTGCCATAAGTAACATATTAACCGCAAGGCTTAAATCGGGAACATAATAGGCCATAAAAGATCCCGAGAGCCCGACTAATATGGCAGCTAGGATGGAACCAGGAAAGCTGCCCATGCCCCCAATGACCACCACGATAAAAGCTAAAATGGCAAATTCCATCCCCATTTCCGCATGAATAACCCCTGAATAGGGACCTAATAACACACCGCCCAATGCTGCCATTGCTGAACCAATCATAAAAACAAACATAAATATTTTATTAATATTAATCCCTAAAGATTGAACCATTTCTTTATCGATGACCCCAGCGCGCACAATCAACCCGATTTTGGTATTTTTCAAAATGTATTGCACAATAACAAAGACTAAGAGTCCAATTGCAATAATAAATGTACGATATTTGATAATAACCATGTCTCCTATTGCCCAGCTTCCTTTTAAGAAATCAGGGGGAGATGCTGATATTTGATTCGGACCCCAAAACACCTTTAATAACTCTGATAAAACCAGCATCAATCCCAACGTTATCAAAATTTGCTGAACATGGTTTCTATACACTGGCTTAATAATCCATTTCTCTGTCGCCCAGCCAAGAATCAATCCTGTTACAATAGCGCCAATAATTCCCACTAAAAAACTGCCCGTTTCAGCATATATCCAAGTTCCACTGTATGCACCCCATGCAAAAAGCCCACCATGTGCAAAATTTAATACATCCATTAAGCCAAAGATGAGTGTGAGTCCTGCTGCCAGCAAAAAAATTAACATGCCTGTTGCTAACCCATTTAGGATTAAATTGAAAAAGACACCCATCCAATCCCCTCCGTTCTAAGCAATTCCTAGATATTTCCGTCTCATTTCCTCATTTTCTTTCAATACATTCATTAATCCACTTTGAACCGTTCTCCCATCATCGATGATATAGAAACGATCCCCAATTGTGCTTGCCATCATGAAATTTTGTTCAACAAGAACAATGGTCGTCTTTTCTTTCATTTGCATAATAGACTCCATTACCTTTTCAACCATAATGGGAGCAAGTCCTTTGCTCGGTTCATCAATTAATAGCAACTGATTATCATTCACATAAGCCCTGGCAATGGAGAGCATTTGCTTCTGGCCACCACTTAATAGCCCCCCTTGTTTCTTCCAAAACTTCTTCAAATCAGGAAATAGCTTTAAGACGTATTCAAGCTTCCCCTTTCTTTCTTCTGTTTCTTTTTTCATCGCTACCTTTAAATTTTCTTCAACAGTCAATTCTCCAAAAATGCCCTGATCCTCTGGTACATACCCAATGCCTTTTTGGGCAATCGTAAAGGTTGGATTCTTATGAATTTTTTCTCCGTTAAATTCTATCGACCCTTTTGAGACAGAATTCAACCCCATTATCGTTCTTAAAGTTGTGGTTTTCCCCGCTCCATTACGACCAAGTAAAACCGTAACCTCACCTTTTCTCACCTCAAAGGACACACCATGAAGAATATGAAACTGACCGATATAGGTTTCAATTTCATTCACTTTCAGCTGTACGCTCATCGTAATGACCTCCTAAATAAGCGGACTGAACCGTTTCATTTTTCATAATTTCCTCCGGTGTCCCATCTGCTAATAAGGTTCCATTATATAGCACCATAACAGAATCTGATAAATCCAGAATCATATCCATCTTGTGCTCAATTAAAAGAATGGTTCGATCTCCCTTCTCCTTTATCTTCCTTATAACTTCCAAAATGGCTGGCACTTCTTCTATCGACATTCCGGCAGTTGGTTCATCTAATAAAACAACCTTTGTATTTAAGGCAAGCAACATAGCAATCTCCAGTTTTCGCTTTTCCCCATGAGCAAGATTTTTAGCGAGAATATGCTTTTTTGCATCTAACATCACCATTTCCAGCCATTCAAGTGCCACTCCATCAAGCTGTTTATAGTTTTGAAAATGAGTTAAAAATTGATAGCGAATTCCAGCTTGTGATTGAACAGCTAAGCGAACATTTTCAAGCACTGATAAATTTGGAAATACATTGGTTATTTGAAAAGATCTGCCTATTCCTTTACGCGTTCTATTTGCCTTTGAAAGCTTTGTTATCTCTTCCCCGTCAAGAAAAATTTGCCCTTTTGTCGGCATTAATTGACCACTTAACAAATTAAAAAATGTAGTCTTTCCCGCTCCATTCGGTCCAATAATGGACTTAAAATGATTTTTTGGAACAGAGACTGTCACCGAGTCAACTGCCTGATGCCCACCAAAGCTAATAGACAAATCTCGCGTTTCAATTGCTGCATCCATATCTCTCACCACCTTAATATTTTGCCTTTAGAAAAGTGAGGTCGACCAGAATACTTGGTCCGACCCCACCGATTCCCTTATTTATTCATTATTGGAGGTGCGGTTTCTTCAGGTGATAATTCACGTATTAACACAGGAACTGGGTAATCAACTCCTGCTTTTTTCTCAAGTTTAATGGCATAAAGAGCTTGTAAAGCTTGATGATCTTCAGGTCGGAAGGTCATCGTTCCTTTCGGCGTTTCAAAGCTCATTCCTTCCATTGTTTTGATGAGCTTATTTACATCAGTATTGCCGGCTGTTTTCTTAAGTGCCTCAACAATGGAAATTGCAGCACTCATACCACCAGGTGTAAATAAATCTGGTAATTCATTGTTAAATCGTTTTTTATGCTCAGTAACCAACCAATCATTTATCTCATTTTTAGGTAGATCATAGTAATAAACAGAGAATCCTTCCATCCCTACGAGCGGTGTCATTGTACTGAGTGCGGCAATATCCGGTGCCCCAGTGGAAATTTTGATTCCTTTTTCTTGTACCTTCATATCAGCGATTTGATTCCATGGAGTGTTCGCACCTGCCCAAATGACAAATAAATAATCTGGTTTTGCATCAATCACTTTTTGTATATTTGAGGTAAAATCCGTTGCAGCCGGATCAGCATATTCTTCATGAGCGAGGTCTGCACCAAGCTTAACTGCACTCTCTTTAAATGCCGCAACTCCGTCCCGGCCAAAAGAGTTATCTGGAGCAAGTGTTGCAATCTTAACTCCCTTCTTGGCAATTGCGGCAGCTCCAGCCACTGCATCCTGGGATGAATTACGAGCAGTACGGAATATATACTTATTAAACTCGGAACCTGTAATACTATCAGCAACTGCTGGTTCCACTACCATGATTTTTTCATACTCCTCAGCAAGTGGAAGAACAGCTAATGTGTCACCAGAGCTAGAAGACCCTACTAAGAAATCTACTTCATCATCTTCTAAAAGTTTTGTAGCCTTTTGCACAGCAACCTCTGGTTTTGTTTCAGTATCCTCAACAATAAATTCAATCTTTCGACCGGCAACTTCCCTTTTTCCGTCTGTTGCATAATCAAGTCCAAGTTCAAAACCTCGAAGTGTTTGTTTTCCATAAGACTCTAGCGCCCCTGTTTGGGAAGCAAGAACTCCAATCTTGATTGGATCTTTCTTTGAATCCTTTCCATCTCCACTTGATTTCTCAGAATTACAAGCACTTGCAAAAATCATGATAAAGAACGCTAAACAAAAAATAGCCATTTTACGAGAAGAAGATTTCATCCATTTTCCCCCTTGTTTTGAATTAAATGAAGATATTTCTAGTTTTTATTTTAAATAGGGGTAGTTACAAATCAGTTACATCAAGAGAACCGGGGGATGGCGCGATGAGCGGTCCATTCATTGACTTCTTCATTAAGACTGATTTCTGTTCATGAATAAAAATTATTCGAATTCAGCGGTCTCTCGGACTCTCAACTCTACAAAATTCCTTCAACCAAATAACCCAATAACCACAAAGTCCATATCACAACTAATTACAAGCAGCAAAAAAAGCCGTCCCCAAAAGTCTAATTGTGACCTTTAGAAACAGCTAACCAGAATGAAAAATCATTTCATACATATGTCTTGTAGGCTCCAGCGGTTTAACTCCTAACTCGGCATCTAAAACCTCGCAACACTTTTGATACCATCTTAGTGCAAATGGTCTATTATTCTTTCGATAATAGCAATACATCATTAAGCGGTATGCTTCCTCCCAGGTTATATCCTTTTCAATAATTCGCTCACACCAATATATTGCTTGATTGTAGTCTTCTACTCCTACGCTTAACTGTGCTAATCTCTCTGCCCCTCTTAGAAAAAAGACTAAAAACTTCTCCCTCGCACTTAAACACCAGTCATCATATTTTCGCTCCGGTAAGTAATCACCTTTATATAATTCCAAGCCTTTTTTTAAATAGACAATGGATTTCTCTCGATTCCTTTCCTCAAGCCCTGTTTGAATCCATTCGGTAAACATCATAGTATCGAGCTCGATACTTGTCTGCTGGTTTATCCCATATGAACTTCCTTCTCTTATAATAAAAAACGGGGCGGACCTAGCTCTTCTTCCCGGTTCTAACGCATTATTTAAGGCATTTAACGCTACCTTTAAATCCCTTGCTGCACTCTTTTCCTCCTGATCTGGCCAAAGAATTTCAAAGATATCTTCCTTTGTTATGAATTGGCCAAGCTTTGTGATAAATAATTGGAGTAATTCCTTGGCTTTCCCTCGTTGCCAATCTCGTTCCTCCACCTCTTTATCTCCCAACCACACTCGGAAGGCACCCAATGTTTGAATTTTTAATGTAAATCCAGGATGAGATTCTAATTTTGCTAACTTTAACTGCTGCAGTAGCTTAAACACATAGTGTGGAAATATATTTTGTTTATATGCTTCAATCAGGAGCGGGGATAGCATTTGTAAATCCCGTGGGCCAAAAATAGTTCTTTGAAAAAAAATATAATCATATTCTCCAAGTTGGACATGCTTTAAAAATAAAGTCATGCTTTCCTTATACGGTTCCATCTTTTTCATTTCATAGTATAAGTGGGATTGCCAAAAATACACCAAGGTTAAGCCATATTCATCCTGGCATTGGCCGAACATTTCCTCTGTTTTCACAAGCAAGTCCTTTGCCTTTTCCATGCTTCCATTGTATAAATGTGTAATACCTAAACAGAGCATAATTAATGCTGCAAGCCAGTCATCCTTAACCTTCTCGGTTTCCTCCAAGGCCTTGTGGCCAGCTTCAATTGCTTTTTCATATTCCCCTGTACTTCCGTAGAGAATGCAAAGCCCCATCAAAGGCTCGGCTTTTCCTCGATCAACATGAATTTGCTCCATCATTTCAAGAGCCGTTTCATAGCATTCAATTGCTAAAGGCAACTCATATTTTAACATTTGAACAGCATGCCCCATTCTAATCCATCCGCATGCCTCCACAAAAGGAGATTCTGTTCGAATCCCAAGCTGAATCCCTTCTTGAGCCAACGCTTTTGCCTCAACCCCATTTCCCATAAATGCTTCTATTAACGATAAAAGCAACTCTGTTTCACGATGAGATTGCGGGAGATGGGCACTTTCATGTTCCTGATTTTTCTTTGTTGTTAGCAAAATATTTTTTGCTTCTTCTAATCTTCCCGTCCTTAAATAAAGCCTCGCCTCTAAATTGCTGTCTAAAAAAGATACGTTCAATAACTTCGCTCGTTGAATCCATTTTTCAGCTTTTTTGGCTTGCCCTGAATTAATCAGATTTTCCGCTAATAACTGATATAAAGACGAAATTTCAACCTTTTCTTTTTGCTCATGAGATTCGCGAATTTCGATTGCCTTATACAATAATCTTTCTGCGCGATAGGGTTGAATTGTATCCAAATAAATTCTTGCCTTTTTCTCTAATGCTTTGCTTATCTCAAGGTAGTCATCATTTTTTTCAGCAGCTGCTATTGAGAGGTCGTAGCATTCTTCCGCTTCTTTATAATGAGAACGATACCGTAGAATATCTCCCTCTAAGAGCCATAAGGAATAATACTGATCCTTCTCCTCCGTTGGGATATTTTTTAAACGCTCATAAACATGCTCGAGCTTTCCGCTTTTCAGCAGCTTCTTCCCAATATCATTAAGAAGAGAAGCTACCGCTTTTGTATAACCAATTTTTTCATAATGACTTAATGCTTCTTCCCATTGGTGGTTTGCTTCAAAATAACGGGCACTCTTTTCGTGTAAAAGTAAATAGCTTTGGGGATAATTCTCCTGCAATTGTTTTTCTAAAAATTCCTTAAACAACGCATGAAAGCGATACTGTTTATCCCCGATTTTTTGGATAAATAAATTTTTTTCTGTTAATTGTTCCAGCATCACAGAGGATCCTTTAATTCCGAGGACGAGATCACAGAGCCTTTCATTCATCACCTCAAGGATGCTAGACTGCTCTAAAAATTGTTGAATTAATGGCGGCTGTTTCGTAAATACTTCTAAAACCAAATATTGAAATAGTTCTTGGAGAGTATTGGACGACTTATCTAACCAATGATCAAAGTTTTGCTGATAACGTATCTGCTGAGCAATCATCCCAAGGGCAATAATCCAACCCTCCGATATTTCAAAAATGCGATGAAGCTCTTCATCATTCACAGATACATCATAATAATCATTTAAAAGGAGCTCTACTTCTTCCTTTGTAAGCACGAGATCATCTTTTGTTATTTCAAGTAGCTGATTTTGCACTTTCATCTTCGTCAATTGCTTCCAAACTGGACGACTTCTGCTTGAAACGATTAAATGAAGATTCGCTGGAATGTATTCAAGAAGCTTCTCTATCCAACTATTGACCGTATACGAATGTTCGATTTGATGAAAGTCATCTAATATGACGATTAATTCTTCCTTAATTAAGGACATTTCATTAATAAAGGAAGAACAAAGAATCGTTAATTCCTCTTCTCGAATATAGCGATCCATTCCGTTTACATGGCTAATTAGTTCAGTTCCAAATGAAGGAATAATGGTTTGTATAGATAAGATTAGGTAGGTTAAAAATGGCAAAATGTCATCATCTGAGGACGAGATGGAATACCAGCAGCATTTCTGGTTTTCATCGGACACATAAAGGGCTAACGCTGTGCTTTTTCCATAACCCGCTCCTGAATGAACAAGGGTTAGCGGATATTCCGAAAAGGCTTTCATTTTTCGAGAAAGCTTGCTTCTTCTAATGGCTTCCTCTCTTACCTTTGGCACCAATAGTTTTGTCATAATCACAGGTATTGGTTTATTCAATCGCATCACCTATAATTTTCTTAATTTTACAATTATTTTACCATAGAATCATGAAATATGGCTTTAAATGGTGTGCAGATAAAGTGAAACTTCCATCAGTGGGGGTTTTCGACGCACAGGACGTGAAGTGTGCAGACGTAGCGATTGACGTCGCGCTTTTAGTCTCCCATTCATCCCCCACTGATGATTAGTCACGCAAAGCCTGATTGATTTTTCTAAGGGCTGAAGCCCAAAGAAAAATCTTATTTCACTTATCACGCTCATAACGCCACATCCTGTGGCTTCGCCTGACTAGGACCTTAATCCCTCGTCGGACCTTTACGGACAGTTGATCTCCCACTTATCTTCTTCGTATTCTCAGAATCTTGAAGTAGGAGTCAAAATGTCCGTTAAGAGTGGGATAAAAAAACATGGACCAAAAATTTTTCTTTAGTCCATGTTTTTTCTTAAAATGATGTTTGCATATGATCTAATGGCCAATATCTTAAATTTACTTTTCCTACAATCTGATCGACATTAACAAATCCAAATTGGCGACTATCATAGCTAACTAGCCGATTATCTCCAAGCACAAAGAGCTTTCCTTGGGGTACAACTGTACTTCCTGTAAGCTCATTTAGAGTAAAATCACCAGTTATGATACCGCCTCTATGATCTTTGCGATATTTTTCTAAATAAGGCTCAGCAAATTCCTTTCCATTTATGTAAAGCTGATCCTTACGGTATTCAATTTTATCACCAGGTAAGCCAATAATTCTTTTTACATAATCATCTTTCTTATTTGCATGAAACACAATAACGTCAAAACGGTGAAATTCACCTAAATGATAACCGATTTTATTAACGACAAGCTTGTTTCCATCCTCAAGTGTCGGCTTCATTGACTCTCCATCCACCACATAATTGGAGAAGAAAAAAGCACGGATAAATACAAAAATAATTAACCCAATTCCAAATGCCTTAATCCACTCAATTCCTTCTTTTTTCATATTTTCCAATACCTTTTCCCCCTGAGTTCCCCTTTTGATACTCCCTTAACCTCTTTGTTTCTCTTTTTCAATAATTGAATTCATTTTTCCTTCTATTTGTTTCCCTACAAACCATAATAAAATAATAACCGCTATTACAATCCCCGTTCTCACAGGCTTTGTGACTAAAGATTGAATATCATAGCCTACGAAGCTAATGGTGAAAATCATAACCATTTTCCCCGTTAATACAGCCAGCACATACTGTGCGATACTAATTTTAGAAAGACCTGCAACAATATTCACAATGGCGGACGGAGTAAAAGGAAAACATAATAAAATAAAGAGTGGGCCAAATCCGTGACGATCTACCCACGACATAAATTTTTGAACCTGCGGATGTTTTTTAAAAAAACGAAGAATCCTTTTTTGTCCAAACCTTCTGATGATTAAAAATACAAGAATTGCTCCACCACAAGCTCCAACCCAGGAAATGCCAAAACCTAGCCATAGTCCGAATGCATTGGCATTTGCCATTACAAATAGAACTAACGGGAGAAAGGGAAGAAAGGCCTCAAGAACTGGAAGTAATATTCCCGGAATCGGTCCAAATGATCGATAACGCTCAATCAAATCCATGACGTTTTCCATTGTGAACCATTCTTTGATTGTTTCAAAATCCATGGGAAATCTCCTCGTTTAATAGCTAATGATTGCCTTATTATTTGAGAATATGCTTTTAAGAGCAATTGGTTTCTTCACCTATTGCTCTTAAAGCTTTACTTTATTGTACACCTTGAAATTAGAAAAGAGAACTTTTAACCAACTTATTTGGAAAGGAATTTACGAATCTCTTCCTTATTCTTTTCTAAGTCGACTGATAGTACGGCTGCCCCATTAATTGTTTCGTTTGCATAGCTTCCATCAACTGGAACACGCAAGGTTTCGATATTGCGATTTTTCTGAGAAAGAAAATCCTTGCCTATATAAAGCATATTTCCTGTGCTCAAATTTGTATTAATAAACGGAGTGACCACCCCAACTAATTTAGGTAGCTTCGGAATGGTTTGGAGACTCGTAAGTTCATTTACAACTTCCTTCACAACCTTTTGTTGTCTCTCTACCCTTCCAAAATCACCAATGGCATCATGTCTAAAGCGAACATAGCCTAAAAGATGCTTCCCATCTAGTCTCTGCAAACCAGGTTTTAATGTAACACCGATATTAGTTGACATTTCTTTCTCGACATTCACCTCTACTCCATCCGGGAATGCCTCATCAATTAATTGAACGAAGCCTTCAAAATCAACAATCGCATAATATTGCAAATCAATATCGAAATTTTCTTTAATCGTTTGGCGAAGCAATTCTGGTCCGCCAAAGGCAAACGCCGTATTAATTCGGTTATTGTCATGACCAGGGATGCTAACATAAGAATCTCTCATAATTGAGATGAGCTTATAGGTCTTATTTTTTGGATGATACTGCATAATCATAATGGTATCAGCACGAGAATTTTCCTTTCCTCTTGCGTCGCTTCCTAGTAGGAGAATATTCGTTCCGCCATATTGATCCTTTGCTTCGTTAAAGCTATATTCCTCTTTATTAACATTTGCCTTTTTCTCTGATTGCAATACCCCTTGTCTATATTGGTAAAACGCATAACCAAGCGTGCCTGCAATAATGAGAATTAAAACGAGAATGACCGTTTTCCATCTCTTTTTTTTCTTTTTCCTTTTTTGCTTTTGATACTGTTGTCGTCCCATACTTCATTTTCCTTCCATCTTGAAAAAGTAATATAAACATAATTCTACATGATATGACTTTATTTTCAGCAAGAAAGTTTCGTTATTTATTATATTTTACATTCAAATTAAGATTATCAGAAAAGAATCGACATTTCTATTATCAAGATGGACGAGATTTTATTTTCATAAAAAAGAGGCGGAAATTCATTCCAACCTCACATTAACTACTTATTCTTCTCTTTATTTGCTTGTTCCTTTTTATCTATGAAAATGATGAAGTGGGAAAAAATATGTACATAAGGATTGCATTCATTGAGAATTTTTCGTATGATACATACGAACAAATGTTCCTATTTTTTTTACTAAAGGAGCAATAAAAATGACGAGAATACCTGATGATGACAGAAATATGATGGAGCAAGCGATTTACTTACCTATGCTGCTGAAGGTCCTCACTCGCGATCTTCACATCATTAACAATAGTCCATTTAAATTAAAACAGCCCTATCTTGATTTAATTGAACGAAAGATGAGGGAAATTCAAGCGGAACTAAGAAAAGTTAAACAATATATGAACAAAAACAAACTAGAAGTCCATCAAATCAATCACGATGAAGCCTTTACAATGTTCTCGTTTTTATACAAAGGGTATGAGGAGCATCATAATTATTTCAATCCAAGAATACGTAATAAGGTTCAAGAATTAATGGAGCAATACTTCTCTAAATAGCTAAGCTTCATTATTCCAATCATTGATCAAAAGCGAAAATATAAGAGTTACCGCTATTCTTCTACTACTCTTTCATATAAGTGGGTTTATTCAGCATATAGAATGCTTTTCTTTCTGTTTCTGCAATTCTTTGAGCCAATTTCGTCCTTAGCATCGATGTTCGATAAAGCTGATTGTTTAAGGAACTAACCGAAACTGGAATTGTTAAAGCTTTTTTATTTCGAAAGATAATCATGGAATGATTGCGGTCCACCCGTTGTACACTCATAATATGTTCATGGGCAAGCCAAATGCAGTGGGGTTTATTAGGTGAACTTGTTGGGAAAAAGTAAATCGAGTTAGTCGGTTCAACTGCAATGGGAAGTTTATGTGATAAGCCTAGAAGCTCCTTAGTTCCTTCTTTTCTGCCTTCATAACTAACGCCGAAGAAACGGCAGCCTTTTTTAACGTTATCCAAAGGCTTAAAGGGAGATAGGAATTCCTGTTCCAATTCATAAATCTTTGAATATAACTTGCTGCCGTAATTATAAGGAAAAATTGCCATAGTGGACGGATTAATTTCATAATCCCCCAATATTTGATTCTTTTCATCATTCATTTTCTTCACCTCAAATTTGTTTTTACCTTATTTTAACATTTATTTTCCATAAAACAGCAAAAATTTTAAAATTTCAAATTTAATTCACAAATTTTGTTAAAAAACATTTTTGAGAAAATTTTAAAAAAATAGTTGAAAATTCAGAATTTCTCCATATAATATTAAAAAGCACTGAGGTGAATTTCATGAAGGAGAAATCATATTCTGAACTAATGAAATCTTCTACGATGAAAAAACAGAAAAATAAAGAATCCTATATGATGGATTTATACATTGAAATGCTGTTATTCGAAATTCGGCTTCATTCGGAAAAGGAAAAACTTCTAAAAAAAATTGACAAAGCGCTTGATGAAAAGAACAAAATTGACTTTCTTAAACTCTCTAAAGAATATAAGGAATTGACTAAACGATTTGGAACATAGAGAGCTGGAGATTAGAGAGACTGAAAAATAGCTTTGAACCAAAAGGTTTAAATAAAAAAGCGAATGATTTTTCTAAAGACAATTAACTGAACAGATTTTAATCAATTGAAAAAGCCCTCCAATTGGAAGGCTTTTTCGATTTTACAAGGATCTTTTCGTTACCTTTGCTATTTGTTAGAAACTTTTGGACTGATTTATAGATCCCCGGTTTGTGAGTCCGAATCATTGACCCATTCAGACAGCCTTGAGAATTTCCAAAATAATCATATACGAAACAAAATCCTCACAGTGTAAGATCAGCAAAAATGGCGTTTTCAAAGCTCACTTTCCCTCTTGCTTTCGTTTTTCCAATTCATAATCCTCTAACATCACAATCCGTTCGAGCATGGTTGGATGAGTATAACGGAATATTTTTACCAGCAATGGGGGATTTACTTGACTTAGTCCTGCTCTTGTCAGTTCTTGAAAAGCGGATATCGCTTCTTCTGGATTATCGGTCATGTGAATGGCATAACGGTCAGCCCTCATTTCTTCATATCGAGCCACAAGATTCGATAAAGGACTAGAGGCAAACATAAGCATAGATAACAACAATAAGAATAACGGGAAGGAACGAATATCACCGACAGTTAGGACTTTAAACACTCTCCCATAACGTGCTACGAGAAAATTCATCAATCGATAAATGAGATACAACCCGACTAGTGATAACAATAGATATCCGGCAATTCCAAAATACAAATGTTTTTCAACATAATGGCCCATTTCATGTGCCATGATAAATAATATTTGGTCCTCATTTAAACGATTAAGAGTGGTGTCCCATAAAACAATCCGTGAATTGGAACCAATCCCCGTCACATAAGCATTTAAAGAATTCGTCTTTTCCGACATGTCCACTTCAAAGACATGATCCGCCGGAATATGTGCCTTGTTTGCCATATCCAGAATTTTCGCTTCTAATTCTTTATTTTTTAATGGATAAAAATCATTATAAAGTGGATCAATCACCACTGGTTGGATGAACATCGTAAACAAGGTAAATGGAATAGATAGAAGCCAAGCATATAACCACCAACGCTTTTTGCTCTTTTTAATAAGCCCATAAAGAACCAGGACGATCACAAACATCATTCCAAAATTTAGCCAAAAATCAATCAACTCATCCTTCATCCATGAAGGAAATGATTGCGTGGAAATATGATAACTTTTTGATAAAGAATAACTCAAATAGCTTAACGGAAAAGTAACCACGTAAGCAAAAAATGAGAGCCAGATCACATAAATACCAACCTGCACAAACTTATATTTTGATGAATGCTCAGCCCAGTGCTTGAAAGCTTTCGATATTCCAGTAATTAAAATAAATAGATAGAGGAGCCATTCAAATGGAGTCGATAAGAAAAATAAGAAATCTCGAATTTTAGAATATTCCTCACTCAGCATCAATTCTCTTCCATTTAAAAAAGTTGCAGGATCCGCTTTCGTTCCTTCAAATTCAAATGGCATGCTCGTATCAGCAAAATAAAATAAATACCAATAAATAAAAAGCCCATAGATAAGATAGGCAAGAATTGCATAAAAACCGATTTTCCGCGCCACTTCATTCCCCCCTCGTTGCCATTATAGCTTCCTTGCATATTTGAAAAACAAGTATTCGTACAACCTATTATTAGTGTAGTTAAAATTATGATATTTAGAACAACTATATCGAATGGAACAGACACTATCCCTATATATAGATAGTGCCCCGTACCAAACTACTTTTTTTCAATGATTGCCCCAAGAACAGAAGCTGAAACGACATCAGGTTTTTGAAACCGTTTGGACTCCCTAGCTGTACCAGTTACAACGGCACTGATTATACAAATGTATTCTTGCTCTATATAGATGCTCCTTAAATTAACCTTCATATAAATTAGATTGAATATTTCTTCATTATCAAAACGATTATCTCAAGGAAAAGTTTATAATATTATTCCAAATATGAATATTAGTAACTCCTTTTTATTGAGCATTTCTCTTTTAAACAACTTTGTCAAAGGGTCCTTCCCATTTTTGTCTTCATTCACTACCAATATTCAGCCAAATACCAATTAAACAAAAAAACCGACACCCTTAATGCAAGTGCCAATAAAAAATTGAAATAACAACAAATCCCCTTCTCAAACAAAAAAAGAATATACGGTCAAAACCGCTATAGAACCTAAAACAACAACAATCACGTTTACACCTAAAAAGGCAAGCAAGAACGCCGCTGCAGCCCCTAATAGCCCATACCAAATATCCTCTTGAATAAAAAGCACTCCTGGAAAAATGAGAGCCCCTAAGGTTGCATAAGGGACATTTTTTAAAACACCTTGAAGAAAGGTTGGAAGCTCTTTCCCCTTAAATAATACAAATGGGAGCATTCTAGGGAGATAGGTGACTATTCCCATGCCTATAATCATCCAAATAATCCGATCACTCATGGCCACGCCCCTCCGCTTGCTTAATTTTCAAAGATTCAATTGCCTCAACAATAATCGCCGACAATAGAGTTGCCGCCACAATCGCCCAACCAGTGGATAAAAACTTTGTCATCGTCAAGATTGTATTAAAACATGCGGCTAACCCTGCTAAATAGGCAACCTTCACACCCGTTTTCATTGAAGGGACCAACAATCCGATAAACATTGCATAAAGGGCTACGGACATACTTTCCTGTAAAGTTTGCGGCAAATTGGCTCCGATTAAATGCCCTAACCCAGAATTCACGACCCAGCTGGAATAAGCAACCAGATTAAGGCCAATCATGAAGCCCGTCGTTACCTTCTCTTCTCTCATTGCCGCAACTGAAAAGGTTTCATCGGTAAGACCAAATGAATAGAGAGCTTTATGGAGGGTCGGAGCTTCCTCCGCCTTCTCATTCAACGCAGCCGACATTAAAAAATGGCGGATATTAACGATAAAGGTTGTCAAAATAATTTCAAATGCTCCCGTTCCTAAGGTTAATAGAGTCAAAGACATATATTGTGACGCGCCCGCAAAAACAATCATGCTCATCAATACCGTCTCCAAAATAGTTAACCCAGTTGTTTTTGCTAATAAACCAAAGGTGAGCGCAATCGGAAAATAACCAATGCCGATGCTTACTCCTGCTTGCAGCCCCTTTTTAAATTCCGATGTCTGTTTAGCCATCACTAACTCTGCCACAATATCACCCCTATACGTATACCAAATCCCTCTTTACCTTTAAAATCAAATACAAGATAATAAAAAGGAAACATGACTGAATCATTGATTGTAAAATATATTATACATATGTGCGTTATATCTCACAATATCTTTGGAGGAAAAAATGAGGAATATTCAAAAAAGTATTGGTGATAACCTAAAAAACCTAAGAAGAACCCGTGGAATGAGTTTAGATCAAACAGCAGAATTAACCGGGGTCAGTAAAGCGATGCTCGGCCAAATTGAAAGAGGAGAATCCAATCCCACCGTTACAACCTTATGGAAAATTGCATTCGGCTTGCAGATTTCCTTTTCATCCCTAATTGATGACACAAAAGCCAATGTGCTCTTCGTGGAAAAGGAACAAATTTGCCCGGTCATGGAGGCTGGACAAAAATATCGGGTCTACTCCATCTTCCCTTTTGATCCCAGAAGGAAATTTGAAATTTATACGGTTGAGCTAGAACACGGCTACACCCACCATTCCGAAAAACATAACGAAGGAGTGGAGGAATATATTACGGTCACTTCTGGAGTACTTGAAGTAACCATTGGAAAAGACAATTACCATGTTAAGGCAGGGGATTCCATCCGCTTTTCCGCCAATCAGGAACATAGTTATAGAAGTCTGGATGAACGTGAAACCGTCTTTCAATTGATCATGTACTATCCTTAAATTCTGAAATAACATCATGACACATAAATGAAAAACATACGCAATTCACTATTAGTTTTACACATTAAAGAAAGCCCTTACCTTAACATTCATACCAAATTCCACTAAAAAAAGGGCTAACTCAGGGAAAGATTTATTGTGTTAGCCCCTTTTTGGTTTTATTTAAATTCCTGTAGTACCTTATCCTTTAATGCTCTTCGTAAAATCTTACCCGTCGTATTTTTCGGTAATTCCTCTAGAAATTCAATCGTTTTTGGAATCTTATATTTCGCTAAATGATCCTTGCAATAGACTAATAGCTCTTCCTCGGTTAGTTCAGGACTCTTGCTCACCACAAAGCAGCTTACCGCTTCCCCTTGGTTAGGATCTGGCACACCTAACACAGCTACCTCTACAATATCAGGATGGTTATAGAAAACCTCCTCTACTTCACGTGGATAAACATTATAGCCGCCTACTATGATCATATCCTTTTTGCGGTCGACTATATAGAAATAGCCCTCATCGTCCATTCTAGCCATATCTCCTGTATACAGCCAACCATCACGAATCGTCGCCGCCGTTTCTTCAGGCATTTTATAATAGCCCTTCATCACATTTGGCCCACGAACGATTAATTCTCCAGCTTGTCCAACCAGCACTTCCTCACCTAACTCATTCACGACTTTATTCTCCACATGGGTGATATTCGTTCCAATTGAACCCGGTTTTCTTGGACGATCCGACGGATTAAAGCAAGTGACTGGAGATGCTTCTGATAAACCATAGCCTTCTGAAATCACAACATTAAATTTCTTTTCAAAATTTTGTAATAAGGCTACCGGCATTGCCGAGCCACCGGAGATACATAATCTTAATGATGCAAAATCCTTAGGGTTTCCTTCATTAAATTGAAATAGGAAGTTATACATGGTTGGCACGCCAACAAAAACAGTTGGATTATATTCTCTTGAAAGGCGGAAAATTTCTTTTGGACTAAATTTTGGATCGATAAGAACGGTTGCTCCCTTCATTAAAGGAGCATTTAATGCAACGGTCAGACAAAATACATGGAACATTGGAAGGGTGGCGATAACGCGGTCAGCTTCACTCATCTTTAAATAATCGCCTGCATCACTTGCATTGCTATAAATATTTTTATGAGTCAGCATCGCTCCTTTTGGCTTTCCAGTTGTACCGGAAGTATAAAGAATAATGGCCGTATCATCTTCATCTAAATCCGGACCATTAAAGCTTAAGTTCCCTGAAGCCATTACATTTGCAAATGATTTCAATTTAGGGAATACCGTAAGAGCAGTTAAATCTAGGCCTTTTTGAGCCTCATTGCCTTGAGGTGTTTCAAATATAATGTATTGTTCAACTTTCGGTAATACCTGATGCATTTTTTCAAATAACGGTACTAATAGATCCAAGCCGATTACAATCTTAACATCCCCATTATTAATGATATAACTAATTTCATCTGGAGTATAAATTGGATTAATCGGTATAACCGTTGCTCCAAGCCTTAATGCTCCATACAATCCAATGACAAAGAACGGTGAATTTCCAGAAAGTATTGCAACATGATCCCCTTTTTTGACCCCAAGATGCTCTAGCCCAGATGCAAATTTTGTTACATTCCCATCCAATTCAGCATATGTACTGAAATGGTCCATAAAGTAATATGCTGGTTTGTCAGCCTTTATTTTGGCTATTTCATGCAATTGAGAAGATAGATTCATCTCTCCACCCCTTTGTTTGAATGAATACTCATTCATTTTTATTTTAAAAATTTTCTAAATACATTATATTGAAAGAAATTTATTTCTTCAATAGAAAACGCTAACATGAATGAATTTTCTTAAAATTTATAATGAGAAGAGGATCAGAATTCCCGTTGGGTTTCTGATCCTCCATCGTAGTTTTAATACAATAGATTTAAAAAATCTTCATTGGAAATATTTCCAAAATAGTATTTTATATCCAAACCCTCCAGTGCCTGTTCGATTTCCTTTTTTTCATATCTTAAACCAACAAGCTTTTGCTCAATATCACTTACATCGCCAACACCAAAGAAATCGCCGTAAATTTTACCATTTTCAATAATTCCTTTATTGACCTCGAGACGAACATCAATTTGACCAACTGGAAAACGATGAGAATACTGTAGATTGAATTTTGGTGATTTTCCATAATTCCACTCCCACTGTTGATACCGGCTTTTTGAGAGTTCATGAATCTTCTTCCAATCCTCATTTGTTAAGTGATATTGAGGAATTTCGTCGCTATCATGGAAAATACTATTGAGCAATACACTGCGGAACTCTTCAATTGATATTTTCTCAGGAAGAAATTCAGAGATATTAGCAACCCTGCTGCGAATCGATTTGATTCCCTTTGATTCAATTTTATCTTTCTTAACTTTTAACGCTGAGACAACATGGTCAATTTCAGAATCGAGCATCAGCGTCCCGTGGCTAAACATTCTCCCTCTTGTAGAAAATTGGGCATTTCCGGATATTTTTCTGCCGTCTACAACAAGATCGTTCCTTCCACTTAGCTCCGCATTCACTCCTAATTGCTTTAATGCAGCAACAACAGGCTCAGTAAACTTTCTGAAATTATGAAAGCTATCGCCATCATCCTTTGTAATAAAGCTGAAATTTAAATTCCCCAGATCATGATAAACAGCCCCACCACCAGATAGACGTCTAACCACATGAATTCCGTTTTTCTCAACATATTCGGTATTAATTTCTTCAATCGTATTTTGGTTCTTTCCAATAATAATAGAAGGCTCGTTTATGTAAAAGAGTAAATACGTTTCGTTTATATCTAAATTTTTTAATGCATATTCTTCAATAGCTAAATTAATCCGTGGATCTGTTATATTTTGATTATCGATAAATAACATTTCATCCACTCCTTTCAAAATACAAGTTTAAGCTTAAACCTCCATTGTTAATCCTAAGGAAGCTAAGTATATCTGGCCAGCAAACTTTTCTGCTGCTTCCTTTTTTAATTTTGCCAATTCACCGTAATGCGGAAGATGAGTTAAAATCAAACTTTTCACATTCGCTTCCATCGCTAAGTTCCCACAATCGAAACTATTCATATGCCCTGCATTTTGTCCATTTTGGTCCCCATAGAAATTACATTCGCATAAAAGCACATCAGCATCCTGACAAAATGAGATTAATTCATTTTTAAAAGAAGTATCCCCAGTGTAAACAAAACTTTTTCCATCCTTTTCAAATCGCATGGCATAGCATGGAACAGGATGGTTCGTTTTTAAAAACCGAACAGTAAATGGCCCTAATTTTAAAGGAACATTAGGATCATAGGCTACTCCTGTCATGATATTTTTGTGACTAAGCTTTTCAAACTCCCTGACATCCTCTGTATGTCCATAAACGGGTAAACTCGGCATCGTACTACCTAAAAATCCTTGAATTAAACGAGCATGCATCAATACACCAATATCAGCAATGTGGTCCGGATGATAATGCGAAATAATTGCTGCATCTAAATTCTCTGGCTGAATAAAATTTTGCATTTTGGCTAATACACCACTGCCACAATCTATTAATAACGAAAAGTCATCACTCTCAAGAAGGTATCCGGAACTTGCTTCATTCACCTTTGGATAACCTCCCCAGGGCCCTATAACAGTTAATTTCATATTTCTCCTCCTCGCATTAAAAGGTCTATTCTTACTATACTAGATTGTGCTAAATTTCTCATTTTTAATGATTGAAAAAATAGTAAAAACAAAGAAACCTTCAGCACTCTTCTCAAAAATTTATTGATTTAAAAAAACAAGTTGACACCGTTATTCTGTTATAATACAATTTAATTAATCACAAACTGTGCAAATACAACTTACAACAATTGGGAGGCTTCATCATGCTAGGAAGTATTGTTGAATTTTTCAAAGGCTTGCCTAAAAAGCAATGCTCTCAATGTGGAGTGACGATTGAGGAACAGCATGATTGCTACACCGATAAGTGTTCCAGATGTTTGGGGTTACCTGATCTTTAATTTTTTATTAATCTCGTTATCTCGTTTTTTAATAATTCCATGATTTTTTAGAGAATAGGGCTTGTCACCGTATTCTCTACCCTTCCAAACAGTTTCTGAAAAAGAGCTGTTGCCTTTTGATAACCAGCCATGAAAAATGGGCTGGTTCTTTTTTTCTTTTTGATACATAGCTATTTTTTCAAAACTCTGGTTTATCAAAGATGACAAGAAAGGCTACCACTGGCAGCCTTTCTTCTATCCTAATCATTCATATTTAAATAGTTTAATACTTTCACAACCGCTGCTTCTCCTTGGTCAATACAATCTGGTATTCCCAATCCTTCATATGACCCACCAGCTAAAAAGATGCCAGGCAATTCTTCTTGGAGATGCTTTTTGATCGTTTCCATCCGCTTTTTATGGCCAACTGTGTATTGTGGCATTGCCTCTTTCCAGCGGCTCACCACAAAGAAATCAGGCTCCATTGTGATATCCATTGTTTTATTTAAATCCTCTAACACAACTTTCACAATTTGGTCATCTGATAACTCCACTACCGTTTCATCCCCGGCACGACCTACATAGCAGCGTAAGGTAACCTTCCCTTCCGGGGTCGTATGTGGCCACTTCTTATGATTCCAAGTAACGGCCGTAATCGTATAATCGCTATTTCTGGAAACCACAAATCCTGTACCATCTATATCTTTCTTAATCGCTTTCTGTGGAAACACAAGCGCTACAGTGGCAACAGATGTTGATGGTACATGATTAAATGGCTGAAAAAATTCATATTGAGAAAAAATCGACGGTACCACTTTATGTGGAATTGATAAAACAATGCTATCTGCATCAAGAATTTCCCCATTATTCAATTGAATATGATATTTGGTTCCGTCCTTATCAATATGCTCCACCTTTGTGCCCTTAATAACAGAATTAGGCTCAAGCTTTGCCTCAACCGCTTCAACCAAGGTCTGTAAACCGGTTTTAAAAGTTAAGAACATACCCTTTTTTTTCGTACTAGATTGTGCTTTTTCTTCTGGTTTCTTCTTTGGAGCTGGGGAAGACTTTTTCATTCCTAAAACGAGACTGCGATATTTTTGCTCCACTTCATAAAATTGTGGAAATGTTGACATCAAGCTCATCTGATCGATGTCTCCAGCATAAATACCTGACAGTAGTGGTTCAATCAAATTCTCCACTACCTCATCACCTAATCTTCGACGGAAGAATTGACCCAATGACTGGTCTTCTGTCGGATTAGACCGTGGGAGAATAAAGTCTGCTGCCGCTCTTAGCTTTCCTGGAAAAGAAAATAAACCTGTCGTTACAAAAGGGGCAATCTGGGTTGGAATCCCCATAATGGACCCTCCAGGCATGGAATAAAGTCGATCCTGAACTAAAACAAAGGATTTCCCTGTTGCATTATTAATTAATTCCTTTTCCAAACCCACTTCCTTCGCAAGACGAGAAGCACTTTGCTTCCGTTCAAGAAAGGAATCCGGTCCTTTTTCAATAACAAACCCATCTTTATGATAGGTTTGGATTTTTCCGCCAAGTCTTGCAGATGCTTCAACTAATTTCACATCTAATAATAAATTGTTTTCCCTAGCTTTTTTTTGTAAATAGAACGCCGTTGATAATCCGGTGATGCCTCCCCCAACCACGACAACCGTTCTTTTTTGTTCCATAATGTCCTTCGCCTTCTTTTCGATGTATTACTCCCCTACTTGAGAGCAGTTAAGACAACTGTTGCTAAAGCATCAATAAATTCGGGCTTTGCATTTGGCATTTCAGGTCGATAATAGTGAACACCTAACTCTTCTGTTACTATTTTGCATTCATAATCATTGTCATATAATACTTCCAGATGCTCCGCTACAAATCCAACTGGAGCATAAACAAATGCTTGATAGTGTCCTTCGTTATATAACGTACGGGTTAAATCCTGTACATCAGGACCAAGCCATGGGTCTGGTGTATTTCCCGCACTCTGCCAGCCAATTGCATACTTCTCGATTCCTGCTTGTTTTGTAATTAATTCTGCTGTTTCGCGGAGCTGCTTGGGATACGGATCTCCAAGGGCAACGATTTTTTCTGGCAAGCTATGTGCAGATACAATTAACATCGAGTTTGCCCGTTCTTCTTCTGTCATCTTGGCATATGTAGCATGCAACTGATCAACCCAATATTGGATAAATTTAGGTTCTCGGTACCAGCTTTCGATTGACGAAATCGTCGGCCCACCAATTTTTTCTGATGCCTCTTTTGCGCGATCATTATATGATTTCACACTGAAGGTTGAAAAATGGGGAGCAAGTACTAGGCTAACTGCTTCTTGAATCCCATCATCCGTCATTTGTTTAATGGTATCTTCAATAAATGGTTCAATATGTTTTAATCCGAGATACATTTTAAATTCAATCTCATCTTGAATTTCATTCAAATGCTTTTCTAATTTTTCCGCTTGCTCTAATGTTATTTTTCCAAGCGGAGAAATGCCCCCGATTGCTTCATAGCGATTTTTCAAATCCTCAAGCATTTCAGAAGTAGGCTTACGTCCATGGCGAATATGCGTATAATAACGTTCAATATCCCCTTCATGATATGGAGTTCCATATGCCATTACAAATAAGCCCATTTTCTTCTTTGTCATTGACCCACACCTCTATTTTCTAGTATCTAGTCCATTATTGTGCCAAAAAAACGTCAAACTTACCAATTCCATGCTTGTGAAACGCTCTTATTGACCTAATATTGAAGCTGAATACTCATGGATATAAGAAGTGAGCTTTTTCAAAGTATCTGGATTTACTTGCGGGAATACTCCGTGACCAAGGTTAAAAATAAACCCTGGTTGTGACATTCCTTGATCTAAAATTTCCTTAGCCTTTTCTTCAATAACTTCCCATGGAGCTAAAAGAATGGCTGGATCAAGATTTCCTTGAATTGCTTTTGAAATTCCCAATTGGCGAGCTTGTTGGATTGAAAGTCTCCAATCTAAACCAACAACATCTAGTGGTAAATCATTCCATTCCAGTGTTAAGTGGCTTGCACCTACTCCAAACATAATTAGAGGGACGTTTTCTTCTTTTAAAGAGGTGAAAATTCGATTCATGATGGGTTTAATAAAATATCGATAGTCACTTGCGTTTAATGCCCCAACCCATGAGTCAAAAATTTGAATAGCTTTGGCTCCTGCGTTAATTTGTGCTTTTACATAAGTAATTGTCATGTTCCCAAGCTTGTCCATTAAAGCAAACCAAGCATTAGGCTGAGCATACATAAAAGCCTTTGTTTTATTATAATTTTTCGAAGGTCCACCTTCGATCATGTAGCTTGCAAGTGTAAAAGGTGCACCGGCAAATCCAATTAGAGGAACCGAAAGCTGCTCTTCCGTTAAAAGCCGAATCGTTTCAAATACATAGGGAACATCCTCTTCCGGGTGAATTTCTCCCAGTCTTTCCACATCAGCTAAAGAGGTAATTGGATTGGAAATAACCGGACCAATTCCAGATTTAATTTCAACATTCACTCCAATAGATGGAAGTGGCGTCATGATATCTTTATATAAAATTGCCGCATCAACCCCATAATTTTCAACAGGCAATCTTGTCACATACGCACAAAGCTCAGGCTGATGTGTAATTTCAAAAAGAGAATATTTCTCTTTAATCGCACGATACTCTGGTTGAGAACGACCTGCTTGTCTCATGTACCAAACCGGAACGTGATCTGTTTTTTCACCCCGTGCGGCTTTTAAAAGAGTATCATTTATTTGCTTTACCATATATCAGTTATCCACCTTTCCATTCACTAACTTAATTATTTTAATATATAAACCATAAAATAAAAACTTATCATCATTTTATACTTATTCTAATATAGCCTTTTCCTCTATGCTTGACTAGTAAACACTTGCTTTTGTCAAAAAATAGACGTTTTTACAATGAACATGTGAGCCTTTGCTATGATGGTAAATTTGTTTTTCTTACAATGAAACACAACTTTCTTCCTCATTCATATCCTGTTATTACCTAAAAAATAGGTATTGGTCTATAGACTTGATCGTTCAACCAAGATGAAAGAGGAGGAAAAATTATGATTGTTGAATTAACCGCCCTTCATTGGATATATGTTGCCTTTATTATTTTCATCATCGGCTTCATGGTAATGCGAAGAGATACAACACTTGTATGTATTATCGGGATTTTTCTCATTGCCATTACCGCTACAGGATCATTGAGTGCATCCATCAGCAGTATTTTTTCTAGTTTTATTTATGCGATCACAGAGCTCTTATCAACAATCCTCGTGATTTCCATTATTGTTGCGATGAGTAAAGTTCTAACTACCACGGGAATTAATGATGTGATGATTTCCCCTTTTGCTAAGCTCATCCGAACCCCCTCACTTGCCTATTGGATCATTGGTATTCTGATGATGGCAATTTCTTGGTTTTTCTGGCCATCTCCTGCTGTCGCTTTACTTGGCGCGGTATTGCTTCCTGTTGCCCTCCGCGTAGGTTTGCCGGCACTTGGCGTTGCCATGGCAATGAATCTATTTGGTCATGGTATCGCCTTATCAGGAGATTTTGTGATCCAAGCCGCGCCAAAATTAACAGCCGATGCAGCTGGTTTACCGGTTCAATCAGTCCTTCAAGCTAGTATCCCTCTAGTTATTGTGATGGGAGCGGTCACCACCTTCACTGCCTTTTTCCTGCTTAGAAAGGATATGAAGCTAGGTAAGCTCAAAGTTAACCAAGAGTCATTAGCTGTTTCTTCCGCTATTTCACAACCAAATCTATTATCCACAGCTCAAAAGAGATTTTTTGCCTTACTCATTCCTGTCCTATTCATTCTTGATGTTGTGACTATGTTTGTGTTAAATCTTCAAGGTGGAGATGCGACAGCATTAGTCGGAGGAACATCCATCTTTATCCTTCTTCTCATTACCCTTGTTGCCCATAAAAATAAGGGCTTAGAACAAACAACTAGTTATTTAATAGAAGGATTTCAATTCGGCTTTAAAGTCTTTGGTCCCGTAATTCCAATTGCAGCTTTCTTCTATTTAGGAGATTCCGGTTTCGCTACGATGATTGGCGATTATCTTCCAAAAAGCTCGCATGGCATTGTTAACGACCTAGGGGTTGCCCTAGCTTCTGTCGTTCCTTTAAGTAAAGAAATTGGAGCTGTAACCCTAACGGCAGTTGGTGCCATTACAGGTTTAGATGGCTCTGGTTTTTCTGGCATCTCCCTAGCCGGATCCATCGCTAATCTCTTCTCCACTGCGATTGGTGCAGGAGCTGCTACACTAACGGCTTTAGGTCAGATTGCCGCGATCTATGTGGGTGGCGGCACGCTCGTCCCATGGGCCCTCATTCCTGCAGCTGCCATTTGTAATGTGGATGCATTTGAATTAGCGCGAAGAAATCTAGTACCCGTTATTGTAGGATTAATCGCTACAACAATTGTGGCCATTTTACTCATTTAAAATAGAAAACAGCCTTTCTTCATTCAGAGGTTGTTTCACTCTCTTAAACATCTTTCTAAAAATCATCATAAAAAACCAAAATTCCATCCTTTTCAAGTAAAAAATGTTATAATATTGAAAATGTTTTTAGGGGGAATGCGGATGAAAGACAGGCTTTTTCAAAAACTCGAGTCGTATTACAGTGAAATGGTATCAATAAGGCGATTTCTTCATCAGCACCCAGAGCTTTCATTTAAGGAAGTAGAAACAGCGAAATTTATTAAAAATTTCTATGAACAACTAGGTGTTGAGGTTCACAGCCAAGTGGGCGGAAACGGAGTGGTTGCTAAAATTTATGGGAATAACCCAGGAAAAACGATCGCTTTGCGTGCCGATTTTGACGCTCTCCCTATCCAGGATGAAAAGGATGTTCCTTATAAATCCTTAATACCTGGTGTCATGCATGCATGTGGACACGACGGTCATACTGCAACACTCCTCATTCTTGCCAAAGCTCTTAATGAACTAAAGGAGGAACTCGAAGGAAACTATGTCCTCCTCCACCAGCATGCCGAAGAATATGCACCAGGTGGAGCAAAAAGCATGATTGAAGCTGGTTGCCTAGATGGAGTAGACGCCATTTTTGGTACACATCTGTGGGCAACAGAACCAGTTGGAAAGATTCAATTTCGCTTTGGTCCTATTATGGCTGCTGCTGACCGCTTTGAAATTACAATTCAGGGACAGGGGGGCCATGGGGCACATCCGCATGAAACAAAAGACGCCATTGTTACAGCCTCACAACTTGTTGTGAATCTACAGCAAATTGTGAGCAGAAGAGTTAGTCCAATTGATGCAGCCGTTGTGACCATTGGATCCTTTCATTCAGGCAATGCCTTTAATATCATCGCCGATAAAGCGACGTTAATTGGCACTGTAAGGACCTTTAGTGAAGAACTACGTGATAAAATTACCATGGAAATCGAGCGTATTGTAAAAGGTACATGCCAAACCGCTGACTGCAGCTATCAATTTGAATATATCAAAGGATATCCGGCAGTTGTGAATCATGAAAAAGAAACACAATTTTTGATTAAAACCGCAACAAACATTCCTGGGGTTAAAATCGTTGAAGAATCCGAACCACAAATGGGCGGAGAAGATTTTGCATACTATTTGCAAAATGTCAAAGGCACCTTCTTTTATACTGGTGCAAAACCATCTGGAAGCAATTATCCCCATCATCACCCTAAATTTGATATTGATGAAAATGCTATGCTCATCGCAGCTAAAACTCTGGGAGCAGCTGCACTTCAGTATCATCACTTCGAGAATTAAAAAAAGGAGAGATAACCTTATTAAGGCTATCTCTCCTTTTCCTGAAGATATCTTAATCGATAGCAGTTCATTGCAACACTACCTAAATGCTCTAGTAAATTATAATTAGCATAAGCCCCAACTACCGCACCAATACCTGGAACAAGTTGAAGCATTTTAACAAAATCAATATAATCTCTGTATTCTTGTTGAAACTCCCGCCAATCCACATCCACTAATTCTTGCTTTCGATGCTCCCAATTCTCAATAATTTCAAAGGTTTCTCTCCGTTTCTCATCACTTGAAAAGGCGAGTTGAAATATATGCAGAATAAACAGTCTTTCCTCATATTCATTCGTATCATAGCCGTAAATGGCAGCCGTTTCAAAGAGGAATTTCATTTTAATTGTTAGTAATAATGGGAAATCGGCTAATCCTAGAAAGATCCCCCCAGCACCTGTCCCTGCCCCTTCAACAGCAGCTGTTTTTTGAAATGTATTGATTTTTTGCTTTACCCTTTCATCCATTTCCGAAAGGGATAACGGCTCTTCTCTTTTCTTTGTTGTAAACTTTGATCCAATAAGGGTTGCTTTTACCATATTTTTAATACTCTCCGTTACAACCTGATGAACCTTTTCCGGAATAACTTCATTAAGCTTTCTTTGAGCTTTTTTCGAAAGTCGATTGAATAGACTCGATCGCTTTAAAATTTCCCTGTGCCAAGCCTCTAGCTCTTCATAAACCTTATGTTCATATTCATTCATTTCACATCATCCTTTTAATCTTTCTTCTACATACGATTCATCCGTTGTTTTGTTTCAGATCTTCGTTACATATTATTCTGAACAGATATTGTTATTTACTATTTTCATACAAAAGGCCCCCCATAAAGGAGAGCCGGCAATCATATTTTTATGATTCTATTTTTAGCATACCCATATACAAAAGCAAAATTAAAAAGAAAGCCAATAGCAAGGATTGCAACCCCTGTTTTCCAACCCCCTTGTATAAAAGGAGCTAGCGAAAGCAATATGGTTTGCAAATTTAACACATTCGTTAGAAGCTTTAGAAATGATGATTGTTTTTGCGTCTCACTAACAGGATACAATTGAATCCACAGCTTATTCTGATAATGATTCCAAAGCGGCATTATTTGAAATCCCGTTAAATAAAGAAATAATATCGTGAAAAACACTTGTCCATATTCATTCGAAATGAAAAATAAGAAGATAAAACAGATGACCGTTAAGCGGATTAACAGACCAAGATAATCTCCTGAACGAATAAATGTCCTTGTAAATAAATGAGAATACGTTTGATTTTGTTGATACCTAAGCAAATAAAGGACTGGATCAAGCCATTTTCTTCGCTTTACTCGATCCCTTAACTGTGGGACATCCGTAAACAAATTGGCCAGTCGATAAAAAGACATCATTCTGCGTTCTTCAAGGGAAATTAATTGTTCCCACTTCAATCCCTTCGCCACTGTCGCACGCTGAAAATACACATACAGCATGAGATAAATAGCAAAAATAATAAGAAGAAAAATGATATGTGCATTTGAAAATAACAAATATAGAAAAACGCCATTAAGAACATAACGAACGAGGGAATCCATTATCTGAACTCTTGCTTCCACAAAATGATGAATCCGCCAACGAATGGATAGATTAAACGCTTTGGCAATAAGAATAGCAAGGAAGAAATAAAAGAAAGCGCGATAATTCCCATTATTTACTCTTGCATACAAAGGCATAAAAATTCCAAGCCCCATGAGCAATAAATATAGATGCAATACATAACTAACCATTAAAGAACGTGAAAAATATCTCTTCAGCCTGCTTTCTAATGGGAGTAAAAATACACGATCCGCTTCTAACAGGAATGTAAAGATAGGACTATACGTCATAAGCAGTGAGAGAATAATCGCCATAATGATAGCAGCAGGAAAATCCGAATTTAATTGTTTTATCCATTGCTGATAATAATAGGCAGCCGTTCCTAATAAGAAGAAGAGAACAATAACAATATGTCCATTAAATATGTATCTTAAATATTTACTAAGTTCTCTCGTATATTGGCTGAAACGTTCTTGCCATAATTTCTTCTCATCAAACATAATCTTCTTCCTTTGTTAACTGAATATATAAATCGTCTAATGTTGCACCCTTCATTGAAAATTGCTCTCGTAATTCATCCAATGTTCCTTGTGCTCTTACCCTGCCTTCATGTAAAATCACAAAGCGATCACAATATCTCTCTGCTGTCGCCAAAATATGCGTTGACATGAGAATTCCTGCCCCATTCTCCTTTACTTGATTCATCATATCTAAAAGGGATTGTATTCCTAGTGGATCTAAACCAACAAATGGTTCATCAATAATATAAAGCGAAGGCTGAACTAAAAAAGCACACATAATCATAACCTTTTGCTTCATACCTTTTGAAAAATGAGCAGGAAACCATTTCAATCGTTTACTCATGCGAAACTCTTTGATTAATGCTTCCATGCGTTTTTGATATTGAGCTTCCTCTAGTCCATATGCCATCGCGGTGATTTTTAAATGCTCTTCCAATGTTAATTCTTCATATAGAATGGGAGTTTCAGGAATATAGGTGAACTGCTTACGATATTGATCCTTATCGTTTAAGAAAGTCCCTCCATTGATCAGGATTTCCCCTTTTCTTGGCTCCATTAAACCGATAATATGTCGTATCGTCGTACTCTTTCCAGCACCATTCAAACCGATAAGTCCAACGATTTCCTTTTCACTTACATTAAATGTAACATCCTTTAATACAGGATTTTTGGTATAGCCACCCGTTAACGCTTTAATTTGCAGCAAAGTCATAAATGAACGTCCTTCCTTACAGATTACTTTCATTTTAACAAATTGTCCTCATAAAAAACAGGATAGACTAATCCCCAAAAATATCAAAAAAAGATGCATATTTCGCATAGAGATGAGCATCATAATATTCGAAGGGGAGAACAAAACAGAGATTTAACGATCATCTATTTTGAAATGAGGTGTCTGTGGCAGACAGTAACCTTACTTTATAAGCTTCGATGCGTTTCTACAAGGGGATGGTTGCATTGCACAAAGCTTGCAGACAAACCGATGATCTAAAACACTAATTTTCAAAATTCGAGATGAGGTGTTTATCAAAGACTTATCATCCTAAAGCTTTATACGTCTTAAAACAACATATAAAGAGTAGGGGATGGTTAGCTTGAACAAGGATCTTATTCTCAAAGAAAAAACACAATTCATTTTTTAAATGAGGTGTTTATCAAAGAGAATTTAACCTGAAATAGAACGTAATGAAAAGAAGCATTCCCCTTCAACGAAGGCAGGATTCCATGCGGATCCTGCCTTTACCATTTTCGGTCTATTTCCTGACAAGCTAATTAAATTATGATAAAATAATTAGAAAATATTGGCTATAAGAAAGGGTGTACCTTAAATGAGTGATTGTATCTTTTGTAAAATCATTAACGGGGAAATTCCTGCAGCTAAAATTTTTGAGAATGAACATGTTCTGGCTTTTACAGATATTAGCCAGGTCACAAAAGGACATACATTAATCATTCCAAAAATACATAAAGAAAATGTTTATGAACTAACTCCAGAAATTGCCCAACACGTTTTTGAAGCAGTTCCTAAAATTGCAAATGGCATCAAGAAAGCATTCAATCCCATTGGTCTGAATGTCGTAAATAATAATGGCGAGGCAGCTGGACAATCCGTTTTTCACTTTCATATTCATCTCCTACCTCGCTATGGCAAAGAAGATGGATTTGGAGCTGTCTGGAAAACACATACCTCTGAATATACTCCAGAGGATTTACAAAAGCTTGCACAAGATATTCAGAATGCCCTATAGAGCTTAACCATCCCAAAATCACTGGGATACTTTAAGAGACCCCCAAAACGGGTCTCTTTTTTAATTATTAAACATTTTCTAAATGTTCAAATTTTTCTCTTTACAATTAGACGATTTTTGATAGGATTATACTATTAAATGCTTAAAAATATGCCTTTAATCGAAAAATCCGAATAAACTTCCATTTTTTTTAACGAATAATCGTTTTATTAAGCAAAATGGTTGATTCATCACGCGATCTACAAGCATTTTTTCTAGAAATATCTATTGGTTCGTAACACTTTTAGTGTTTTGTTTATAAATCATAACTGGGGGAGATTTCACAATGGAACGTGCACTTAATTTTAATGCTGGTCCAGCGGCATTACCTGAGTCAGTCTTGCTTGAAGCGCAAAAAAATCTATTAAATTTCAATGGAACTGGTATGGGAGTGATGGAGTTAAGCCATCGAAGCAAACCTTATGAAGAAGTTCATTTAAAAGCAAAGGAACTCTTAAAGCAGCTGCTCTCCATTCCAGATGACTATGATGTCCTTTTCCTTCAAGGTGGGGCAAGTCTTCAATTTTCCATGATTCCTATGAATCTACTGACTGAAGATCGTACTGGTTGCTACGTATTATCTGGCTCTTGGTCAGAAAAAGCTTTAAAGGAAGCCCAAAAAATTGGAAAAACTGCAATCATTGCATCAACTAAGGAACAAGGATTTAAAGAAATTCCAACACTGAGCGCAGAGGACATTGATCCGAATGCTGCCTATGTGCATATCACAAGTAATAACACGATTTTTGGAACACAATGGCAAAGCTTTCCTGAAGTCAGCGTACCTCTTGTAGCCGATATGTCTAGTGACATTTTAAGTCGACCATTTAATGTCGAAAATTTCGGTTTAATCTATGCAGGTGCACAAAAAAATCTTGGACCTTCTGGAGTTACGGTAGTCATCATTAAAAAGGATTTACTCTCCCGTTCAAGTGATCAATTACCAACTATGTTGAATTATCAAACACATGCAAAGAATAATTCCTTATATAACACCCCGCCAACACTAGCCATTTACTTATTGAAGTTAGTTTTGGAATGGGCCGTTAATCAAGGTGGAGTGGAAAAACTTGCGCAAGTCAATGAAGCAAAAGCCAAAATTCTATATGATGCCATCGATGAAAGTGAAGGATTTTACATTGGCTATGCTGAAAAAAATAGTCGTTCAAGAATGAATGTAACCTTTAATCTACAAACAGAAGAACTTAATCAAGCATTCTTGGCTCAAGCAAAAGAAGCTGGTTTTGTTGGTGTAAATGGGCACCGTTCTGTTGGAGGCTGCCGTGCTTCCATTTACAATGCCGTGCCAATCGAAAATGTAGAAAAGCTTGCTCAATTTATGAAGCAATTTAAAGCAAACTACTAGAATTTTAATACAAAATTCATAAACTTTTTTATCTTTATTCCAAAATTAATGTATGTTATAATGAATAAAACTTTTCGCTGCAGGCAATGAGAGCACTGCAGGAGAAGCAAAGTTTAGTGAGAATAGTTGAGGAGAGAAGAGACATGAAAACTAAAAATTTAGTTGTTTTAGCTTTATTAGTTGGTATGGGAGCTGTGCTACATGCCGTTGTACCAGGATTTTTCCTTGGAATGAAACCGGATATGATGTTAACCTTTATGTTTTTAGGAATTATTTTATTCCCCGATAAGAAAAGCGTCTTGCTTTTAGGGCTGGTTACAGGAATTATTTCAGGGTTAACCACCACATTCCCTGGTGGTCTATTTCCTAACATTATTGATAAATTTGTTACAGCCTTTGTCGTATTTGGAATTTTCACAGCGCTAAAATCATTCCAAAGCTCTATTATCGGTGTAGCGATTTTGACAGCTATTGGTACAATCGTTTCTGGAACAGTATTCTTAACATCTGCTTTATTGATTGTCGGTTTACCTGGACCGTTTATTGCCCTATTTAGTACAGTCGTACTTCCAGCAGCTGCTTTCAATACAGTGTTTATGATTATCCTGTATCCAATTGCCCTATCAATCGTAAAGCGAACAAAATTAACAAGCCAAACAATCAGTCATTAATCATTTAGAAAGAACCCTTTAGGGGTTCTTTTTTTATTGAAGGCTTTTTAAAAACATTCCTATCACAAAAAAAAGAACTCCCCCTCCTCCTAACACCTTTACTCTTTCTTTTAATATCTTCCGTGAAGGATAGACAAGAAACCTCTGTAAAGCAAGGAAATTATAGAGCATTCCAATAATTAAAGCTGCACTAAGTGTAAATATAATAAAGATGATCCCTGACAACCCACTCTCCCCCTTCCCTTATCCATATTTATGCACTCTGTCCAAATCATATGTAATTTCCTTATTAAATTCCCTTTAACACTAACCCTGTCCACATTTTTTGGCTGAAAAATCATGATTAGGTCTGCTTTCCAAAACAATAAAAAGATTCACATAAAGTGAAACTTCCATCAGTGGGGGTTTTCGACGCACAGGACGTGAAGTGTGCAGACGTCGCGATTGACGTCGCGCTTTTAGTCTGCCACTCATCCCCCACTGATGGTTAGTCACGCAAAGCCTGATTGATTTTTCTAAGGGCTGAAGCCCAAAGAAAAATCTTATTTTACTTATCACGCTCATAACGCCACGTCCTGTGGCTTCGCCTGACTAGGACCTTAATCCCTCGTCGGACCTTTACGGACAGTTGATCTCCCACTTATCTTCTTCGTATTCTCAGAATCTTGAAGTGGGAGTCAAAATGTCCGTTAAGAGTGGGATAAAATAATCCTTCCTAAATAATATTTATTTTAGAAGAAAGAAGGATTTTTCCATGTCGAAGAAGAAAAGTAATATACTATAAAAATTGTCGGAAAGTTAGCAAGATTTTTTCACCCCCGATTAAACCCATCATTTTAGACTAAATGACAAGAGAATTTATCAAATTTCTAAAAATTTTGAAATTTATATCTTTATTAATTTTTGTTTTATTGGCATAATGTTAATTAGATAATAAAAAGAAGGTGAATTTTGGGGATGACAGAGAAACAGTATTCATTAAAAGAAGCGTTGCTTTTTAGTCAGAGAATTGCACAATTAAGCAAAGCTTTATGGAAGTCAGTGGAAAAGGATTGGCAGCAATGGATAAAGCCCTACGATCTAAACATAAACGAGCATCACATTCTATGGATCGCCTACCATCTAAATGGAGCCTCTATTTCCGATGTTGCTAAATTTGGTGTCATGCATGTCTCAACTGCGTTTAACTTTTCCAAGAAGCTAGAAGAAAGGGGACTTCTACAGTTTTCAAAAAGAGAAACCGATAAACGCAATACCTATGTAAAAATAACAGAAAAAGGTGAAAACGTTTTATTAGAGTTAATGGAAACTTATCAGCCAGAGCAAAATTCAGTCTTTTCAGGAGCTCTACCTCTAAGAGATTTATATGGGAAATTTCCAGAATTTATCGAGCTCATGACTGTGGTAAGAAATATTTACGGTCAGGATTTCATGGAAATATTTGAGCGATCCTTTTCAAATATTGATGGAGAATTTAAAGATGCTGAAGGAAAAGTTGAAAAAAAGATAAATTCTGAAAAAGAGTTTGCTTAAATTACAAATATTTTTCAAGCTCAACCATTAATGGAACAAATAATTGCTGTCTGATACATGCACTAATCACTTCTTTTGCTTGAAGTCCAGGAGTTAACAAAGAGACAAACTCAGCGAAAAGCGGCTGAAAATGCACAAATCCTTCCGCTTTTTGTTCTTCAAGCTTGATGCTTAGCTTAGTACAGTTTTGATAAAATGTGTCAACATCCTGTTTATTTAGGGAATGATGAATAACTAACTTATAGAACTCATCTCTACTCGAAGAAATCATTTCGATTATTAATGATTGATGGTATTCTATTCTGTTCATTTTTTCCATTAACTCTTTTTCATCCATTATTGGCACCTCCTTTTGATTGGCTAAGTTTAAAGAATTTCCCTTCATCGTAATTCAATGTTCATTCAAATATCAAGATGATCATTTTATTCATATGAATGGGTCATGTATAGAGCAATCGGTTTATGCCGATTGCCTTTATTTCTTTTTTCTAGCTGCAAGATTCAATTAAAACTGAAAATATCATATAATAAAAGAGCTTTGAAAAGATTTCAAAATTCTTTATTCCTGCGAACCTGAAGTTTCTATTGATTTTTTACATTTTTCATCGTAAAGTATCTAGGTGAGTTTGGAGTTAAACACTCCTAATGGAGGCTGATACTATGAATTGCTGGAAGACGATTAACTTTTCAAAGCAATATGGTTCACATAGACTATTTATATTGTCTTCCTTAACTATGTTTTTTACTTTTATTCTACTTTATGTTCCAAGTACTTACTTCTTTGTTTCTTATAAACATGATAATCACTATTTTATTTTTTTTGTACTAGGATTACTGCTCTTGTACCCAATTCATAAGCTTTTACACTACCTTCCTCTTGCCCATTTAGGTAATAAGGTTGTGAAAAAGATGGGGATCAACAAATATTATTTACCAACAATCATGGTTAGAATAAATGAACCCATTTCAAAAAATCTATTTTTACTGACATTAACGATTCCTTTTTTCGTTATAACTCTTTTTTTCGTGGTAGCGTGCTACTTATTTCCACACTATGTCCATTATTTTACCATCTTAATAGCGTTTCATGTGGGAATTTGTGCTCCCGATTTTATTCGTGTCAAAAATATCCTGTTTGCACCAAAGGATTCCTTCATTGAAGAAAGCAAAGATGGGATTGAAATATTAGTGTTACGTTCTAACTATACATCATATTGATTAGTATCTCCGTCTGAAACGTTATTAAAATGAACTAACGCTTTATGTATTTTCTTGCTAGAGTAATGACAATTATCCTAGCAAAAACTTCCAGTAATATTTAACAAGTATTTAAAGGAGGGATTCGCTGATGATCTCCATATTTTTTATTATGGTATCTTTTTTCATTTTGTATCAAATTAATTCATTGACAAATACCCTTTGTCTGCAAAAGGAAATTCCCGATGAAAAACAACCTAAAGTGTTTCGAACCATTAACATTTTAGTCACGATTTTATTGGTTTCTTCCTATTTTGAAATTTTATTCACTTAATTAAGATTAAGCTTTTATCAATAGGCTGAAAAAAGCGGAGAGATGCTGATTCTCTCCGCTTCTTTTTGTTTTCACTAACTAAAAGGTTGCGTAAGTTTATCCCACTCTTAACGGACATTTTGACTCCCACTTCAAGATTCTGAGAATACGAAGAAGATAAGTGGGAGATCAACTGTCCGTAAAGGTCCGACGAGGGATTAAGGTCCTAGTCAGGCGAAGCCACAGGACGTGGCGTTATGAGCGTGATAAGTGAAATAAGATTTTTCTTTGGGCTTCAGCCCTTAGAAAAATCAATCAGGCTTTGCGTGACTAACCATCAGTGGGGGATGAATGGCAGACTAAAAGCGCGACGTCAATCGCTACGTCTGCACACTTCACGTCCTGTGCGTCGAAAACCCCCACTGATGGAAGTTTCACTTTATCACCATGCTAATTCCTTACTGGTAACCGTGTAACCATTAGAGCCAAGCAGCTCCAACAATGATTAATAAAATAAACAGTACAACGATTAGCGCAAAACCTGCCCCATATCCTGCACCCATGATAACACCTCCTTTCATGAGTTGCTAATCTATACTATGTTATTTGTACTGATTTGGAATGGGCAACTATCCTGATCATTCCCAAATTGATCCCTTCTTGAAATGAAAAGGAGGGATTCAGGATTAAGTTCTATGGTACAGTCCTTATTTTCAAAATTTTTAAAAATCATAAAATGGATATTATTTTTGTTTATAAGTCATTATATGGTATAGTTATGGTTGTGGATGAATACTTTAGAAAATTGATCTAGGAGTGTTAATGGATGAAAAAATGGATACTATCCCTGACTTTAGCTGCTGGGGTAATTGCTTTAGCTGCTTGTAACAATGGCGGCTCTGAAACAATTGTTAAATCAAAATCAGGGGACATTACGAAGGACGAGCTATATGACGCAATGAAGGACAAGTACGGTGAAGCTACATTACAAGAACTTGTCTATAATAAGGTTTTGTCTGATAAGTATAAAGTGACTGATAAAGAGCTTGATGCTAAAGTTCAAGAATTGAAGGACCAATATGGAGATAGCTTTAACCTTGTTCTCCAACAAAACAATATTAAAGATGAAAAAGAATTGAAAAAAGTTTTCAAGAATGAAATGTTAATCCAAAAAGCAGCAATGAAAGATGTTAAAGTTACAGATAAAGAATTACAAGATTATTATAAAAACTACAAACCAGAAATTAAGGCTAGACATATTTTAGTCGCAGATAAAAAGACTGCTGACCAAATCGAAGAAAAACTTAAAGCTGGACAAAAATTTGAAGATTTAGCGAAAAAATACTCTACTGATACAGCCTCTGCAGAAAAAGGCGGGGATTTAGGATGGTTCGGTACAGGTACTATGGTTGCTGAATTTGAAAAAGCAGCTTATGCATTAGATATTAATGAAATCAGCAAGCCTGTGAAATCACAAAATGGATACCATATTATTCAAGTGACAGATAAAAAAGAGAAGAAATCATTTAATGATATGAAGAAGCAAATTGAGGAAGAAGTTAAATTATCTAAACTTGATAATGATACTGTTCAAAAAGCATTAAAACGAGAATTAAAGGATGCTGACATTGAAGTAAAAGATAAAGATCTAAAAGATATTTTCAGTGATAGCACGGCATCAGCAAAATAAGGCGAAGATACTTCACTTCCCTTTTCAAAAAAAAAACGGATCCCATTAGCGGATCCGTTTTTTATGCTTCTGCTTGATCTTTTACCTTCCGTTCCTTTTCAATTCGATCCATATAGACCTTTCCTTCTAACTCAATGCTCTCCATTTCCTGCTTTCTCTCTGTCTTTCCTGTTCTAAATGCCATCAGTGCACTAATAATAATACCAGCTACAATGAAATAAACCCAAATTGGCATCGCCATGTTCATATCCTCCCTATTTTGAAAAAGATGTCCTATTACTTTATATAAGAATATGCAGCTACCATCGATATATGTATGATGAAACTTCTATTTCTTCAAAAAACAAGGGCTGAATCCGTATCCCGATTCAGCCCTTGAAGATTATTTATGAAAAGTAGGTTTATAGAAGGAACGGTTATCCAGAGCAAAAATTCGATCAGAAAATTCACCTGGCTTCACTCTTTCAAGTGCACGATCTAACATGTTCATTTTAGCATCAATATTATCAATATAATGAAGGATTTCAGCCTCTTTAATCATAGGAGGCTTTGGACTGCCCCACTCCGCCTTACCATGGTGACTTAACACTAAATGCTGTAATACTAATATCTCTTCACCAGAAATATTAAGCTCATCGGCTGCCTTTCCAATCTCGTTCACCATAATTGAGATATGGCCAAGCAAGTTCCCTTCTACTGTATAGGTTGTAGAAATTGGGCCAGATAGCTCCATCACCTTTCCTAGATCATGCAGGATGACACCAGCATATAATAAATCTTGATCAAGACTTGGATAAAGATTAGCAATGGCTTTAGCCAAATCTAACATACTCACAACATGAAACGATAATCCTGAGACAAATTCATGGTGATTCTTCGTCGCTGCTGGATATTCAAAAAATGCCTTTTCATATTTTTTTAATAAATGCCGGGTAATTCTTTGAATACTCGGATTCTTCATATCAAAAATGTATTGTGTAATTTTCCCAGTCATTTCATCGATACCGATGGGTGCTGTTTGTAAAAAATCTGACAGCTTTACACGATCATCAGGAACTGCCGGACGTATTTGACGAATCTTTAGCTGATTGCGTCCACGGTAATTTTGAATTTCTCCTTGAATCTTAACAATTTTTTGCGCGGCATACGTTTTCTCATCTTCATCAGAAACGTCCCAAAGCTTCGCTTCAATCTCTCCACTTTGATCCTGCAAAATAAGCGATAAAAATGGTTTCCCATTGCTTGCTGTCCCTTTTGTTGAGCTTTTAATTAATAAGAATTGTTCAATCGCATCCCCAACTTCGTGCTGAAGTAGCATTTTCATTTTTCCCGACACTCCTTCCCATAAAGAGAGTATATCATATTCCTAATCTGTAAATAGAAGACTACAAGCATTTCCAAATAGAAATTAGCCCTTCCAATTTCCTCATCTTGTTTAGAACGCTTGAATAATAGATTCCTTTAAATGCAGGATTTCTTCCTCTTTGAAATAAGAAAGAAGATGTTTGTGACAAGTAAAAAACAATATTTGATGGTCTCTTATTGATTGCAGCAAACGAATAACCTTTTCAGTTCGTTCATGATCAAAATTGACAAAGCTGTCATCAATAACAATAGGAAACTGATATTTATCATAAAGCGTTGTCGCTAGTGCGAGCCTCAAGGCGACATAGACCTGCTCTGATGTGGCCTGGCTTAATTCATTCGCCTCAAAAAGGGTATGATCTCTTCGTTCAATCAATAGTCCGCTTCCCACATTTTGAGCATGGATTCGCACATATTGATGATTGGTTAAATAGGAGAGATATTCCTCCGCCTTTTTCAGCATTCTTGGTAGACGTTCTTCTTTATATTTTTCAATCGTCTTTGAGAGGATGTCCTTCGCAATCGCATATCGCGCCCAATTTTTCGCTTCCTCCGAAAATTGATAGTTCAATTGCTTATAGTGATGAAGCAAATCTGTATACATCCCTCCATCCTCTAACTGCTTTACCTTATGTTTGATATCAGCTAATTTTTCATGAAGCCCTTGAAGCTGTTGTTCTGTTTCTTCGATGGTTCTGCTCTGATCATTTAGAAGACTTTCAATATGATTGATTGCCATTATCTGCTTCTTTTCATCGGTGTCAATATTGGCTAGGACAAATTGTTGATTTATTTCATCTAACCGTCGAAAAAGACTTCCCTGTTTTTCCGCCATTTTTCCTCTCTCGCGAAAAGTCTCCTCATTCTCCACCTTTGCAAATTGAAATAGCTTTTTCTTTTCATCCTGCAAGTAATCGAGTTCAACCGTTAATTTATCCAATTCCTCATGCCATTCAATCAATTTTGCCTTATTTTCTTTAAACAAGATATTTTTTTCATTTTCTTTTCTTAAACTATTCTTTAAATGAATGGCTACTTCCTGAAGTGGAAGGGTCTCCCTATTTTTTAAAAATAAATTTCCCCATTTTCTAATTTCCTGACTTATCGATTCCATATCTTTCTTTATCAACAATAATTGTCGGTCGATATTCTGTTTATCTCTTACATACTGCTTCCAATTTTCCAAAAGCATAAAGGCCTTTGGAATATGCTTGTAAGTAATCTCCTTAGGTAAACCTAGCCCTTCTCTCAGGTCAATCAATTGATTTTCCAATCGTTTCGTTCTGTGCTCCCATTCATCAAATGCTTGTATCAGCTTTTCATACTGAATTTCTTGATCTTCCCTTTTCATTGACCATAATTGGGATTGTCTTCTTAAATCTGCATCTTCCTTTAAAGTTTTTCCGATTGCCTCAAGCACTTCTGTTCCCTTATCCTTTAATTGAACGGAAATATCTTTTTCCTTTTCTTTTAATTTTCGATTTTCTAGCTCCATTTCCTTGTCTGATTGACTACGATTAAGCAGCAAGAAAAGAAGCATTATGACTACTACAGCACCTCCAGCTGCTATCATGAGCTGACTGCTCATGATTCCCCTAATAACAGCGATGACACTCAAAAGGACAAGGATGGTAAGAATCATCTGATTTTTCTTCTTTTGCTGTTTTTGCTTTTTCTTTGTTTGGTCCAAAAAATCCATTTTATCTTGAATATTGGTTAACTCGATTTGAAGCTTTTCTTGATTTGAATTCTTCTTTAATTGATTTTCTAAATCTTGTTTTTTCGTAATTGGTAAAAGTCTTTGCTCCAATGCGGCAACCTTTTGCTCGATATCCTCTAATCGCGTCTTTTCTGTCTCAAATCTTTCATCCAATTCGACCTTTTTATCCACCAATCTTGAATACTCTTTTTCCGCAGTTTCTATTTGTTCTTTCATTGAGATTCCTGTATTGCATAATAATAGAGCTTCATCATCCATTGCTGTGTGAAGATTCTCTTTAATAACAGCAATCTCCTTTTCCATATGATTCTTCTCTTCTTGAAGTTTTTCTTCCTCTTGTTTTAATTGTCCCATTAAAGGCATTTTTTCAATAAAAGAGCTAATCTCCGCCTCATGCTGTAGGATTTTCTCATTTGGTTTTAATTCCTTTAGCTGCCCCTCTAGAGATTTAATTCTCTCATTAATCCCCTTTACTTGTCCCTCATATGGTTTAATCAGTTGTTCAAGCTGATTCAGGCGACTAATGCCATCAATCGGAAATGGCAAGTCTTCAAGCAAACTCATTTCTTCCTGTAAAGCTTGTTCTTCTTTTAATAGTGGAAGAAGCCCTTCCCAATTTTGAAACTTCTGAAGTTCTAATTGCTGATTACGGGTTTCTACCTTTAACTTCTCTATTTTGCCTTGAAGTGCTTCTTTTTCCTGAATCAACCCTAAATAATCTGCATTTTGCTCTCCTGCTTGTTGGAGCTCAACTTGAGCCGCTTTCAATTCCCTGAGCTTTTCATTTAACAGCGGCTTTTTGCCATTGGGTTTAAAATAATTATCTAGATTCTTTTGGAGCATTCCTTCTACTGCCATTAATTTTTCAGAGCCCAATGTTCCTGCAGAAAATAAAAATCGTCCTAATTCTTCATTTTTGAGAAGATGAACATTTTGCAAACCATTTAGATTGAAGGAGAAAATCGACTGATATAGGCTCTTGTCCATATGTAATAGTAGCTCTTTTAGAAGCTCTTCTCCCCCGAAAGTACCGTCCTCTAAGCTTACATGGACGTCACCAGTTGCTTTCCCCTTCACTCTTTCTACAACCACTTGTCCCTTTTCAGGAAAAAGCAACACCAGCTTTCCACCATATGCCGCGCCGTTTTTCGGTTCATATCTTAGCTCTGATTGCTGCTTCGTTGGAAAGCCAAAGAGAATACTATGAATAAACATCATAATGGTTGATTTTCCTGCTTCATTTTCACCATAAATCGTTTGTAAATCTTTCATCTCTTTTATGACAAAATTCTCTAGCTTTCCATAGCCATAGATATGTATTTCTAAAATTTTCATTTGCAACCACCTTCTTATTACAGGCTTAAAAGCTCTTGAACCAACATATTTTCCGTCTCTTGTAAAAGCTTTCTTTTTTCATCCTCAGATAATGATTCTAAATACCTCCTTGCGACAGGATGATCAAATAATGGGGCTAAGCTTTGTTCATGATCCTGATCCTGATATCCATCAATAACAGCAAATAACTCTTCAAAGAAGTCAGCAGACAAAGATAAAGAGTTTCGATCCCACTGAATCTCTTCCTCTATTTGGATAGAAATGGGCCAAACAAAGCTTGATTCCTCACTTTCTTCTTCTTGCAAAGCCTCTAATAAATCCTGCTGCAGATTCGGATCAAGCTGGGACTCAAAAAGAGCTGTATTCTGTATTGTCAACTGAACCAATTGTCCGATATGATTCTGTCTAACAGAATCGAGAGCTTTCCGACATCCCTGAAATACGGAATGAAAGTCCAACATGTCACGACCATCTATTTTTAAATCTAGCCAAACAATATCAGAGGTTTCAACGAAGTGAAGCTTTGAACCTAATTCTGTTAAATTCACTAGATAACAACCTTTCATCCCTACTTCTTTTCGATTTCGCCCTTGAATATTTCCAGGATAGACAATTGGCGGATTCTCTTGAGCAATCGTTCTTTTATGAATATGACCTAAGGCCCAATAATCCATTTCTCGATCGAGTAACTCCTTTAATTGGAAAGGAGCATAGTTTCCATGTTCTGAACTTCCTTCTAAATTACCATGCAAGATCCCAATATGAAAATCAGCCTGCCCTTGCTTTTGATAATCGAGAACTTTTCTCTCCAGCACATGTCGCTTGGGATAACTGAAACCATAAAGATTTACAGAGGCTCCCCCTTTTGTTAGGTGGTTAACCACCTCTACCTGGGCTCCAAAGGTTTTCACATGATCCGGCATTTTCAAATTGGAGAATACTCCAGCTAAATGGTCATGATTCCCATGGATGACAAAAACAGAAATATGATGGGCACAAAGACGGTTTAATTCCTTTCGTAACCGGGTTTGCGCTCGAACACTCCGATCCTCCTCATCGAATAAATCGCCTGCAAGAATGACAAAATCAACCTGATAATGAATCGCAGCATCAATGACTTTTCGCAAGGCAATAAAGGTGCTTTCCTTCAATCTTTGAAAAATTTTTGGAGGAAGATGTTGAAGCCCAATCAACGGACTATCTAAATGGAGATCAGCAGCATGAATAAAGGATATTTCTTTCATTTTTTACCTCACTCGTTTTTTATATATTTTAACATGTCCGAAATACGAATGCACGTTCTGTCTTTTAATCAAAAGAAGGTCCCGCCATTTAAGGTAGGACCTTATCAAAAATGTTATTGTTTTTTTGTAATTTGCAAGGCTTTTCGAATATCTTTGAAGGAGTTAGATTTACCATACATTAACACTCCGCCTCGATATACTTTTGCTCCGAAAATTGCTAGGAAGATAATCGTAATTAATAAAATGGCAATCCCGATTATCGGTTCCCAAATTGGAAGCGTGAGCATACCAACACGCATAAACATAAGCATTGGTGTAAAAAACGGAATATAAGAGGTTACGGTAATAAATGTATTATCCGGCTGACTAAGACCAAACATGGCAATCATAAATCCTGCCACAACTAAAAAGGTCATCGGTGTAATCATTTGCTGCACATCTTCAATTCTACTTACTAATGATCCAAGTAAGGCTGCCATCGTCGCGTATAATAAATAGCCCAGCAGCGTAAATATCGCTGCATAGATAATAGTGGCAATTGGGAGATTACCAAATCCAAAGAAATCGAAAAATCCGCCTTGAAGGGAATCCATATTCTTCTTCACAAAAATATAGCCGACAGCGAAAAATACAGCTAATTGGGTCAAGCTTAATAGCGCAATTGCTAATATCTTTGCAAACATCTGTTTAACAGGGGAAACACTTGAGATTAAAATCTCCATTACCCTTGAAGATTTCTCTGTCGCGACCTCCATTGCAATCATGCTGGCATACATAATAACCGCGAAATAAATAAAGAATAATAGAAAATAGACTAGTCCTCTTGCTTGATTTAACTCCTCCTCTGACTTAGCATTTTTCTCGAGTGCCACTTTTTGAAAAGAAATGGGCTCATATAATTTCGCTAATTGTTCAGGAGTTAAGTTTATCTGTGATGCGGCCATCTGCGTTTTGATCTGTTGAACGGCAGCCTGTAATTCTGAAGGAATCTCTGAATTGGAAATAGTCATCGATTTATAGGTCGCAACTGGTAGTTTCTCCTGATTCAAATCAAGAACTAGTACACCTTTATATTTCTCTTCCTTCACTGCCTTTTCCGCTTCTGAAATGGACTTTGAATAGGAAGACAGCTCAAGATCTTTATTTGTTGCCTTAACTTGCTTTTGAAGCGGAGTAAATAAAGCACCAGTTTCATCGATAACAGCGATCTTTTCATGACCTCCGTCCTTATCAAAAAAAGAAATGATATTTTGAATATTTGTTAGACCAATGACGATCAAAACGGTAATTAGGGTGGTGATAATGAACTGCTTTGTTTTTAATTTAGATAAATACGTATGAAATAACATGATCCAAAAATTACTCATAGGAAGCACCCACTTTCTCTATAAAAATATCATTTAAAGAAGGCTCTTCTAGCATAAATCTTCTTATAAATCCAAGTCCGACAATGTCCTTTAAAATATTCTCAGCCACACTCTCCCCTTCAATTTGTAAATGGATTCCTTCTGGAGTCATTTTCACCTTATGTACACCAGAAATATCCTTTAAAAAGCTAAGATCGAAATCTGCATGGATAATCAAATTTTTCTTTCCAAAAGAACGTTTAATTTCCTTTAATGCCCCTTGTACGACTGGAGTCCCATTTTGTAAAATACATAAATGCTCACACATTTCCTCAACATGGTCCATTCGATGACTAGAAAAAACGATGGTTGTGCCATTTTTCTTTAAATCCAAGACAGCATCCTTCAACATTTCAACATTTATCGGGTCGAGTCCACTAAACGGTTCATCTAATATTAATAATTTCGGCCTATGTATGACAGAGGCAATAAACTGAATTTTTTGCTGATTCCCTTTTGAAAGCTCTTCCACCTTCTTATCTGCGTATTCAGGCACCTTAAAGCGTTCTAACCAATAATTCAATTCCTTCAAAGCATCTTCTTTTTGCATCCTGCGCAACCTTGCCAAATAAACAATTTGTTCTTTAACTTTTAGCTTAGGGTATAACCCTCTTTCCTCTGGCAAATAGCCAATTTGCGAACTTGTCGAATAGTTGATAGGCTTTCTCTGCCACGTAATGGTCCCAGAGCTAGGATCAAGCAGGCCAAGGATCATCCGAAAGGTCGTCGTCTTTCCTGCCCCATTGGCACCTAGGAATCCAAAAATTTCGCTTTCAGGAATATTAATCGATAAATCTTTTACTGCAGTAAAATTTCCAAATCGTTTCGTCACATTATCTAGCTGTAAGGACATAGAATTCCCTCCTTTTTTTTCATCATTTTTAATACGAAAGCTCATGCTAAATAGTTCCAAAAATACGAAAAATTGCTTTACCTTCATCTTAAATTATGCAAAAATAATAGTAAACTATCAGAATATTATAAAAGAGGTGCGTTTTGTGAACACTTACAAACTGACAGTTTTCGAACCTACGGGGGAGAAATTACTTGATGAAGCATTCCAAGCAATTGATGATGATGAAGCAAAGAAAATAGGGGAAAGGTTACTTGAAGAGAAAAGCTACTCTGAAAAAACGCATCGTTGTACATCTCCTAAGGGGAAACTAATCCTTTTCCATCCTTAAGATAGGCCAAAAACCGAACAACTAGACAGACTCTACATAGAACGGTGCGCTTCACATGTTCCTTTATTTTTTTAAAATGAAAATAATCTTGATAAAAAAACGGACTTCTAAATTTAGAGTCCGTTTTTTTGTTTTAAAGGGAATAGATTGTTGTTTAAATATTGGAACAGGCTCGAGCCTCAGATTGGTCAATCCGGAAAATACTTAATACTGCCCACATACTTTGAAGGGCATCCAGCATAAAGAAGCTACAGCTCCATCCAATCCTTCTACCATCTAAACTTAACAAAAAAGTGCCAAAATATTAAATATTTGAGCACATGACTTCATTATTGACCGCTAAAACTCGGTTTTCTTTTTTCTAAAAATGCAGCAATTCCTTCTGCATGGTCTTTCGTTTTTCTCATTTTTAACTGCCCATATTTCTCTAATTCTAATATTTTCAATAAATCCGGGCGATGATTTTCAGCAAGAATTTTCTTCGTACGAATCATCGCCTGAACAGGTTTATTCAACCATTCCTTCAGCTTGCGATTTAACGCTTCTTCTAATCCATCCTCTGCCACCTCATGGATGACCCCACTAAGCTTCGCTTCAGCAGCCGTTTGCACTTTTCCTTCCCAAATTAAATGCTTTGCCCTATCTTCTCCAAGCATTTTTTCTAAGAAAAAATGTGCTCCACCATCTGGAATAAGTCCAATTCCTATAAAATTCATTGCCAATTTACTGTTTTGATCTGCCAGAATATAATCAGTTGCTAAAGCCAAGCTTAATCCAAGTCCAGCAGCTGCCCCCTTTATCGCACTAATCGTAAGCTTCGGCAAACAATAAAGCGTCACGACAAGATCGCTTAAGCAATCCATCACTTGGGAGAAATCGCTTTCATCTTTCCCTAAAAGCATCGTCTTAATATCTCCACCAGATGAGAAAGCTCTACCGCTACCTGTTAAAACAACAATATCAATATCATCCCTCGTACCTATTTCTTTAAGTTTTACCCCCAATTCCTTGATCATTTGCTGATTTAGAGCATTTAAGCTTTCTGGCCTATTCATCTCCACTCTAGCAACACGACCATGAACAACCACATTTACTGTGCTTGTAGGACACTCCGTATTCAATGTTAAACCCCTCCTCCTCTTGTTAATTTGATTATAAATGTTTTTTCCTAAGAATTGAACCACTTTCTGAATTATTGAAAAAATTTGCCGAAAGTCCGCTTTTCTTGTAGAAAAAAGGAACCCCTTTTAAGAAAGAGTTCCCTCACTTTTAAATAATTCTTCTAGAATCTTCACTTTATCACTTGTATATTTCTCAAAACTATCATTATAAGTCTTTGGATTCTTTGGGTTTGCAAAATGCATAATTTTGCCTGAAGCAGGGTCAATAAATTTACTGGCCGCACCACATCCAAGTCCAATTATGGACTGAACCTCTTCCATAATAATGATGTTATAAATACTTTCATTCCCTCGCTTTGAATATCCAACATTCTCCAAATTTCCCAGAATATTTTTCTGGCGATAAAGATAGTATGGAACATATTCATGATCTTTCGTCCACTGTTGAGCCATAGACATCATTTTTTCCACCTCAGAACGTTCAGCCACTTTATATTGATTCCGATGTTGGGTCATTTCAGAGGCACGCTTAAAAGAAAGAGTATGAACCGTTAAGGATTCGGGCATTAGCTTTTCAGTCTCATTTAACGAAACATTGAGCTCATTCACACCTTCACCAGGTAGACCAATAATTAAATCCATATTAATATTGTTCATTCCCATTGTTCTAGCTAAATGATATTTTTCAATCGTTTCTTCCACTGTATGATGACGTCCAATTGCTTTTAAAGTATCCTGAATATAAGATTGAGGATTAATACTAATCCTATCGATATTCCATTTTTTCAATATTGCCAGCTTTTCAGGGGTAATTGTATCTGGTCTACCAGCTTCAACGGTAATCTCCCGCACGTTTTTAACATCTGGAAATGACTCATACATTTCTTCATAAAGCAGATCCATTTCCTCAGCAGAAATACTCGTTGGGGTTCCTCCGCCAAAATAAATAGTCGTAATTTTCATATGATGATCCTTCAACCATTTCCCCACTTGACGCATTTCATAGTGTAAGCCACCTAAAAAGGAAGCAACGGATCCCTGTCTCCCATTAATTGCATAGGCTGGAAAAGTGCAGTAAGCACACTTCGTTGGACAAAAGGGAATTCCTATATAAATACTTACTTCATGACGCAAACGATATAAATCAGGAACTACGGTTAACTGCCGTTCTACAATTTGCTGCATAAGATCAATTTTTTCGTCGGTAATTTGATAATCGGCTTTTAATTGTTGATGAGCGTCCTTTTTAGAAATACCTGCCTTTATTTTTTTATGAAGCAGCTTTGTGGGACGAACCCCCGTCAAGATCCCCCACTTTTGGGTAATCCCTGTTGCCTCCTGTAAAATAGCTAAATAAACATTGGCGATTGTATTTTTAACAAAATTAAATCTTTGTTTTTCTGTATCAAAAAAGGGCATAGCCTTTTCCATTTCGGATATTTTCGTTTCTTGTCCCTCACCATTTAATTCAGCTTTCACTTTGATCCTTTCATTTACTTCAAGCTGAAATTGGATGATAAAATCAGGATTTTCTACCAAAGTTTCAAAAAAAATCTCTGATTCTTCAAAAAACAAATTAGCAATTAACTGCAATGGCCGTTTTAATCGCTCATCTAGTAAACCACGAATCATTATTCGCAAAGTAATCACCTCATCCATGAACTGTTACTAGTTTACAAAAAGGAAGTATTCTGGTCAATATTGTGGGAATGTTTACTAGCTTTGAGACTTTATCCATATGAGAGAAATATCTTTCTTAATCCTCCGTTTTGATGGTTGGATTAGGTAAATCACTTCCATCTTCTCCATAATAATGCGGAATATCACCTTCACGATAAATATCCCCTAGTTTTACCTTCGTAACAACAGGTTCCTCCTCCGTTGTAAATGGAATCACAATTTGTAGTGATGCCTTAAAGGTCACAAATAACTCCAAATACGTATTATTAATTCCTATTTTTTTGACTGAGGTTTCAAATGTTGGCTCCACTTCTCCCACGATGGAAACTTCAAGGGGAATTTTAGGACCATAATTGGCAAGTAAAGAGTTTCTTGTGACAACCCCAATGGGAATATAATAAACGATGGATTCAAATTCTTTATCTTTTGTCCCTGACTTTTCTGTTGAGTAAAGATGCTGTTCTTTATTTCCAAGCTTTTCTTGAATATCCTTTGTGGTTTTCGTAATAAATTGACTATACAATTTTGAGTTTGTGCTATATGTAAGATGATCCTTATCAATATTATGAAAAACGATTAAATCATTGATATCCATCTTATTCATATTATCTTGGACCGATTCATTTATGGCATCAATCGCAATCCCCCTTATTTCTGTCTTCGCAATATCCACAAGGATCGGACGTACAGCTTTTTCAATAATCCAAAGAGAAAATAAATTTAAGAGAATAAAAATGAGTAAGGAAATTAATAAAACAAGCTTCATGGGCAGAGGTCCTTTGCGAGGCTTTTGAAAGCCCTTAAATCGTCGACGAAACATAGATACAACCTCCTTTACACCAAGTGTATGCTCGTTTTACAGGAAAATTGCCAGTAAACAAGCCCTAGCTTAACCTAAAAAAAGAAGACCCTTACTTAATTAAAATTAGCAAGAGTCTTCCGAGATCTTATTTAATAATATTCATTTTCTTTAGAAACTCAATTGGTTGTTGTTTGCGAAAATGCTCTTTGACCATGTAGGAAACTCCATGTTGATTGTTAGAGCGTGTAATCCAATCTGCCGCTTTTTTCAGTTCATTCGGTGAATTTCCCATTGCTACTCCTAAACCGACAGCCTCAATCATTTCTAAATCATCCAGACCATCGCCAATGACCACCATTTCCGAAGGTTTAATTCCAAGGTAATCTCCTACTAAGTGTAGCCCATTTAGTTTTGATACGTTATGTGCAACAACTTCCATTCGAAGCTCATTAAGGATGATGATTTCTATCTCGTCGAATAAACCCTCCATTATCTTTTTAGCTTCCAATAAATCTTTATGGCTTTCAAAATAAACTTCTAGTTTAAGGGGGGATACTGGTTCATCGAGAATGGTATCACTTAACACATCAACAAATTGTTGTGGATAGAAAATCGAATCATCTGATTGAAATACAGCTTTTGTAAGGATATTGTGATTTAATTTATATTTATTTGCTAGTGAGAACTTCTCATCCATGATCCGAATTTGACAAGGAAATCCTTCCAATAAACGCACCACATCAAATGTAATTTCCTCTGGAATTCTAGTCACAGAAATTGGCGGGTTGGCTGCGCTCGCTATGTATGCCCCGTGATGTGTGATAAATACTGAATCCACTCTTAAAGCCTTAGCCACTTTTTTAGCAGATAAATAGCCACGACCTGTTACTAATGTGACGTAAATTCCTTTATTTTGAACATATTCAATTGCTTCTTTCGTACTTTTATGAATTCTGCCATTTGGCTGCAAAATTGTACCATCAATATTAATTGCCAATAACCGATATATCATTGTTATGCCCCCTAATCGTGATGAAATGTTCTTAATACACTTTTATGTAGATTAAGGGGGGAATAGAACAAAGAATAGGACAATGGATATTCTTTCTGATGTGAAGAACATAACCATTTGTTCTTGGCAAAAAATCGAATGCTTTTCAAAAAAGAAAAAGCAGTCCAAAACTTCCCATTAAAAGGAATCTTAGCACTGCTCATTTCTATTTTAGCGATTTTCTTTAGGCAAGAGGTCCGTATAACTCTTCAAGTGGTTTCATAATGATTTGATTAAGCTCCGCAATTACCATGCTCATTCGTTGTTCTGCTTCCATTAGCCTTGCAATCTTTGGATTTTGTTGAACTAAGGCAACTGATTTTTTCGCTTGCTCTACTTCTTCCTGGGATATATTTTGTCCCATCATTTGTTTTTGTTGTAACTGCATTTGGATATTTCGAAAATTTTCAAACATCCGTCTTGCGGATTCATCTGCATTCACTTCTTGATAAGCTAATTTTAAAGCAGAATATTCTTGACTATTTCGAATGGTTTTTTGCAATTCATAAGCTGAATCATGTATATTTACAGCCATTTTGACAACTCCTTTTCAGTTAGGCATCCTATACACTATAACAAAATATGTCTTTCATTGCGATAATGTCACCCTTTCAAGCGAGAAAAACCGTAAATCCTTCCAAAAATATAACAAATTATTCCAATATCCCCTTTTCCGTAAAAAAACCATCAATCATTTTTTTCTAATGCTTCCCAATTTAACTTCAAAAAACCTCTATCTTCTGCTTCTTCATAAGCACCATTATTTCAAACCATTCATACGATACGATATCTAATATTCGCCTATATTCAGAAAGATTGTAAGGGTTCCACAATCATAAACATTGGCAACTAAAGGCAAGCAAAAGAGGAATATATTTATGATTACTTCTTGCGTATCAATTATCATAACTCCGAACAAAACATCTCAAGTAGCACATCAGAAAATCATAATGAGTCATACTTTAGCAAGGTTTTGGGAAATTCCCATTGAGGAAGAGCTTATTTTATCAGTAGGAACAAAACAAGTACAAATACAAATCGAACTTTCCAATATGGAAAAAAATGAATGGCTTCTTCATCATTCCTTACTCTCTGAGCTATCTCTCCCTGCCGATAAAAGAACTCTGCTTGCCCATTATCATCCAGGTTTAAAAACGATTTTTATTGGGCCCATTATTGCAGTGATGACTAATATGAGGAAAATAGATGAAGAAAATCCTTTTTTTGGTTCCATTCATTCCTTTTGTGAGGAACTTCAACAATTGATTGCACAATTTGGTGGCCTCTTTTATGTCTTTCAAATTCAAAAAATTCATCAAGAGGAAATAATAGGTTTTTATTTTGATGGGGATGGATGGGTTCAAGCAGAGCTCCCTTTTCCAAATGTCATTTATAACCGAATCCACTCAAGGAAATTAGAAACCAGCTCTTTTTTTCAAGAGAAGCTTACACTATTTCAAACACGTGATATCCCCATCTTTAATCAGCGTTTTCTATCCAAATGGGAGGTTCACCAAACCATTGCAACCGATCAAGTTCTACAATCAGTTCTACCTCCAACCATTCTTTATACACCAGAAAATCTACAGGATTTTTTAAAAATCTATCAGGATGTCTACATCAAACCTGTCCACGGCAGTCAAGGAAAGAACATTCTTCATCTTAACCAAGAAGAAAATGGGCTTTTAATAGAAAGAACAACAAAAAATTACGAAGTTGATAAAAAAGCCTTTCACCATATCTCACAATTTTATCAATGGTTTAAACCCTTTGCTCAAAAAAGATCTTATATCATTCAGCAAACCATTCCTCTTCTAGAATATAAAGAAAGGCCTATTGATTTTCGGATACTCTGTCATCGAAATCATCAGCAAGATTGGAAAATCACTTCCATTGTTGCTCGTGTTGCTTCCTCAAAGCAGTTTGTCTCCAATATTGCAAGTGGCGGATTGATAAAGAATGCAAAAGCATTATTAATTGATTTATTTAATGAAGAAATGGCACTTCAAACTTTCTCACACTTGAAAATGCTCTCTCTAGAGACTGCTAGAATCATCAGCAAGATGGAGCATTATCCAAATTGTTACGAGCTAGGGCTCGACATTGGCATTGACAGACTGGGAAATCTCTGGCTGATTGAAGTCAATTCTAAACCCTCAAAAGACTATTGGAACGATGGAGAAAAGATGCGTCCATCGATTAAAGCCATCTTAAAATGCTGCTATTCATTAGCATTTACTTATATTGACGATAAAAAGGAGTGACAACTAATGCTCTCATTAGGGTTCATGGCATTGAGCTTAACAAGTGAATCACAATACTTCACGGAAATTGCAAGACGGGCGGAAAAATTTGATATTTCCTGTTTTCGATTCATCCCATCCAAAATCCATCCATTGACTGAGAAAGTAATGGGAGAAAGATTTGACTATCAGCAAAAAAAATGGATTTCCGATGAATTTACCATTCCTGAATATTTATATGACCGATGCTTTTACATTGAAGATACTCACTCCACCCAGTGCAGATCCATCGTTAATTGGTTAAAAACCCGAAAGGATATCACATTTTTAGGCTATGGTCTACCGGATAAGTTAAAAATTTTTACTGAATTAACGCAATCCAAACTGGCCCCCTATTTAATCAAAACAGAAGCGTTCCAATCTGCAGTCCACCTTTTAGAATCTCTAAAAAAAACACCAAAAATTTTAATCAAACCGAGCTCAGGATCTGGAGGATTCAATATTTATTATTTTCAAAAAACAAACACAGGAGTCCTTGTTAAAACCAACAAAGGAGAAAAACAGCTCTCACATCTCTTTTTAGATGAATATCAACTATCTCGTTGGATAGACCGCCTTTTGGTCCATAACCAATTTTTAATGCAACCTTATCTCCCGCTTACTAATAAGGAAGGGCAACCATTTGATCTTCGCATCCTTCTGCAAAAAAATAATCAAGAAGAGTGGAAAATTGCAGGAAAAGCCATTCGACAAGGAAAAGCTGGAAGCCTTGTTTCTAACCTTCAGCAAGGAGCATCATCGCTTGAGTTTGAGAAATGGTTTAGCCAACAGCCCGATCGAACAAAATCCTATCTATTAGATGAATTAGATGATTTATTAACGAGCCTCTCTCATCAATTAGAGAAAACCTTTTCTCCGCTCTTTGAAATTGGGGTCGATATCGGCTTATCTAGTGATGGAGCCTTATGGATCCTAGATATCAACTCAAAACCCGGAAGAAAGGCCTTATTAGATACGATCCCTGGGATTGAAGAAAGACTTTATACCGCACCTCTCTATTATGCAAAAGCACTAAATCAAATGGAAGGAAACGGGAAAGGAGAAACGATTAAATGACGAAAAAATATCGAATTAATATCATCAATGGTGAAGAACCAATCATCTATCTCCCTCATGAATTTGCGAAAAATGAATTTACAAAAATAGCGTTTGGGACCCTTTCACTTGAAGCGAAATTTTCACCCGCCAAAATAGATGGAGAGAATACACTCACAATCAGTCATGGACTGGCTAAGGCCTTAAAGATTCCGATGGACAGTGGTCCACTGCACGTCTTTGTTCAAGAAAAAATCTTATATATCGGTCCACTTGTCGGAATCTTCACTTCCGGATTTACCCCTTATGAAATACGTCCAATCGGAGAGCGATCTGCCTTCTTTTCCAAATTACTTTCGGTTGATAAGCCGATTGGAGCTCTTGTTTTTGTTTTCGGAGAGCAGCATATCAATTGGGAACAAGGTACCATACAAGGGCTCTTTCATATGCAAGACGAATGGAAGAAACTTGAAGTTCCCTTTCCAAATGTCATCTATGACCGCCTGCCAAATCGCAGAAGTGAACAAAATCCTCACGTAAAAAAGGTTAAAGAAAAATTACAAGCACAATATTTAATTCCTTGGTACAATCCTGGGTTTTTCAATAAGCTCGATATTTATGAGCGATTGGTTTCAGATAAAAATGTGGCCCATTACTTACCTGAAACCTTCCCATTCACTTCCCTATCTATGATTGAGCGAATGCTATCTGACTATGGTCATGTCTTTATTAAACCCATTCATGGCAGTCTCGGACTTGGAGTCCATCAAATCGTCTTTGATAAAGAAGAGGGACACTATTATATTCGCTATCGAAACAAGGAGCATCAAAATAAATTACTCAAATTCAGAAGCCTGGAATCATTATTTAATTACGTTTTCCAAAAGCAAAATCTTTCAAATTTTCTCGTACAGCAGGGTATTAACCTCATTCGCATAGAAAATCGTTTACTTGACTTTCGAGTACACACGAATAAAGATGACCAGGGAAACTGGCAAGTTACAGCAATCGCTGCGAAATTAGCAGGGGTCGGGAGTGTTACCACCCATATTAATAACGGAGGAACGATTAAATTAATTGATGAAATTTTTCCGCAAATCGATGAAAAAGAGGAGATTATCCAAAAATTTTCGGAAGCAGCCTTACAGCTAAGCAAATCATTAGAACAACAAATAGAAGGAATTATTGGTGAAATTGGTTTTGATTTAGGAATAGATAACACAGGAAAGATCTGGTTATTTGAGGCAAATTCAAAACCTGGGAGGTCCATATTTAAGCATCCTCATTTAAAAAAATTTGAATACTTAACAAGAAAGCTATCCCTAGCCTTTGCTGTTTTTTTGACGAAAAAAGCAATTGAACAACCAGAGGAAATTTTGAAATGAACATTTTTTATGATGGGCGAAATAAAAAATGGAAACATCAAGAAAAACAAAGGCTCACCCTTGGCAAAAGTTCACTCCCTTTAGAAAGGGCAGATGCCTATAAAAAGCAGCTTCTTTCTATTCAATTAAATGAGAAAAAAGGGAATTTAGGTCCTTTAATCGGTATTATGACAAGCAGAAAAGAGAATTATTCAGTTGCGGGAAATGGAACACTCTTTCGTAATCTCCAAAAAAAATTAATGGAGTTTGGTGGAATTTCCATTGTTTTTACACCTGAAAATATAAACAGTAAAGGGATAAAAGGTTTTTTATTTCTTCCTGAGCGAAACCAATGGATCAAGGTTGAAACCCCCCTTCCCCATTTAGTATACAATCGCGTGCCTTTTCGAAAAATTGAAAAAACCAAATCCTTTTTTCAAGCAACACGAATACTTCAGGTTAAAAATATTCCTTTCTTCAATCCTGGTTTTATCGACAAATATGAATTATATCTCCTATTAAAGGAGCATCCCAATCTCAAACAATACCTACCCTTTACAGAGGCAGTTGAAGATGAGCAACGTCTCAATTCCTTCCTACAAAAATATAAGAATGTTTACTTAAAGCCAACGCTTTCTGCAAAGGGGAAGGGCATATATAAATTATCTTTACTAGATGATGGGATAATTCATTTAGAAAGCATAAAAAAAGAAATCCCATACGAAAACTTTTCCGTCTTTTGGTCTGAAATGCACGAGACCTTAACAGGAGAGTCCTATTTAGTGCAAGAAGAAGCTGTTTCCTCCAAAATTGATAATCACCGCTTTGATTTTCGAATTTTAGCTCACTATGACAATGGAAAGTATTTAGTAACTGGCATCGGAATTCGAAAATCAAAATTGCAGGAAATTACGACCCATATTCCTAATGGTGGGGAAATGATTCCTTATGAGCAGCTTAAAACAAAGGAACATGACGAGTTTATCGAATTCATCGTGAAAGAACTGGGGACATATTTATCTGAAAAACTCGGTTTTTTTGGTGAATTTTCCATCGATGCGGGGCTCACCCCAGAAGGAAAATATGTACTCTATGAAGTGAATTCAAAACCGATGAGCTTTGATGAAATGGATATCGAAGCAAACAGACTTGAAAAGCTTAGACGCCTATTTTTTCATCTATCAAAATTTGATTAAATTCGACCTAAGAGAAGGGAAGATACCTTCTCTTTCATTTTGGATGAACACTAGAAATCAGGAAGGCAAAAATAGTTTTCTTTCTTGTTAGAAGGAGGAAATTGTTATAATGATACATATAAATTTAATTATTGGAGTTTTGACTATGCTAACAAAAATTCAACAACTATATCCCAATTCGATTTTAATGGATCATAAATCCTCTATTCTATTCTCTGAAAGCTATTTATGGTTTTGTGAAAATCAGAACCATGAAGTCTGGTTGGGTATTCCTTCCCAAGATATAGACAGCAAGGAATTTGCTCTCTTAAAATCTTTTCTTGTTTTCCATGAATCCATCCCCAAGAGCCATAAAGACACAGGATGGTTTGAATTCTTATTCAAACATGGAGAAGTTCCTGCTGTTTCCAAGGGACATCGTTATCGTGTCCTCCAATTACAATTTAGCGGAAAAGAAATCGATAACGAAAATACAGAAAGCGCCCTTAAAGGCTTCTTTTCCGATGATATCATTATTTTTTGGGAAAATAAAAATCGAATGTACATCATTGATAAGGAGCAAAAAGACCAGCTAAATGAGGAAGAATTATTTTCTATCAGTAAAACAATAGAAACAGACTTATTTATAAATGTATTTCTTTACGTTGGAAAGAATTCCTTATGTTCCAAAAAGTTTTCCAATGTTTTTCTAAAAGAACGAGCCTTTTTTAATTATGCACTTACACTCTCTCCTCAGGAACGAGTCTTTACCTTTGAAAAGATTTTTCCTCAAATTCTCACTTCCCATATTCCAGAGGATTTGCATCATGTATTGTTTGCAAATATTGCGGAAATTTTCAAGGATGGCCCAGATTTATTTGTAACAATCAAAATCTTTTTAGAAAATAATATGAATGCATCGATGACAGCCAAAAAGCTCTATATACACCGGAATACATTGCAATACAGACTTGATAAATTCTCAGAAAGAACTGGAATCCATTTAAAAGACTTCAATAGTGCTGTAACCGTTTATTTTGCCTGTCTTGCATTTGAGCAATCAACGAATTAAGGCAAACTGCACAACAAGGAAGCTGCCATTTTTGTGCATCTTTTACCTAACAAAATTCTGAAATATCGGATATGATGGAATCAATCAACAACAATGCAAATCTTAGGAGGTAGCTACAATGGCTGAATTAAAACTAGATCATATTTACAAAATTTATGATAATAAGGTTACTGCTGTTGAAGACTTTAATCTTAATATCGCTGACAAGGAATTTATTGTATTTGTTGGACCTTCTGGTTGTGGGAAATCAACAACCTTACGTATGATTGCGGGATTAGAAGAAATCTCTAAAGGAGATTTTTATATTGATGGAAAACGTGTGAACGATGTCGCACCAAAAGATCGCGATATTGCAATGGTATTCCAAAACTATGCTTTATATCCTCATATGACTGTATATGATAATATGGCATTTGGATTAAAACTTCGAAAATTTGATAAAAAAGAAATTGACCGTCGTGTAAAAGAGGCAGCTCAAATTCTTGGATTAGAAGAATATTTAAACCGCAAACCGAAAGCGCTATCAGGGGGCCAACGTCAACGTGTAGCTTTAGGACGTGCCATTGTACGTGATGCAAAAGTATTCTTAATGGACGAACCTTTATCTAATCTTGATGCCAAGCTTCGTGTACAAATGCGTGCTGAAATCGCTAAGCTCCATCATCGACTTCAAACAACAACCATCTATGTAACCCATGACCAAACAGAAGCGATGACGATGGCTACCAGAATTGTCGTTATGAAGGATGGTGTCATTCAACAAGTTGGCTCACCTAAAGATGTGTATGAAAATCCAGAAAATGTATTTGTTGGTGGTTTTATAGGTTCACCAGCTATGAACTTCTTTAAAGGCACTGTCCAAGATGGGAAATTTATTATTGGTAACACAACGATTGCCATTCCAGAAGGAAAAATGATCGCATTACGTGATCAAGGTTATATTGGAAAAGAAGTTACCTTTGGAATTCGTCCAGAAGATATTCATGATGAACCGGTTTTCATCGACGCGTCACACGGATCAAAAATTAATGTAACGGTCGAGGTTTCTGAGTTAACAGGTGCAGAAACGATGATCTATTCAAGCCTTGAAGGACATAATTTCGTTGCACGTATTGATTCTCGTTCAGATATCAGACATGGAGTAAAAATTGAATTAGCAATTGACATGAACAAGTGCCATTTCTTTGATTCTCAAACAGAAAAAAGAATTAAATAAATATCAATGAATAGTTAAAAGGAATCTCCATTCATTTGGGGATTCCTTTTCCTTTATTCTTTTATAAATATGACCCTATTGTATTCACAAGACGGACATGTTAAAGAATGCGGGCATTCCTTTTGAACATAATCTCTTGGGTAACCATCTTCTAATTTCAACTGATCAATAGGCATATAAGGGCTATAATCATCATAAAAATCCATGATTCTTCCGGAATCCTCTAATATAGAACCACAAGCTGGGCAGTATTCCTTTATCTGCTGAAATCCATTACATACAGGACAAATTCCCATGCAAATAACCTCTCCATAAACCTTTATATTAAGTACATCCATTAGTTTATGTCTTATTTCAAACTCTATGTACAGCGAAATTTAATTGTTTTCATAAGGTAATATTTACCTCGCACATTTTCACGAATAAACTCTCAAAAATCCACCATAATAATGATTACATAAACAAACTTTACTTAACAAACTGCATTGGGTTACTCCAAGTGGAAGGTCAATCGTTACCTTGCCGGTGCAAGCCCGGCTAACCCAACCACAGCCCCATTTTAACAAGGACTATGCTTGTTGCTTGATTTTCTAAATCAATTTGGTTCAATTCCAAAATAGTCCACAAAACTAATGAAGGAGAGTGCTCATCAACATGGCAAACAACAATTCTTCAAACCAATTATTAGTACCAGGAGTATCTCAAGCAATAGATCAAATGAAGTATGAAATTGCTAGCGAATTCGGAGTAAATCTTGGAGCAGATACTACATCTCGTGCAAATGGATCTGTTGGTGGAGAAATTACAAAACGTTTAGTTCAAATGGCTGAACAATCACTTGGTGGAAGCTTTAAATAATTTATTGCTTTTAGATTAAATAACTATATATGAAAATGGCTTGGGGCTGACATATTGTCAGCCCCTTCAATGGTTAAAAAAAAGCTGCTTGACTAAAGACAAGCAGCAAAAGAATTTTTATGATTGTGACTTACCAGCAATTGCACATCCGATATAATATCCAAGCACCATGATGCTTGCAATAGCTAAAGTAATAGTAAACTGATCCATGTTTGCTTCTCCCCCTTGAAAAACAATGATTATTTTTAAATTATCACAATCCGACCATTTTCTTTGGACAAAATTCGAAAGTTTTATGCCAAATAAGTGAATTTTTTGTGACATTTTTCCTTGCTTGCCAAAACATCAACAAAGTGAATAACCACCTTTGAGGAGTCTCCTCAAATTGTCTATTTTTTTACAGGCTCACAACGATTACATGAGTCCTTTACTGAACAAGCAGCACATTTTCCTTGCTTTGAACGTTTGATAAATTTAAACAATGCCCATCCGGCGTATCCGAATATAGCACAGCCAATTAGTATATTAATAATCATGTTCTCACACCTCTTATTTTTAAGAAAACCCTAGAAGTTTTCCACCTTGATATATGATTAGGGCAATAAAGTAAGCTATACATAGTGCATATCCCATTGAAAAGAATGTCCACTTTTTTGACCCAGTTTCTTTATAGATGGTAGCCACAGTTGCTAAACAAGGAATATATAATAGGATAAATGCCATAAAACTAAAAGCGGAAAGTGGCGTATAGAAATTCGCCATAATTCCTTGAAGACTTGCTTGGTCAGGTACAAAATATATTATATTCATCGTTGAAATAATGACTTCTTTCGCTAAGAAACCAGTGATTAATGAAGAACCTGCTTGCCATGTTCCAAAACCGATTGGGCCTAAAATCGGAGCGACAATCCCACCAATAACAGCTAAAAAGCTTTTATCCATTGGAACATTCAAACCGCTTGGTCCCGCATAAGTTAATAACCAAATAAAAGCAGATCCGGCAAAAATAAATGTTCCCGCCTTGCGAAGAAATCCTTTTCCTTTATCCCAAGTACTTCTCCATAAAGCTTGTGCCTGTGGCAATCGATATGGAGGAAGTTCAATAACAAATAAGGATGTTTCTCCCTTTAAAATAGTGGAAGAGAAAATTTTGGCTAACAGCAATGCAACGACTACTCCAAGCACATAAAGCGATAAAACAATCAAAGCCTTGTAGCCATCAAAAAAGGCTCCGACAAACAGTGCGTATACCGGTAACCGTGCAGAACAGGACATTAATGGGGTTAGCAATATCGTTAACAATCTTTCTTTCGGTGTTTCAATCGTTCTCGCTGCCATAACTCCAGGGACATTACAGCCAAAGCCAATGATCATAGGGATGAATGCTTTTCCATTAAGTCCAACTGACTCCATAATTCGGTCCATCACAAGCGCAACCCGTGCCATATAACCCGAATCCTCTAACACAGAGATAAAGAAGAATAAAATTATAATCTGCGGTACAAAGACTATAACCCCGCCTACCCCTGCAACAATTCCATCAATAATTAAGTCATGGATAAATGTAGAGGCGCCTAAATGGGCTAATACACTTTCTATTCCTGAAGTTAACGGACCCGAGATAAAACCATCTAATGCATCCGATAATGGAAATCCAAGCCAATCAAACGTTAACTCAAACATGACATACATTAACCCTAAAAAAATAGGAATTCCTATAATTTTATTTGTTACAATTGCATCAATTCTCTCAGATAAAGGAACAACCTTTTTTGCTTTTCTTTCAGTGGCTGCAAAGACAATGCGACTGATAAATTCTTTTCTTTTTTGATATATATATTGATCTAAAGATTTGACTCCATATGCCTTTTTAACAGATTGCTCAACTGCTTGGACTAAATCTGCAAGTAAATCTGGATCAATTAACTGACTTAAATATCTTTTGACATATTGATTCCCCTCTAAAAACTGAAGAGCTAACCATCTAGTGGAATGCTCTGTTTTGCCTTGTAAAAGTTCAGTGAGCTTATCAATAGCTTGTTCAATCTCTCTGCCGTAATCGATTAAGTTGACTTTAGGATTGCTCGTTTGTTCCTTAACAATTAAATCTGAAAGTTTGTCACAACCCTTTCCATTTCTTGCAACAACTGCTGAAACAGGTACGCCGAGAGCCTTAGATAGCTCCTCTGGACTCACCTGTATGCCACGATTTTTTGCAACATCCACCATATTTAAGCCAATTACTACTGGTTTTCCGTACTCGAGCAATTGAATGGTCAAATGCAGATTTCGCTCAAGCTGAGAGGCATCAATAATATTTAATAATTTATCAAAGGATTCAGTGAGAAAAAAGTTTGTCACAACTCCTTCATCCCTTGATAGAGGATTTAATGAGTATATTCCCGGTAAATCAATCAAGTAATCTTGTTTATTTTTAAAAACACCAACCTTTTTCTCAACTGTCACACCACTCCAGTTTCCGACATATTCATAAGAACCTGTTAGATTGTTAAACAGTGATGTTTTCCCTGTGTTCGGATTCCCCAGTAGTGCTATTTCCATCACAATTTTTCCACCTCAATTCGGCTCGCTTCTTTTCTTCTAATTCCAATACATTGTCCATAGGATTCAATCATAAAAGGACCTCCAAAGGGCATTGCGCATTTTACACAAACCTCAGAACCTTCCGTAATCCCTAGGTCTAATAATCTTCTGCGAACCAATGCATCTATTTCTGATATATTTTTGATTCTCGCTTTTACACCTTTTTTCAATTGACTTAACATAAATCTCACCCGACATTAGATTGGATTTTTCTTTCACTATCTTTACAAAACCAATTATACCTAAAATACAACTAATTGAGAATGATTCTCCTTTATTATTCACAAATTATTAAGATTTGCCGTGACATACCTCATAGCTTCATTATTTTTCCTTTATCCAAAAAAATTACCTAAAGGAAATAGTACTTCCTCTATGCGACAATTTTGCTGTAGACTCACACAACCTTGATTTGATAAGGTTTAAATGGGTGGACAAGATATTGGGGGTTTCATTTATGAACAGAGTGCAGAAATCAATTCAAGCTGATAAAGGAGTATGGTTAAGCCTATTCACATACATCTTATTATCTATTCTTAAACTAACAATTGGAAAGATTGGAGATTCAGAAGGACTATGGGCAGATGGATTGAATAATTCAACTGATATTCTTTCCTCCATCGCCATTTTAATTGGTTTAAAAATTTCTAGAAAACCACCCGATCACAACCATTTATACGGTCATTCTCGTGCGGAGACGATTTCTTCCTTAATTGCAGCGTTTATAATGTTTACTGTTGGAATTCAAGTTATCATTAACGGGATCCAGACATTTTTCAAATCTAGTGTTACCAACCCAGATTGGCTTGCTGGCTTTACTGCATTAGGCTGTGCCATCATCATGTACAGTGTATCTCACTATAACCTTAAGCTATCCAAAAAAATAAATAGTGCTTCTTTAAAAGCCGTTGCCTACGATAACCGTTCAGATGCATTTGTAAGCATGGGAGCTTTTATAGGAATTATGGGAACTAACTGGGGAATTGATTGGCTTGATATTCTCATTGCTGTCATTGTTGGTCTTCTCATTTGTAAAACAGGTTGGGACATCTTCAAGGAATCTTCTTACTCCCTTTCCGATGGCTTTGACACGAATTTATTATCAAGTATTCATGAAACCATTGCATCAACACCAGGGGTTATCAAAATTACAGAATTAAAAGGAAGAATGCATGGCAGTCAAATATTAATTGAAGCAACCATTACCGTCAATCCTACACTTAATGTTGTGGAAAGCCATGCGATTACAGAAAAAATTGAAGAGCGTCTATTAAAGGAACACAAAGTCAGCAGGGCATTTATCCATATTGAACCCTATCAGATTAAAGAAAATGCCTAAATTTTTGTCAACTCAATTCATTCGGTTCCATATACATAAACACAAATACAGTTTTTGAGAGGATTGTGTTTATGTGTTTACATTAAGAGTTGATCACGATATTGAACTTCAGTTACTGCAGCCTCACCATGCAGAAGAGTTGTTTTACCTCGTAGACTCCAATCGACAGCATTTACGCAAATGGCTTCCATGGGTAGACAGCATTTCATCTCCAGAGCATTATAAACAAATTATCCATCATTGGCTCCAGCAATTTGCAGAGTATAGCAGCTTAAATCTGGGGATTCGTTACAAAAATATTCTAGTTGGCTGCATTAGTCTAAACCATATCGATTGGTTTAATTACCAAACTAGTATTGGTTATTTCCTTGGAGAGGGTTTTCAAGGAAATGGCATTATGGTTAGAAGTACCTTTGCCCTCATCCATTATACCTTTCATGAATTAAAGCTCCATCGCATTGAAATAAGTTGTGGGGAGCATAATTGGAAGAGCCGTGCGATTCCTGAAAAAATCGGTTTTATTAGAGAAGGAATCCTTAGAGAAGGAGAGAGATTGAATAATCGATTCCATAATCTCATTGTTTATAGCATGCTCGCTCATGAATGGAAGAAATAAATAGTTATCCATTTCCATTCATCTACTACCCCTTATCCCGAAAGTGATTCGCTAAATTCCCCTTAATGTCATGATTTAGGCATAAAACAATTTGTCAGCTTTTGTTTATAATTGTAAAATTAAATAATAAGGGAAAAGTACATATAACCGTATTCTTCAGGGGGTGAATCCCTTACTTGTTGTAAGGACAAAATAATGGCTTTATTTAACGTTATACTACTTATCTTATTAATTGCTTTTACTTCTTTTTTTGTTGCATCTGAATTCGCTATCGTCAAAGTACGCACCACAAGGATTGATCAACTGATTGGTGAAGGAAACATACAAGCTCAAGCGGCCAAGAAAGTAACGTCAAACTTAGATGCCTATTTATCAGCTTGTCAATTGGGCATAACTATTGCATCATTAGGTCTTGGATGGCTTGGAGAGCCAACAGTGCAGGATCTTCTTGATCCGTTATTCGAGAAAATTCATCTTCAACCATCAATTAGTCAAGTATTATCTTTTATTATTGCCTTTTCGATTATAACCTTTTTAAATGTAGTAATTGGAGAATTGTCACCTAAAACCTTTGCGATTCAAAAGGCTGAATGGATTACACTCCATTTTGCAAAACCACTGATTGTTTTTAGCAAAATCATGTTCCCTTTTATTTGGATTCTAAACCATTCTTCCCGATTTATCACAAGTTTATTTGGTTTAAAACCAGCTTCAGAGAATGAGATTGCCCACTCAGAGGAAGAACTAAGAATTATCCTCTCAGAAAGCGTGAAAAGTGGAGAAATCAACCCTTATGAATATAAATACGTGAATAAAATCTTTGAATTTGATGACCGTATTGCAAAGGAAATTATGGTACCTCGGACCGAAATGATTAGTCTATCGGTTGATGCAACTATGAGTGAAATTCTAGCAATGGTTCAAGAGGAAAAATACACACGCTATCCAGTAACCGATGGCGATAAAGATAATATTATCGGAATAATTAATATTAAAGAAATTCTCACCGATTGCATTCAAAATAAATGCGTAGACGAGCACCCATTGAAAAACTATATTAAACCAGTCCTTCATGTCATAGAATCCATTCCGATTCACGACTTACTCGTTATGCTACAAAGAGACCGTGCCCATATGGCGATATTATCTGACGAATACGGCGGCACTGCAGGGCTAGTCACCGTTGAAGATATTTTAGAGGAAATTGTTGGGGAAATACGTGATGAATTTGATACCGATGAATTACCGCTTATCCAAAAGATTAGCCAAGATCACTACATCTTAGATGCAAAGGTATTAATTTCAGAAGTAAATGATCTATTAGGTACCAATCTTGATGATGAGGAAGTTGACACAATTGGCGGTTGGTTATTAACGCAGAAATTTGACCTCCTTCAAGGTGAAATCATCGAGGCTGAAGGATACAATTTTATTGTCAAAGAAATTGAAGGACACCACATCATGTATATAGAAGTGAAAAAGAATCCTGCAAAAAAGGAGAAACAAGAACAATTAATTGAAAATCATGCTGATTAATTTTAAAAAATGAGCTGCACACTTCCCTGCAGCTTTTTTGCGGCATGAATTATTTGAAATTTCTAATTATTTAAAGCATAATAATTCATATAAGGTATTTTTTTACATAAAATATAGAAAATTACTCAATGAACGAACAGAAGCTCAGACTAAGAATATTAGCCGCAAACGAACTTCCTATTTTACAACTTCTACCAAATAAAAACGATCACGTTTGACTGTACGGTTTGATATCCTGTATAATGAAATATAACTTCCAATACGCATATTTTTCTTAAAAATATAGTGATTTATCGAAGGAAGACGAATCATTTTGTATAAAATTATTACACAAAATGAATTGATACAAATTTTTTATGATAAGTTGAGGTGGTATGATGGGGCTGTCTATCGTATCGGCGAACTAGCAAATAGGGCAAATGTATCCAAGAGAACAATCGATTATTATACCAGTCTCGGTCTTTTAATTCCTGACCGTTCCGAGGCAAATTATCGAATCTACTCTGAAGATGCATTAGTTGACTTATATTTTATTAGTGAATGCAAAAAAATGCATATTCCACTTGATGAGATTAAGAGAAAACTAGAATTAAAGAAAGCTTCAAATCTTCATAAAGGGCAAATGGAAAAACAAATTAGGACTGTCACCCAACAGATGAAACAGCTAGAAAATGATATTTCCGTTCTCGTCCCTATCCTTGAAAAATTGGATGATGAGCAAAAGCAAAAGTTATCTTCTGAGGGTGCTGCTTTATTAAAATCTTTATTGAAAATTTCTAGCTAGCAAAATTTATTTTGGAAAAAATCAGGAGGTGACTCCTTACTCGTTTAATTGCGAGATAAGGAAATTTATTTGGACATATTAAACTTGGTTATCATTGCCATTTTGATTGCTTTAACCGCATTTTTTGTAGCTTCTGAATTTGCGATTATTAGAGTAAGAAGCACAAGAATTGATCAGTTGATTGAAGAAGGAAACAAGAGTGCGGTAGCCGCTAAAAAGGTAATCACTAGCTTGGATGAATACTTATCCGCCTGCCAACTTGGTATTACCGTTACGGCATTAGGCATTGGGTGGTTAGGGGAGCCTACGGTTGAAGAGATTCTCGAACCCTTATTTCTCCAAATGCATATACCAGAAGCGATTGCAGGTGTCATTTCCCTTGTGATTGCCTTCTCATTGATTACCTTTATTCATGTAGTGGTTGGAGAACTGGCTCCAAAAACATTAGCAATTCAAAAAGCAGAAACCATAACTTTAATTGCCTCAAAACCTTTAATTTTATTTTATAAGGTTATGTTCCCATTTATTTGGGTACTAAATGGTTCAGCACGCTTAACATCAAGTATCTTTGGACTTAAACCAGCGTCTGAAAATGACATTGCCCACTCAGAAGAAGAATTGCGCATGATTCTTTCGGAAAGTTATAAAAGTGGTGAAATTAATCAATCAGAGTTTCGATACGTTAACAAAATCTTTGACTTTGATGATCGTATTGCAAAGGAAATTATGGTACCAAGAACAGAAATGGTTTCTTTATCAAAAAATGATACCATTGAAACGTTTCTGCAAGCTGTTCAAGAGGAAAAATTTACTCGTTACCCAATCATTGATGGCGATAAAGACCATATTATTGGTATGGTAAATATTAAAGAAATCTTAACCGAGTTAATTAAGAATAAACATTTATCTTCCTTAACTCTTGAAACCTATACAAGGCCAATTATTCGTGTAATTGATTCCATTCCTATCCATGACTTGCTTGTCAAAATGCAAAAGGAACGAATTCATATGGCCATATTAATGGATGAATATGGTGGCACTTCTGGTCTGGTCACAGTTGAAGACATTATTGAAGAAATCGTTGGAGAAATACGCGATGAGTTTGATGCCGATGAAGTCCCTATGATTCAAAAAATAAAAGAAAATCATTATATCATCGATTCAAAAGTTTTAGTGACAGAAGTAAATGATTTACTTGGTCTTAATATTGATGATGAAGATGTGGATACAATTGGCGGCTGGATTTTGACAGAAAACTATGAAGTTAAAGAAGGCGACACTATTTACTTTAATCAATACACGTTCAAAATTGTTGAAATGGAAGAACATCATATTAAGTATATCGAGGTTTCCCAAAATCAAGAAATGGAACAGACCGTTCAACAAGTACCATTTACAAAATCTGAAGCACTTTCTTAAAAAAGCTGACTTTCTCGTCAGCTTTTTTATTTTTCATAAAACTTCTTCATTTGGTCATTATTTTTCACATTTTTTGGAAATGCTATCAATTGTACAACATCTTTTAAAAGGAGAGACATTCATGAAGAAGAAATTTTTAATAGCAAGTTTATTTACCCTTTGCTTTTTCTGCTTAGCCAATAGCAGCCAGGCCGCAAAAGAAACCATAAATCCTGAAGGAGATGCCAATACTGGCCAGCACCAACATCATCATATGCAGCTCATCGATCCTGATACAGTAGAGGACCTCATGGAAGAAGGCTACACCAAAAAAGACATATTTATCGCATTACATATTGCCAAAAAGGCCAATAAAGAGATTGAGGATGTTTTGTCCTTTTATAAAAAAAATAAAAAATCATGGGATGTTACTGCAAAGCATTTCGGGGTCAATTTAGAAGAATTTAAGAGAATGAGACAAATGAACTGCCAATTTTTTGTAAAAAACAAAGAAGCTATTGTTCAATCATTAGCTAAATATACAAATAAGCAACCTGAGCAATTTCAGGCTTACATCAAGGATGACATCTCACTTCGATTCCTTGTTGCCGGTGCTGCCATTTCTAAACTGAGTGGCAAAGATTTAGAAGAGATTGTCAAATTGAAAAAACAAGGTCAATCTCTACATGATATCGTAGATGATCTAGATATTGACCACAATCAATTTCACGAGGAAATGAAAAAAATTCTTGATGGGATTGCTCCAACGCCGCAGTCTTCAAACCAACATTAAGAAATAAATAATAAATAGACCACAGGATATAAAATTGCTGTGGTCTATTTTATCCCACTCTTAACGGACATTTTGACTCCCCTTCAAGATTCTGAGAATACGAAGAAGATAAGTGGGAGATCAACTGTCCATAAAGGTCCGACGAGGGATTAAGGTCCTAGTCAGGCGAAGCCACAGGATGTGGCGTCCCTTGAGCGTGATAAGTGAAATAAGATTTTTCTTTGGGCTTCAGCCCTTAGAAAAATCAATCAGGCTCTGCGTGGCTAACCATCAAGTGGGGGATGAATGGCAGACTAAAAGCGCGACGTCAACACATAAGTCTGCACACTTCACGTCCTGTGCGTCGAAAACCCCCACTGATGGAAGTTTCACTTTATAATTAAATCTATTTTAGTTTAAATTGAACCGATCGGAGCCTGTAAGCAATCATAAGTCCCCTTCTCAATTTGGATTGTGGTATGTTCAATTCCAAAACGATCATGTAGCTCCATACTTATTTTTTGAAGGAGAACATCATTATCAGTAATGTCTGAACGAATAAGATGGACCGTTAAAGCCGGCTCCGTCGTACTCATTCCCCAAACATGTAAATCATGAACGTCTACCACAGTAGGGATATCTTTCAGGTACTGCTGAATTTGATTAACATCAATACCATTTGGAACAGCGTCTAAAGATAAATTAATGGATTCACGTAATAATCCCCACGTTCCAATAAATATCACAATCACAATGACTAAGCTCATTAAAGGATCCATCCAATTCCACCCTGTCCAGAGTACAATAAAACCTGAAATCACAACTCCCAATGAAACGACTGCGTCGGCAACCATATGTAAAAAGGCGCCTCGAATATTTAGATCATCTTTACTCCCTTTCATAAATAACAAAGCGGTAATCGAATTAATGACGATACCAACCAAAGCTACGGATATAATGATTCCTCCTTCAACCGGAGAAGGAGATGAAAACCTTTGAATGGCTTCCCAAGCTATTGCCCCAATAGCTACTAGTAGAAAAACAGCATTAAATAATGCGGCTAGGATAGAACTCTTCTTAAATCCATATGTCCGCTTTGAAGTGGGAGCTTTCTTTCCTAACCATACAGCAATCCATGCAATTAATAATCCTAATACATCACTTAAATTATGACCAGCATCAGCCAGCAATGCTAAAGAATCTCCTACGATACCATAGACCACTTCAACAATAATAAATAAAATATTTAATATAATCCCAAATCCAAATGCAAACCCATAATTTACAGGACTATGATGATGATGTTCGTGATTATGATCATGACCCATCTTAATTCTCTCCTTTCCCTCTCATACTTTATCCTTTAAATCATCATTGTCTTTTATAACAGTTCTATATGAGTATATGTTCATATTCAAATTATGCTACAACGTCATGCAAAAATCAACAAAAAATCCCCAATTATTTTTACCGCTATTTTTCCCATTGAATGAGTACCTTTCATGTGATTTAAGAAAAAAAGAAAAGCGTTGCTGAAATAAATTCAACAACGCTTTTAAAACAACTCGATTTTCACATTTCCTATGGATTTAAGCGAAAGCTTGAGAATCATCTATTGAATGAATATGGATTTTCTCAAGATTTTGGGAAAGAAGCAAAGAAAAAGTTCCCTTTGTTGTTTGCACTTTTAGAATATAACTCGTTGCTTCACCTTGAATCTCTGAATGATGAGTCACCTGTTGCGGCTTCATTTCTAACTCACATCCTTGATTCGACATATTGACAAGGAAGATACCATTATGTAAATTCAAAAACTCACTGACGGATGCCTTTGCCAGCTCATCTATTTCAGTTAATTGTTCTTCTGCATATGCAGAAGCAATTTCAAGAAATACATCTTCATTAGCCGCTATTGCAGTATAAAGAGTCTTTTCTCCTACTATATCTTGATGAACAACCCAATCATAATTAAATGGTTGATCTAATCCATGCACTTCTAAGTAAACTTGATTATCTATAAAACGAATTATATTTTTAGCAAACAAGGAGATGTATTGAATAATATAGTCCTTATTTCCTAAATCCATTATATTAATAGAATTCTCAACCAGTGCTTCAATATCCCCACTTTTGATTGCTTCAAATTTATCATCTGTTAAACTGTGTTTGACTTTATAATCAGAAAGTGCACTCGAATATTGTTCAATAGTCATGAAACCTTGATCAACAAGTGCCTGAGCTAATAATAAATGATCCTGCTTTTGCGCAGATAGCATTTGATTTACTTGTTCATCCGTCAAATACCCCAATTCAACTGCGATCTCGCCAAAGCGTTTATCCATTTGTCTTTGCTTTTCATGAACCTCTTCAACCTGCGAGGCAGTCATATAACCTTCATCAACAGCCATGACACCAATTTTGACATGAGTGGTCCCTTGCTTCTCTAAAGCTTCTTTAAGCTGCTCGGCTGTTATTAATCCACTGTTTAATAGATAATGACCAAAATATTGACTAAACATGTGCAGTCTCCTCTCTTTCTTTTAATATCTTTTCAATGATGCTTGCAACAGCATCGAGAGAGACTGGCTTCTGTATAAAATCATATGCTCCAAGCTGTAAAGATCTCTTTAAGTGATCCTTTGTTCCGGCTGATGAGGCCATCACAACCTTGATATTTGAATCAAATTCCATAATTTCCTTCAAGGCTTCCATTCCATCCTTATCAGGCATAACAATATCCAAGAAAACAAGATCCGGACGATGTTCCTTAACTAATTCAATCACTACTTGACCATTAACTGCTTCTAAAATCTCTTTACACTTACATTTTTCTAAGAGGCCAATAAACTTTTTCCGAATTAGCATGGAATCATCACAGATAATCACTTTTAAATTATTCTCCATAGATGCTCAACTCCTAACAGATAATGAACTTTTCATACGCAATCTGGAACAATGACAACATCAAAGAATGAAATAATAAGGATTTTAGGTTGGAATTCCTTATTCATTAAATTTCGAGATTAGAGGGCCAAAATCCTTTTTATAATCGAAGAATATTCCTGCTTTTTGTCGATTTTTGGAGAATATTAAAGTCTTTTGGCCTAAAACATTCATTTGATCCTTTTCTATTTTTTGTATAATAATTCCTTTTCTAATTCATACTGTTAATGAGTTTGTTTTGGAGGAGATGAATAACAATGAAAATAATTGGATTATGCTATAAGTGTAATGGAGTAGGTTATATAAAAAAATATCTTATAATTAAAAAAACCTGTACTCATTGCTATGGCACAGGAAGAATTAGTCAAAGTATTCAAGAATATCGAGGAATTTAATTAAATCAAAAAAACAAGCTAATCAAAAATAACGAAAGCTTGGTTTTATCTTTTTAATAAAATGGCTCCGCAGGTAGGATTCGAACCTACGACCGTTCGGTTAACAGCCGAATGCTCTACCACTGAGCTACTGCGGAATAATAAGTTTTCGTTCCTAAAACTCGGAAAGCTTTGCCGAATGTCCTCATCTCAGGAAGCTTATCCAAGTAGCGGCTCGATGAGTACAACTCGAAGTATATTCATTGGAGAGATGCTCGTTGCTCTACCACTGAGCTACTGCGGAATACTCTTTCAAAATATCACAAAAAACAATTATACATAATCATTTTCTAAAAAGCAAAGTATTTCTAAAAGAAAATGGGCCTAAATGGACTTGAACCATCGACCTCACGCTTATCAGGCGTGCGCTCTAACCAGCTGAGCTATAGGCCCATATGGAAAGCGGGTGATGGGAATCGAACCCACGACAACAGCTTGGAAGGCTGTGGTTTTACCACTAAACTACACCCGCAGAACAGTGACAATTCTATTAGGATTTTCGCTCTTAAATATAATGGGGCGATCGATGGGAATCGAACCCACGAGTGTCGGAGCCACAATCCGATGCGTTAACCACTTCGCCACGACCGCCATTATTTTCCAACTCTCATAGTCAGAAGCAAATAGTGGTGGAGGGGGACGGATTCGAACCGCCGAACCCAAGGGAGCGGATTTACAGTCCGCCGCGTTTAGCCACTTCGCTACCCCTCCAAATAAAAAAGATGGCTCAGGACGGAATCGAACCGCCGACACAAGGATTTTCAGTCCTTTGCTCTACCGACTGAGCTACTGAGCCATATAAAAATATTCACCTACAGTTAATTCCACTTCGTCCTTCACCCAAAACTCAGGAAGTTTATTCAAGAAGCCTTTCGTTTTGTGTGCTGATGCCTTTGCTTCGCAGCTTACTCGGTCGTGCTCTACCGACTGGAGCTACTGAGCCATTAAGCATTGTTAAATTATATGATGGCGGAGGAAGAGGGATTCGAACCCCCGCGCGGTTTAACCCGCCTGTCGGTTTTCAAGACCGATCCCTTCAGCCAGACTTGGGTATTCCTCCAAATATATATAATAATAGTAGCGGCAGAGGGGATCGAACCCCCGACCTCACGGGTATGAACCGTACGCTCTAGCCAGCTGAGCTACGCCGCCATATTTATTAATATAATGAATGGTGGAGACTAGCGGGATCGAACCGCTGACCTCCTGCGTGCAAAGCAGGCGCTCTCCCAGCTGAGCTAAGCCCCCAATAATAAAGATTTTCTAAAAAAATATTTTTTTAATGGCGCGCCCAGTAGGAGTCGAACCCGCAACCTTCTGATCCGTAGTCAGACGCTCTATCCAATTGAGCTATGGGCGCAAATTTTAGTTAAATTAATCATTTAAAAACTGGAGCGGAAGACGGGGTTCGAACCCGCGACCCCCACCTTGGCAAGGTGATGTTCTACCACTGAACTACTTCCGCGCGCTTAATGGTGCGGGTGAAGGGAGTCGAACCCCCACGCCTTGCGGCGCCAGATCCTAAGTCTGGTGCGTCTGCCAATTCCGCCACACCCGCGTATTTGAAATGTATAATGGTGAGCCATGAAGGACTCGAACCTTCGACCCTCTGATTAAAAGTCAGATGCTCTACCTACTGAGCTAATGGCTCTTAAAAAATAATTTGATATGGTGCCGGCGAGAGGACTTGAACCCCCAACCTACTGATTACGATTCAGTTGCTCTACCAGTTGAGCTACACCGGCATCTGAATACAAAAACATTAACAATATTTTATATGGTGGAGGATGACGGGCTCGAACCGCCGACCCTCTGCTTGTAAGGCAGATGCTCTCCCAGCTGAGCTAATCCTCCAACGCACAGGACGTGCTAGTGCATGCGTTGCGACAGGACGTCGCGCTTTTAGCATGCCTTCCTTTAAATGGTGACCCCTACGGGATTCGAACCCGTGTTACCGCCGTGAAAGGGCGGTGTCTTAACCGCTTGACCAAGGGGCCAATTTTAGCCTGGCGGGCGTCCTACTCTCACAGGGGGAGAGCCCCCAACTACCATCGGCGCTGAGAAGCTTAACTTCCGTGTTCGGTATGGGAACGGGTGTGACCTTCTCGCTATCGCCACCAGACTTGTATTCACTTGAGAGTTTGTTCTCTCAAAACTAGATAATGTTCAAGAAGAAGAAAGAAATCCATGTAATCTATTTGGTTAAGTCCTCGATCGATTAGTATTTGTCAGCTCCACGTGTCGCCACGCTTCCACCTCAAACCTATCTACCTGATCATCTTTCAGGGATCTTACTAGCTTGCGCTATGGGAAATCTCATCTTGAG